>JBBDMS010000068.1:17027-45364 GCA_040878185.1 Dongiaceae bacterium | reverse complement strand
CCGCCCAACCCCAATTCACAGGCCGGCGCCCCGGCGGCCTTGCCGACCTCGCCGCCCACCTCGCCCCCGACCTCTCCGCCGACCTCTCCGGGGCAGCTTCTCGCGCGCCTGGCCGAACTCGGCATCGCTCACGATACCCACCGCCATGCGCCGGTCTTCACGGTCGAGGAGGCAAAGCGGCTGCGCGGCGAACTGCCCGGCAGCCACATCAAGAATCTCTTCCTGCGCAACAAGAAGGGGCGCATGTGGCTGGTCGTGCTGGACGAGGACCGCCAGGTCGACCTCGGCCGCCTCGCCGACCGGCTTGGCGCCGGGCGCTTTTCCTTCGGCAGCCCGGAACGCCTCATGGCGCATCTCGGCGTCCTGCCCGGTGCTGTGACGCCGCTTTCGCTGATCAACGATCGCGCGACCGCGGTGCAGCCGGTCATCGATGCCCGGATCCTTCGCACCGGCCCGGTCAATTGCCATCCGCTGACCAACGACATGACGACCGCGATCGCGCCCGGGGATCTCATGCGTTTCATCGAAGCCTGCGGACACAAGCCCGAGATCGTCGATTTCGACGCCGGCTGAGCGCAGCCCCCGAACCGACTGCGCCGAACCGGCAGCGCAGCGGCTTACGGGGCTTGCTTCCGGGCGCTCAAGGCGCCAAGTATCGCGGCGATCCACATATTCCGACCGACCATTTTCGAGGGACAGACAGGCACCATGGAACCTTTGATCGGACAGGCGGGCGCCCGCCCGGCAGCGGCGGGCGCAGCGGGTGCCCCAGCCGGAGCCAATGTCATCGACGGCCGCACCGAGACCTTCATGGAGGACGTGATTGCGGCCTCGCAGACGATCCCGGTCATCGTCGATTTCTGGGCACCCTGGTGCGGCCCCTGCAAGCAGCTCGGTCCGGCGATCGAGAAAGCCGTGAACGATGCACGCGGTGCGGTGCGGCTGGTCAAAATCAATATCGACGAGAATCAGGAACTCGCCGGACAGATGCGCGTGCAGTCGATTCCGGCGGTCTATGCCTTCTTCCGCGGCCAGCCGGTCGACGGCTTCATGGGCGCGCTGCCGGAAAGCCAGGTGAAGGCCTTCGTCGACAAACTGATCAAGACGGCGGGTGGCGTGCCGGCCGGTCCTTCGCCGGTCGACAAGGCGCTCGAACAGGCCCATGCGGCGCTCGCGACCGGCGATCACGGTGCGGCGAGCGCGCTCTATAGCCGCGTGCTGCAGCATGAGCCGGCGAATGTCGCCGCGATCGGCGGGCTCGCGCGCGCCTCGGTCATGGGCGGCGATCTCGACACCGCACGCGATCTGATCGAGAACGCACCCGAAGGCGCCGAGAACGATGCCGCAATCCAGGCGGCGCGGTCGGCGCTCGAACTCGCCGAACAGGCGGGCTCGGCCGGCGGCGATACGGGGGAACTGAAAGCCAAGGTCGAGCGCGATCCGAAGGATCTCCAGGCGCGCTACGACCTGTCGCTCGCTTTGTTCGCGGCCGGCGATCGCGAAGGTGCGATCGATCAGCTCCTCGACATCATGCGGCGCAAGCGCGACTGGAACGAGGATGCGGCGCGCAAGCAGCTTCTGAAACTGTTCGAGGCGTTGGGCCCGACCGATCCGCTGGTCGCCAGCGGCCGGCGCCAGCTTTCCTCGCTGCTCTTCTCGTAAATGCGGCGGCGGGCCTGACGCGATGGCCGGTGGCCCCTTCGATCCCGAATTCGATGCGCTGCCGAACACGATTCCGATCTTTCCGCTGAGCGGCGCGCTGCTGCTGCCGGGCGGTCGCCTGCCGCTCAACATCTTCGAGCCGCGCTATCTCGCGATGGTCGCCGACGCCCTCCGATCGGAGCGCATCATCGGCATGATCCAGCCGGCCGAACCGGAAACATCCGGCCGCGTGCCGAAGGTCGAGGATGTCGGCTGCGCCGGCCGCGTCGTCGCCTTCAGCGAAACTGCCGACGGACGTTATCTGATCACATTGCGCGGCCTGCTTCGCTTCAGGCTCGGCGAGGAAACACCGACGACCGGCGGCTATCGGCGCGTGGTCGCCGGCTGGGATCCCTTCGCCGCCGACATGATCGAACCGGGCGACGTTCATTACGATCGCAAGCGGCTCGAGAAGGCGGCGCGGCATTATTTCGTGCGCCAGAGCATGTCGCTCGACGTCGGCGCCATCGACAAGCTCGACGATGTGTCGCTGGTGACCGCGCTCTCGATGCTCTGCCCGTTCGCGACGGTGGAGAAACAGGCACTGCTCGAAGCGCCCGACCATGCGGCGCGCGCCGAATTGCTGACCGGGCTGATCGAGATGGCGGCCCTCGGCGGCGATGTCGGCGACGAAGGCCAGCGGCATTAACGACAAAGACGGGAGAGCGGGATGAGCGAACGCGCGGTCGATCCCAAGCTGCTCGAAATCCTGGTCTGCCCGGTGACCAAGGGTCCGCTCGACTATGATCGCGCCGCGAACGAGCTGATCAGCCGCCGCGCAGGGCTCGCCTTTCCGATTCGCGACGGCATGCCGATCATGCTGGTCGACGAGGCGCGCGCGCTCGATCAACCGCCGCGCGACGCGCCGCGCGGCGCGCGTTGAACATCGACAATCCGATCGCATTGGATCGCACGCCATGACCGCGATCCCGCCGCGCCCGCTGGAAATCCGTCTCAAATCGGCCGAGAAGATTCTCGAGATCGATTTCGACGACGGCACGACGATGCGCTATCCGGCGGAGTATCTGCGCGTCGAGAGTCCGTCCGCCGAAGTGCAGGGGCACGGGCCGGGTCAGAAAAACATTCCCGCCGGCCGCGCGCATGTCGGCATCATGGGCATCGAACCGGTCGGCAACTACGCGATCCGGATCAAGTTCGACGACATGCACGATACCGGCATCTTCACCTGGCGCTATCTCTGGGAGCTCGGCCAGGAGCAGAAGCAGCGCTGGCAGGCCTATCTCGACGCGCTGGCCGCTAAGGGCCTCGCGCGCGAACCGGCGCGGCGGCATTAGTCGTCCCGTTGCGCTGCGAGTGACCCCCTCACCCAGCTTCGGGTACGGCGCTACGCGCCAACCCGTCGCATCCCTCTCCCCCTGACAGGGGGAGAGGGTAGGGTGAGGGGGTCGAAAAGATTCGATTCTGCGCAGACAAACCCGGCATTCGGTCTAAGCCACCCGCTATCTTGACGGCGGCGGGCATGCGGGCGGATCGTTGCATCCGGCGCTTGCCTAGGGGTCTTCCATGACATTCATCCGGCCAGAAATCGCTTCGTTAACCGCCGACCCGGCCAACCGGTTGAGCGACAGCGAGCTCGCGCAGTTCCATGCGGACGGGTTCTTGATTCGTCGGGGCTTCTTCCCGGTCGACGAGATCGCGCCGCTGATTGAAGCCTGCCGCGCCGATCCGGAGATCGACGGCGCCGCCTGGGCGCTCGCCGATTCGAACGGCCAGGCGCAGGAAGTCGCGACCTGGACCGAACTCGGCAACGACATTCTCGGCGTGTTTCCGCGCGTCGCGCGCATGGTCGAAGCGGCCGAGGCCGTGCTCGGCATGAAAGTCTATCACTGGCATTCCAAGCTCTCGATGAAGCGCCCGGGCAGCAGCGGAAGCTGGGACTGGCATCAGGATTACGGCTACTGGTACGACGAAGGCACGCTCTATCCGGATTTCGTCACCGTGACGGTCGCGCTCGATCGCGTCGATCGCGCCAATGGCTGCCTCAAACTGGTGCGCGGTTCGAATCGCTGCGGCCGCATCAATGTGAAGAATTTCGGCAGCGCCAGCGGCACCGATCCCGAGCGGCTGAAATGGGTGTTCGAACGGCACGAGACGGTCGAATGCGTCATGGAGCCGGGCGACGTCGTGCTGTTCCATTCGAACACGCTGCACGCCTCCGGCCCGAATGACAGCGACCGGCCGCGCACGCTGATCCACTGCACCTATAATTCGGTCGACAACGCGCCGCTCGCGCCGGGCCAGGAGCGGCATGCGTTTCGCCCGCTCGAAAAACTCGCCGACGATGCGCTGGCGACGCGCGCCTATGAGACGATCTTTACGCAGCAGAAATTCGTGCATCACGCGGCGAGCCCCGACAAGGCCAAGAGCGCCTACGGCTACAAGGTGCTGAAGCCGGCGCAGCGCTTGGTGGACGGGCGCGCTTAGGCCGGTCTGCGCTAGCGGCCGTCCAACGTCACCGGCTCGGTCAGGAACGACAGCATATCCGACGCGGGCGCATCGAGCTCGCGCGCATAGCGATGGCCGCTGAAGACGGCGTGCACGATTGCACCCGGTGCGAAGCAATCGCCGATGCGCGTGACCGACTTGATGCCCGACCCTTCGAGCGTTGCCGGCGATAGCGCCTCGTAGAGTGTCTCGTCCGGGAGACGCGCCGTCACCGTCACGACCGCGGCTGCGTCAATCGATCGGCGCGCGCCCGTGAACACACAGGCGAGTTCGACAGACCCGTCGCGCACGCGGGCGATATTGCTGTTGGCGTGAATCGCGACGCCGAGCTCCAGCAGCCGCTTCTGGATCTTCTCCTGTTCGAGCGTGAAGACGGTCCAAGCGGAAGCGAGGGCCGCCGGCGTCACCAACGCGACCTCGAGCCCCTGCTTGCGCAGATGCTCGGCCAGCACGCCGCCCATGTAGAAATCGTCGTCGTCGAACAGCACGACCGGCCCCGACGGCAGGCGCCCGTCCATGATGTCGTCGGGTGTCAGCGTCGTCGCGCGGTCGAGCCCTTCGATCGCCTTGTGATTGTTGCGGCCGAACCCGTCGCGCCGCCAGCGTGAACCGGTTGCAAGCACCACACGATCGGGCGCCAGCGCCACGATATCGTCGGCACTCAGCCGGCTTTCGGGAAAGATCTCGACATTGTCGAGCTTCGCGATCTGCTGCAGCCGGTGATCGCGTACGCGCGCCCAGGCCGCGAGACCGGGCAGGCGTGCTTCGCGCGCGACGCGGCCCCCAAGCTCGCGCGACGCTTCGGCGAGATGTACGCGATAGCCGCGCTTGCCGAGCATCATCGCGCATTCGAGCCCGGCCGGCCCGGCACCGACGACCAGTACCGAATCTTCCGACTGTTTTGCCGGCACGTGTTCGGGATGCCAGCCGCGCCGCCATTCCTCACCCATGGTCGGGTTCTGCGTGCAGCGCAGGATCGCGCCGGACGTGTAGCCCGAGACACAGATGTTGCAGCCGATGCACTCGCGGATATCTTCCGGCCGGCCCTCCTCGATCTTCTTCGGCAGGAACGGGTCGGCGATCGACGGACGCGCGGCGCCGATGATGTCGAGAATGCCGCGCTTGATCTGCGAGACCATCGCATCGGGCGACGTAAAACGCCCGACGCCGACGACCGGCTTGGTCGTGAGCTTCTTTACGTAAGCGACATGCGATTCCTGATAGCCTTCGGCGCCGAAGCGCGAGGTCAACGAGTCTTCCGCCCACGGGCTCACCTTGATATCCCAGAGATCCGGCAGCTCGGCGAGCATCGCGATGATGTCGCGACCCTCGGCCGAGCTGACCAGACCGTCCTCCCCGGAAAATTCGTCGATCGTGTAGCGCACCGCGACGGCGCAGGTGTCGCCCACGGCATCCTTGGTGTCCTCGATCACCTCGCGCAGCAGCCGCACGCGGTTTTCGAGCGAGCCGCCATATTCGTCGGTGCGATGATTGCGCCGGCGCGACAGGAAGAACTGCAGCAGTTCGAGATCGTCGGCGGCATAGACATAGATGATGTCGAAGCCCGCCTTCTTCGCCTGCAGGGCGGCACGCTTGTGCCAGTGCCGATAGGCCCTGATGTCAGCGCGGTCCATCGCGCGTGCCTGCCACGGGTCACGCCGGTTTGGAATCGGCGACGGCGCCAGCGGCACTTCGCGCGTGTAGCGGTTCGCGACCGCGAAGCCGCCATGCGCCAGTTCCGCCCCCGCCAGCGAACCGTGCCGGTGTACCGATTCGGTCAGGATCGAGAGCGATTTCACATCGTCCTCGTCCCACAATTTCACCTGCGCGAACGGCCATGAATCCGATGTGGGATGGATCGAGAGGATCTCGGTGCAGACCGCAGCCCAGCCGCCCTCGGCCTTGACCTCGCGCATGCCGGCATGGCCCTGCGGCAGGACCGAACCAAGGCCGTTGCAATGCGGCACCTGGTAGAACCGGTTGCGCAGCGTGACGGGCCCGATCTTCACCGGCTCGAACAGGATGTCGTAACGCGGATCGCGCGCCATGGGCCGTGTTTCTCCAGTGCCGGGCACGAAGGCACCGGATCGTGCACCCTGCACGCAATTGCCCATCGCCTCGACGCCTATCGCTCGAACCGATCCCTGATCGTGCCAATTCCGGGCAAAATCGCGCTTGCCAATCTTGGTATCCTGTATACAATGTACAAATGGCTTTAGCAACCACCGCAATCCGCATGCCTGACGTGCTTGCCCAGGAACTGGCGCGGGCGCTGGAGGACGAGATCATCTCGGGCCGGCTCGCCCCGGAAACCCGCCTGGTCGAGGAAGAGGTCGCGCAGGCCTATGGAATCAGCCGGTCGCCGGTCCGGGAGGCGCTGCGCCGGCTCGAACAGGACGGGCTGGTCCTGCGCGAGGCCCGGCGCGGCATTTGGGTCGCGCCGATCGCCCGGGCCGACCTCGACGAGGTCTATTCCTGCCGGGTGGCGCTTGAGGGACTGGCCGCCGAGCAGGCGGCCGAGGCCCGTACCGCCCCCAATATCGACCGGCTCGAGGCCGCCTTCGCCGACATGGAACGCGCCCACGAGCGCGGCGATGTGCCGGGCTATTTCCTCGGCAACCTCGCCTTCACCGATGCGATTCATGCGGCCGCCGACAACGCGACGCTGAAACGCCTGCTCAATCGCATCAGCAAGCAGGCGCAGCGTTATCGCTTTCTCGCTTATTCCGCAGCCCCAGAACTGATGACGCAGTCGCTTGCCGGCAGCCGCGACATTTTGAGCGCGATCGTCGGCGGCGAGCCGGCGCGGGCGCGCGAGATCACCGAACGGCTGATCCGTCGCTCCTGGGATGTCGTCGGCCCGATCGTCGACCGCATGCTGGCCGATGCGGCACGCAGCATTCCCGCCAACGAGGAGTAGACCGATGAACCGCGCTGCAGAGGCCATCGCCGCCGGCGCATCGGCCCGCACCACAGCGGGCGACACATCGACGCCGAGCGTGATCGGCCGCCACAAGCGTTACTCTCCGACCGAGCTTGGCGAATTCGACCGCGCCGCAGCGCTGCTGCCCGGCGGTGCGCTCGGCGGCAACCAGCTCGCTGCCGACGCGAAGTTCGTTTTCGCGCGGGCGCGGGGCGCGCGCTTCTGGGACACCAGCGGCAACGAATATGTCGATTACTGCCTTGGCTCCGGCGCCATGCTGCTCGGACATGCGCATCAGAGCATTCAGCGCGCCGTCACCGAACAGGTCGCCAAGGGCACGCATTATTTCGCCTATCTGAACGAACCGGCGCTGGAGCTTGCCGAGATCGTCGCGCGGCACGTGCCCTGCGTCGAGAAGATGCGCTTCACGGTCAGCGGCTCCGAAGCGACATTCCACGCGATGCGTCTTTCGCGCGGCTTCACCGGTCGCGAGAAGATCATCAAGTTCGAAGGCGCCTATCACGGCCATCACGACTATGCGCAGATCTCGACCACGCCCAAGCGCGAGTCGAATTTTCCCGAGGGCGTACCCGATACCGCCGGCATCCCGCGCGGCGCGCGCGATACGATGCTGATCGCACGCTATAACGATCTCGACTGCGTGCGCCAGCTCGCCCGGCAGCATAAGGACGATCTCGCCGCGATCATCGTCGAGCCGATCCAGCGCATCATCCAGCCGCAGCCGGGTTTCCTCGAAGGCCTGCGCGAGATCGCGACAGAATTCGACTGCGTGCTGATTTTCGACGAAGTGGTGACCGGGTGGCGGCTCGCCCTCGGCGGCGCACAGGAACATTTCGGCGTGATGCCCGACCTTTCGACGTTCGGCAAGGTGCTGGGCGGCGGCCTGCCGGTCGGCGGCATCGGCGGCCGCGCGGACATCATGGATCTGTGCGATCCGACCAACAAAGGCCAGGACGGCTTCGTCTATCAGAACGGCACGCTGAACGGGAATCCGCTCAGCATGGCCGCGGCCGTCGCGACGCTGCGCGAACTCGAAAAGCCCGGCACCTACGAACGGCTGTTCGAGCGTGGCGAAACGCTGCGGCAGGGGTTGCGCGCAATCCTGACGCGCCGCGGCGTCGATGCCGTCATCGTGGGCTATGGCCCGATGTGGCATCTGCTGTTCGGCGCACCCGGCGAACCCCGTGACTATCGCGACATCCAGCGCGCCGACGGAAAGAGACTCACCGCATTCGACACCGAGCTGATCCGGCGGGGCTTCTTCGCGCTGCCCGGCAACCGCCGCTTCGTCTCGCTCGCGCATACCGACAAAGATCTCGAAGACAGCTTCGCGGCGTTCGATGCCGCGTGCCGCAAACTCTGACAACCGATATTCACACCGAAGGGATCCCGACGATGCCCGACAGCTCCGTACAGACCACCGCGTTCCGCGACAGCCGTGCCTTCCTCGCCAAGCATGGCTATCCCTCGGGCGACGTGTGGGAGCGTCCGACGTCGCCCGCGCGGTTCCCCGACGGCGCGCATTTCCGCATTGAGGTGCCGACAGTCAATTCGGCCGATGCCGTGCAGACCCTCGTCCATGTCGTCGAGGAAGAAACCGGCGTCAAGATCAATCGTATCGACCAGACGCAGGGCATCATGCGGTTCTCCGACAAGGAGCATCAGGCTTATCTCGATGTCGGTCGCAAATACGGGATCGAGATCTTCTTCGCGCTTGGGCCTCGTGGCACCTACGACACCGGCGCACAGAAATTCGTCGACACGGTCTGGGGCCACGCGTCGGCGCTGCGCACGCGCGGCATGGAACAGATCGTCTACGCGATGGAAGACATCAAGCGCATCGTGAAGATGGGCGGCCGCGGCCTCCTGATCTCGGACGAGGGCATGCTGATCCTCGCCTACAAGATGCGTCAGGACGGTGTCATTCCGCCCGAGGTCAAGATCATGGCCTCGGCCCATCTCGGCCATAGCAATCCGGTCACGTTCAAGATGCTTGAGGATCTCGGCGCCGACACGATCGCGACGCAGCGCGACCTCGATTTTTCGATCCTCGCGGCGATGCGCGCGGCGATCAAGATTCCGCTCCACGTGCATATCGACAATCCGCAGGCGACCGGCGGCTTCATCCGCGTCTATGACGCACCGGAGATGATCCGCATCTGCGCACCGGTCTATCTCAAGACCGGCTCGTCGGTGCTCGAGAAGCACGGCATGACCATCACCAACGATCTCGCCAAGGCGATGGCGCGCCAGGTTGCGGTCTCGATGGAGACGATCCAGCGCTATTTCCCGGAAGCGATCCAGACCGGCAAACCGGCAAAGGATATGGCGGTCCCGGTCTGATCGTCACCTGAAGGACAAGCGCGTATGTCCGAACGACAGGCCACCAGTCCGGGCTCGACCACGCAAAGCACCCGCGTTGCCGTCATCGGTGGCGGCATCGTGGGCGCGAATCTCTCCAAGATCGGGCCGCTGCTGGAGACCTTGCTCGAAAGCGGAATCGAGTCGGTGGCAATCGGCTTTCTGAATGCCTACCGGAACCCAATCCACGAAGAGCAGCTTGCAGCGCTCGTCCGCCAACGATTCGAGTTCGTGAGCACATCCACCGCCGTGCTGAACGAAATTCGCGAGTACGAGCGGCTCTCGACCTGCGTCGTTAACGCCTATGTCATGCCGGTGATGGCGCGCTGCAGCGCGCCATCGCCGGCGCCTACAACCCCTCGCCCTTGACCAGCCGCGGCAGATCGCCGACCAGCCCCATCGCCTGGCGCATGAAGAAGCGTTTGACCGCCGGCATGCGATCGACCGCGGCCAGGCCCAGATCGCGCGCGAGGCGCACCGGCGCTGCATCGTTTGCAAAGAGCCGGTTCAGGGAATCGGTCGCGGCAATCAGCAGGAGATTGTCGACGCGGCGCCACCTGGCATAGCGTTCGAGCGGTTCGCCGACCCCGATATCGAGCCCGATGCGGCGCGCATCGACGATCGTTTCGGCGAGCGCGGCAACGTCGCGCAAACCCAGATTGAGACCTTGCCCTGCGATCGGATGGATGCCGTGCGCGGCATCGCCGATCAGCGCCATGCGTTTGTCGGTATAGCGATCGGCATGCAGCACGCCGAGCGGATGCGACCAGCGCCCGCCGCCCTTGCCGTCACCGAGCAGGCGCATCACACCGAGCGAATCGCCGAAGCGCCGCATCATCTCGGCCGAGAACCGGTCGTCGGTGAGCGCGAGCATCGCCGGCGCCAAATCCTTGCGCTCGGTCCAGACGATCGACGAGCGGTGGCCATGTTCGTCGTCGATCATCGGCAGCACGGCGAACGGGCCGGCCGGCAGAAAATGTTCGTGCGCGACGCCGTCATGCGGCAACGCATGCGTCACCGTGCAGACGATGCCGGTCTGCGCATAGTCCCAGCGCGCGGCACCGATGCCGCGGCCTTCGCGCACGCGCGAGTTTCGTCCGTCCGCGCCGATCAGCAGCCGCGTGCGAATCTGCCGTCCGTCTTCGAGCGTGAGTTCGACATGGCCGGCGCGCAGGGTTTCGCTGGCGAGCGATGCGGGTGCGAGATGCTGCAAATTCGACAAGGCCGCCGCCGCGGCGACCAAAGCTTTCCGGATCGAGCGGTTCTCGACGATATAGCCGAAGGGTGCCGCCGCGCCCGCGGCATCCCTGCCGCCGGCCGCCGCCACGTGATCGTAATGAAGAAAGAGATGCGAGGCGCCCCCGCCTCTGGGTCTTTCAGTACGTCGCGCATCGTCGCCGGCGCGCCCGTCCGACACGCGGATATCGAGAATCGGCTGCGCGACAGCGGCAAGTCGGGGCCAGAGGCCGATGCCATCGAGCGCCCGCTGCGATCCCAGTGCGATGGCCGAGCTGCGGCCGTCATAGGCGGATGCGATACGCGCGGCGGCCGGCACCGCATCGATCACGACGGTCTCGACCCCGGCCCCGGCCAGGGCCACGCCGAGCGTGAGGCCCACCATGCCGCCGCCGACGATCGCGACCTCGCAATTCACTACCCCTATGGGGGAATCTCCCGCTTTTTGGGTCATCGTGGTTGCAGCATGATCGGAACGCCTGCGGGAAGTCCAGTGAACGAACAGGGAACATGCGTACCGCGATGCCGCCTCTTACGCCGAATTGGTATCGCATCATGTCGTGCGCTTGTAACGACGGGTCGCAACTTATAGACTTGTTTATGTTTTGTACCGATTCGCGCGCCGAGTCGCGCCGATTCGCGCGCGACCGGTCGGATTGGTCCGGCCTCGCGAGGGGGTCGCCTCGGGGACCTTGCGGACCCTGGAGAAATGCCGGGTGTGACGATGCCAGATGCGACGATGCGTGACGCTCATTTACCAGCCTGATCAGGGACGCCCGCCAGGATGGCCGATCCATTTCCCGCCTTCGAACAGTTCCACCCGTTCACCCGGCTCGCCCGCCTGCTCGCGGGGATCGACCCGCCGGCCGGCGTTGAGCCGCTGATCCTGTCGATCGGCGAGCCGCAGGGCACGCCGCCCGCGTTCGTCGCAGACGTGCTGGCGCGCAACGCCGCCGACTGGGGCCGCTATCCGCCGGCCCATGGCACGCCCGATTTCCGCCGCGCGGTGCATGACTGGCTGAAAGGACGCTACCGGCTCCCGGACGACCTGCTCGATCCCGATCGCAATATCCTGCCGGTCGCGGGTTCGCGCGAGGCGCTTTACATGCTCGCACCCAACGCGGTCGCGCGCAGCGCCAAGACGAAGCCGCTCGTGCTGCTGCCGAACCCGTTTTATCACGTCTATGCCGGCGCGATCGCAGCCGCGGGCGCCGAGCCGCATTTCCTGCCGGCGACGCGCGCCAATAATTTCCTGCCGTCGGTCGAGGGGATCGATCGCACGGTGCTGGCGCGCACCGCGATGGCCTTTGTCTGCTCGCCCTCGAATCCGCAGGGTGCCATCGCGCCGCGTGCCTATCTCGAAGCCTGGATCCGGCTTGCGCGCGAACATGATTTCACAATCGTGTTCGACGAGTGCTACAGCGAGATCTGGCGCGAGGCGATTCCATCGGGCGCGCTCGAAGCGGTCGCGTCGATGGGCATCGATCTCGATCATGTCGTGGTCGTGCATTCGCTCTCGAAGCGTTCCGGTTCGCCGGGTTTGCGCTCCGGTTTTATTGCCGGCGATGCGGCCCTGCTCGCGCGCCAGATGCAACTCGTCAATTATGGCGGCGTCGCGGTGCCGCTGCCGATCCTCGCCGCATCCGCCGCGCTGTGGCGCGACGAGGCGCATGTCGAGGCCAATCGCGCACGCTACGACGCGATCTTCGCGGCGGCCGAACGGTCGCTTGCCGGACGCTTCGGTTATAAAACCCCGCAGGGCGCGTTCTTCGCGTGGCTTCAGGTGGGGCTCGAAGTCGGCGACGACGAGGCGGCGGCGAAAGAGCTCTGGGCGAAAGCCGGCATCAAGGTGTTGCCCGGCAGCTATATGGGCCGGAGCGGTGCGGACGGGCGCAATCCCGGTGCCGGGTTCATTCGTGTCGCTTTGGTGCACGAACCGGCGGTCGTCGCCGATGCGATGGCGCGCCTTGCCGACGTTCTCGATGGCTGGGCGCATCTGCAGCGTCGCGGCGACGCCGCTTCGCGACCGGTCGGCGGAGATGCCGCCGTCCGGCGGACCGCCGGAAACGCCGCATGACCGATCACGCGCATTCGCATCGTCTGCCCTGGCTGTCGCCGGCCGCGCGGTTCTTCCTGCGCCAGCGTTTCGCGGAACTGGTCGGGCTGCTGTTGCTGTTATTCGGCATCGGACTCATTCTCGCGATCGGCAGTTTCCATCCCGAAGACCCCTCGCTCAACCGCTCGACCGGCGGCGCCGCGCTCAATCTGCTCGGTTCGACCGGCGCTGTGATCGCCGATCTGCTGCTGCAGAGCATCGGGCTTGCCGCGTTGCTGCTAGCCCTGGTGCCGATGGTCTGGGGCTGGAAATTGCTGCGCCATCGCCGGCTGCATCTCTGGTGGCTGCGGCTTGCTTTGCTGCCGCCGGCGCCGGTCACGTTGGCGATTGCGCTGGCCGGGCTTTCGAATCCGGCCGGCTGGCCGCTGACCGTCGGGCTCGGCGGGTACGCCGGCGACTATCTGATGGCACGCCTTGTGGAGGCGACCGGGCTCGACCGGCCGCTGGTCGCGCTCGCCTTCTTCGTCATCGCGATGCTGCTCGCCTACGGCGCGCTCGGTATTGCCGCGGCCGGTTACATGGCGGCGGGGCGACGCACCGCCGGCGGCGTAAACTGGTTGAGCGGGCTGGTCGCGCGCGGCACCGATCGCCTGCGCCGGCCCGACCCCGATGCGGCGGCGGCATTGCGGGGGCAGCGCGCGATGGAAGCGCGCGAGCGCCGGCTCGAACCGAGTTTCGACAGCGACGAAGCCGACGACGCCGATTTCTACCCGGCACTCGGCGCCAGACCCGATCTCGACCTCGATGGCACGACGCTGGACGGGCCGACACTCGATGACGGCGAGCCGCGCATAACGCCGGCCGATGCGCGCTCCGAACGCCGCGTCGAACAGCGCCAGGCCAGGCCGAAGCCGGGCAAGCGCGCCCGCACCGCCGGCCAAGGCACCCTCGATCTGGTGCCGAGCGAGGAATATCAGCTGCCGCCGCTCGAGCTGGTCGGCCGCATTCCGGCCGCGTCGGTCACGCGGGCGAGCGAGAGCGCGCTCGAACAGAATGCACGGCTGCTCGAAAGCGTGCTCGACGATTTCGGCGTCAAGGGCGAGATCGTGAAAGTACGGCCCGGCCCCGTTGTCACCCTCTATGAATTGCAGCCCGCGCCCGGCATCAAGACCAGCCGCGTCATCAATCTCGCGGACGACATCGCGCGCGCGATGAGCGCGGTCTCGGTGCGCATCGCGGTCGTGCCCGGCCATAACGTGATCGGTATCGAGCTGCCGAACCGCGATCGCGAGCTGGTGACGCTGCGCGAACTGCTGGCGGCCGAAGCCTACGAGCGGACGGCGGCCAAACTCGCCCTCGTGCTCGGCAAGGATATCGGCGGCGCGCCGATCATCGTCGATCTCGCGCGCATGCCGCATCTGCTGATCGCCGGCACGACCGGGTCGGGCAAGTCGGTCGCGATCAACACGATGATTCTCTCGCTGCTCTATCGTCTCACGCCCGAGACCTGCAAGTTCATCATGATCGATCCGAAAATGCTGGAGCTGTCGGTCTATGACGGCATCCCGCATCTGATCTCGCCGGTCGTGACCGAACCGAGGAAGGCGATCGTCGCGCTCAAATGGGTGGTGCGCGAGATGGAGGATCGCTATCGCGCGATGTCGAAGCTCGGCGTGCGCAACATCGAGGGCTATAACCAGCGCATCGCGACCGCGGCCGAAAAAGGCGAACGGCTGACGCGGCAGATCCAGACCGGTTTCAACGCCGAGACCGGCGAGCCGATCTACGAGGAAGAAGAGATCCCGCTCGATGCGCTGCCCTATATCGTGGTGGTGGTCGACGAGATGGCCGACCTCATGCTGGTCGCCGGCAAGGATATCGAGGCGGCGATCCAGCGCCTGGCCCAGATGGCGCGCGCGGCCGGCATCCATATCATCATGGCAACGCAGCGCCCCTCGGTCGACGTCATCACCGGCACGATCAAGGCCAATTTCCCGACCCGGATCAGCTTCCACGTCACCTCGAAGATCGACAGCCGGACCATCCTCGGCGAGCAGGGGGCGGAACAGCTATTGGGCCAGGGCGACATGCTCTATATGGCGCATGGCGGCCGGATTTCGCGTGTTCACGGCCCGTTCGTGGGCGATTCCGAGGTCGAGCAGGTGGTCCGCTTCCTTAAAAAGCAGGGCCGCCCCACCTATATCGAGGAAATCACGCGGGAGGACGAGAATGCGCTCGGCCTGCCCGGCGGGGGGGACGATGCGGAGGGCGGCGAACCGCTCTACGATCAGGCGGTCGCCCTCGTCTGTCGCGAGAGAAAGGCATCGACCAGCTTCGTGCAGCGTTATCTGCAGATCGGCTATAACCGGGCGGCGCGCATCGTCGAGCGCATGGAACGCGAAGGCGTCGTGAGCGCCGCGAACCATGTCGGCAAGCGCGAAGTGCTCGCCCGCAACATCGAAGAGCGAGAATGATCTCCTTCCATCCCTTGTTCGGTCCCGTCGGCACGAGCCGCAATGTTTCCCGGAACGATACCCGGATTGATACTCGGATTGATTCTGGGCCCCGCGTACACGGTTTCAGCCGGCGGCGTTTCCTCGCCGGCACGGCGGCGACAGCGCTGCTGCTCGGCTTCGGCGGCTTCAATCTGTTCATGTCGGCGCCGGCGGCGGCGGCTACTGCGACCTTCGAGCTGACGCAGGCCGATGTCGCCGATCTGACGCGCGTCGAGCAGTATCTCAACTCGTTCACGACGCTGCGTGCGCGCTTCCAGCAATATTCGGTGGGCAGCGCCGATGCGAGCGGCGACATCTATGTGCGCCGGCCGGGCCGGCTGCGCGTCGAGTACGATCCGCCGGTTCCCGTGCTGATCGTCGCCGACGGCATGCTGGTCAGCTATTACGACGAGGATCTCGACCAGGTGAACCAGCTGCCGCTGAACGCGTCGCCGATCTGGTTCCTGCTGCGCGAGACGATCCGCTTCGACGAGGAGATCACCGTCACCCAGATCGACCGCCAGACGGGCACGCTGCGCGTCACCATGCATCAGACCGACGATGCCGACGCCGGCGCGGTGACGCTGATCTTCAACGACAGCCCGCTCGAACTGAAACAGTGGACGCTGGTCGATTCGCAGGGCACCGAAGTGCGCGTCGGGCTCGAGGAAGTGAGCCTCGGCGGCGCGCTGGCGAACGAATTGTTCCGTACCCCGACACCGCGCACCCGCTACGAGTAACGGGCGCTGCGCGCAATCGACGACGCGCGCCAATCAGAAATCGAACAGTTCAGAAATCGAACAGTTCGGTGATCTTGAGCGACCCCGGGTAGCCGGCCTCCGACGGCTGGCCTTCGAGCCGCGCCTGCTCGGCCCGCGCCGAACCGCCGCTGCGTTCGACGATCTTGTCGAGTTCGCCGCGATCGAGCCAGACGCCCCGGCATCGCGGGCAATAGTCGACCTCGATCCCCTGCCGGTCGGTAACGATCAGATCGACATGGTCATCAGGACATTTGCGCATAAGACGGCCCTTCCCCCGGTTCCCGAAAACGCTGCGCGGGGAGGATACCACCGCATGCCGATCCCGCGCACGGGGTACGAATGGCGATGCCGGAGATCGCTCGCCGCTTTTAACCCTCATCCTCTGCCGCATTGCGCTCGAAGCAGTGTCGGCCAGGCGGGTGATCGAAGAAATCGGACTGCCAGCGCGTCCAGGTCGGATCGCCCTCGACATCTCTCTGCATCGTAAAAGTCGCGCAGAGCTCGAACCGGCGATCGTCGATGACCCGGTATTCGTAATCGACCCCGGTTTCGGGATCGCGGCGAACGGTCTCCCATTGCGATCCGAGCTCATCGAGCGATAGCGGGAGCCGCCCTTCGGCTTCGACATGGTCCCGCACGGCCCCGTCGAGCGATTCGAGATCGCGCGTCCGGCGTTCGTCGATCCTCTGGTCGCGTTCATGCCAGGGCGAATCGGTCATCGACAGCCCGGCGGCAACGGCCGCCAGCGACACCCCGACCAGGACAAAAACCAGCACACGCCCGGCCGAAGGCCGCTTCATGCTCCCGGCCGAAGGCCGCTTCATGCCGGTTTCTCGTCGCGACCGAGATCGTGCAGGTAATAGACGAAGATCGCGCCGGCGATGACGGCGACGGTGACGATTTTGAGGATGAAGCGCAGCGTGAGCTCACCGCCGAGCGCATAGGAAATCAGCGTGACCACGTCGCCGATCACGATCGACGCCGCGATGAAGAGTGCGACATAGGTGAGCCATTTGCGCACCGGCGAACCCTGCTTCGCGGGGTCGGCTGCGATCATTCGGCCGACGCGATGCGCGGTGAACAGAAAGACCGGCGCGCTCACGACCAGCCGCGCGATCGCCCAGCGGATGCCGTCGTCGAGACCCCAGTCGGGCGTCACCGGATCGGGCAGCCCCCTTTCGATGAAGCTGAAGATGAGATCGCCGAGCGAATAGGCGCTGACGAACAGCGTCGTATAGAGCACGAGATAGAGGAACGCCTCGCGCGCCGACACATAAGGAAGCGGGTTCGGCACCGGCAGCGGAAAATCGACCGCCGACCAGGCGCCGAGCGCATTCGCGGTCTGGTCGGGCGACCAGCCGGCTTCGCGCAGGGCCACCTCGATCTGCGGGCGCGTCAGGCCTCGCGCGAGGCTCTCGCGCACGAACTGCATCAGCTCGTCTTCACGCCGGCTCATGGCTGATCCCCCATCCTGCATTCAGTGCGGATCGCCCGACCCGCATCGCCGATCATGCCCGAAAATACGGCGGTTCGATGACCGGTCCTGGGGCTGATCAGGCGCCCGGCATGCCTGAGCCGACAGCTCGCCATTGCCCGCCGGCCCGCAGCCATGCTAGCGAAACGCATATGATCGACGATGTAAAACTCGCCGCCGACGCGCCGGTTGTCGGCATCCCCTGCGACCTCAAGGAGATCGACGGGCTGCCGTTCCATGCGGTCGGCGAAAAGTACGTAACCGCGGTGATGATCGGCGCCCAGGCGATGCCCTGGCTGATCCCCGCCTTTGGTCCACAGTTCGATATGCCGGCTTTGCTCGACCGGCTCGACGGGCTTCTGGTGACCGGCAGCGTCTCGAATGTCGCCGTGCATCATTATGGCGGCGCGGCCGACCGGCTGGAGAGTCCGCAGGATGCGATGCGCGATGCGACCACGCTGTCGATGATCGCGGCGGCGCTCGATATGGACCTGCCGCTCTTCTGCATCTGCCGCGGCATACAGGAACTCAATGTCGTGCTCGGCGGCACGCTGCACACGCAGGTTCACACGATCGACGGTAATCTCGATCACCGCGCGCCGCGCGACGTCGAGATGAACGCACGCTACGTGCCGCGCCAGCGCGTGACGCTCGATCCCGACGGCACGTTCGCGCGCATCCTCGGCAAGAATGCGATCGACGTGAATTCGTTGCACTGGCAGGCGATCGACAGACCCGCATCGCGTCTCGCGGTCGAAGGTCGCGCCGAGGACGGCGTGATCGAAGCGGTGCGCGTGAAGGATGCGAAGAGTTTCGCGCTCGGCGTGCAGTGGCATCCGGAATTCCGGGTCTGGGAGAGCGCCGATTCGATGAAGCTGTTCGCGGCCTTCGGCGAGGCCGTGCGGGCACGTGCGACATCCCGCCGCGGTCGTCGCAGCGCCGCCTGAGTCCACACGAAGAATCGGGCTTTCCGAGAATCCGACGCGATTCCAGCGGCTTCGGGTTGCGTCAAAAACGCATGCCAGACCAGCCCGGTTACGCGGCGGTTTCTATTGAATCGGCGCCGCGGCTACCCCATCTAACGCTCATAGTGGCAGGAACCGCAAAGGGACCTGTCGCCCTTCCTTGGGCTCCCCTACCGAGGTCGGGCTCCGTGAAACACCGGAACTGAGAACGCCCCGCTGCCCCCCTGGCGGGGCGTTCTTTTTTGGTGAAAGCCCTTCGCGCGTGCGCGCACGGTTCACCGCAGAAATCGCACCGATTCCGGACCATTCGCAGGCCTGACGCAGCGGGCCTGCGCGAGCTATAAAGGCCGCGGCCCGGCCTCAGGGCCGACTCGGCCCCCCGTGGCCGAGACTATCCGGGAGACAAACTCCGATATGGGACTGCGTATCGCGACCTGGAACGTGAATTCGATCCGCCTGCGTCTCGATCTGCTCGCGGGGCTGATGAAGAGCCACGCGCCCGATGTGATCTGCCTGCAGGAAACCAAAGTGCAGGATCACGATTTTCCGCTCGAGCATTTCCGCGCGCTCGGCTATCCGCATCTGCTGACGCGCGGCATGAAAGCCTATAACGGTGTCGCGATCATCAGCCGCGTCCCGCTCACCACGCCGCACGGCCGCGATTTCTGCGAGAAGCAGGATTGCCGCCATCTCGCCGCCCGCCTGCCCGGCGGTGTCGAGGTGCATAACTTCTATGTGCCGGCCGGCGGCGACATTCCCGATCCGAAGGCGAACGACAAGTTCGCGCACAAGCTGCGCTTCGTCGAGGAAATGACCGACTGGTTCTCCGATGCGGGCGAACACAAGAACAAGAAGATGGTGCTGGTCGGCGATCTCAACATCGCGCCGATGGAGCACGATGTCTGGTCGCACAAACAACTGCTCGGCGTGGTCAGCCACACCCCGCCCGAGACAGAGCGCATGGCGGCTTTGATGGATACGCTCGGCTGGGTCGACAGCGCGCGGCATTTCGTGCCGGCGGACCAGAAACTCTATAGCTGGTGGAGCTATCGCAACCGCGACTGGGCGGCGTCGAACCGGGGCCGGCGGCTCGACCATATCTGGGTGACGCCGAACCTCAGGAAATCGCTGCGCTCGACCGAGATCCTGCGCGATGCGCGCAACTGGACGCCGCCCTCGGACCATGTGCCGGTGATCCTCGAACTGGCATAAGCGCCGACCGCCACGCGGCCGCACAATCGCGTGGCAAATCCCGACAGGATAAGGGCAAGGAAAGGGCCCGATCGCGACCGCGCCTGATCTGCGCTGGCCTGCGACCGGGCCGGCCACATTCCTTACGGCCAAAGCTTACGGCCAAAACTTACGGCCAAAACTTACGGCTCGTAGATTTCGTCGAACGAGACCAGCACTTCGGTCTGGCCCGTTGCGGCGACATCGAAACTCGCCGTTTCCTCATACTGCCCGTTGCGCGCGACGACGCGGACGGTGTAGTTGCCCGGCGCCACGTCGGTCACCAGCCACGGCGCTTCGCAATAAACATCGAGCACCGGCGCGCCGGATGCATCCGCGATCGCGATATCGACATAGCCGAGCAGCGTGCCGTTCGACGCGGCGGTCACGATCTTCAGCGGGAACTCGTCCCAGCGCGGATCGAACTTCGATTCCGCCGTGCCGGCGCAGGCATAGCGCGTGCCGCCGTCGGCGAGGATCGTGTCGCTCGGCGCGGCGGCGATTTCATCGGCCGTCGCGAGCTGCGGCACCAGGGCCGGCGCTGCGGCAATCGATGCCGCGAGCGCAGCGGAGAACAGAGCGGAACGTCTCATGTCGGACCTCCTGCTTCGATGGAACCATCCCTGGAAACAAGCGGATGGAGCGGGGGGTTCCCGCAAGGCCAAACCGCCGGCCGCCATCGTTAGGGCCTTACATGGTGTGGCGCTGCGATTATCCAACGCCGCGCGGCGATGCCGTGAGCAGGCCGCAGGCGGTCCCGGCGAAGCAGCACAGAAAAAACACAAGGCCGGCGACGAGCGCGCGTTTGCGCAGCGCCTGGCCGCGCGGCGTCAGATTGTCCGGATGGAGCATGGGAAGAACGAGACCTTTGCCGAAGATCCAGTGAAAGGTATCGACGGCGCGCAGAAAATCCGGACCGCGCAGCGGGCCGTCGATCGTGTGCCAGGGCACGCGCACGAGTGCTGCGACCGCCACGATCCAGGTAGCGATGGCGCTGGCGGCGCGCATCGCGAAAAGGCCGGTCACAAGTGTTTGCATCGTGATGGCGTGGTATCCCGCAGACCGGAGCGCAACAACGACCGCGATCAGGCGCGCTTGCGATAGAAGAAATAGGCATCGGCGGGCATCGCGCCGCCGCAGGCATCGGCCAGCTTCAGCTTCTCGAGGGATGCATCTTCCATCGGCTGGTCGCCGATCAGATAGCCGCCCGGTGCCAGCGCCGCCGCGAAGATCGGCGCGAGCCAGCGGCCCATCGCGCGGCTCTTCTCGATGTTCGCGGTACCGATATCGGCATGGATGACCGCGACGCGGCCCTCGGCGCGCGCGATTTCTTCCGGGATCGTGGTCCGGAAATCGCCGAGCCGCATCATGTCGTCGGACGGCACGCAATCGGGATGCGCCGCGATCTCGCGATCGAACACGACGATGTCGCGGTCGGGGAACCGCTCGCGCAGATGATCGTAGGTGCGGCCGTTGCCGAGCCCGACCTCCCACACATCGCCCGCGACCGCGTCGGTCGCACGCGCGGCCGCATCGATGCAGGCGCGCTGTGCGCTGGTGCGCGCGATGAATCGTTCGAGCCGGGTGAGTCCGCCTTTGGTCATGCTGCGAAACCCTCTTTCGTCAGTGCGCCGCCTCGAGCTGGCGCACGCGATCGCGGCAGGCAGTCAGCTGGCTGTTGGTGTTGTTGAGCCGGATCGCAAGCTCGCGCATCACCTCGATCGCCATCGCCGGAAAATCCTGCACCATCTGGAAGAACAGTTCCTTGGTGATCTTGAGCGCGACCAGCTCGCCCTCGCTGCGCACGGTCGCTGTGCGTGGCACATCGCAGATGATGCCGATCTCGCCGACCAGCTCGTCGCGGCCGAGCTTCGCAACCGGCAGTTCGCCATCCGGCAACTGGATCAGAACGGCGGCCGAGCCTTCGATGATGACATAGGCGGCATCCGCCGTGTCGCCCTGATGAAACAACTCGGTCTCCGCCGGGAAGGTCAGGCGCTCGCTCGCGAAGGCGAGCAGCTTCAGCTTGCTCGCATCGACATTGGCGAAAAGCGGAATCCGCTTCAGCCGTTCGACTTCCTCGTTGATGCTCATGGTTCCGCCTCTTTCAAACCAAAATCGAATCCCGATACCGCACGAACCCCCGCGTCACGCCGCTTCCACCAGCTCCCGATAGGCCGGCGCGTCGAGCTTGTCGGGCGCGCCGTCCGCTACCACCTTGCCGTCCTTCATCACCAGCACGCGCTGGAACCGCTCCGCGAACCCGGCGCGATGCAGCATCCAGAGAATGCCCCGATCCGGACGCGCCTTCAGGATCGCGTCGAGAATGCGCCGCTGCGCCGCCATGTCGGCGGCACCGAGCGGCTCGTTGACGATCAGCAGGTCCGGCCGCTTGATGATGGCGCGGGCGAGTCCGATCTTTTGTCGCTGCAATTGCTTCAGGCGTTTGCCCTGCGTGCCGACCTCGAAATCGAGCCCGACGCGCATCACCGCGCGACGCAGCTTCTGTTCGTCGAGCACCGTCTCAAGCAGCGCGCCGACGCGCTGCTGGGCTTGCGCCTGGCCGTAGGAAAGACGCCCGAACAGGATATTGTCCTGCAGGGACGCGGCCGCGTTGTAATGCTCGGGATCGTAGAACGCGA
The DNA here is from genome assembly GCA_040878185.1 of Dongiaceae bacterium. Classification (GTDB taxonomy): domain Bacteria; phylum Pseudomonadota; class Alphaproteobacteria; order Dongiales; family Dongiaceae; genus JAWXBK01. The sequence goes on along the minus strand of JBBDMS010000068.1, from coordinate 23,033 downwards.
TCGCGCCGGAGAGCGCCTCGGGCAGTTCCTCGGCGAAGCGGCGGCGCGCGGCGAGCAGGCGCTGTTCCATCGCCTCGTCGATCAGGCCGAGACGATGCCGCGCCTCGCTATAGGGAAAGGCGAGCGACGTCAGCCGCTGCCGGTCGGCCGCATCGATCTCGTTCGCCGGGCGCCGGTCGGTCCGCGCGATCAGCGCGCGCGCTTCGGGAAGATCGTCGGCCTCGATGAAGCTGAACTGATCGAAGAACGGATGTCCCGGCGGCAGGTCGGCGAACAGTTCGATCATCGTTTCGGCGATGCGGCGGCCCGTCGCGACGACATCGTCGGTCAGTTCCTCGCGCTGCAGAACCTGATTGACATAGGCGTTGGTCGCAAGCCGCGAGGGCTGGAACGCATCGCCGACCGGTGTGCCGAACAGCAGATTCTCGCCGACCGAGAGGTTGCGGTTGAAGCGGTCGGGATCGAAGCTCTCGACCAGCCCGGCATATTCCTTGTCCGCAAGCCGTTCGCGCATCGTGTCGCGCGCTTTGATGAGCTGCCCGGCGAGTTCGGGCTGCGTCTCGGGATCGACCCTGCCATAGAGCCCGAGCCGATAGACGTCTTCGTCGAGTTCGACGATGCGCAACACGTCGATCAGATGATCCTCGAGCGGCTCGGGTCCGTCGACGCCGGCCGCCTCATAGTCGATCCAGTCGGCTTCGATATCGAGCACGGGATTGCCCGCGCGCTGCGTCTCGCGCGCGAACGCATCCACGAGCTTGCGGCGTTCGGCTTCGTATTCCTTCTCCGTGCGCTGGCGATGACGCAGGCCATAGATGACGTTTTCGCGCACGCTGACCGGAAACAAATAGGGATCGGCCGCCGCATAAGAGAGCCGGCGCCCGCTCACCGCCTCCGACATTTCGTCGAGCCGGTGGCCGCCGATCTGGATCGTGCCGGCGGTCGGCGTCATCAGCCGCGCCAGAACCGGGCCCAGAATGTCGCGGCCGCTGCCGACGCTGCCGATCACCGCGACATGCTGGTCGAGCGGCACCTTGACGCTGAGACCGTCGAGCGGGCGATGGCCGGCTTCGTCGATCAGCGTCAGGGAATTGAGTTCGAGCGCGCCCTCGAACGGCTGCGCATCCTCGTCCGAGATCGCCTGCATCGTCGGCGGCAGCATATGTTCGGGCTGGAACTGCTCGATCACCTGCTCGTACTTGATCTGCACGTCCTGGCGTTGCTGATCCCAGTCGATCAGCTCCTTGATCGGACCCGGCAGATCCTTGTACGCGGCGATGACGGCGACGAGCTGACCGATATCGAGCTTGCCCATGATCGCGAGATAGCCGCCGACGAGATAGAACAAAAACGGCGTGAACTGCGCGAGCAGGTTGTTCAGGAACTTGATCGCGAACTTCCACTGATAGAGATCGAATCGGATCTTGAAGATGCGACCGAGCCGCGTCGCGACGTCGGCGCGCTCCCAGTTCGAGGTGTCGTGAATATGGATGTCGGCCGTGCCGTCGATGACTTCGGCGACGCGGCCTGCGAGCTGGCGCGCGGAAAGCTGACGCTGCTTGGCGAGCACCAGCACGCGCTTGCGCAGTTTCGGGATGACGATCGCCTGCACCGCGAGGATCGCGACGGCGACCGAGCCGAGCCACACGCTCTGCACCAGGATGAAGGCGAGCGCGGTGATCGCCTGGCCGCCGAGGAAGGCCGGCTGCACATAGGCGTCGCCGATGAAGCCGCCGAGCGGCTCCACCTCGTCCTTGATCATGGTCGCGACTTCGGCCGACTTCACCTTGCGGAAATACTGCTGCGGGAAGCGCAGGCAGCGGTCGAACAGCTCGTAGCGCAGGCGGCGCAGCATGCGCTCGCCCATCCGGCCCTTCTGGGTGTTGATCTGCAGCTTGAACAGGCCGTTGATGACGACCAGCAGCAGGAAAATAAGGCAGAGCGCGACCAGATAGGGCACCTGGGCGAGCTCGAACCCCGGAAACAGGGTGACCGGGCCGCTGCCCAGCAGCCCCTCGAGGAAGCCGGGCGGGGTGAAGGAGACGTTGAGGAAGGGGGTGGTTGTGGCCCCGTCCTTGAAGGCCTCGCCCTGGATCGCCCGGTTGACGATCGCCTTGGGCACGTCGAGGGAGAGGAAATAGAACAGCTGCGAGAGCAGGACGATCCCCAGGATCGTCATCTGATCGGGCTTGCTGTGCTGCCATATGTATTTGAAAAGCTTGGGTTCCATCCCCATCTGCCCTTGAGCCCGCCCTCATATCCCCTAGGGGCAGGTTAGCGGATTAACGGCCGCCCCGGATACCGGCCGAAACATGATTCGCGCGGATTCTCTAGCAAATTCTACGCTTTCCGCGCGTTCGACCACTATGGCATAGTTTGCCGCCGGACGATGTCGGGGGACAAGGTTCGGGACCGCGCCGCCGGTGGCGGCTGGGGAGCAATCTCCGAAGGATAGCGGCATGGCCGGACGCGGCAGGGACGCGCGGATCCTCATTTACTCGCACGATACATTCGGCCTCGGCCATCTGCGCCGGTGCCGGGCGATCGCGCATGCGCTGGTCGAGGCGCAGCGCGCCTCGGTCCTCATCCTGTCCGGTTCGCCGATCATCGGCAGCTTCGATTTCCGCGCCCGGGTCGATTTCATCCGCGTGCCCGGCGTCATCAAATTGCGCAACGGCGCCTACACCTCGCTCAATCTCGATATCGATATCGAGGAGACGCTGGCGATGCGCGCCTCGATCATCCAGCACACCGCCGATATCTTCGATCCCGATTTGTTCATCGTCGACAAGGAACCGCTCGGCCTGCGCGGCGAGGCGCAGGAAACGCTCGAGATGCTGAAGGCGCGCGGCGTGCCGCTGATCCTCGGTCTGCGCGACGTGATGGACGAACCCGGCCTGCTAGCACCCGAATGGGAACGCAAGAACGTCGTCCCCGCGCTGGCCGATCTCTACGACGATATCTGGGTCTACGGCCTGCCGCAGATCTGCGATCCGCTCGAAGGCATCGCGCTGCCGCCGTCGGTGCGCAAGAAGATGACCTATACCGGCTATCTGCAGCGCAGCCTGCCGCAATCGCATGGCGCGCCGATGCCGCTGCTCAAGATCAAGGAGCCGTATCTGCTGGTCACGACCGGCGGCGGCGGCGACGGGGCCGGCATCATCGACTGGGTGCTGCGCGCGTACGAAAGCGATCCGGGCCTGCCTTATCCCGCTCTGCTCGTGCTCGGCCCGTTCATGAACAACGAGCGCCAGACCGAATTCATGCGCCGCGTCGCCGCACTGCCGAAGGTCGAGGCGATCACCTTCGATGCGAAGATCGAGCATTTGATGGATCCCGCACTCGGCGTCGTCGCGATGGGCGGCTACAACACGTTCTGCGAGATCCTGTCGTTCGACAAGCGCGCGCTCATCATTCCGCGCACCCGGCCGCGCATGGAGCAGCATATCCGCGCGGCGCGCGCCGCCGACCTCGGTCTGGTACGGATGCTGACCGAGGATTGCGGGCACGACCCGCTGGTGATGGCAACGGCGCTGCGCAACCTGCCGCAACAGCCGGTTCCGTCGGACGTGGTGGTGCCGGGCCTGCTCGACGGGCTGGACAATGTGAACCGGTTGGTCAATCAATGGCTCGGACGGGCGCGGCGGCCGCGCTTCGGTGTCACCGGCCGGCGTTCCGCCTATCGCGCATCCGGTCGCAGCTGAACCGCAAAGCCTCCGCGAAGAACCCGTTGCCCCACTCCGTCGTTTTCGTTCTCAAGGGTTACCCGCGCCTTTCCGAGACCTTCATCGCCCAGGAGATCGCGGCGCTGGAGGCGCGCGGACTCGATATCCGCATCGTGTCGCTGCGCCAGCCGACCGATCCCGCGATCCATCCCGTCCATCGCGAGATCAAGGCGCCGGTCCTCTATCTGCCGGAATATCTGCGCGAGGCGCCGGGCCGCGTGTTCCGCGCCTGGCGGCGGGCGCGCCGCCTGCCCGGTTATCGCGAGGCGTGGCGCTTGTGGCGCGCCGATTATCGGCGCGATCGCACCGCGAACCGCATCCGCCGGTTCGGTCAGGCCTGCGTGCTGGCGGCGGAATGGCCCGAAGGCGCGACGCAACTGCATGCGCATTTCCTGCACACGCCAGCGTCGGTCGCGCGCTACACCGCGCATATGCTGGGCATTCCATGGACGGCATCGGCCCACGCGCGCGACATCTGGACTTCGCCCCAATGGGAAAAGCGCGACAAGCTTGCCGATGCGCGCTGGATCGTGACCTGCACCGCGAACGGTGCCGAGCATCTGCGCGCCCTCAGTCCCGATCCGGCGAAGGTTCATCTCGTCTATCACGGGCTCGATCTCGAACGCTTCGCGACGCCGACCGCACCCAAGCCGGCGCGCAACGGCCGACGCATGACCGATCCGGTGAAGCTGATCGCGGTCGGCCGCGTGGTCGAGAAAAAAGGATTCGACGTGCTGATCGCGGCGCTCGCGAAACTCGAATCCACGCTCTACTGGAAGCTGGTTCATATCGGCGGCGGCGCGATGGCGATGCGCCTGCGCGCGCACGCGATGTCGGCCGGTATTACACGCCATATCGAATGGCGCGGCGCGATGGCGCAGGAAGACGTGCTGGCAGCCCTGCGCGACGCCGATCTCTTCATCCTGCCGAGCCGCATCGCGAGCGACGGCGATCGCGACGGTCTGCCCAACGTGCTGATGGAAGCCGCGAGCCAGAACCTGGCGCTGATCTCGACCTCGCTGCCGGGCATCGCCGAACTGATCGTGCCCGAGCAGACCGGTCTCCTGGTGAAGCAGAACGACGCGAAGGCGCTCGCCGCGGCGATCGACCGGCTGATCCGCGATCCGGCGCTGCGCGGCCGGCTCGGTTATGCCGCGGCCTGGCGGATCAAACGCGATTTCGACATGAAGGACGGCATCGCGAAACTGGCGCGGCTGTTCGAACAGGACGCGGCAGAGGACGCGGCACGGGCCGACGGCAACAAGGGCGGCGACAAAGGCGGCAGCGCATGAAGGTCGCGTTCTATGCGCCGCTGAAGCCGCCGACCCATCCGATCGCGTCGGGCGACCGGCGCATGGCGCGGCTGCTGATCGCGGCGCTCGATCGCGCCGGTTACGACACGACGCTGGCGAGCCGGCTGCGCAGCTTCGAACCGACCGGCGATCCCAAACGCCAGCTCGAGCTTGCCGATATCTGCCGCAGCCAGATCCCGCGCCTCCTGCGCCGCTTCCGCGCGCTGCCGCCGGCCGAACGCCCGGTCGCCTGGATGACCTATCACGTCTATTACAAGGCGCCGGACTGGTTCGGCCCGCGCATCGCCGAGGCGCTCGGCATTCCCTATGTGATCGTCGAGGCCTCGCATGCGAACAAGCGCGCGAACGGGCCCTGGGCGATGGGCCATGAGGCGACCGCTGCCGCGATCCGCCGCGCCGATGCGATTCTCTCGCCCAATCCCAGCGACGAGGAATGTATCCGCCCGCTGATGCCCGATCCGCGGCGGCTGGTACCGATGCCGCCCTTTCTCGATCTGCAGCCTTATCAGGATGCCGCGCTCCGGCGCACCGCGCATCGTCAGTCGCTGGCGCGCGCATACGGGCTCGATCCCTATCACAACTGGTTGCTTGCGGTCGGCATGATGCGGCCGGGCGACAAATTCGAATCCTATCGCGTGCTGGCCGCCGCGCTCGAAAAGCTCGGCCATCAGCCCTGGCATCTGATCGTGGTCGGCGACGGACCGGCGCGCGCCGCGGTCGAAGGGCTGATGCGCGGTCTCGGGCCGAACCGCGTCACCTTCGTGGGTTTCGTCGGCGAACAGAATCTGCCGACCTATTACGCCGGCGCCGATATCCTGGTCTGGCCCGCGATCGGCGAGGCGTATGGCATGGCGATCCTCGAGGCGCAGGCGACGGGCCAGCCGGTCGTCGCCGGATCGAGCGGTGGCGTGCCGGGCATCGTCGATGCCATCAACCGAGCCCAATAAGGACCTGCCATGTTGATCGGC
>JBBDMS010000068.1:0-17017 GCA_040878185.1 Dongiaceae bacterium | reverse complement strand
TGCCGGGCATCGTCGATGCCGGCACCACCGGCCTGCTCGCGCCGCCGGGCGATGCCGATTCCTTTGCGCGCGCACTTGGCGCGCTGATCGCCAATCCGACGCGCCGCGCCCAGATGCGCGCATCCGCACTCAAGCAGACCGGCGAGCGGCACGGCATCGCGCGCGCCGCGACCCTGATCGGCGACGTCTTGGGCGCGCTCGCGCGCGCCGCCTGAGCGCGACACCGGGTTTACGCGATGACCCGTCTTGCCCTGCTGCGCCACGCGCCGACCGAATGGAACCAGCAGGGTCGCGTGCAGGGTTCGAGCGACGTCGCGCTGAGCGACGCCGGGCGCGAGGCGGTCGCGTCGTGGCATCTGCCGCCCGCGATCGAAAAATGGCGGCGCGTCACCTCGCCGCTGTCGCGCTGCCGCGAGACCGCGTCGCTGCTGCGCCCCGAAGCCGACGTGCAGATCGAACCGCGTCTCATCGAAATGAACTGGGGCGAGTGGGAAGGACGGCGGCTTGCCGACCTGCGCGCGGAACTCGGCGACGACATGATCGCCCGCGAAGTTCTCGGTCTCGATTTTCATGCGCCCGGCGGCGAGAGCCCGCGCGAGGTACAAACGCGCGTCAAACCCTGGCTCGCCGAGATCGGCGCCGCCGGCATCGACACGCTGGCGATCACGCATAAGGGCGTGGTCCGCGCGATCTACGCGCTCGCGACCGGCTGGACCATGCAGGCGCGCGAACCGGATCGGCTGCGCTTTCCCGCGATCCATCTCGTGCGCGTCGAACCGGACGGCACGCTCGCGCCCGACCGTTTCAACCTGCCGCTCAACGGACGCGCGGACCGGTTCGCATGAGTGCGCCGAAACTTCTGTTCTGGGTGCAGCATCTGCTCGGCATCGGCCACCTGCGCCGCGCCGCCGCCCTCACGCATGCCCTTGCTACCGACGGATTTGCGGTCACCGTCGTCTCGGGCGGAATGAAGGTGCCCGAGCTCGATCTCGGGCCGGTCGATCTCATCCAGCTTGCGCCGGCGCGCGCCGCCGATTCGAGCTTCGCCGGCATCGTCGACGAAAACGGCCGCGCGATCGACGATGCATGGCGCGAGGCGCGGCGCGCACATCTCATGCAGATTTTCGAATCGCTCAAACCCGATCTGGTGCTGATCGAACTTTATCCGTTCGGCCGGCGCGCCTTTCGCACCGAGATCAACCCGCTTCTGGTCGCCTGCACGGCGGCGCGAATTCCGGTCTTCGTGTCGCTGCGCGATCTTCTGGTCGACAAGGGCCGGGCCGATCGCGCCGCCGAGACCGTGCGTCTGGTGCGCGATCATGTCGCGAAGGTTCTCGTTCACGGCGATCCGAAGTTCCTGCGCCTCGAACAGAGTTTCCCGGCCGCCGCCGAAATCGCCGACCGCATCGCCTATACCGGCTATGTCGTGAACCGCCCGCCGGCGGGCATGGAAGCGGCGACGTCGGAAAGCCCGCCCCGGCCCGCTCGTCCGGCCCCGAAGGGAGGGAGGCCGGCGGACATGCCCGCCGGGTCGGGCGAGGTTCTGGTTTCGGCCGGCGGCGGCGCGGTCGGCCGCCTTCTGCTGGAAACGGCGCTGGCCGCCCGGCCTATGACCCGCCTCGCCGGGGTGCCCTGGCGGCTGGTGACCGGCCCGCAGATCCCGGTTGCCGACTTCCGCGCGCTCCACGCCGCCGCCTTGCCGGGGGTTGTGCCCGGAATCACGGTCGAGCGCTTCCGCGCCGATTTCCAGAAAATGCTCGCAGCCTGCCGCGTTTCGGTCTCGCAGGCGGGCTACAATACGCTGATGGAGATACTGAGCGCCGGAACCCGGTCCGTGGTGGTGCCCTTTGCCGATGGCGGGGAAAGCGAGCAGACCGTTCGCGCCCGGCTGCTGGCCGCGCGGGGTCTGCTCGAGCTGGTCGAGGCCGATGCCCTGAGCCCGGCCTCGCTTGCCGCCGCGATCGACCGCGCCGACACAAAACCGCGCGGAACCGCCTTGGCTGCGATCGACCTCGACGGCGCGCGGCAGACGGCCGCCATCCTGCGCGATCACCTCGCCGGACGCCGTGCATGACCGGCCGCCCGAACACCGACGGCCCGAACGCGACCTGGCGCGATTTCATAGCCGAGCTCGATTGCTGGCAGGCGGCCGGGCGGAAGGCGAGCTTCTGGTGGCGCGACGACGATGCCGAAGCGCCCGGCCAGCGGCTCGACCGGCTGCTGGACCTCGCGGAATCCGTCGCAGCGAAGCCGCTGCCGCTGGCGCTGGCAGTCATCCCGGCCCGGACCGACCGGGCGCTGGCCGACCGGCTCAGGGGCCTCGGTCATGTCAGCGTGCTGCAGCATGGCTGGTCGCACGCGAACCACGCGCCCGAGGGCGACCGGACCATCGAACTGGGCAGCCACCGGCCGGCGCGCACGGTGCTGCGCGAGCTCGATGCCGGCAAAGCCCGGATGGACCGGCTGTTCCGCAGCCGGTTCGTGCCGGTCATGGTGCCGCCCTGGAACCGGATCGCACCCGCCATCGCCCGGGCGCTGCCGCGGCACGATTACATCGGCCTTTCCAGCTCGGGCGCGCGGGCGCGCCGGCGCGGTGCGGGACGATTCGCGACTGCCAACGTGCATATCGACATATTCGAATGGCATCCCCGCGCACGCTTCGCCGGGACCGGACCGGTCCTCGCCCAGGCGATCCGGCATCTCGCCGCCCGCCGCGACGGCCGCGTCGACCCGGACGAGCCGACCGGCTTTATGACCCATCATCTGCAGCACGATGCCGGCTGCTGGCGGTTCGTCGAACGGTTCCTGCGGCAGAGCGCTGCGCATCCCGCCGTGCGCTGGCTGCCCGCAACGCGGGTCTTTGCCGCGAACGGTGCCGCACGATGACCGGCCCGCTGCGTTATCCCGCCGGCAGCCTGTTCGGCGATTACGGACGCGGCGCCATCGGCCTGCTGGTCGCCGGCACGATGTGGCTATCGCTGCCCGGCACCGGTTACGTAGATGTCATTTTTGGCGGATTGACGCTGCTATTCGCGCTCTTCACCATACGCACCGCCTGGCGGCAGCTGTTGCGGTTCGAGTTGCTGCCCGACGGGCTCGTGCAGGTGTGGCCGCGACGGCGCGTCCTGCTGTGGGATCGGCTGGACAGCCTGCGCCTGCGCTACTACTCGACGCGGCGCAATCGCGAGGGGGGATGGATGACGCTGACAATGCGGGCCGGCGACGTGCGCATGGCGCTTGAGTCCACACTCGCGGGATTCGACGCGGTGGCAGAGCGTGCCGCGACCGCGGCCGAGCAGCGCGCAGTCCCGCTCGACGGGCCGACCCGCGCGAATTTCGGCGCGCTCGGCATCGCTGGTTTCGAACCGGCGCCGGCGCCGTCCGTACCGCCGTCGCGCTGGCGCTTCAACGAACGCTGGCGCCGCGACGACCGGAACAAGAATTCGTGAGCGATCTTCTTACCATCCGCGATCTCGCGGTCTCGTTCGAGACCGATGCGGGCCCGGTCGACGCGGTGCGCGGCGCTTCGCTTCGCGTGCCGCGCCACGGCACGGTTGCCCTCGTCGGCGAAAGCGGCTCCGGCAAATCGGTGCTCGCGCAATCGATCATGGGCATCCTGCCGGTCAACGCGAAAATCCGCAGCGGCCAGATCCTGTTCGACGATCCCGCGACCAGCGCTGCCCCGATCGACATCGCCGCCTTGCCGCGCGACAGCCGCGCGATGCGCCGGATTCGCGGCGGCCGCATCTCGATCATCTTCCAGGAACCGATGACCTCGCTGTCGCCGGTCCACACGATCGGCAACCAGATCGGCGAGGCTCTCCATCTCCATCGCGACGTGAGCCGCACGGAAGGCCAGAAGCTGACCGCCGAGATGTTGCGCATGGTCGGATTCCCCGACCCGGAACGCGCGCTCAAGACCTATCCGTTCGAACTGTCCGGCGGATTGCGCCAGCGTGCGATGATCGCAATGGCGCTGGTCTGCCGGCCGGCCCTTCTGATCGCCGACGAACCGACGACCGCGCTCGACGTCACCATCCAGGCGCAGATCCTGAAGCTGATGCGCGATCTGCAGGGGGAGCTCGGCATGGCCGTGCTGCTGATCACCCACGATCTCGGTGTCGTCGCCAACATGGCCGACGAAGTCGTCGTCATGTATCACGGCCAGATCATGGAAATGGGATCGGCCAGGGACGTTTTTGAAGATCCGCAGCATCCCTATCTCAAGGCGCTGCTCAACGCCGTCCCGCGATTCGACATGAAGCCCGACGAGCGGCTGACGCCGATCCGCGAAATCAAGCCGGGCGAACTGAAGCTGATGGCCGGCGGCAAGAGTGCTGCGCCCGACGGGACGGTGCTGCTGTCGGTGCAGGACGTGTCGAAGACCTACCGGCTGCGCCAGGGCGCCTTCAGCGGCAATGTCCGAACCGTTCTGGCCGTCGACGATATCAGCTTCGATGTCAAACGCGGCGAGTGTTTCGGTCTGGTCGGCGAAAGCGGCTGCGGCAAGACCACGCTGTCGAAAGTCATCATGCGCGCGCTGAAGCCCGACACCGGGCGCATCCTGTTCGACGATGATGGCACGCCGGTCGACCTGCTCAAGCTCGAAGGCGCGGCGCTCAAGAAGTACCGGCAGAAGATCAGCTACATCTTCCAGGATCCCTACGGCTCACTCGATCCGCGCATGACGGTCGGCGAGATCGTTGCCGAACCGATGGTGATCCACGAGGCCGGCACTGCAGCCGGACGGCGCGAAACCGTGGCCGAGCTGATGACGCTGGTCGGCCTCGACATGCATCATCTGAAACGCTACCCGCATAGTTTCTCGGGCGGCCAGCGCCAGCGCATCGGGATCGCGCGATCGCTCGCGCTGCGGCCCGAGTTGCTGATCTGCGACGAACCGGTCTCGGCGCTCGACGTGTCGATCCAGGCGCAGGTGCTCAACCTGCTGAAAGACCTGCAGGACAAACTCAATCTTACCGTGCTGTTCATCTCGCATAACCTCGCGGTGGTCGACTACATGGCCGACCGCATTGCGGTGATGTGTGCGGGGCGCATCGTCGAAATCGCGCCCAAGGAATTGCTGTTCCGCAATCCGACGCATCCTTATACCAGGGCCTTGCTGGCGGCCGTACCGGAGCCGAACATCCACCAGCAGCTCGATTTCGACCGGCTGGCGGAGGATCGGGCTTCGAACCCGGCGGCCTGGCCGGCGCCCTACACGATCGACGAGACCCATCCGGCGCATCTCGTCGACATCGGCGATGGTCACTACGTAAGAATGAGTGGCAGGGAGAGAGACCAATGTTCCAAGGCATCGTAACCAGCATGAAGACCGGCCCGAAACTGCGCGCAAATTTGTTTCGGGCCCTGACGGCACTGTTTTTCGGCGCGACCGCTTTGGCGGCGATCGCGACATCGCCCGACGCGGGCGAATATGAGGAACAGCCGTTCTTCGAAGGCCGCGACCTGCCGCCGGTCGCCGAGCGCGTGCCGTCGGCCCCGTCCGTCGCCCGGCCCGCCGAGCCGGGCCAGTATGGCGGCGAACTCACCATGCTGATGGGCTCTGCCAAAGACGTGCGCATGATCGTCGTGTTCGGCTATGCGCGCCTGGTCGCCTACAATCCCGCGTTCGAACTGGTGCCCGACATCCTCGAAAGCTTCGAAGTCGAGGAAGATCGAATTTTTACTTTCCATCTCCGGCCCGGCCATCGCTGGTCGGACGGCGCGCCGTTCACCACCGAGGATTTCCGCTATTGGTGGGAGGACGTGGCCAACAACGAAGAGCTGGCGCCGACCGGCCCACCGGTCAATATGCTGGTCGACGGTGAGCCGCCGCTGATCGAAATCATCGACGAGACCACGATCCGCTACACCTGGCCGAACGCGAATCCGGATTTCCTGCCGGCGCTCGCCGGTGCCAGCCCGCTCTACATTTTCCGCCCGGCGCATTATTTGAAGACCCTCCACTCGAACTATGTCGAGGCGGAAGCGCTGGCGGCGATGGTCGCCGAGACCGAGCAGCCCGACTGGGCAGCGATGCACAATCGCGAAGACAACATGTACCGCAACGACAATCCCGGCCTGCCGACGCTCGAGCCCTGGGTTCTGGTGACCGAGCCGCCGTCGGAACGCTTCATATTCGAACGCAACCCGTATTATTACCGCGTCGACGCCGACGGCCATCAGCTCCCGTACATCGACCGGGTGATCGTGCAGATCGCCGACGGGAACCTGATTCCCGCCAAGATCGGCACCGGCGAGGCGACGCTCGGCTATCGCGGCCTGCGTTTCGACAACTACACCTTCCTCAAGGAAGGCGAAGACCGCGGCAATTACGAGGTGCGGCTCTGGCAGAGCGGCACCGGTTCCAAGCTCGCGCTCTATCCGAATCTCAACGTCACGAATCCGGTGATGCGCGACCTGAACCGCGACGTCCGCTTCCGCCGCGCGCTGTCGCTCGGCATCAATCGCGCCCAGATCAACGAGGTCATCTATTTCGGCCTCGGCCTGCCGATGGGCAACGCACCGCTACCGGAGAGCCCGCTCTATCGCGAGGAGTACGCCAACGCGTGGGCGGCCTACGATCCCGATCAGGCGAATGCGCTGCTCGACGAGATCGGGCTCACCGAGCGCAATTCTTCCGGCACGCGACTGATGTCGAACGGCAAACCGCTCGAACTGATCGTCGAGACGGCCGGCGAAAGCAGCGAAGAAGCCGACGTCCTCGAACTGATCCGGGGCGATTACGCCGCGCTCGGCATCAAGATCTTCACCCGGCCGTCGCAGCGCGACGTGTTCCGCGACCGCATCTTTTCCGGCGAAACCGCGATGTCGGTCTGGCAGGGGCTGGAGAACGGCCTGCCGACCGCGGACATGAGCCCGTGGGAGGTCGCGCCGACCACCCAGCAGCAGCTGCAATGGCCGCAATGGGGCCAGTTCATCGAGACCAAGGGCGAGGCCGGCGTCGCCGCCGACCTGCCCGAAGCGCAGGAATTGCTTGCCAAGATCGAGGAATGGCGCAACGCCACCGACGAGGAGACGCGCGAGCAGGTCTGGCACGACATGCTGACGCTCTACACCGACCAGGTGTATACCATCGGCACGATTGCCGGCGTACCGCAGCCGGTCGTGGTTTCCAACAAGCTGCACAACGTGCCGCGGGTGGGCATCTTCAACTGGGATCCGGGCGCGCATCTCGGCATGTACAAGCCGGATACTTTCTGGCTGGATCAGAACGACTGATCGCAGGATCGGTCGTCCGGCGTAACGGCGGGTAAGGTAGGGGACGGGATCGGAAGATGCTGGGCTATCTCGCGCGCCGCGTCTTCATCATGATTCCGACCCTGCTCGCGATCAGCTTCCTGGTCTTCGCGATCATCCAGGCACCGCCGGGCGATTTCCTCGAAAGCCAGATCAACGAGATGCTGAGCCGCGGGGAATCGGTCGACTGGGACAAGATCTCGTTCCTGCGCGAACGCTACGGACTCGACAGGCCGTTCCTCGAACAATATGCGGTCTGGGTCTTCAATCTCGTCCAGGGCGATCTCGGCTATTCCTTCGAGTACCAGCTTCCGGTCAACGACGTGGTCGGCGACCGGCTGTGGCTCACCATCATCGTGTCGCTGGCGACCATCGTCTTCATCTGGGTGGTGTCGTTCCCGATCGGCATCTATTCGGCGACGCATCAATATTCGATGGGTGACTACACGCTGACGCTGATCGGGTTTCTCGGGCTTGCGACGCCGAGCTTCCTGCTCGCGCTGGTGCTGCTCTATTTCGCCAATGTGTGGTTCGGCACGTCGATCGGCGGGCTGATGGAGCCGAAATATATCGACGCGCCCTGGACCTGGGGCAAGATCATGTCTGTGCTCGAGCATCTCTGGGTGCCGGTCATCGTGATCGGCGCCTCGGGGACCGCCGGCATGATCCGCCGCCTGCGCGCCAACCTGCTCGACGAACTGCAGAAGCAGTATGTCGTGACCGCGCGCGCCAAGGGCCTGTCGCCGCGCAAGGTGCTGCTGAAATATCCGCTGCGCGTCTCGCTGAACCCGTTCATCGCCGATATCGGATCGTTTCTGCCCGAGCTCATCTCGGGTGCGGTTATCGTGTCGGTGGTGCTGTCGCTGCCGACGACCGGTCCGATGCTGCTCGATGCGCTCGAAAGCCAGGACATGTACCTGGCCGGTTCGTTCCTGATGTTCCTCGCGCTGCTGACGGTTATCGGCATCTTCATTTCGGACATTCTTCTGGCGGTCCTCGACCCGCGCATCCGGTTCGGGGGAGGCGGGGTGAAATGACCGACCGTCCGATCGACGAACCGGCCAAGAATCCCGGCGACCGGCGCGACCTGTTCCAGCCGATCGAACACCAGGTTTCGACCGCGCCGTTCGATCCGGGCACGGTCGAACAGATGACCGCCGCCCAGGAACGCTATTACCAGGCGTCCCAGTGGATGATGATGTGGTGGCGCTTCCGCAAGCACCGGCTGGCGGTCGCATCGGGCGTGCTGTTGCTGATCGCCTATCTCAGCATATTCATTTCGGAGATTCTGGCGCCCTACGGGCTCGAGACCAAGAACACCCAGTTCATCTACGCGCCGCCGCAGAGCGTGCATCTGTTCCACGAGGGCGAGTTCATCGGGCCGTTCGTGTACGGCTATACGTTCACGCTCAACATGGAGAATCTGAAGCGCGAATATGCGCCCGATCCGGAGCGGATCGAGCGGCTGCGCTTCTTCTGCTCGGGCGACGATTACGCGTTCTGGGGTCTGATCGAGGCGGATTTCCATTTGGTCTGCCCGGCCGAGGGTGGATCGTTCTTCCTGTTCGGCACCGACCGGCTGGGCCGCGACATGTTCTCGCGCATCATCTACGGCGCGCGCATATCGCTCACCATCGGGCTGTTCGGCGTCGCGGTGAGTTTTGTTCTCGGTGTCATCATCGGCGGCGTCGCCGGCTATTACGGCGGGATCGTCGACAATCTGAGCCAGCGGCTGATCGAAATCATGCGCTCGCTGCCGCATGTGCCGTTGTGGCTGGCGCTGTCGGCCATCCTTCCGGTCAACTGGTCGCCGATCCTGATTTTCTTCGGCATCACCATCATCCTGGGATTGCTCGACTGGACCGGGCTCGCGCGCGCGGTGCGCTCGAAACTATTGTCGCTGCGCGAGGAGGATTTCTGCGTCGCGGCCCAGCTCATGGGCGCCTCGCCGCGGCGCATCATTTTCCGCCATCTGCTGCCGAGCTTTTCGAGCCACCTGATCGCCTCGGTGACGCTCTCGGTCCCCTCGATGATTCTCGGCGAGACCGCGCTCTCGTTCCTCGGCCTCGGCCTGCGCCCGCCGATCACGAGTTGGGGCGTGCTGCTGAACGAGGCGCAGAACATCAACGTGGTGGCACTCTATCCCTGGCTGATGATGCCGGTGGTGCCGGTCATCCTCGTGGTGCTCGCGTTCAATTTCCTCGGCGACGGGCTGCGCGACGCGGCCGATCCGTACAAATAGCGGCGGGCGAGACGGCCCGCGCACCGGAACGCCGGACGCCATTCCGTGTTAGCATGACGACCGAATCGAATTGGGCATCGAATCCGGCCTGAAGGGGGCTCACATGAAACCGCTGCAAATTCTTGGCGCCGTGCTGTTCGTCGTCGGCGTGGTGCTGCTGATCTTCGCGCTGCGCGCCTCGGATGCGCCGGCCGAGCAGGTCGTCGAAGCCGTCACCGGCAGCTACACCGACCGGACCATGCAGTATCTGATCGGCGGTATCGCGGCCGCGGTCGGCGGCGTGCTGCTGTTCTTGTTCGGCAAGAGCCGGAAATAGACGACGCGCGGACGGGGGGACAGCGTTTACGAGATCGGCTCCCACCGCAAACCCTTCGTAACGACAACGGGCTGACGAGCGCCCTCTGCCGCGGCCGGCCGCGGCAGGTGGATTTCGCCCATCCGTCGATGGTTCCCCCCGCTCGCCCCGACAGTATCGGCAAACCCGGCCGCCGCGGCGGGCCTTGGGCCGCCGATTGTCAGCCGGTGCCGATCGGGTCCAGAGTATCGCCATCCGTGGACGGTCCGGGGTACCGAACGTGCCCGTTCCTGGAGCGAACCAGCGTATGGGCAGATCGAGTTCTCCAGGGCATCAGCCAGGAGAATGAGCCATGTCCGGTTATTCGGCTTCATCGCAGAGCCTGCACAGCGACGGCGACACGGCGCGCCAGCGGCACGACCTTCTCGTCATGCCGGGCCATCGCACGTCCGGCCAGCGCTTTCGCGGCACTCATAACGACGACACGATCCTCGCGACCGACGGCAACGACACCGTCGACGGCCGCGGCGGCGATGATTCGATTGCCGGGGCCGGTGGCGACGATCGGCTCGACGGCGGCGCCGGCAACGACACGATCGATGGCGGCAGCGGCGACGACGTGATCGACGGCCGCGACGGCGACGATGCGCTCATCGGCGCGGCGGGCGACGACAAGATCCGGGCCGGTGACGGCGACGATGCCGCCGACGGCGGAAGCGGCGATGACAAGATGTTTGGCGGCAATGGCGACGATGCGATCGATGGCGGCTCGGGTGACGACAAACTGGTCGGAGACGACGGCAACGACGCCATCGACGCCGGGACGGGCGACGACAAGGTCTTCGGCGGCGATGATGACGACACGGTCGTCGGCGGCCCGGGCAACGATACGATCCTCGGCGGCGATGGCGACGATTCGCTGGTCGCCGGCGACGGCAACGATCTGATCGTGGGCGGTGCCGGGCGCGATTTGCTCGTCGGCGGCAATGGCGACGACACGATCTACGCACTCGACGGCGAGCCCGACACCATCATCGGTGGCCGCGGCAACGATCTTCTGATCCTCGATCCCGGCCTCGACATCGTCATCGAGGATCCGGACGAGACGCTGATCGGCACGACTGGTCCGGACACACTCGATGGCGGTAGCGGCGACGATTCGATCGTCGGTGGGAACGGCGACGATTTTCTGGTCGGCGGCTCCGGCAACGACACGATTCGCGGCGGCGCGGGCGACGATACGCTCGGCGGCAATGAAGGCGCCGATTCGATTTTCGGCGGCGACGGCGACGACCGGATCAACGACGGCGGCGGGCCCGGCCCCGACATGATCGAGGGCGGCAACGGCAACGACACGATCGATGGCGGCGATGGCGACGACGTCATACTCGGCCGCAACGGCAACGATTCAATTCTTGGCGGCAACGGCGACGATCTGGCCGACGGGGATGGCGGCGCCGATACGATTCATGGCGGCGCCGGCGATGACGGCATTCTCGGCGACCCGGGCAACGATCTGCTCACAGGCGATGCCGGCGACGACAATATCAACGGCGAACTCGGCAGCGACGTGCTTCTGGGCGGCGGCGGCAATGACACGCTGAGCGGCAGCACCGGCAACGACAGCTTCATCGGCGACGGGGCCTCGTTTGCCGGACCGGACGGCGTGCCCGGCGACGATTCGCTGCTCGGCGGGACCGGCACCGATACGATCCACGGCGGCGGTGGAAACGACACGATCGACGGCGGCGCCGATGCCGACCGGATGGCCGGCGCCGGCGGCGACGACTGGATCACCTTCTCCTTCACCGACGACGATACGGTCGACGGCGGCAGCGGAATCGACCGCCTGCTGCTTGACGATGCGATCCTGAATTTCGACGTCGTCGCCGACGATCAGATCGCTGCGATCGAGATCGTCGACCTCGACGCGGCGGGCACCGGCCGGTCGATCAAGCTCGATGCCCAGGACGTGGCCGATTTCGAGGCGACGACCGGCGAGACTTTCGCTGGCAACGGGATCGGACTTTTCGTGCGCGGCGATGCAGCGGACACGGTCTCGCTCGACGCCGATCTCGGCCCGGCCTGGACGCTGGAGGGGTCGCAGGCCTATGGCGGGGCGTTTGGCGGCGCGACCTATGATGTCTATTCGAACGGCAGTGAATGGGTTGCCGTCGAGCAGGGAATCGTCGTCACCGGCTGAGGCGCCGCTGCCTTACGGGTAAGCCCCCGCGGTCGCGTCGTTGCCGCCGTCGACCGAGAGCGCGGTGCCGGTGACATAGCTCGCCTCGTCCGACGCGAGGAAGCGCACGCAGCGCGCGACCTCGGCCGGCGCTGCGAGCCGGCGCATCGGGATGCCGGCCGCCAGCGCCCGGAGATGCTCCTTCAAATCGCCGTCCTTGGTCCGCAGGATATCGTCGACCATCTGCGTGTGGATTTCGCCGGGACAGACCGCGTTGATGCGGATCTTGTCCTGCGCGTGGTCGAGCGCCATGCAGCGCGTGATCTGCAAAACTGTCCCCTTGGACGCGCAATAGGCGACATGGTTCGGCTCGCCGTTCAGACCCCATTCCGAGGAGATGTTCACGATCGCGCCGCCGCCGGCCGATTTCATGTGACGCACCGCGGCGCGGCTCATGAAAAAGAGCGCGTTCACATTGACCGCGAAGGTATCGAGCCATTGCGCGTCGGTCGTTTCGAGTGCGTTTGCCGTATAGAGAATGCCGGCATTGTTGACCAGCACATCGAGCCCGCCGAGCGTCTGCACGGTGGTTGCGATCAGCTCGTCGCAGGCGCCGGCCTCGCGCAGATCGGTGCGATGGAACTCGGCGCGCACGCCGGCTTTCTTCAGATCGTCGAGCACCGCGCGGCCGCGCTCGACATTGCGGCCCGACAGCATGATTGCGGCGCCCGCTTCCGCGAACGCCCGCGCGCAGGCCTCGCCGATGCCGGTGGTCGAACCGGTGACGAGGACGGTCTTGTTGGCGAAGTTCATCGTGAATTCCTCCTCGCTCGCGGCGCTGCCCGCCCGCGTACTGCCGCTCGGCGATCGCGGCGGCGTTGGGATAATTCTCCGCCCGCGCCGCAGCGCGGGTCAATCGACCGCAGCGGACAAGTCGGCTCGGGCGCCGTTGCGCATCAGCCAGAGGCTGGCCGGGATCGCGCCCAGCGCCGTGGGTAGCCCGGCCACGGCCGACCGGGCGAGTTCGCCCGTCATGCGGGTTGCCGCGAAATGCGAGGCGAAGAGCGGCCGGAACGCACCGCCGGCAAGCCAGGGCACGAGCGCGTTCTGTTCATTGTAGCCGCGCCAGGTCCAGGCATCCGGATAGGGATCGGGCAGCAGGATGTCGTGCACATGCACGATCGCGCCCGCCGGCAGCATCGGCAGCACCCGGTTGAACAGATAATCGACGTCGCTGCCCGGCATCAGGATATGGCTCGAATCGATGAACAGGAAATCGCCGGCACCGAGACGCTCGATTGCGCGCGCGACGCCGAACCGAGCGACGGCATCGCCGCCGTCGCGCTGCGGCGGCACCGTGTCGGCGACATGTTCGATCGCGAGCGAGGCGATCGCCGCGCGCGGTGCCGGATCGATCGCGGTCAGAATGGTCGAAAGTCCGCCATCGGCGATCGCGCGCGCCATGAAGCGGGTGGAATGGCCGGAGCCGATTTCGACAATGCGCTGCGGCCGCAGCGCCCGCACCATCCGATAGGCGATCGCGGCATCGAGGGTCGGAAACCAGTCCTGGTCGAAACGCGCCGCGCCGATCACCTGGCTTCCGGGCGCCTGGTTCGCATGGCTTTCGGCGACGATCGCCGCGAACGCCGCGTTGTAGATCCCGAGATCGTCGAGCACCCTGGCGAACGCATCGCGTTGCGACTGGAACAGCGATTCGATCGCGTCATAGACCGGTAGCGATGCGGCGTCCGGCAGGGTCGCGGCATAGCGATAGGGAATGAAGAACCCGCGCGGCTCGGCGCCGAGAACGGTCGGCAGGCCGAGCGCAAATCGTCGCCGGCGTGCCCGCCATGTATCGCTCATCGGCGCAAACCGCTCATCGCGGAAATCGGGATGCGCGAGGCTGAGCGGCGACGATGAAGCCGCGATCACGCATGCAGCACCATGCCTTCGCGCGCGACGAGGCTGCCCGGACGCTTCGCCGCGGCCGACGCCGCGACATGATCCATGAAGCGGTCATCGTGCGAGGGATCGTGATGGAAGAGCACCAGCCGCCCGACCGACGCCGCGTCGGCGATGCGCACGCCTTCCTGCCAGGTCGAATGCCCCCAGCCGCGAAAGCGCGGGTATTCGTCGTCGGTATAGGAGCTGTCATAGATGAAGAGATCGGCGTTGCGCACCAGATCGACGATGACCGGATCGGGCCCGTCGCCGCGATGTTCGGTATCGGTCACGTAGCAGATCGCGCGTCCGTCGAACTCGACCCGATAGCCGGTCGCGCCATTGGGATGATTGAGCGGCGCCGTGCGCAGCACGAGGCCCGGTTTCGGTTCGAGCGTTTCGCCGGCGCGGAAATCGTGAAAGCTGGTCTCGGCCTTGAAGATTTCGATCGGCACCGGGAACAGCGGCTCGGCCATCATGCCGTTCAGGACGTCGCGCAAAGTTCGCTCGGGTGCGAGATGGCCGGCCCAGAGCCGGAAGCTGTTCCCCGGCGCGAACAGCGAGCGGAAAAACGGAATGCCGATGATGTGATCGAGATGGCTGTGCGACAAAAAGAGATCGGCGTCGAGCGGCTCTTCCGGCTTGAGATGGTCGCCGAGCGCGCGCAGGCCCGTGCCGCCGTCGAAGATCAGCCGGTTCGATCCGCAGCGCATCTCGAGGCAGGACGTGTTGCCGCCATAGCGCGCGAAAGACGGGCCCGGGCAGGCGATCGAGCCGCGCACGCCCCAGAACCGGACCGAGAAATCCTGCTGCGCCATACCTTCCCCGAACCTCCGCGATGACCGGGCCCCGAACCCGGTCGCCGGCCGCCGATCGGCGGCCCGGCCTTCCGAGGCTGCCACCATACAGGATCGCGCGGCACGGGGGGCGCACCCGCCATGGGCCGGGACGAACGCCCTTTTTCACGCGCGGCCGGTCGATGTCCGACCCCCATTGCCGCGCGCCCGCCTGGCCGCGTAAACCGGCTCCAGCGCCGCACGCCGCAAATCTTCGGTCACGCAGCGGTAACCGCACCCGGTAACGAGATCCCCGGTAACGAGATTCATGTCCAGCCCCGATCGTATTCACGAGCGCACCAACTGGCCGGGCGTCGCGTTCGGGCTCTCGCTGTCGGCGTTCGTCGCGTTCCAGCATTACAAACTGCCGCCGGTCCTGCCGGTGATGCTCGAACAATATGGCTATGACCGCGTACTCGCCGGCGGGCTGATGTCGATCTACGCGCTGGCCGGGTTGCTGCTATCGATGCCGGCGGGGCGCTGGCTGCAGCGCCACGGCGCACGCAGCGTGATCGTTGCACTCGGCTTCCTCTTCCTCGCCGGCAATCTTCTCGGACTCGCAGCGCCCGAACAGGGCGGCGTCATGCTTGTTTCGCGCGGTCTCGAAGGGATCGGTTACGCGATCGGCGCGGTCACCGGCCCCGCGATCGCGATGGCGCATGCCAGCCAGCGCCACCGGGCCCTGGTGATCGGCATGATGGCCGGCTGGATTCCGGCGGGCCAGCTCGTCGCCAGCGCGCTCACGCCCTTCGCGCTCGCGCTCGGCGGCTGGCAGCCGATCTGGATCCTGTCGCTGCTGGTGGCACTCGGTTTCATGCTGTGGGGCCGGCTCGCCGATCGCGATGCCTATCTGCCGGCCGAGACGAGCGCCGCCGCACGCCGCGGACGGTTCACGCGCGCCGAGCTGATCGCGCTCTGGCTCGGCGGCAGCCTCTTCATGTTATGGAGCGGACAATATGCCGCCTTCATGACCTGGCTGCCGCCCTTCCTGGTCGAGGTGCATGGCTTCGCCGAGATCGGCGCGGTGCTCGGCTATTCGCTGCCGGTCGCGGTGCTGCTCGCCTTCAATGTGCTGACCGGGCTGTTCCTGCGCTGGGGCGCGCCGCTTCCGTGGCTGGTCTCGGGCGCGGTCATCGCGCAGGCGGTGTTCTGGTGGATGGCGCCTTTCGTCGGAACCGGCTGGGACGGATTCGCGATGCTGGTCTTCTACGGCATCGGCGCCGGCATCACGCCGACCTGTCTCTTTGCGTTGCCGACATCGATCGTCGGATCGCATCGCGTCGCCAGTGCGTTCGGCATCATCATGACCGGGCGCAATCTCGGCGTGTTCCTGGGCCCGATCGCCTTCGCGTACGCGCTCGATGCGCTTTTTGGCTGGGACGGCGCGATCCGGATGATCGCGATATCGACCGCGATCGCCGCCGCCATCGCGATCCTGCTCGCACTCCGGCTGCGGCGCTTCGCAGCCTCGGACGGGTTCGGCCGTGCGGCGAACAAATCCGCTCAGGGCACCAGCCGGTAGCCGCCTGTTTCGGTGATCAGGATTTCCGCTTCGGAGGGATTGCGCTCGATCTTCTGGCGCAACCGGTAGACATGCGTTTCGAGTGTGTGCGTGGTGACGCCGGCATTATAACCCCAGACTTCGCCGAGCAGCGTGTCGCGGCTGATCGCCTGCGAGCCCGAACGGTAGAGATATTTCAGGATCGAGGTTTCCTTTTCGGTCAGCCGAATCTTGCGGCCGCCTTCGCGCTCGACCATCATTTTCGCCGACGGGCGGAAATTATAGGGCCCGATCGAGAAGGTCGCGTCCTCGCTCTGTTCATGCTGACGGAGCTGCGCCCGCACGCGCGCGAGCAGCACGCCGAGGCGGAACGGCTTGGTGATGTAATCGTTGGCGCCGGAATCGAGACCGAGAATTGCATCCGCATCCGACGCGGCCGCGGTCAGCATGATGACCGGCACACCGACGCCGTTGCGCCGCATCAGCCGACACACCTCGCGCCCATCCATGTCGGGCAGGCCGACATCGAGCAGGATCAGATCGTAATTGCCGATGCGCGCGCGATCGAGCCCGGTCGTGCCGGTCGATTCCTGATCGGCTTCGAACTCGTCATAGAGACTGAGCTGCTCGACCAGCGAGCGGCGCAGATCGTCGTCGTCGTCGACCACGAGGATGCGTTTGACATGCTTCGCCGACTGCCGGCTGTTGCGTTCCACGATATCCGATCGCTCCATTCTTTGTTATCCGCCCCGACATA
>JBBDMS010000067.1:0-46434 GCA_040878185.1 Dongiaceae bacterium | reverse complement strand
TATCAGGAAATCCTGACCGATCCGTCCTATGCCGGACAGATCATCACCTTCACCTTTCCGCATATCGGCAATGTCGGCACCAACGACGAGGATATCGAAACGGTGACGCCGGCCGCGCGCGGCTGTGTGCTGGCACTCGACATCACCGAACCGTCGAACTGGCGCGCGACCCAGCCGCTCGAACGCTGGCTTAGATCGCATAACCTCGTCGGGCTCGCCGGAATCGACACGCGGCGGCTGACGCGGCGCATCCGCGACGGCGGCGCGCCGACCGGCGTGGTCGCGCACGCGCCGGACGGCAAGTTCGATATGGCGACGCTGCTGGCCGAAGCGCGCGCCTGGCCGGGTCTCGAAGGCATGGACCTCGCCGGCGACGTGACCTGCCGGCAGATGTTCCGCTGGGACGAGAGCGAATGGCAAATCGGCCGTGGCTACGGCAAACAGATCGCGGCCACCTTCAAGGTTGTCGCGGTCGATTACGGTGCCAAGCGCAACATCCTGCGCTGCCTCGCCGCCAGCGGTGCGGACGTCACCGTCGTGCCGGCGAGCGCGACCGCCGAGGAAATCCTGCGCCACCAGCCCGACGGCGTCTTTCTCTCGAACGGCCCCGGCGATCCGGCGGCGACCGGCAAATATGCGGTGCCGGTGATCCGCGCGCTGATGGATACCGGCATGCCGATCTTCGGTATCTGTCTCGGCCACCAGATGCTCGCGCTCGCGCTCGGCGGGTGTACCGAAAAAATGCATCACGGCCATCGCGGCGCGAACCATCCGGTCAAGGATATCGAAACCGGCAAGGTCGAGATCACCAGCCAGAATCACGGCTTCGTCGTGGTGCCGGAATCGCTGCCGGCGGGAATCGTGAAGACGCATGTCTCGCTGTTCGACAGCACGCTCGAAGGCCTGCGCGTCGAGGGCAGGCCGATCTTCTCGGTCCAGTACCATCCCGAGGCCTCGCCCGGTCCGCAGGACAGCCATTATTTGTTCGAGCGGTTCGCGAAGATGATCGAATCTGTAGTTAAGCAACGATAAAAGTGATTTTCCTGCACTACACGGTCTTGGATTCTTGAAATGCACGCGACTGTCAGGCTTCGCATTGAACCACGAAATCTTGAAGAAATTGTATTGGAACTCTATCGGCAAATGCACTCGAAGGACCATAGGCCAGGCAGGCGCCCAATCTACTGGGGCATTCAAGGACTAGACGCGAGCAGTCAAGCGAGGGCTGTTGCCGCACTGGTGAGCAATGGTCTGCTTAGGAAATACGACAAAGACAGCGACGAAATTTCGGAGTACGGCCTCGCAGCCGCTGAGCATCGTCTTAAAATGCAATCTTCGTTTGTCCATCGACGCGCAGAAAACTTTCCACTTTTCAGTATGGACGGCAAAACAGCCAAAAATCAGGAACGACTCCACGGCAAAGATTACGAGGAGAGTGGTTACGAGGTAAGCGATGAAGATATCGTCTTCGGCGCCAATCTAGAGTTCTCAACCGATTATTTAGAGGACGAACTTGAGTTTGCATACTTTAGAAGTCAACTTCTTTTGCGATTGCTAGAGGAGGATCCAGTCTTCAGCCCAGACAAATGGCGGAACTTGCTCGAAGTCGCAAATGATCAGGATCTTAGATACAAATCAGGTTGGGTTGCTCAGGCTGGGCATGAGCTTTGGAAGCTAAAACTTATAGACTTTGAAGTAAGCGTTGATCATGGATTAGACGATCACGTCTTGGCACGCCTCAGTGATTCATATGACGAAATTTTAAGAAACTTGGGGGTGTTTTCGGATCACGAAAATGGAGGCGCGACTTTCGCAGATTTGGTTCCTGCGTCAGACCGTATCGTCTCTTTGGATCACAATTCGCGCGACTACAGGGCCGCCATTGAAGCACTCGATAGGGTGGTAGATGAAGTCAGACGGAGCAATGAGTACGCAGCATGGAATCTGGGCGATCGCGATCGACGTTTAGCCGACCTATCTGCAGGTAGCGCGTTGTTGGGAGAAAAGCGGGTCAGCTCCAATCGTGTGCGTTGGATTCTGGGAGCTACATTGATGTTCCTTGCAGAAGAGTTTGCTGGCGCGCCAATAGGAGAAGCAGCCCAGTATGCATGGACTCAATTAAAATCATTGATGGGATTTTAGGTGCTCACACCAGAAACACTCTCCTGTCATCCGCCTACGGAAGAGAAACGCTGATATGCCCAAGCGCACTGACATCAAGTCGATCATGATCATCGGGGCGGGACCGATCGTTATCGGTCAGGCCTGCGAGTTCGACTATTCCGGCGCGCAGGCCTGCAAGGCGCTGCGCGAGGAAGGCTATCGCGTCGTGCTGGTGAATTCGAACCCGGCGACGATCATGACCGATCCCGATCTGGCGCACGGCACCTATATCGAGCCGATCACACCCGACATCGTTGCGCGCATCATCGAGAAGGAAAAGCCCGACGCGCTGCTGCCGACGATGGGCGGGCAGACCGCGCTCAACACCGCGATGGCGCTGCATCGCGACGGCAGGCTCGCGAAATATGGCGTCGAACTGATCGGCGCCAACGCCGAGGCGATTGAGATGGCCGAGGATCGTCTCAAGTTCCGCCAGGCGATGGACCGGATCGGTCTCGAAAGCCCGAAGAGCCAGATCGCGCATACGCCGGAAGAAGCCGAACTGGCGCTGGATTCGATCGGCCTGCCGCTGGTCATCCGGCCCTCGTACACGCTCGGCGGCACCGGCGGCGGCATCGCATTCAACATCGAGGAATTCCGCAACATCGTGGCGAACGGGCTCAGGCTGTCGCCGGTTGCCGAAATCCTGATCGAAGAATCGGTGCTCGGCTGGAAAGAATTCGAGATGGAGGTCGTGCGCGACCGCGCCGACAACTGCATCATCATCTGCTCGATCGAGAACGTCGACCCGATGGGCGTGCATACCGGCGACAGCGTCACCGTGGCGCCGGCGCTGACGCTGACCGATAAAGAATATCAGATCATGCGCAACGCCTCGATCGCGGTCCTGCGCGAGATCGGCGTCGATACTGGCGGTTCGAACGTGCAGTTCGCCGTCAACCCCGCCGACGGACGGCTGGTGGTCATCGAGATGAACCCGCGCGTGTCGCGCTCGTCGGCGCTCGCCTCGAAGGCAACCGGTTTCCCGATCGCGAAGATCGCAGCGAAGCTCGCCGTCGGCTATACGCTCGACGAACTGGCGAACGACATCACGAAGGTGACGCCGGCCTCGTTCGAACCGACCATCGACTATGTCGTGGTCAAGATGCCGCGCTTCACCTTCGAGAAGTTCCCCGGCGCCGAACCGATCCTCTCGACCGCGATGAAATCGGTCGGCGAGGCGATGTCGATCGGCCGCAGCTTTCAGGAATCGGTGCAGAAAGCGCTGCGCTCGATGGAAACCGGCCTGACCGGCTTCAACGAGGTCGAGGATTGCGATGCAGGTTCGGTGCGTTCACGCCTCGGCCGCGCCACGCCGGACCGGCTGCTGGTGATTGCCGACGCCTTTCGCTACGGCCTCACGGTCGAGGAAATCCACGCGATCTGCCATTACGATCCCTGGTTCCTGCGCGAGATCCAGGCGATCGTCGCGACCGAAGTCGGGTTGCGCAGCGACGGCCTGCCCGACGACGCGACGGCGCTGCGCCGGCTGAAGCGGCGCGGCTTCTCCGATGCGCGGCTCGCCGAACTGACCGGCAAGGAAGAAGCGGAGGTCGCGGCCGCCCGGCGCGCGGCCAACGTTCATCCGGTCTACAAGCGGATCGACACCTGTGCGGCCGAGTTCGCCTCGGCGACGTCTTATATGTATGGCTGCTACGAAGGCGGCAGCGACATGCCGCCCGAATGCGAGGCAGCACCCAGCGATCGGCGCAAGGTGATGATCCTCGGCGGCGGTCCGAACCGTATCGGCCAGGGCATCGAGTTCGATTATTGCTGCGTCCATGCCGCGTACGCGCTGCGCGATGCCGGCATCGAGACCATCATGGTCAACTGCAACCCCGAAACAGTCTCGACCGACTACGACACCTCCGACCGGCTCTATTTCGAGCCGCTGACCGCCGAGGACGTGATCGAGATCGCGCGCGTCGAACAGTCGCGCGGCACACTGATGGGCGTCATCGTGCAGTTCGGCGGCCAGACGCCGCTCAAGCTCGCCGGCGCGCTCGAAGCGGCCGGCATTCCCATTCTCGGGACCGCACCGGATGCGATTGACCTCGCCGAGGACCGCGAGCGGTTCCAGGCCTTGCTCGAAAGGCTCGGGCTGAAACAGCCAAAGAACGGCATCGCGCGGTCGACCGAAGAAGCCGAGCGCATCGCCGCGACGATCGGTTTCCCGGTGGTGATCCGGCCTTCCTACGTGCTGGGCGGGCGCGCGATGGAGATCGTGCACGATGTCGCCGGCCTGCGCCGCTACATGAACAACGCGGTGCGGGTTTCCGGCAAGAGCCCGGTGCTCATCGATTCCTATCTGCAGGATGCGATCGAGGTCGACATCGACGCGGTCGCCGACGGCACCGACGTGCAGATCGCCGGGATCATGGAACATATCGAGGAAGCGGGCATTCATTCCGGCGATTCAGCCTGCGCGCTGCCGCCTTATTCGCTCGATCCGCGCATCGTCGCCGAAATCGAGCGGCAGACCGTTGCGATGGCGCGCGCGCTCAACGTGGTCGGGCTGATGAACGCGCAGCTTGCGGTCAAGAACGGCGAGATCTATGTGCTCGAGGTCAATCCGCGCGCGAGCCGCACTGTGCCGTTCGTCGCGAAAGCGACCGGGCGGCCGATCGCCAAGATCGCAGCCCGCATCATGGCCGGCGAGAAGCTGGCCGCGCACTGGACGCGCCAGCCGGCGAACAGCGCGCATGTGGCGGTCAAGGAATCGGTCTTCCCCTTCGCACGCTTCCCCGGCGTCGATGTGATCCTCGGTCCTGAAATGAAATCGACCGGCGAGGTCATGGGCATCGATCGCGACTTCGCGATGGCCTTCGCCAAATCGCAGCTCGGCGCCGGCGTCGTGCTGCCGTCGAAGGGCACGGTATTCATCTCGATCAAGGATCGCGACAAGCCGGCCATGGTGCCGCTCTGCCGGCAGCTCGCCGCGCGCGGCTTCCGCCTGCTCGCAACCGAAGGCACGGCTGCGTACCTGCGCGCGGCGGGCCTGCCGGTCGTCCGCATCAACAAGGTGCTGGAAGGCCGCCCCCATGTGGTCGATGCGATGAAAAACGGCGAGATCGCGCTGGTGTTCAATACGACCGAGGGCGCCCAGGCGATCGCCGACAGCTTCGCGATCCGGGAGACCACGCTCCGGGCCTCGATCCCCTATTACACCACGGTCTCCGGGGCCCGGGCCGCCGTCGCGGCCATTGCCGCCCTTGCCGCCCGCCCGCTTGAAGTGATGCCGCTGCAGGCCTATTTTACACGGGTCTGAACGGTACCCGCCGGTCGGCCCGAGAGGGTGGCCGGGCGGTTTTTTTTGTCCCGAACGAGGCCTTCGCTGCCGCGGGGACAGGGTGGATCGACCATGAACAAGATTCCGATGACGGCGGACGGCTACGCCCGCCTGGAAGAAGAGTTGCGTCATCTCAAGACCGTGGAACGGCCGGCGATCATCCGGGCGATCGCGGAAGCGCGCGATCACGGCGATCTCTCGGAGAACGCCGAGTATCATGCTGCGCGCGAGCGCCAGAGCTTCATCGAGGGTCGCGTCGGCGAACTCGAGGACAAGATCGCGCGCGCCGAGGTGATCGATCCGAGCAAGCTGTCCGGGAAGGACGTCAAATTCGGCGCGACCGTCACGCTGGTCGACGAGGACACCGACGAGAAGGCGAGCTATCAGATCGTCGGCCCGGACGAATCCGACATCGCGGCGAAGCGGCTGTCGGTTTCGTCGCCGCTCGCGCGCGCGCTGATCGGCAAGACCGTCGGCGACAGCGTCGAGGTGACGACGCCCTCCGGCTCGAAATCCTACGAGGTCGTGAAAGTCCAATACCGCTAGGCGCAGCGCGCTACCCGCCGCCGCGCTGGCGGCCCCGAATCCATCGCTCTTTGAGGCTCTTCTAGCTGGCGTCAATCGGCACGCCCGGCACCGATTTTGCCGTGCGAATGGCGAGCGCCGATTTGACATGGGTGACGTTCGGCGCGGCGGTCAGCTTGGTCGTCAGGAATCGCTGATAGGCGTCCCAGTCATGCGCGACGATCTTCAGCAGGAAATCGGTCTCGCCGGCGAGCATGTTGCACTCGCGGACTTCCGGCCATGACGCGATCAGCGCCTCGAACGCCTTGAGATCCTGCTCGGCCTGGCTCGCCAGTCCGACCTGTGCGAACACCGTCACGTTGAAGCCGAGCGCCTCGCCGTTGAGATCGGCGTGGTAGCCCCTGATGTAGCCGGCCTTCTCCAGCGCGCGCACCCGACGCAGGCAGGGGGGTGCGGAAATCCCGGCGCGGCGTGCCAGCTCGACATTGGTCATGCGACCGTCATCCTGCAGATCGCGCAGAATTCGCCGGTCGATGGTGTCGAGTTTGGAGCGCCGCATGGAGGCCGCCGATCGTTCGGTTGGGGTGGATATCGGTAATTATATTGCGCATTGACGGCGCCACAAGTACCCAATTCGACGGATCGCAATGCAGGCGCCGGAATGACGGGATCGGGCCGCCGGCAGCCGGCGCGCCCGATCCTTGGGACCGAATCGGGGCCCCGCACCCTGCCAACCGCCCGAACGCCCGCCTTCATCGATCGAACCGTGCCGAAAGCCCGCAAATGCGCCGTTCCGGCGGGCCAATCCTTGTCGCCCCGGGGGCCAATCTCTATCTTGCGGTGCGACAAGAAATTTTTACCGGACGAGCGGGCGGGGCCGCGACCATGGCGAACAGGCAGCGCAGCAAGGCGCTCATCATCGGTGCGGGTCCGGCGGGATATACCGCCGCCATCTATGCCGCGCGGGCCAATCTACATCCGATCATGATCGAGGGCATCCAGCCCGGCGGTCAGCTCATGATCACGACCGACGTCGAGAATTATCCCGGCTTCGCCGCCACGATCCAGGGGCCGTGGCTCATGGAGCAGATGCGCGCGCAAGCCGCTCATGTCGGCACCACGCTTATTTCCGATGTGGCGATCGAGGTCGATCTGTCGCGCCGGCCGTTCCGCGCGACCTGCGACAGCGGCGACGTCTACGAGGCCGATACGCTGATCATCTGCACCGGCGCACAGGCGCGCTGGCTCGGCCTGCCGAGCGAAGACAAATATCGCGGCTTCGGTGTTTCGGCCTGCGCGACCTGCGACGGGTTTTTCTTCCGTGGCAAGGAAGTCGTGGTGGTCGGCGGCGGCAACACCGCGGTCGAAGAAGCGATTTATCTGACCAATCACGCGACCAGGGTCACGCTGGTGCATCGGCGCAGCGAACTGCGCGCCGAAAAGATCATGCAGGAGCGCTTGTTCAAGCATCCGAAGATCACGGTCATCTGGGACAATGTGGTCGACGAGATTCTCGGCGGCGGCGAACCGGCCGTCGTCACCGGCGTTGCGCTGCGCAACGTGAAGACCGGCGAAAAGACAACGGTGCCCACAGACGGCGTCTTCGTCGCGATCGGTCACGATCCGGCGACGGCGCTGTTCAAGGGCCAGCTCGACATGGACGGCGAGGGTTACATCGCCACCGCGCCGGACAGCACGAAAACCTCGATCCACGGCGTGTTCGCCGCGGGCGACGTCAAGGACAAGATATTCCGTCAGGCCGTGACGGCGGCCGGCATGGGATGCATGGCGGCACTCGAAGCCGAAAAGTTTCTCGCCGCAGACGAACGCCTGGAGGCGGCGGCCGCGGAGTAACGCGGATCCGCCTCACGGGGACAATCCACATGGCGCTCGATTGGGACAAGCTGCGGGTCTTTCACGCCGTCGCCGAGGCTGGCAGCTTCACCCATGCGGGCGACGTGCTGAAGCTCTCGCAGTCGGCGGTGAGCCGGCAGGTCAGCGCGCTTGAAACCACGCTCAAGGTGCCGTTGTTCCATCGTCATGCGCGCGGCCTGATCCTCACCGAACAGGGCGAGCTGCTCTATCGCACCGTGCATGACGTGTTCGCCAAGCTGGCGATGGCCGAAGTACAGCTGGCGGAAACCAAGGACCGGCCGAAGGGCTCGCTCAAGGTGACCGCGACGGTCGCGCTCGGTTCGACCTGGCTGACGCCGCGCATCCACGAATTCCTCGAGCTCTATCCCGATATCTCGGTCGAGCTATTGCTCGAGGATCGGGAACTCGATTTGTCCATGCGCGAGGCCGATGTCGCCATCCGCATGGCACCGCCGCGTCAGCCCGAGCTGATCCAGCGCCATCTGATGACGGTGCATGTCTATGTCTATGCGGCGCCGCGTTACATCGAGCGGCACGGGATGCCGCGCACGGCCGAGGACCTCGACCGGCACCGGATCGTGGTGTTCGGGGATGTCAGCGGCCGCCCGCCCTTCGCCAATCTGGACTGGCTGCTCAAGGTGGGCGGGCGCGAACAGCGCCCCCGGCACCCCCTGCTGATGGTGAACAACGTCTACGCCATCCTGCGGGCGGTCGAGAGCGGGATCGGGGTCGCCGGCATGCCGGAGTATGTCGCGAACAGCTCGCGGGAGGTGGTTCGGGTCCTCCCGGAGCTCGAGGGGCCGCGAATCGACGCCTACTTCGTGTATCCGGAGGAGCTGCGGAATTCCAAGCGGGTTCACGTTTTCCGCGATTTCCTGCTGCGCAAGGTCGCCGAAACGCACGGTTAGGTTCCCCCTACTTATTTGTTATTGCAGCAATATGGCAAAGCCATGCGCTAATCGCATGGCTCCAATGACCTTTTGACTCTGGTATACCGGCAGCCCGGGACTATCTTCCCTTTGTGCTGCGTTGCAGCAAAGAGTTCCGGCGCCACGGCGTCGACCGAGTCTTCGGGCGCAAGGCCTGAAGAGGGGTCTTCGGACCCTACGTCTCCCAGACGTGAAGCCTCCCTGTTTGACTTGGGCCGGGAACCTCGAGTTCCCGGCCTCTTCTTTTCTACAATCCCGAAATTCACCGAAATCCCGGCATTCCGCCGTCCACCCGGCGATCTCGACCCGGCCGGCCCATGGCCAGCCCCATGGAATGACAGCCGAGAGCAGCCCTAGAATGACCCTATCGGCCCGTACCGATGGAGGTTCCCGATGAAGAAGTTTGTTCTGGCCGCGGTTTTCGCCCTCGCCGTCAGCCTGCCGGCCTATGCGGCCCAGTGTCCGATGGACATGGCCGACATCGATGCGGCGCTCGCGATGAGCCCCGATCTGACCGCCGATCAGCTTGCCGACGTCGAGCGGCTGCGCGCCGAAGGCGAGGCGCTGCATGCGGTCGGCGACCATGACGGCTCGGTCGCGGCGCTGGCGGAAGCGAAGGCGATCCTCGGGATCGACTAGAGGCACGCTTCAGTTCTGGCGCCGAATTCGCGACGGCAGGACCGAGCGCTGATCACCGAGCGCTACATCCAGAGCGGTTCGTCCTCGAGCCCTTCGTAGATCGGCGCGACATATTCAGCGTAGCCGTTGAATAGCAAGGTCGGCACGCGTTCGTCGCTGCCGAGCACGCGTTCGCTCGCCTGGCTCCAGCGCGGGTGGGACACTTCCGGGTTCACGTTTGCCCAGAATCCGTATTCAGAATCCTGCAGCGCTTCCCAGAAACCGCGCGGCCGCTCGTCCGCAAAGGTAAAGCGCACGATCGACTTGATCGACTTGAATCCGTATTTCCACGGCACGGCGAGGCGCAGCGGCGCGCCGTTCTGGTTCGGCAGCGGCTTGCCGTAGATGCCGGTGACCATGAAGGCGAGTTCGTTCGTCGCCTCGGCCATCGTCAGCCCTTCGACATAAGGCCAGGGATACCAGGGCGTGCTCTGCTCCGGCGCCATCGCCTCGTCGAGGAAGGTTTCCATGACGATATATTTCGCATCGCCCAGCGGCCGCGCGTACTCGACCAGCGCCTGCAGCGGAAAGCCGGTCCAGGGCACCGCCATCGACCAGGCCTCGACACAGCGATGACGGTAGAGCCGCTCTTCCAGCGGCATGGCGCGGATCAGCGTATCGATGTCGACGGTCTTTTCTTCCTCGACCAGTCCGTCGATCACCACCGTCCAGGGCCGGGTCTGCAAGGACTGCGCGGCATCGACCACGTCCTTGCTCCCGCCGAACTCGTAGTAATTATTGTAGGTCGTCGCCCAGGATTCTTCGGTGACCGGACGATCGAGCATGTAGCGCTCGTTCCGCATCGCCGGATAAAGATCGACGGTCGGATCATCGACGGCGAACGCATGGCGCGGCCGGATCAGCGAGCCGCCGCCCAACAGCAGCGGCCCGACCGCCATCGCTTTCAGCAGATTGCGCCGGTCGTGCCAGACGGCCTCCGGCGTCGCCGCGCTTTCCGGCAGCTCCCAGCCGCGTTTCCTGCGTACATACATTGCCGCCTCCGATCCGTGTCCCGATCATCCCAACTAGGGACGAGCGGGCGGCAACGCAAATCAACTCACGCGCACGCCCCGATCAATAGCGGGTGAAGGGCGGAAAACCGCGCTATTGCAGCATGCTACGGAGCATCCAGGCGGTCTTTTCGTGGATCTGCATGCGCTGCGTGAGCAGATCGCAGGTCGGCTCGTCCTCGGCTTTCTCGGCAACCGGGAAGACCTTGCGCGCGGTCCGGGCGACGGCTTCCTGACCCTCGACGAGCTGCTTGATCATGACCTTCGCTTCGGGCACGCCGGCTGCTTCCTTGATCGACGAAAGCTTGCTGAAATCCTTATACGAGCCCGGTGCCGGATGACCGAGCGCGCGAATCCGCTCGGCGATGGTGTCCACCGCCAGCGCGAGTTCGTTGTACTGCTGCTCGAACATCAGATGCAGTGTATTGAACATTGGACCGGTCACGTTCCAATGAAAATTGTGCGTCTTGAGATAGAGCGTGTAGGTGTCCGCCAAGAGATGCGAGAGCCCGTCCGCGATCGCCTTGCGGTCCTTCGCGTCGATGCCGATGTCGATAGCCATGATGAATGCTCCTTGTGGCCGTCGATCTGAATTTAGCACGGCCCGGCTGTGGTACAAGCGGGCCGGCCTTGTTACAAACCGTCGCAATTCGGCGCGCGGCGCGCGATGCGAACGCCGCCTCAGGCGTGCTGTGCGGCGACCTGGCGCTCCTGAACGATCTTGTCGGCGACCCGCCCGGTCAGCTCCTGCAGGTGATCGAACTGCCAGCGGAAGCTGCCGACGCCCATGGTGAGCGATCGCAGGTCGATGATGAGATCGTGCAGTTCGGATTGCGGCATGAACGCCCGCACCTCGTCCCAGCCGGTCCAGCCTTCCTTGGAATCGAACCCGAGAATCTGGCCGCGGCGCCCCGAGACGAGGCTGTTCACCTTGGCGGTGTATTCGTTCGGGACCGAGACACTGACCTGACAGATCGGTTCGAGCAGTACCGGGTCGCATTTCGGCATGGCCTCGGTCATGGCCATGCGGCCGGCCGTCTTGAACGCCATTTCCGAACTGTCGACCGCGTGAAACTGGCCGTCGAACAGACGGACATGCACGTCGACGACCGGAAAGCCGAGCGGGCCGCGCTTGAGATAATCGCCGACGCCGTCCTCGACTGCCGGAATGAAGTTGCGCGGAATGGCGCCGCCGACGATCGCGTCCTGGAACTGGAAACCGCTGCCGCGCGGCTGCGGTTTGACTTCGATATGGACGTCGCCGAACTGACCGTGTCCGCCGGTCTGCCGCTTGAAGCGCGAATGCTGGACGAGACCTTTGCGGATCGTTTCGCGATAGCCGACCTGCGGCCGATGCGCCTTCACCGGCACATTGTACTTGCTCTTGAGCCGCTCGAGCGCGATCTGGAGATGGATCTCGCCCTGCCCCCACAGCACCATCTGGTGCATGTCCTGATTCTGTTCGAGCGAGAGCGAGGGATCTTCTTCGCGCAGTCGCGCGATCGCGCCGGTCAGCTTGACTTCGTCCTGCCGGTTTTCCGGTTCGATCGCGAACGAAAACAGAGGCGGCATCGGTGCCGGCCATTTCGCCGCCATCGTCGCCTTGCCCGACCCCGACAGCAGTTGGCCGGTGTGAATATCGTCCATGCGGCCGAAGGCGACCACCTCGCCCGCTTTCGCATTCCCGGTCTTGTGCGGTTCGAGCCCCATCATCCGGTTGATGCTGCCGAGCCGATGGCCCGACAGGCTCATGCCGTCCTTGATCTCGCCGGTCCACAGCCGGGCTGCCGACAGTTTGCCGGTATGCGGCAGATGATAGGTCTTGAAGACCAGCGCGGCAGGATCCTTCGCATCCGTCTTGAGCCCGATGCGCGCGGCCGCAACGTCCGGACCCGGTACCTCGTGACGCAGCGCCTTCAGCAACCGCCGTACGCCGTGATCCTTCTCGCCGGCGCCGAGCAGCACCGGCACGATCAGATCGTCGCTGAGATCCTTGGTGAGCTGCACATAGATCGCGTCGGTCGAGGGCACCGCATCCTCGAGCAACTGTTCGAGCAACGCATCGTCGAAATCGGCCAGCGCTTCCAGCATCTCGCGGCGCGCTTCCGTCTCACGCTGCTTTGCATCCTCGGGCATCTGGATCAGATCGGAAGGCTGACCCGGCTTGTACCGATAGGCGCGCTCGCTCACCAGATCGACATAGCCGGTCACACCGCCGTCGCTGTCGCCGCGGATCGGCACCTGGCGCAGTACCAGCGGTCGCTGCGAGACATGCTGCAGGGCCGCCAGCAACTCGCGCACGCGATATTCGGCGTCGTCCATTTTGTTGATGAACAGAAAATGCGGAATCATGTTGTCGTCGAGGAACTTGAGCAGCGGCGCCAGGGTTAGCGCCTTGTCGGGCTCGGGTTCGCAGACGACCACGGCCGCATCCGCAACCATCAACGCATGCTGCGTCTCCTGTGCGAGCTCGACCGAGCCCGGGCAGTCGAGGAAGGTCCAGTGCTCGCCGAGATAATCGCAGCCGGCAATATTGACCTCGACCGACATGCTGCGCGCCCGCGCCTCGGGCGTCGCATCGCCGACCATGTTGTGCTCTTTCGCCGTACCCTTGCGCGGAATGGCGCCGGCGGCGAACAGAATGCTTTCGAGGAGGCTGGTCTTACCGCTGAGATAAGGACCCACAATGGCTGCGCAACGCGGCGCAGCCGCCGGTCTTTCGCCCATCTTGTTCTCCCTATGCGCGTCCGGAACGGGCCGCCGCACGAGAGGCGACGGTCGCTCTCTTGTCTGGTCGGACCATGATTTCAGGGCGCAGCGGGGGGATGCAAGGAAAAACCGGTTGCCATGATTTTGCCGGGTTCCGCCGCGATGCTGCGATACAGTAATCACATGCGCCCGCCCGAAATCCCAGACAGCGCTGCCCCCGCTTCCAAAACCAGCGATCTGACCGCCGGTGGCGCCAAGGCGCGTGCCCGTGCGCGGCCGAAAAGGCCCGCGCGCCCAAAACCTGGAAAAGTGACAGACGTTCTTGAACGCCTGGCCAGGGAATACACAGACGACCGGGTGAGCCTGGGCGATATCGTCAAGGAACTCCAAAGCCGCAGCCACGGCATGCTGATGCTGGTGCTGTCGCTGCCGTCGATGATTCCGATCACACCGCCCGGCATCGGTGTCATCTTCGGGCTGCCGGTCGCCTTCGTCGCGGTCCAGCTCATCCTGCGGCGGCGCCATGTCTGGCTGCCGGGCTTCCTGCGCCGCCGCTCCATGACCTGCGAGGATTTTCAGCGCATCATCGAGCGCGCCCTGCCCCATGTCGCTCGCATCGAGCGGCTGCTGAAACCGCGGCTGACGATTCTGACCGAATCCGTCGGCGAATGCCTGATCGGCGTGGCGGTGCTGGTGCTGGCATTGCTGCTCGCGCTGCCGTTGCCGCTGACCAATATCCCGCTCGGCCTGGCGATCGCCCTGCTGTCGCTCGGCCTGATCCAGCGCGACGGGCTGGTGGTACTGATCGGCAGCATCATTGCGATCGCGACCGGCGTCTTCATCGTCGTCTTCGGCTGGACCGCGATGGCAGGCGTGGTCGCGCTGGTCGCCGGCCTCTAGGCGACGCGGCGCGCGGCGGGTCTCAGCGCAGCGCGGCGCACGCCTTCTGGATGCGCGTGCACGCCTCGCGGAGCAGCTCGGTCGAGGTGGCGTAAGAGATGCGGAAATGGGGCGACAGGCCGAACGCCGCGCCCTGCACGGCCGCGACTTCCGCCTGATCGAGCAGATAGGTCACGAAATCCTCGTCGGTCTCGATCACCTTGCCCTGCGGCGTCTTGCGACCGATCGCGCCGGCGCAGGACGGATAGACGTAGAACGCACCCTCCGGCTTGTGACAGGTGAGACCCGGCGCCTTGTTCAGCATCTCGACCACGATGTCGCGGCGCTCGCGAAACACCGCGTTATGTGCCGCGATAAACTCCTGCGGGCCGCGCAATGCCTCGACCGAAGCGGCCTGGCTGATCGAGCAGGGATTGGACGTGCTCTGCGACTGCACCTTCGCCATTGCCTTGATCAGCTCGTGCGGACCGGCTGCATAGCCGATGCGCCAGCCGGTCATGCAATAGGCTTTGGAAACGCCGTTCATGGTGAGCGTGCGATCCTTGAGCCCCGGCTCGATTTCGGCCGGCGTCGCGAACTGAAACCCGTCATAGACGAGATGCTCGTACATATCGTCGGTCAGCACCCAGACCTGCTTGTGCCGCATCAGCACATCGGTCAGCGCCTTCAGTTCGCTGCGCGAATAGGCGGCACCGGTCGGATTGCCCGGGCTGTTGAGGATGAGCCACTTGGTCTTCGGCGTGATCGCGGCCTCGAGATCCTCCGGCCGCATTTTGAAGCCGTTATTCTCCGGGCAACGCACGAAGACCGGTTCGCCACCGCATAGCAGCGCGATGTCCGGATAGGAGACCCAATAGGGCGCCGGCACGATCACCTCGTCGCCCTCGTTCACCGAGGCAACCATCGCGTTGTAGATGATCTGCTTGCCGCCGGATGCGACCGAGACCTGACTCGTCTCGTAATCGAGGTTGTTCTCGCGCTTGAACTTCTCGACGATTGCCTGCTTGAGCGCCGGCGTGCCGTCGACATTGGTGTATTTCGTATCGCCGCCGTTGATCGCCTTGATCGCCGCCGCCTTGATGTTGTCGGGCGTGTCGAAATCGGGTTCGCCGGCGCCGAGACCGATCACCTTGCGGCCGGCCGCCTGAAGGTCGCGCGCTTTCTGGGTCACCGCCATGGTGGCAGACGGCTTGATGCGGCCCAGCCGCTCGGCAAGGAAACTCATGATCCGAAGGTCCAAAAAGGGGGTTCGACAGGGCGCGGACGATAGGGCGCCGACCTGCGCGAAGCAAGCCTCGCTGCCGGTTACGGGAAGCGAAAACCCCGAAATCGCCGCATTCCCGACCCCTCGGCGCCGGTTATGGCACCCAGCCTTGAAGGGTCGGCCCGGACTTCATCGAACGATCGGAAACACCGCCATGATTCGCACCGGTTATGTCACACCTGCCCGCCCGAAAGGTCCGTTCCCGTTCGATCCGGAATACCGGATCCTGTTTGCCGCGGCGATCGTCTCGGCCGTCCTGCTGGTCTTTATGCTGGTGGATGCTGTCATCGCCGGCTGACGCGTTTCGTGCGGCAGGCTATCGCACCACCAGCTCGACACGGCGGTTGCGTGCGCGACCGGCCTCGGTCTCGTTCGACGCAACCGGCGCGAGCATGCCGACCCCGGCCGCCGAGAGACGGTTTCGTTCGATCGCTTCCCGTTCGACCAACGCGGCGACGACCGCCTTTGCGCGCTCGCGCGACAGCGAGAGGTTGAATTCCTGGGTGCCCTCATTGTCGGTGTGCCCGACCACGAACAGCGACAGATTCGGATTCCGGTTCAAGACTTTCGCGATTTCGCCGAGCGCCTCGTAGGAATCATCGGTCAGCCGGGCATTTCCGGAGTCGAAGGTGATCGCATAGATCGCAACGCGCCCGCGTTCCTCCAGCGCCTGTTCGATATCGTCGGAATTGGTCGCGCTGGCGACGGCGGACCAATCGTCGATCGCCGAATCGAAATCGAGCGCGGCCGCCTCGTCGACGCCGATCGCGTCCGTGCCGCCATTCGGATCGATCCGGTCCTCCAGCGTGCCAGGTTCGAT
Organism: Dongiaceae bacterium; assembly: GCA_040878185.1. GTDB lineage: Bacteria > Pseudomonadota > Alphaproteobacteria > Dongiales > Dongiaceae > JAWXBK01. The sequence continues at coordinate 30,272 of JBBDMS010000067.1, read as the reverse complement.
CACATCGAGCAGGATCAGCGCGCGGTTATGGGTTTCCGGAAAGGCATCGAAATTTTCCCGCGCGATATAGAGTGAGACATGAATATCGCCATCGGGACGCGCGAGGCGCGCCGCCAGATAGTAAGGCTGCAGCGGAAAGCTGAACGCGAATTCGGTGACCGGGCCGAGCGTGCGCAGCCGGCGGTCCGGCGCATAGAGGAGTTCGGTCGCGAACACCCCCCGTTCGCCGCACGCCTCGGCGGCACAGAAGAACAGAATCTCGAAGCCGGCCTCGCTCAGAGCGCGCTCGTAATTGCTAAAGACCTCCAGGCTCGAGCGATCCGCCGGTGCGGCATAGATGATCCGGGTATGGCGACCTTCGATATCTTGGAAGTCGGTGAGGCGGATACCGCCCGCTCCGTCGCGAACCGGCGCGCTCAAGGCGAGGCGGAACTGCTCGAAGGCGCGATGGTCGTAGCCGATGATCGATGCACCCTCGTAACGGGGAATCATCGGGTGATCGGCCGCTCCGACAGGGTCGCCTTCCAGCGCCCGGGCTGCCGGCGCGAAGGCGCCCGCACTTAGAACGGCGGCCAGCAACAGGAAACCGGTCAGCGCGACCCGGAAGGTCCGCTTGCAGGATGTCGGCAATGTCGGCAAATGCCCTGCTCCCGGGTGATGTCGTCGCGATGCGCGCTGGCGCGGACCGAGCATATCAAGAGCCGCGCCGGCTCAAAACCGTGTCCGGCGATCCCTACTCAAACCCGCGCCCGATGGCTATATCTGGGGCCATGCCTTTATCCGTCGCCGACCCCGTCGTCACCGAGCGCGACCAGCCGCTGGCCGAGACCGCCTTTCGCCTGGTCTCGGACTATCGGCCGGCCGGCGATCAGCCGCGCGCGATCGAAACATTGACCGGGGGTCTGCTGCAGGGCGAGCGCGACCAGGTGCTGCTCGGCGTCACCGGATCGGGCAAGACCTTCACCATCGCCCATGCGATCGAACGGCTGCAGCGCCCCTCGCTGATCCTGGCGCCGAACAAGACCCTCGCCGCCCAGCTCTACAGCGAAATGAAGGGATTCTTTCCGGACAATGCGGTCGAATATTTCGTCTCGTATTATGACTATTACTTGCCCGAGGCCTATGTGCCGCGCACCGACACCTATATCGAAAAGGAATCGTCAGTAAACGAGCAGATCGACCGGATGCGCCATTCGGCGACCCGCGCTTTGTTCGAACGGCGCGACGTGATCATCGTCGCCTCGGTCTCCTGCATCTACGGCATCGGTGCACCGGAAACCTATTCGACCATGACGATCAAGCTCACGACCGGGCAGAGCATCAATCGCAACGACCTGCTGCGTCGGCTGGTCGAAATCCAGTACAAGCGCAACGATGCGAGTTTCTATCGCGGCACCTTCCGGGCCCGCGGCGATTCGATCGAGATCTTTCCGGCGCACCTGGAAGACCGTGCCTGGCGGCTGTCGCTGTTCGGCGACGAGATCGAATCGATCCATGAGTTCGACCCGCTGACCGGCGAGCGCATGGCCGCGCTCGGCCAGATCAAGATATTCGCCAACAGCCATTACGTGACGCCGAAGCCGACGCTTCACCAGGCGGTACAGCAGATCAAGCAGGACCTCAAGATCCGGCTCGAGGAGTTCCATAAGGACGGCAAGCTGCTCGAGGCGCAACGGCTCGAACAGCGCACGCTGTTTGACATGGAAATGATCGAGGCGACCGGAAGCTGCGCCGGCATCGAGAACTATTCGCGGTATCTGACCGGCCGGCGCCGCGGCGAACCGCCGCCGACGTTGTTCGAGTATCTGCCCGACGACGCGATGCTGTTCGTCGACGAAAGCCATGTCACGGTGCCGCAGCTTGGCGGCATGTTCCGCGGCGACTGGGCGCGCAAATCGGTCCTGTCGGATTTCGGGTTCCGCCTGCCGTCCTGCACGGACAACCGGCCGCTCAAGTTCGAGGAATGGGAGCAGATGCGGCCGCAGACCGTGTTCCTCTCGGCAACGCCCGGTCCGTGGGAAATGGAGCGCACCGGCGGCGTGTTCGCCGAGCAGGTCATTCGCCCGACCGGCCTCATCGATCCGGTCTGCATCATCCGCCCGACCGAGATCCAGGTCGACGACACGATCGCCGAATGCCGCGATTGCGCCGCGAAGGGCCAGCGCGTGCTGGTGACGACGCTGACCAAGCGCATGGCGGAAGACCTGACGGAATATATGCATGAGCAGGGCATCCGGGTCCGTTATGTCCATTCCGATGTCGAGACGCTGGAGCGGATCGAGATCATTCGCGATTTGAGGCTGGGCGCGTTCGACGTGCTGGTCGGTATCAACCTGCTGCGCGAAGGGCTCGATATTCCGGAATGCGCGCTGGTCTGCATTCTCGATGCCGACAAGGAAGGCTATCTGCGCTCGAAGACCTCGCTGATCCAGACCATCGGCCGCGCCGCGCGCAACATCGACGGCCGGGTCATCCTCTACGCCGACACGATGACCAAGTCGTTGGAAGGCGCGCTCGCCGAAACCGACCGGCGGCGCGAAAAGCAGCAGGCCTACAATGCCGCGAACGGCATCACGCCGGAATCGGTGCGGCATGCGATCTCGGACATCCTGCACAGCGTCTACGAACAGGATCACGTCACGGTCGATACCGGCGTTGCCGGCGCGACGCACATGCTGGGCCATAATCTCGAGGCGACCATCGCCGATCTGGAAAAGCAGATGCAGCGGGCTGCCGGCGATCTGGAGTTCGAAGAAGCGGCGCGGCTGCGGGACGAAATCCGCCGGCTCGAGGCCCTCGATCTCGGTATCAAGGCAGGGCGGCCCGATGCGGCGAAGCTCGCCAACGACACGGTGCGGCGCGAACGGCGCGCTTTGGCGGAGCGCAGCAAGGCGCCGATGGCGCGCGGCCGTCCGCAAAGCAAAAGCGGCCGACCGGGCGGCGGACGCGGCGGCAAGGGCCGGCGCTGATTGCAGCAAAAGGCGACGCAGGGATGACCGACCGACCCGAGGACCGCCAGCCGCCGCCGCTCGATCCGATGAGCATGTCGCCGCGCACCGGCTCGTCCTATCCGGCCGAATTTCTCGACGTGGTCGGCACGCGCGAGAAGCGGCTGCTCGCCGTCGCGCTCGGGCTCACGCGGTACGGCGTCAATCTGGTGCATCTGCCGCCCGGCGCCTGGTCGTCGCAGCGGCACTGGCACAGCCACGAGGACGAATTCGTCTATCTGCTCGAGGGCGAAGTGACGCTGGTCACCGATGCCGGCGAACAGACGCTGTCGACGGGCATGTGCGCAGGGTTTCCCGGGGGCCGGCCCGACGGACATCATCTGATCAATCGCAGCGACCGCATGGCGATCTATCTGGAAATCGGCGACCGCGATCCGGCGGATGGCGCCGACTATCCCGACATCGACATGAAGGCCGAGAAAGAAGCCGGCCGCTATGTGTTCCGGCACAAGGATGGCACCCCCTATCCGACCGAGGGTAACAAGTAGCGATGCCGGTTCTCTACCCCGGTGCCGTTACCCTGCTGGCGCTTGTCGTCTATTTCGGCATGACGTTTCAGGTGGCGCGAATGCGTGCGAAGCATGCGATCGCGGCGCCCGCTGTATCCGGCCATCCCGACTTCGAACGCGCCTATCGCGTCCAGATGAACACGCTCGAACAGCTCGTCGTGTTTCTGCCGCTGCTCTGGCTGTTCGCCAATCTGATCGACGACGAATGGGCCGCAGGCCTTGGGCTGCTCTGGATCGCCGCCCGACTGCACTACGCCTTTGCCTACCACCAGGATCCGCGAACACGCGGCCCGGGCGCCTATGCCACAATCGGCATCGAAATCGTGCTGATGCTGGGCGTCGCCTGGGGTCTTCTCGTTCTGGCGCTTTAGCAGAAGTGCAAAGACGGCACCGAACGCGCCTTCACCGGCAAATGAACCGCCGAGCACGAACATCGGGCTAGTGGCGGACACGAAAAAGGGCGCTCCCGCGGGAGCGCCCTTTCCGTTCGAGCTTGAACCGAAATGCCTAGCGGTCGAGCACGTTGTAGCCGCGGCCCGCCAGACAGTCGGCGATGATCCGCTTCTGCTGTTCGGTGCCCTGCAGCGCGCCATGACCGGCGCCGCCGAGGCCGCCCAGCGCACCACCGATGGCGGCACCCTCGCCGACACCGACGCCGCCGACCAACGCACCGGTCACGACGCCGAGGATTGCACCGGCGCCCGCGCCAATCAGCGCATTCTCAGCCGCTTCGCCGGTCGGGTTCACCTGTTCGGCATATTGCCGGCACTCGTAGAGATCCTGCTGATACTGGGCGCTGTCCACATTGCCCGTATCGACCACCGGATCGTAAGTCTGCGCAGCGCACGCCGAGAGCGCGATCGCAGCAATCCCCATCAGAACGCGTTTCATCGCAAAACTCCTTGTGCAGCGCCATTTGGCGGGTCCGTCCGCGCGGGTAAATGCCGCATCGTCCGGGAACCCTGCCTAGATAGCGCAATAATCCCCATATTCCAGAGGGATTGAGGCGGGATTGGGGCAGGTCACAGAGTTGCCATCGCCCCCGCCTTGCCCCATGTTCCCGCTGGATTTTTACCCTCCTATGCGCCCGGAGCCCGTTGCCACGTGACCGAATCGCATCCCCATTCCACGCCCGAGAGCGCGAAACCCTACGCGGCACTCGTGACCGGCGCAGCCCGCCGGATCGGACGCGCCATCGCCCTCGATCTCGCCCGCCAGGGCTGGGATGTGGCGGTCCATTACCATCGCTCGGAGGATGAGGCCCGGCAGGTGGTGGCCGAGATCGAAGCCCTTGGCCGCCGGGCGATCGCGCTCCATGCCGATCTGACGAAGGAAGCGCAGGTCCTGACCCTGGTACCCGACACCATCGCAAAGCTCGGGCCGCTGACATTGCTGGTCAACAATGCGTCGGCGTTCGAGATGGACAAGATCGATACCGCGACGCGCGAAAGCTGGGATCAGCATCTCGAGGCCAATCTGCGCGCGCCGCTGGTGCTGACGCAGGCATTCGCCGGGCAGCTTCCCGAGGGACAGCACGGCAATATCGTGAACCTGCTCGACCAGCGCGTCTGGAAGCCGACGCCCTATTTTCTTTCCTATACGGTCGCGAAGATGGGCCTCTGGACGCTGACGCGCACCTGCGCGCTGGCACTCGCGCCGGCGATCCGCGTCAACGGAATCGGTCCCGGCCCCACTTTGCCGAGCGCCCGCCAGACGGATGAACAGTTCCGCCGCCAATGCGAAGCGATGCCGTTGCGGCGCGGGACGACGCCCGCAGAAATCTGCGAGGCGCTGCGCTTCATCCTTGCCGCGCCGTCGATGACCGGACAGATGATTGCACTCGATGGCGGCGAGCATCTCGGCTGGGCGCAGTCGACCCGCGGTTTTGTGGCCAGTGAATAGGAGCGGGAACGAACGCCGCCCGCGCGGGCGGCCGGTCCCCGGCACGACGATGGCACGACAGAAGAGCGGCGAGACGAAGCCGGTGGCGCAGCGCTCGGCGGACAACGAACCGGCGCCGGGCGAGTTGCGGGTCTTCATCCGCGACATGGTTCTCGAATGCCGCATCGGCATTCACCAGCACGAGCGCATCGCCGACCAGCGGGTCCGGATCAATCTCGAAGCGACTGTGCGGCCGGGTACCGAGATCGGCGACGATCTGGACAATGTGGTCTGCTACGGCGAGCTGGTGACCGGAATCCGCCACGTGGTCGGCTCCGGCCATACCAACCTCGCGGAAACCCTGGCCGAACGCATTGCGATCATGTGCTTCGAACATCGTCGGGTTCACGCCGTGCGGGTTCGTGTCGAAAAGCTCGACGTGTTCCCCGAAGCGGAGAGCGTCGGCGTCGAAATCGAGCGGCGGCGCCCCTGATCCGATCACGAGTCCGGATCACAGCGCGTGACCGGAAATAGTTGAATCGATGCAACAAACCGGTAACCGCAACAGAGCGGGACGAAAGTTTTGCACACCGTCTTCGAAGCGCCACATTTCTTCCGGCAGTCGGGCTCTTTCATCGCGTCGTCATCGTTTGTTTGCGCTTGACTTAAGCAAATTATATGTCGATCAGCATGTTAGCGATTTTGCACATTTTTTAAGCAACGATGGCAAAGCGCAGGATTCACTAGCAGGCAAGGCATGCCGCCCGACATTTTCGACAGAGTTATCCACCGGAGTCGTGGAAAGATTGCAGGTCAGCAACAGGACATGAAGGATTTGCGCCACAGTCCCCGATTGCGCGCGCAGGAGGCGAGAACGGCGCGATGATGGCCGAGATACCAGATACAGCGTCCGATGAAGCCGGACCGACAGCCGAAGAGGCGCGTCAGCCGTCGGAGCGGCCGGCCGCCCCGAAAGCGTCGCTCGCCCGCGGCATCGCCGTAATCGAAGGCGCGCTGAAGACGCTGCCGACGGTGCCGGGCGTCTATCGCATGCTGAACGAAGCGGGCGACGCCCTCTATGTCGGCAAGGCGCATAATCTGCGTAAACGGGTTGCCGCCTATACCCAGGCGCCGCGCCTCTCCACCCGCCTGATGCGCATGGTCGCGGAAACCGTGTCGCTCGAGGTCGTGAGCACGCATACCGAGGTCGAGGCGTTGCTGCTCGAGAGCAATCTCATCAAGCGGCTCGCGCCCCGCTACAACATCCTGCTGCGCGACGACAAATCGTTCCCCTATATCCTGATTTCCGAGAACCATACGGCGCCGCAGATTACGAAGCATCGCGGCGCGCGCAAGCGCAAGGGCGACTATTTCGGACCGTTCGCCTCGGCCGGCGCCGTCAATCGCGCGATCACCGCACTCGAAAAAGCGTTCCTGTTGCGCTCCTGTTCCGACCATATGTTCGCGAGCCGGACCCGGCCCTGTCTGCTCTACCAGATCAAGCGCTGCTCGGCGCCCTGTGTCGGGCGCATCGCTGAAAGCGACTATGCGACGCTGGTCGACCAGGCGCGGCAGTTCCTGTCGGGCCACAGCCGCGAGATCCAGTCGGCCCTGGCAACCGAAATGCAGGCCGCCAGCGCCGCGCTCGATTACGAACGGGCCGCGCGGCTGCGCGACCGGATCCGGGGTCTCTCGCAGATCCAGGCGCATCAGGACATCAATATCGAGGGCATCGAGGAGGCCGACGTGATCGCCGGCTATCAGGCCGGCGGCCAGACCTGCATCGAGGTGTTTTTCTTCCGCAATGGCGGAAATTACGGCAACCGCGCCTATTTCCCGAGCCACGACCGCGAAGCCGAACTGCCGGAGATCCTCGCCGCGTTCATCGGCCAGTTCTACGAGAACAAGACGCCGCCGCGTTTGCTGCTGCTCAACGAGACGCCGGCCGAAGTGGGCCTGCTGACCGAAGCGCTGTCGCTCAAGGCCGACCGGCGGATCGAAATCGCAATGCCGCAGCGCGGCGCCAGGCGAGGACTGCTCGACCATGCGCTCGCCAATGCGCGCGAGGCGCTCGGCCGGCGCATGTCGGAAAATGCGGCGCAGCGCCGACTGCTCGAAGGGCTGGCGGGCGTATTCGGACTGGACGGTACGCCGGAGCGGATCGAGGTCTACGACAACAGCCATCTCTCCGGCACCAATGCCTATGGCGCGATGATCGTTGCCGGACCTGAAGGGTTCACGAAAAACGCCTATCGCCGCTTTGCTGTGACCGGTCGGGCCAAGGAAGAAGGCGATATCGTCGAACCGGGCGACGATTACGCCATGCTGCGCGAGGTTCTCGCGCGCCGCTTCGCGCGCGCGCTCAAGGAGGATCCCGGCCGCGAAGGGAAAGGCTGGCCCGATCTGGTGCTGATCGATGGCGGGCAGGGCCAGCTCAATGTCGCGCTCGACGTGCTGCGCGAACTCGCGATCGAGGATCTTCCGGTCGTCGCGATCGCCAAGGGCCCCGACCGCGACGCCGGCCGCGAGCGCTTCTTCATGGCCGGACGTCAGCCGATCAGCCTCGAACCGAAGGATCCGGTTCTGTACTTTCTGCAGCGGTTGCGCGACGAGGCGCATCGCTTCGCCATCGGCACGCATCGCGCCGGCCGCAGCCGCGCGATCGGCCGTTCGACGCTGGACGACGTGCCGGGAATCGGTGCGAAACGCAAGAAAGCGCTGCTGCTGCATTTCGGATCGGCCCGCGCGGTTTCGCGCGCCGGGCTTGCCGATCTCGCCGCCGTGGACGGCATCAGCGAGGCGGTCGCACGCCGCGTCTACGATCATTTCCACAGCGAGGGCTAGCGGTTTACACTTGGTCCGTCGCCCCTTCCCTCGCCGGCATCGGCCACCACATGCAGCGGTAGCCTCCTGAAATAACCATCGAGACCGATCCATGGATCTGCCCAATATCCTGACGCTGTCGCGAATCGTCGCGATCCCGCTGCTTCTCGTCCTGCTGTTCCTGCCGGGCGCGTTCTGGCAGTGGCTGGCATTGCTGATCTACATCGCAGCCTGCGTGACCGACTATTTCGACGGGATGCTGGCACGCCAGCGTGCACAGGAAAGCGCGCTTGGCCGGTTTCTCGATCCGATCGCCGACAAGCTTCTGGTTGCTTCGGTCATCCTCGCGCTGGTCGCGGTCGACCGGATCGAAGGCTGGCTCATTCTGCCGGCGCTGATCATTCTCTGCCGTGAAGTGCTGGTCTCGGGCCTGCGCGAATTTCTCGCCGGGTTGCAGGTCAGCGTGCCCGTCAGCAAGCTCGCGAAATGGAAGACCACCGTTCAGATGGTGGCGCTCGGCCTTCTGATCCTCGGCACGGCCGGCCCGCTCAGCATCTATGCGCTGGGCGAGATCGGTCTGTGGATCGCCGCCGCCCTGACAATCGTTACCGGCTACGACTATCTGCGCGCCGGCCTGCGCCATATGGGCAGCGGCAGCGAGCGCGCGCCGCGATGAAACTGTTCGGCATCGCCGGCTGGAGCAACAGCGGCAAGACCACACTGCTGACGGCGCTCGTTCCGCTGCTGATCGGACGGGGCCTGCGCGTCTCCACCGTCAAGCATGCCGGCCATGACTTCGACCTCGACCAGCCGGGCAAGGATTCGCATCGCCATCGCGGCGCCGGTGCGACGGAAGTGCTGATCACCTCGCCGCAGCGCTGGGCGATGATCCACGAATTGCGCGACGAGACGGAACCGCCGTTGCCGGAACTGCTCGCGCGCATGACGCCGGTCGATCTGGTCCTGATCGAAGGGTTCAAGAGCGCCCCGCACGAGAAGATCGAAGTGTGGCGCAAGGCGAACGGCAAGCCGCCTTTGTTCCCGGACGATCGCCAGATCGTCGCGGTCGCCTGCGACGAGGCGCCGCCCGGCTGTACGCTGCCTTTGCTGCCGATCGACGACGCGGAAGCCGTCGCTGCCTACATCGTCGCGCATTGCGGCCTTGCGGGAGACGCAGCCGCGCGCCGAAGGGCCTGAACGCGGTGGCCCGGCTCTCGGACGATTGTTTCGCCGGCGAAGACCGGCCGATGCGGCTCGACGAGGCGCTGGCGACGCTGCTGCCGCGCCTGCCGGTGCTGGCCGGCATCGAGCGCGTGCCGCTCGTACAGGCGCTCGACCGGATACTTGCCGAGGATGTCACAGCACGGATCGACGTGCCGGCGGCGGATAATTCGGCGGTCGACGGCTATGCCGTCTGGTTCGCCGATCTCGATCCGCGCAACGAAACGCGGTTGCCGGTCGGCGGTCGCGCGGCGGCGGGCCATCCGCTCGACCGGCCGGCGAGGCGTGGCGAGGCAATCCGTATTTTCACCGGCGCGCCGATGCCGGCCGGGGAAAAAGCAGCCGACAAGGCGAACGACACACCGGGTGGGCCGGATACCGTGCTGATGCAGGAGGATTGCGTCGAACGGGACGGCGTCGTGACGATCGGTCCCGGCATCGCGCGCGGTGCCAATCGCCGTCGCGCCGGCGAGGATCTCGCGTGCGGCACTGTCGCACTCGCAGCGGGCACCCGGTTGCGGCCGCAGGATATCGGCCTCGCCGCCTCGCTCGGTGCAACCGGCCTTGCGGTGCGCACGAGGCTTCGCATCGCCCTGTTTTCGACCGGCGACGAGATCGCCGAACCGGGCCGATCGCTCGAGCCGGGCCGCATCTACGATTCCAATCGCTATACGCTCGCGGCGCTGCTGACCCAGCTCGGCCTCGACGTCGGCGATCTCGGCATTCTTCCCGATCGCCGCGACGCGGTCGCCGCCGCTCTGGTCGATGCCGCCCGCGATCACGATGCGATCATCACCTCGGGTGGCGTTTCGGTCGGCGAGGAAGATCATGTGAAGGCGGCCGTTGCCGCGCATGGCCGCATCCATCTCTGGCGCCTTGCGATCAAGCCGGGCCGCCCGGTGGCGCTCGGACAGATCGGCAGCGGCACTGCGAGCCGGCCGTTCTTCGGACTACCGGGCAATCCGGTTGCGGTCGGCGTCACCTTCCTGCGCCTGGTGCGGCCGATGCTGCTCAAACTGATGGGGGCGAGCCGGCTCGAACCGCATATGTTCCGCGTGCGCGCCGATTTCACGCATCGCAAGAAGCCGGCGCGGCGCGAATGGGTGCCCGCGCGGCTGGTGGCCGATGGCAGCGGCGGGTTGGTCGCGCAGAAGTTCGCACATCCCGGTGCTGGCATCCTGCGCTCGCTGGTCGAGGCGGACGGGCTGGTCGAACTGCCCGAGGATCTGACGGAGCTTGCACCGGGAACGCCGGTCGATTTCCTGCCGTTCAGCGAGGTGAGCCGATGAAACTGATGTATTTCGCCTGGCTGCGCCAGAAGATCGGCTGCGGCAACGAGGAGCGCGCGTTGCCGGCCGATGTCGTCACGGTCGAGCAGCTACTCGCCTGGCTCGACACCCTCGGCCCCGGCTATCGCGCCGCTTTGGCCGACCGCAAATCGATCCGGGTCGCGGTCAATCACGAGTATGTCGGCGCCGACCATCCCGTGAAACAGGGCGACGAGGTCGCCCTGTTCCCGCCGGTGACGGGCGGCTAGGCTTGCGCCCATGATCCGCGTGCAGCAGGAGGATTTCGACGTCGGTGCCGAGATCGCGCGCCTCACCAAGGGCAATCGCGCGATCGGCGGACTGGCACTGTTCGTCGGACTGGTGCGCGATATGGCCGATCGCGAAAAGATCGGCGCGATGACGCTCGAACATTATCCCGGCATGACCGAAAAGAAACTCGCCGAGATCGAAGCCGAGGCGCAGCGCCGCTGGCCGCTCGAGGCATCGCTGATCGTGCATCGCTACGGACGGCTCGAGCCGGGCGACAATATCGTTCTGGTCGCCTGCGCATCGCCGCATCGCGATGCCGCGTTCGACGCCTGCCGGTTCCTGATCGACTGGCTCAAGACCGAGGCGCCGTTCTGGAAGCTCGAGGAAACCGGCGCCGGGCCCAAATGGGTCGATGCCCGGGACAGCGACGATCGAGCGAAGAAACGCTGGGTTGCCGACTGATCCTGCGGGCGGGCACAATCCGCGCCTTTCATCGTTCCGCCAAGCGGGGAGTCCCACATGACCGATCTCGACCTCTGTTATATGAGCGGCAGCGAAGCCCTGCAGCGATTCCGCAAACGGACGCTGTCGCCGGTCGAGCTGCTGCAGGCGCTGATGGCGCGCGCCGAACAGGTCGAGACCAAGGTGAACGCCCTGCCGATGAAGCATTACGATCACGCGCTCGCGGAAGCGCGCAAGGCCGAGGCGCGCTACATGAAGACCGACGGCCGGATCCGACCGCTCGAAGGGCTGGCGCTTGCGGTCAAGGACGAATCGCCGATCAAGGGCTGGCGTACGACATTCGGTTCGCTGATCTACAAGGACAATATCGACCAGGTGACGCATCCCTGCGTCGACCGACTGTTGAAGGCCGGCGCGATCGTGCATGCGCGGTCGGCGGCGCCCGAATTTTCCTGCGCGCCGTTCGCGCATTCGAAGCTCTGGGGCATCACGCGCACGCCCTGGAATCTCGATTATTCCTGTGGCGGTTCTTCCGGCGGCGCCGGCGCCTCGCTCGCCTCGGGTACGACGACGCTCGCAACCGGCTCCGATATCGGTGGCTCGATCCGCATTCCGGCCTCGATGAATGGCGTCTGCGGCTACAAACCGCCCTTCGGCCGCAATCCCGAGGGACCGCCCTTCAATCTCGACCAGTATTGTCATTTTGGTCCGCTGGCGCGGACGGTGGCCGACATCGCGCTGTTCCAGAATGTCGTCGCCGGCCCGCATCCGATCGACATCGTGTCGCTGCGGCCCAAACTCCGCATTCCGGCCACGCTCGGCGACATCAAGGGCTGGAAGATCGGCCTTACCGTGGACTATGGCTGTTACGACGTCGAACCCGATGTGATCCGCAATACCCGCGCCGCTGCCGATGCGTTCCGCGAAGCGGGCGCCATCGTCGAGGAGGTCGAACTGGGCTGGGATCGCGAGAAGATCGCGGAAGCCGGCTGGGCGCATTTCGGCGCCATCTTTGGCACCTGGGTTGCGCGCGTGATTGCCGAGCATCGCGATGAGATGACCGATTACGCGGTTCATTTCGGCGAGCGCGCCAACCGCATGAAGAAAGAGGATTTCCTCGCCGGGCTCGAATATGAGGGCGAGATGTATCTCTCGCTCGGCAAACTCATGCAGAAATACCGCATCCTGCTCTGCCCGACCTTGCCGCTGCCGGCCGTCGTCGCCGGCGAAAGCTATGTCGATCGTAAGCCGATCATCGACAACAAGCCGCAGGAAACGCTGCTGCACTGGCTGACGACCGCGGTGTTCAACATCCTGTCGCGCTGCCCGGTGATGAGCATGCCATCCGGCCTCGCCAGCAATGGCGTGCCGACCGGGCTCTCGATCGTCGGCCGCACGTTCGACGATGTCAGCGTGTTCCGCGCGGCCCGGGCATACGAACAGCAGGCCGGCGCCTGGTACGCATCGGGCGATCGCCGACCGCCGCTCTGAGGTTCTGATGCCCACGCTCGAAACGCTGATCGTCTTCACCGCCGCCGCGTTCGTGCTGAGCGCCTCGCCCGGCCCGTCCAATCTCTATGTGCTGGCGCGCAGCGTGTCGCAGGGGCATCGCGCGGGATTGGTTGCCGCACTCGGTCTCGCGGCCGGCGGGCTGGTTCACGTGGCAGGCGCGGCGCTCGGTCTTGCCGCGCTCTTCCATCATTCGGCAACGGCCTTCACCGTGCTCAAATATGTCGGTGCTGCCTATCTGGTCTGGCTCGGCATCCAGTGCTTCCGCGACGGCAGCGCCGCGACACCGATCAAACCGGCGCCGCCGCGACCGCTCGATCGCATCTTCCGCGAAAGCGTGCTGGTCGAAATACTGAACCCGAAGGTCGCCCTGTTCTTTCTGGCGTTCCTGCCGCAATTCGTCGATCCGGCCGCCGGTCCGATCGCGCTGCAGACGCTGATCCTCGGCTTGATCGTGACCGCGACCGCGCTGCCCTGCGATGTGGCGATTGCCATTCTGTCGGCGCGCATCGCCGGGCTGCTGCAAAGCCGCCCGATCTGGATGAAAATTCAAAACTGGATTTCGGGCACGATCCTGATCGGGCTCGGCGCCGCGATGGCGCTCGCCCGCCGCGACTGAACCGACAACCGTGACAGGGTGCGGTCGGCTTTTTACGCCGCCGCGCCCGATTTCGTGCCCGGCTTCGCGTTCGGCGCACCGCGCACGGTCGCCGAGTAATCGTCCATCATCGCACGGGTTACTTCGCCGACCTTGAATTTGTAGGGCCCGATCTCGCCGACCGGCGTCACCTCGGCGGCGGTGCCGGTCAAGAACACCTCGTCGGTCTTGGCGAGCTCCTCGGGCATGATCGCGCGCTCGACCACTTCATAGCCGCGCGCGCGGGCGAGCGCGATCACGGTCTGGCGCGTCAGGCCGTTGAGGAAACAATCCGGCGTCGGCGTATGAATGATGCCATCCTGCACCAGGAAAATATTGGCGCCGGTCGCCTCGGCGATCTGGCCGCGATAATCGAGCATCATCGCGTCCTGATAGCCGTCATTCTCGGCCTCGTGCTTCGAGATCGTGCAGATCATATAGAGGCCCGCCGCCTTCGACGCGGTCGGCGCGGTATCGGGCGCCGGACGACGCCATTTCGCGATGTTCAGGCGAATGCCCTTCTCGCGCAGCTCGGGCGAGAAGTAGGACGGCCATTGCCAGGTGGCGACCGCGACATGGATTTTCGTCGCCTGCGCGGCAACGCCCATCATTTCCGAGCCGCGCCAGGCGACCGCGCGCACATAGGCATCCTGCAGCCCGTTCGCCTTCAGCGTCGCCATCTTGGCGGCGTCGAGTTCGTCGGCGCTGTAGGGAACCTTGAAGCCGAGGATTTCGCCGGAGCGGATCAGCCGTTCGCTGTGGTCGTGCATCTTGAAGATGCGACCGTTATAGGCGCGCTCGCCCTCGAACACGCAGGAGGCGTAGTGCAGCGCGTGGCTCAACACATGGAGCTTGGTGTCGCGCCACGGCGCGAGCTCGCCGTCGAACCAGATACTGCCGTCGCGGTCGTCGAAAGGAATGATGCTCATCGCTCTGCTGCCGGGTCCCCGGGCGGTTCTGAGACCCACCGGGCGGCCGCCGGGCGCCGCGAGGCAGGCAAGGTCCGGCGGCACGGTTCTTGCCGCCGACGCCACCTCGGGTAGCAAATTCTTGCCAATGCGTCAACATTGCTGCCATAATCGGTCGCCATGAACGATCCGCGCCCCGTCGCCAACCCGCTGTTCCTGCGCGAAGAAGAGCTGCGCCAGGGTATCGAACTTCTGTTCTATGCCTATCGCGACTTTACCGCGGAACCGGACAAGATCCTCGCCGAGCTCGGCCTCGGCCGCGCGCATCACCGCGTCATCTATTTCGTCGGGCGCAATCCGGGGATGCCGGTCTCGGCCCTGCTCGACATCCTGAAGATCACCAAGCAGAGCCTCTCGCGCGTGCTCGGCAAACTGATCCGCGCCGGCTTCATCCAGCAGAAGGCCGGCACGCGCGATGCGCGCCAGCGGCTGCTCGAACTGACGCCGAAGGGCGCAGCACTCGAACGGCGTCTCACCGAAGGCCAGCGTCGCCGCGTTGCCACCGCCTATCGCGGTGCCGGCGCCGATGCGGTCGATGGGTTCCGCAAAGTGCTGACCGGGCTGATCGACGAGAACGAACGGCTGAAAGCACTCGCGGGCGGATCCCGCGGCTGATCGGAGGGAGGCCGCCATGGTCGCGCCCGCCCCTGCCCGCAAGCGCGCCGGTCGCCCCCGCGCCCGCAAAGTTCGCCTGTTCAAGAGCCGCCGGTCGAAAGCCCGCGCGCCGGCCGGCAGCGTCGTCTACGCGATCGGCGACATTCACGGCCGCGCCGATCTGCTCGATGCGCTCCATGCGCGGATCGAAGCGGATGCGCAGACGCGCGAGGCGCAGCGCCGGGTGCTGGTCTGGCTCGGCGATTACGTCGATCGCGGCCCCGATCCGAGGGGCGTGATCGAGCGGGTCATGGCGCCGCCTGCCGGCTTCGAGGCGATTGCACTGCTCGGCAATCACGAAGACCTGATGCTGCGGTTTCTCGAGGATCCGGAAACCGGCCCGGACTGGATGCTGAACGGCGGTGCACAAACGCTCGCCAGCTACCAAATAGACATGATGGAAGGTTGCTTCTTTCGGGCCGATCGGTGGGAAGCCTTGTCGCGCGCGCTGCGCGAGGCGTTGCCGGCGGCACAGCGGCATTTTCTCGAGCAGCTCAGGCTGACCCATCGGGAGGGCGATTACTTCTTCGTCCATGCCGGCGTCCGGCCCGATCGCGCGCTCGACGACCAGGATCGCGACGATCTGATCTGGATCCGTGGCGAGTTCCTGTTTTCCGACGTCGATTATGGTGCGGTCGTGGTGCATGGGCATACCATCAGCGACGACCCGCAGACCCGCGCGAACCGCATCGGCATCGATACCGGCGCCTATTACAGCGACCGGCTGACCGCGCTGGCGCTTGAAGGCGACCGCATGACATTCCTGCAGACGGGAGAGACCGATGCACGTTGAGATCATTCCGCCCGGCGAGCAGCCGGCCCATGACCGCAGGCGCAATCTGCGCCGGCGGATCATGGTCTGGTGCGCGATCATCGCCGCCGTGGCGATTGCGATCGGCATTCTCGCGGTCGGATTCATCGTGCTGGCGATCGCCGCGGTGATCGGCATCGCGGCCGGAATCCTGCTGACAGCGCTGCGCTGGTTCGAGCGGCAGCGTGGCACCAAACCTGCCGGGGGTTTCTCCGACCCGCGCGGGCCGAGTGGTATCGAAATCATCACGCTGCCCCGCGAACGGCCCGATTCCGCGCGCCCCTCGCCGGATCGCGCGGGGGACATCATCGACCGTCCGCCGGATCGCTGAGCATCCGTGGCGCAACCGCCCAACCTGCTCTTTCTCTTTCCCGACCAGTGGCGCGGCGACTGGATCGGCTGCGCGGGCAACGACATTCCGGTGAAGACGCCGAATATCGACCGGCTGGCGTCCTACGGCACGCGCTTTCCCAACGCGCGTACCAATTCGCCGCTCTGTGCGCCGGCGCGCGCGGCACTCGCGACCGGGAATTGCTATCCCGCCGCCGGAGTCGCGGGCGGCCATGACGATCTCGCGCGCGACACGCCGACGATTTTCGCGCGGCTGCGCGATGCGGGTTACAGTGTGGCGACCTGCGGCAAGAACGATCTGCGCAAGGGCGCCTATATGCGCAGCGCGCCGGGTGCCGGCGACTGGCTCGCAGCGCTTGGCTTTACCCAGATCCGCGAGCATGCCGGCAAGCGCGACGCGGCGGTGATGGCGATCGAGAACCGGCCCGATCCCTATGTGCAGTTCCTGCGCGAGAACAACGCAATCGATGCCTATCTCGGCGACATCGCGGCGCGCGACATCCTGCGCACGCAGGAGCGCAAGGTCTCCGCGGTCGCGCATCGGCTGCCGCGCACGCTCTATACCGACGATTTCTGCGGCCGCAACGCACTCGGCCTGATCGCGGCGCTGCCGCGTACGACGCCCTGGTTTCTCTGGGTTAATTTCCCGGGGCCGCACGAACCGTTCGATCCGCCGGACGAGCTCCTGAAGTCTTATGCCGGCACGCGCTTCCCCGATCCGGTCGCGCCCGATCCCGCCGACCCGAGCGATCATCAGGCCGTGCGACGCGCCTATGCGGCAATGATGGAGGGGATCGACCAGTGGATCGGCCGCATCATCGGCGCGGTCGCCGAGCGCGGCGAGCTGGACCGGACCATCGTGGTCTTTTCGTCCGATCACGGCGAAATGCTGGGCGACCACGGCAAATGGGGCAAGGCAGTCGCGCAGGAGGGTTCGCTGCGCATCCCGCTGGTCATCGCAGGACCAGGCCTGCGCCGTGGCATCGTATCGCCGGCTTTGGCCGAACTCGCCGATATCGGCGCGACCCTGCTCGATGCGGCGGGGATCGCGCCGCTGGAAGACGCGCCGGAAAACGCGCGAGCCCGATCGCTTCTCCCGATGCTGTCGGGGCGCGTCCCCGAGACCCGGCATCGCTCGCATCAATATGCGGCGCTCGGCGACTGGCGCGCGGTGATGCATGAACAATACAAGGCGGTGCGATGGGCGGACGGGCGGGTCGCGCTCTATGACCTCGCGGCCGATCCGGGCGAACTGGCGGACGTGGCGGCGGCCAGGCCGGCCATCGCCGGGGCGCTCGGCCAATGGCTTGCGCAATATCCCGGCACCGTGGCCGACGGGGTATAATCGCCCGTCATGATCCCCGATCCGCCCCATCTCCTGGTGGTCGACGACGACAACCGGCTGCGCCAGTTACTCGGCAAGTTCCTCGCCGAGAACGGCTATCGCATCACGCTGGCAGCCGACGCGGCCGACGCCAGGGCGAAGCTGCGCAACATCGCGTTCGATCTCATCGTCTGCGACATCATGATGCCGGGCGAGAGCGGCCTCGACCTGACGCGCGATCTGCGCCGCGACAATGCGGTGCCGATCCTTCTGCTGACCGCGATGAGCGAAACCGAGGACCGCATCCGCGGCCTCGAAAGCGGCGCCGACGATTATCTGCCCAAGCCGTTCGAACCGCGCGAACTGCTGCTGCGCATCCAGTCGATCCTGCGCCGCGTGCCGCCCGAAAGCGGGCAGACGACGGAACTGTGCTTCGGGCCGCTGCGCTTCGATCCGACGCGCCGCCTGCTGCGCCGCGGGCCCGAGGAAGTGCGGCTCACCGAAGCCGAGTCCGCGTTGCTGGCGACGCTCGCGGCCCATGCCGGCGCACCGGTCAGCCGCGAAGCACTGAGCAGCGGCGGCGATGACAGCGGCCGCTCGGTCGACGTGCAGATCGCCCGGCTGCGGCGCAAGCTCGAGCAGGATCCGCGCTTCCCGCGTTATCTGCAGACGGTGCGCGGGCAAGGCTACATGCTGCAGCCGGATTGAGGAGCGCCGCATGACCGAACGGGTATCCGACGCGATCCGGCCGATGTCCGGCAGCACGATCGGCAAACGGATCAACCGGCTTTTGCCGCGCTCGCTGCTGGGCCGCGCGGTGATGATCCTGGTGACACCGTTGATCCTGCTGCAGGTGGTCGCGACCTGGGTCTTCTATGACAGCTTCTGGGACAAGATCACGCGCCGCCTCGCTTCGGCGGTCGCGGGCGACGTCGCCGCCATCGTCGAACTGATGGTCGCGTCGCCGCCGGGTTCCAATTTCCAGCCGCTGTTCGACATGGCGGAACGCACCATGGACATCCGGTTCGAGTGGCGCCCGGGCATCACGCTGCCGAGCGATCCGGTGGTCACGCGCGAAACGCTGGTCGATATCAAACTGGCGCGCGCACTCGCCTCCATCGTGGGCCGGCCCTTTGCGATCGACAGCCGTTCGATCGAGAAGCTGGTCGAGATCCATGTGCAGCTGCCCGACGGGGTGGTGATCGCCACAGTGCCGCGGCTGCGTCTGTTCAGCTCGACGACCTATGTTTTCATCCTCTGGATGGTCGGCACCTCGGTCGGGCTGTTCGCCGTCGCGATCCTGTTCATGCGCAAGCAGATCCGGCCCATCAGGCGGCTGGCCGCCGCCGCCGACGCGTTCGGCAAGGGCCGCCCGGTCGAGGATTACGCGCCGAAGGGTGCAGCGGAAGTACATCTCGCCGGCACCGCGTTCCTGCGCATGCGCGATCGCATCCGCCGCCAGATGGCGCAGCGCACCGAAATGCTGGCCGGCGTGTCGCACGACCTGCGCACGCCGCTGACCCGCATGCGGCTCGAACTCGCGATGATGCCGCCGCATGAATCCGCCGAAGAACTGAAAGCCGATATCGACGAGATGGAAAAGATGCTCGAAGGCTATCTCGCCTTCGCGCGCGGCGAAGGCACCGAGCAGGCGCAGCAGGTCGATCTGGCGCCGCTGCTGCGCGAGGCGATCGGCAATGCCGAGCGCGCCGGTGCCTCGATCGAGGCCACCGTGCCCGACGGACTGGTCACCTGGGTGCGGCCCGACGCGTTCCGGCGCTGCGTGAGCAACCTTCTCTCCAATGCGCGGCTGCATGGCGGCAAGGTTGCGGTCACTGCGCGGCGCTTCAAGGAGCGGGTCGAAATCGCGATCGACGATGACGGGCCCGGCATCCCGCCCGAACATCGCGAAGCGGTGTTCCGCCCGTTCTACCGGCTCGACAGCTCGCGCAATCCGGAGACCGGCGGCGTTGGGCTCGGCCTCACGATCGCACGCGACGTGATGCGCAGCCATGGCGGCGACCTGGTGCTCGAGAAGGCGCCGCTCGGGGGCCTGCGCGCTTTGATCCGCCTGCCGCTCTAAGCCCTAGAACAGCCGGCCACCATTCGGTACCTTGTGGCCGGGTCCGATCAGCACGACCTCGCCTGCCTCGTCGGGAAAGCCGAGTACCAACGCTTCCGACATGAACGGGCCGATCTGCTTCCTCGGGAAATTGACCACGGCCGCAACCTGGCGGCCGATCAGCTCTTCCGCGCGATAATGTTTGGTGATCTGCACGGAGCTGCGGCGCGTGCCGATCGCGGGGCCGAAATCGACCGTCATCTTGTAGGCGGGCCTGCGCGCTTCGGGGAACGGCTCGACCGCGAGGATGGTGCCGACCCGGATGTCGACTTTACGAAAATCGCCGTAGGTGATTTCCGGCTCGACCGGTTCGCTCGTCGCTGCCATGGGCTCGTTCCTCGCTGACGCATCGTGACATTCGATGCGCGACCCTAGCAGCGGTGCCGGTGGCCCGAAAGCGGAGCCGGAAAGCAGCGGCGCGCGAGCGGGCCGCATGGGGGCTTGATGAAAACGCCGCCCTGAAAAACAAGAGCCGCCGCCCCGGGAGGACTGGGGCGGCGGCTCTGTTCGGAGATCGCTCGGAGAGGAATTACTTCCTCGCGGCGTTCTCCTTTACCTTCACGTCGACGGCGACCTTCGCCGGTACGAACGCATTCTTCACTTCGTCGAGGTTCTCCGACACGCGCTTGCTGATCACGGTCGCGGCTTCGCTGTTGGTCTTCTGGACCATCGTCGCAAGCTCGCTCGTGTTGGCAACCGCCGTCTCGAACATCGACTTCACGGCATCGGCCTGCTTCGCCAGACGCTCGTCGACATTGCCAGCCGACAGGTCCTTGAACAGCTTCTGCATCTCTTCCGAGGCTTCGCGGACGAGTTCGGCCTGACGACGCGCGACGGCCTGGACGCCTTCGAAGGCAACCTGGTTCGCGGCCTGGAAGGCCTCGATGTTCTTGCGCTGCGCGACCATCACCGCATCGATGTCCATCGTCGGCATTTTGCCGTTCGCGAACATTTTGCCGAATTCGGAGAACATGCGGCTGTAGTCAGCCTGGAGCTGCGAGAAGTCGGGCATCTTGAGGAGGTCGTAATCGAAACCGTTCTGTGCTTTGGCCATGGGGGGTCACTCCTTGTGACGCGCAGTGGGGTCCGGGGTGGCGCCATGGGGTCGGCGCAAATTTTTGCTGCACTGCACAACAGCTGACGGGAATATGTAGTCTTGCTGCGACCGCGTCAAGGAATTTGTTGCACTGCAACAAATTTGCCCGAGAGGAAACTTATAACATAATAATTACAATGTATTAGACTGCTTCTTCCGTATGCCGTCCTGCGGTAAAACGCCCCTGGCAGAACCGCGCCACGCGGTCGAGCCGGCGCAGGCCCCGGTCGAGCGATGCCATGGTTTTCGCGCGGTCCTCGCCCTCGTCGCCGAGCCAGACACGCAACGCCGGCAGGAATGCGCCGGCCAGCGCCTGGGCCCGCAGGAGGCCGCGCAAACCCGACGAATCGAGCCCGGCGGTTTCGAGCGCGGTCGCCATCGAGCAGACCAGCCCGGCGCCGCCGCCGAGGAGCGCGACAGGATCGCGGCTTTGGTCCTCGATCACGGCGGCGATGCCCGGGCGCCAGCGCTCCAGCGCGTCGAATCGCCGCATCAGCACTTCGAACAGCCGGTCGCGGGCCGGACCCACGGTCACGGCACCCGGGGCCATCATGGTTCGGTCGGCCGCGCGGCGCAGTCCTTCGAGAATCGCCTGACGCGAGGCGAAATGCCGATGCAGATCGGCGAGCGTCAATCCGGCGGCGGTGGCGATATCGGCAAGCGTGAGATCGCGCCAGCCCTGCTCCGCGGCGAGCCGCATCGCGGCGTCGATGATCTGCCCGGCGATATCCGGACCGCCGCCGGTCGGTTCCGCCGGATCGCTGCCGGCCGCATGAAAGTCCGGATTGCCTGTTTCTGCCATTGCTCGCGCTCCATCCGGGCCCGACCTTCGGACCATCGCAGACATATGGGGCCGGCCACCGTGCCGGCGAACCCCCATAGGGAACGAAAGCAATCCGGCTATTTTATGTCGATGACCCGGCCGCCGGTCATGTTCTCGAGATCGGCGGGATGCAACGGGAAGACGGCCTGCGGCGTGCCGGCCGCCGCCCAGATTTCCTCGTAGGCGAGAAGATCGCGATCGATAAACACGATCGGCGGCTCGCGATGGCCAATCGGGGCGACGCCGCCGATCGCGAAACCGCTGCGCTCGCGCACGAAATTTGCGTCGGCTTTGCCGAGTTTTTCGCCGAGCGCCGCCGCGATTTTCGTTTCGTCGACACGGTTGATGCCGCTCGCAATCACCAGCACCGGTGCATCGGACTGCATGGCGCGGAAGATCAGCGATTTGGCAATCTGCGCCACCTCGCAACCGATCGCGGCGGCCGCATCGGCGGCGGTGCGGGTGCTCGCGTCGAACAGCCGCACCTTACCGTCATGGCCGATTTCGCCGAGCAGATCCTGGATACGTCGCGCCGCCGGCGGCAGTGTTTCAGATCCGTTTGCCATGCCGCGCCTATTCCGCGAGTTCGCGCGAACGCCGCGTTGCGGCGGCGATCGCGTCGGTCAGCAGAGATTGCAACGCTTCATCTTTCATCAGCACCTTCAGCGCCTCCAGCGTCGTGCCGGCCGGGCTGGACACATTCTGGCGCAACACGGCCGCCGGTTCATCCGAGCGACGCGCCAGTTCGCCCGAGCCCGATACCGTAACGCGCGCGAGCCGCATCGCAAGATCGGCCGGCAGGCCGGCTTCGATCCCGGCCTTCGCCAGGCATTCGATCAGCAGGAACACGTAAGCCGGGCCGCCACCCGAGACGGCGGTGACCGCGTCGAGCTGCGCTTCGTCGGCAACCCAATGCACCTCCCCGACGGCCGAGAGCAGCGCATCGGTTAGCACGCGATCCGCCGCCCTCGCTTTCGCATTGGCACTGCAGACGGTGATCCCGCGGCCGACCGCCGCCGGCGTGTTCGGCATCGAGCGGACGATGGCGGTATCGGCGCCGAGGCCACGTTCGAAATAGGCGATGGTCTTGCCCGCGGCGATCGAGAGGAACAGCGTGCCCGGCACCGCGAAGCGCCGATAGTCCGGCAGGACCTTGTCCATCATCTGGGGCTTGACCGCGAGGACCACGACGCGCGGACGAAACCCGGCCGGGATCGCGCCGCCATCGGCGACGATCCGCACACCGCGTTTGGCCTCGTCCGCCAGCGATTCTGGATTGGGTTCCACCACCACGGCATCGGCCGCCGCCAGGCCGCCATCGAGCCAGCCGCGCAACAGCGCGCCGCCCATCTTGCCGCCGCCGACCAGCAGCAGCGGCCCCTTCGCCTCGTTCATTCCAATGCCGGATCAGGCCTCGCCGACGGTCTCCACCAGCGCGGCCGCTACCGCCTCCTTCGCGTTCTTCCCGCCCCACAATACGAACTGGAAGGCCGGATAGAAACGCTCGCATTCGGTAACCGCGGTGTCGACCAGATCTTCGAGCTGCTCGGCCGAAACGCCGCCGACCCCGCGCATCAGCACGGTATGGCGGAACAGCGGTACGAGCTCGTCGGAGCAGAGGTCGAAATGGCCAAGCCAGAGCTTTTCGTTGATCAGGCTCAGCAGCTCGGCCGTGGCCAGCCGCTTCTTTTCCGGCACGCGGAGGTCGAAGAGACAGGAGAAGTACATGGCCGACAGGTCTTCCTGCCAGACAAAGAACAGTCTGAGCTCGCTCCAGCGACCCGGAACTTCGACGACCATTTCGTCCTCGCCCGAGCGGTCGAACCGCCACTCGTTGGCGTTGACGAGTTCTTCGAGGACGTCGATGGGATTGTTCCGGGGTTCCGTCCGTTCAGCCGCATAAATGGCCATGAACCACCCCCAGCCGGTAGGCCGATGCGCGGAGCCCGCCCTATGGTGGACCGTGCCGGACCCCGACATCTAGCCCTGTTTAGAGGTTGGCCCACCACATCTAGCCTGCCAAAAGGCTGCGGGGGGTTCAAGGAGAGATTTTGCAAACCGGATAAGGATCGCCCCGGAGCCGTCGGATTCGCCGATAGAAGCCTCAGCTCGCGGCCGGGTCCTTGCCGGCATCGCCCCCGGCATTGCCCGCAGCATCGCCCAGGGGATCGATATCGGGCGCGGCCGGCGATTGCGTGGGCGCGGTCTCAGCCGCTTCGAGCCGTGCCTCGAGACCCGCGATCCGCGCCTCGAGACGGGCGACGCGATCCTCGAGCGCGCCTTGCTCGGCGCGCGCCCGGGCGGCCATCGCCCGCACCACCTCGAATTCCTCGCGCGCGACTACATCCATGTCTGCGAGGATGCGCGAGAACTGATCCTTCAGCCGCGCCTCGACCTCGCGCTTGATACCGGTCACGCCGGAAAGGGCGCCGCTCGCGACGCGGGCGAGGTCGTCGAGAATCCGGTTGTCGGTCTGCATGTCCTGTCTCCCGCTGATCCGATAAACGCGTTGGTCCGATATCCAATCTGGTACGCCGCGGTATCCGACACAACCGCGCCGGGCTATCAATCGGTTGCGGCGATGAAGCCATCGATCAGCGCATAGAATTCCTTTTCGAGGTTGTCATCCCAGAAACGCCGCCACACATGCGTCGCCGCGACGACCATGTTCTTCGCGGGGTTCACGTAGATGAACTGCCCGTTGACGCCGACCGCCAAATACGCGCCATCCTCGCCCGGCATCAGCCACCATTGATAGCCGTAACCGAGCGAATAGCCGGGATAGAGCGCGCCGTAATCGACCTGGTCGCCGTCGACGGCGGTCGCCGCATCGACCCAGTCGGCGGACAGAAGTTTCGTGCCGTTCCATGTGCCCCGATGCAGCATGAATTGGCCGAAGCGCGCGAAGTCGCGCAGCGTCGCCTGGAAACAGCAGAATGCGATCTCGGTCGCGCCGTCGCCGCGCCCGTCGGTGCCCCAGCTCGCGTCCGCTTCCATGCCGAGCGGCCCCCAGAGCTTCTCCGCCGCATAGGCGGACAGGGTTTTTCCGCTGACCGCCGTCACCAGCCAGCCGAGAGCCGAGGTGTCGATACCCTTGTAGTTGAAATCGACGAACGGATCCTGCTTGCGCTCCATCTCGGCAACGAAATCGTTGATCTGGGTGTTGCGATAGTGAACCGTTTCGAGCCACAGCCGCGAGCTGTCGGAGGCCGCCGCCGTATAATCCTCGATGAAGGCGATGCCCGACGACATCTGCAGGATCGCCTTGATCGGCACACCCTCGTAACCCGTGCCGACGAGGTCCGGAATATATTTGTCGATTGGATCGTCGACCGATTCGATCAGCCCGTCTTCGATCGCGAAACCGACAAGGGTCGATGCGATCGACTTCGCCACCGACATCGAGCTGAACATCGATGCATCATCGGCACCCAGCGCGTAGCGCTCGAACAAGACTTCATCGTCCTTCAGCGCGATCAAGCCGGTCGCGCGGCTGAGCTCGAAATATTCGTCGATATTGCGTTCGGTCGTGCCCCGGACATAGGTCAGGCTCTCGATCGGCGTGCCGCGCGCAAGTTCGCTCACCGCACCCGACCGCGGGATGTTACGAACCGGATAGATTTCGCCCCAATGCCGGTACGAACCGATCATGTACGGGTCGGACCACATCGAATCCACGGTACCGACCGGATACTCCTCCGCCTCTGCGAACGATGCGGCCAGAACGAATGCTAGAACCGGCGCCGCGTAGCGGAGAAACTTCAATCCGGGCAGGATCGGCATGAACAGCGTCGCTTTCTGGCCGTCCGGCGAACGCACCGCCCCGAACGGCCGATTCGACCCGGCCTTATTGCCGGTCGGTGCATTTCCAGAGTAAGCATCCTAGCAATGTCACTTCTTCTCATCGACTACCCCGCCATCGACCCGGTCCTGTTCGAGATCGGCCCGCTGGCGATCCGCTGGTACGCGCTCGCCTACATCGTCGGGCTGGTGCTCGGCTGGCGTTACTGCGCGTGGCTTGCCGGCAAGCCGCCGCTGGCGCTCGGGCGCGAGCTGTTCGACGATTTCATGGTCTGGGCGATCGTCGCGGTCTTGCTCGGCGGCCGGCTCGGCTATGTGCTGTTCTACAAGCCCGGATATTATCTCGACAATCCGTTGGCGATCCCCGCGCTGTGGGAAGGCGGCATGTCCTTCCATGGCGGCCTGATCGGCATGATCGTCGCGCTCCTGATCTTTACGCGCCGGCGCGGCGTGCCGTTCTTCGCGGTGATGGATGTGATCGCGGCCGCAACGCCGATCGGACTTTTCTTCGGGCGCATCGCCAATTTCATCAACGGCGAGCTGTACGGCAAGCCGACCGATGTCGCCTGGGCGATGATCTTCCCGAACGGCGGGCCGCTTCCGCGCCATCCGAGCCAGCTCTACGAGGCCGCGCTCGAAGGCCTCGTGCTGTTCATCATCCTCTATATCGTGGCACGCCATAGCGACGCGCGCATGCGATACGGTTTCATCAGCGGCCTGTTTCTGGTCGGCTATGCGCTTTCGCGCATCCTGATCGAGTTCTTCCGCGAACCCGATGCGCATCTCGGAGTGCTCGGCGGAATCGCCTCGATGGGCCAGCTTCTTTCGATCCCGATGCTGCTGTTCGGCTTCTGGCTGATGGCACGCGCACGGCCGGCATCGACACCGGTCTCGTGACCGCCTCGGCCTCTCCACTGGTCGAGGCGCTGGTTCGCCGCATCCGCGCCGACGGCCCGCTCACCGTTGCCGATTACATGGCCGAAGCGCTCGGCCATCCCGAACATGGCTATTACGCGACGCGCGATCCGTTCGGCGCGGCCGGCGATTTCGTCACCGCGCCCGAAGTGAGCCAGATGTTCGGCGAACTCGTCGGGTTATGGGCCCTCTTCAACTGGATGGCGGTCGGCGGGCCCGTGCTGTTCAATTTCGCGGAACTGGGGCCCGGCCGCGGCACGCTGATGGCCGATGCGCTCCGCGCCGCGCGGATCCGACCCGCCTTTCTCGATGCGATGCGGCTGCATCTGGTCGAAATCAGCCCGGCCCTGCGCGACCGCCAGCAGGAATTGCTGCTGCCGCTGACCGCCGGCCTCGAACCGCCCGAATGGCACGATGCACTGAGCGATCTGCCGGACGGTCCGCTATTCCTCGTCGCGAATGAATTCTTCGACGCGCTGCCGGTACATCAGTATGAGCAGACACAGGCTGGATGGCGCGAACGCGCAGTGGGCTTCGATGCGACGACCGGCCGCCTCAACTGGCAGCATGTTGCACCGGGCGCGACCCTCGCGCTGCTCGATCCCGGTCAGCGTGCATTGCCGGTCGGCAGCATCGTCGAGGTCGCGCCGGCGGCGCTCATTCATGCCGCCGAGATCGGCCAGCGCATCGTGCAGCATGGCGGTGCCGCCCTGATCGTCGATTACGGCGCGTCGCTCCCGACCGGGGTGCCGACCTTCCAGGCGGTGCGTCGCCATCTGCGGCACGATCCGCTCGACACGCCCGGCGACGCCGATCTTACCGCCCATATCGATTTCGGTGCGATCGCGCGCGCCGCGGGCGAAACCGGTGCGCGGGTCTGGGGTCCGATCCCGCAGCGCGTTTTGCTCGAACGGCTTGGCATCCGCGAACGCGCCACCCAGCTTGGCGAGAATGCGACGGCCGAACAGAAGGCCGATATCGAAGCAGCCCTGGTGCGCTTGCTCGACGAGACGCAGATGGGCAATTTGTTCAAGGCCATGGCGATTACCGCCGGCGACACACCGCCGCCGGGTTTCGCCGCCGACGAGCATGACCTGCCGTCGCGGCGCGGGAGGGGTGTCGAACCGTGAGCGCCATCGAAACCGACCTGCTGGCGCCGCTCAGCGGCGTGCGGCACGCTTTTCTGACCCGCGAAGGCGGCGTCAGCGAAGGGATCTACGAATCGCTGAATTGCGGCTTCGGGTCAAAGGACGATCCGGCGCATGTCGCCGAGAACCGTCGTCGCGCGGCGGGTGCGCTCGATGTGCCGGCCGAAGCGCTGGTCACCGCCTATCAGACGCACAGCACGCGCGTCGCCACGGTCGAGCGACCGCACAAAGCCGGCGATGCGCCCGAAGTCGACGCGATGATTACCGATCGGCCCGGAATCGCACTCGGTATTCTCACGGCCGATTGTGCACCGGTGCTGCTGGCCGATGCGCAGGCGCGCGTGATCGGCGCGGCCCATGCCGGCTGGCGCGGTGCGATCTCGGGCATCGTCGAAGAGACGGTCGCCGCGATGACGCAGAAGGGCGCGCAGCCGGCGCGCATCCATGCAGCGATCGGACCTTGCATCGGGCCGCGATCCTATGAGGTGGGTCCGGAATTTCCGGCACCGTTTCTCGCGCAGGATGAGAAGAACGCGCGATATTTCCGTCCGTCGTCGCGCGCCGATCACTATCTGTTCGACCTGTCGGCCTATGTCGAATCGCGCCTTCATGCAGCCGGCGTTCGCGCCGTCGCGCGGCTGCCCGCCGACACCTGCGCGGAGCCGGAACGTTTCTTCAGCTACCGTCGCACCGTTCTCGAAGGCCGGCGCGATTACGGCCGGCTGCTCTCGATCATTGCTCTGGAGAACTGATCGTGGCGCTGCATTTCAGCCGCGAGGAACTGGCGGGTCGGCAAGCCCGCGCAATGGAGGCGATGCAGGCACGCGGCCTCGACGGCATGCTGCTCTTCCGTCAGGAGAGCATGTTCTATCTGACCGGTTACGACACGGTCGGATACGTGTTCTTCCAGTGCCTCTATTTCGGTGCCGACGGCCGGCTGATGCTGCTGACGCGCTCGCCCGATTTGCTCCAGGCGCAGCTCACTTCGGTCATTGAGGATATTCGCATCTGGGTCGATGCGCCCGACGTCAATCCTTCACAGGAACTGAAATCGATCCTCGCCGACTTCGGACTCAGCGGCAAAAGACTCGGCGTCGAGTACGAGTCCTACGGCCTGACCGGCCGCAACGGCATGCGATTGAACGCGGCGCTCGACGGATTCTGCACGCTGGAAGATGAATCTGAACTGGTGACCCGGCTGCGCGTCGTCAAAAGCTTGGCGGAGATCGAATATGTGCGCAAGGCAGCCGCGCTTGCCGATACCGCACTCGGGGAAGCAAACCGGCTTGCCGGCCCCGGTGCCTTCGAAGGCGATATTCTGGCGGCGATGCAGAGCGTCATCCTGCGCGGCGGCGGCGACGATGCGGCCAGCGAGTTCATCATCGGTTCGGGCAAGGCCGCCTTGCTCTGCCGTTACTTCACCGGCCGGCGGCATCTCGATCCGGTCGACCAGCTCACGCTCGAATTCGCCGGCGTCTATCGTCATTACCATGCGTGTCTCATGCGCACGATTCCGATCGGCAAGGTACCGCCACAACAGCGCGACATGCACAAGCTCGCGGTCGAGGCTCTGTTCGAAAGCGAAGCGGCGCTCAAACCCGGTCGGCCAATCGGCGAAGTTTTCGACGCCTATGCGCGGATTTGTGACGCCGCCGGGTATCGCAAGCATCGTCTGAATGCGACCGGTTACAGCCTCGGCACCACCTTCGCGCCGAACTGGATGGACTGGCCGATGTTCTATCACGCCAACTCCGTCGAAGCGGCACCGGGCATGGTGTTCTTCATCCACATCATGATCTTCGACAGCGAGACGGGCATCGCGATGACGCATGGACGGACTTCGCTGGTGACCGCGAACGGCGCCGAACCGTTGTCGAAGGCCTCGCTCGAACTGGTGGTCGGATAGAGGCCGGCGATGCCGCATATGATCCTGTTCGTCGGCGCCTGCCTGATCGGGCTCGTGGTCCTGATCCTGATCTGAAAACCGCGCCGGATCAGCGGCTTGGGCGCCTGCTCCGGTCGTTTACAGTCCTATGACGGTTTGTTATGGTCCGCGCGCCTTGAGCGCGGGGCAGCCCGCCGGCAACGCCGGTGGCGCGCGCCGCGGCCGTTGCGGGGAGAAGGCTCGGCATGAAGATCCTGACCGGAAACAGCAATCGGCCGCTGGCCGAGGCGATCTCCGCCTATCTCAATTTGCCGCTTACGCAGGCGAGCGTGCGGCGATTTTCGGACATGGAAGTGTTCGTCGAGATTCACGAGAACGTCCGCGGCGAGGACGTGTTCGTGATCCAGTCGACGTCGTTTCCGGCGAACGACAATCTGATGGAGCTGCTGGTCGCGCTCGATGCGCTGAAGCGCGGCTCCGCACGGCGCACCACCGCGGTCATTCCCTATTACGGCTATGCGCGCCAGGACCGAAAATCGGGCCCGCGTACGCCGATCTCGGCCAAGCTCGTCGCCAACCTCATCACCGTCGCCGGCGCCGATCGCGTTCTCACCCTCGATCTCCATGCCGGTCAGATCCAGGGCTTCTTCGACATCCCGACCGACAATCTCTATGGCGCACCGGTCCTCACCAACGACATCGAAATGAAATACGGCCGCGGCGGCGACCTGGTCATCGTGTCGCCCGACGTGGGCGGCGTGGTCCGCGCCCGCGCGGTCGCGCGCC
>JBBDMS010000066.1:0-9551 GCA_040878185.1 Dongiaceae bacterium | reverse complement strand
CGTGGGCGGCGTGGTGCGCGCCCGCGCGGTCGCGCGCCGGCTCGATGCCGATCTCGCGATCATCGACAAACGGCGCGAACGCGCCGGCGTCTCCGAAGTGATGAACATCATCGGCGACATCAGCGGGCGACGCTGCGTCCTGGTCGACGACATCGTCGATTCGGCCGGCACGCTGTGCAACGCCGCGGTCGCGCTGAAAGAGGCCGGTGCCGCATCGGTCAGTGCCTATGTGACGCACGGCGTGCTCTCCGGCGGGGCGGTTGCCCGCGTCTCCGCCTCGCCGCTCGAGGAGCTGGTCATCACCGACAGCATCACAGGCACCGAAGCCGTCCGGGTCTCGCAAAATGTCCGGCAGTTGACAATTGCCCCCCTGATGGCGGAAGCCATGCGCCGCATCAGCGAGGAGCGCTCGGTCTCGAGCCTGTTCGACTGAAAAATTTATCAAGGAATTCCGGTGCTTGCCGCTTCTTGCGGCTGGCCCGGTGGGAGGGCGTGGGCACCCCTGGAGGCCCCGCCGACAGAACCCGGAGAAAAAGGAGCTAGTTCGATGACCGAGGTTCATGTGTTGAAAGTCGAGCCGAGGGAGCGGGCCGGAAAGGGGGCCGCCCGTGCCGTTCGGCGAGCGGGGAGCGTCCCCGCCGTGGTTTATGGCCTGAAGCAGCCCCCTGCCCTGGTATCGCTCGAGCCGCGCGAGCTCGGCCGAGAACTGAACAAGGCGAGTTTCTTCGCCACGCTGTTCGATCTCGAGATCGGCGGCAAGAAGGAGCGGGTAATTCCGCGCGACGTGCAGTTCGATCCGGTCAATGACCGGCCGATTCACGCCGACTTCATGCGCGTCGGCAAGGACACCAGACTGCATGTCGACGTGCGGGTGCATTTTTTCAATCACGAAGCCTCGCCCGGTATCAAGCGCGGCGGCGTGCTGAACGTCGTGCGCCACGAGGTCGAGGTGATCTGCTCGCCCGACAATATCCCGCATTCGATCGAGGTCGATCTGACCGGGCTGGATATGGGCGACGGCGTCCATATCAGCATGATCAAGCTGCCCGACGGCGTGCGTCCGGCCATTGCCGATCGTGACTTCACGATCGCAACGATCGCCGCACCGAGCGCGATCCGTATGGAAGCGCAGGAAGCCGCCGAAGCCGCCGCTGCCGCCGAAGCCGCTGCCGCTGCCGCCGAGGGCGTGCCCGCGGCCGGCGATACGGTCGAAGGCGACAAGAAGGAAGACGGCGACAAGAGCGAAAAGAGCGAAAAGAGCGACAAGGGCGACAAGAAGGACGGCAAGAACTAGCCGTCGCCCGCCCGCGCGGAACCGGGGAGCGCTGCCGCCATGCGTCTACTGGTCGGCCTCGGCAATCCCGGTCCGCGTTATACCGGCAACCGACACAATATCGGTTTCATGGCTCTGGACGCGATCGCCCGCCGCTACGAATTCAGCGGCGGGCGGTCGCGTTTCAACTCACTGACGGCCGAAGGCAGCATCGGCGGCGAAAAACTGCTCGCGCTCAAGCCGCAGACTTTCATGAACGATTCGGGCCGCGCGCTACAGCCGGCGCTGCAATTCTTCAAGCTCGGCCCCGCCGACGTGATCGTGATCCACGACGAGATCGACCTGCCGCTCGGCCGCGTGCGCGTGAAGCGCAATGGCGGTGCCGCCGGCCATAACGGTCTGCGCAGCATCGATGCGGCGATCGGTCCCGATTACTGGCGCATCCGCCTGGGCGTCGGCCATCCCGGCGCATCGGGCCGGGTGCGCGGCTTCGTGCTCGACGATTTCTCGTCCGAGGAAATGCCCGAGGTTACGCGCGTGCTCGATGCGATCGTCGAGGCGTTTCCGTTGATGATCGGCGGCGATCCCGACCGGTTCCGCAGCCGCGTCGACGTGATTATCAATCCGCCGCCACCAAAACCCGATCCGGCGAAACCCGATCCGGCGACGAAGCGCAGCGATACCGTCTCGACTTCAGACGATGACGAGGATGCGCGCTAGCGCTCGGCGGTCCGCGGCTGACTGTCGCTGCGCTGCAGGAGTTGCGCCTGCTGCACCAGCCCCTTGCGCAGGATGTGGCCGTTCGGGAGCTGGTTCACCGGCAACTGATTGAGCAACGCCTGGGCTTCGGCAAAGCGGCCGAGCCGGCGCAGCAGCTCGACGCGCAATGCCTGCACCTGCCACCATTTTTCCTCGCCGGCCTCCAATCGGTCGCCGGCGATCGTGTACCAGCCCAGAGCCTGCTCCAGATATCGGACATTCTTGACCGGATCGCGTTCCTCGAGCCACGAGGCCTCGAGATAGAAATGCGCGACGATGAGCGGCGATTCCTCGAGCCGCTCGGCGATCCAGGCGGCCGTGTTGTATTCGTTGGCATGCTGCTGCGCGCCGCGGAACTGCGAACTCGCGACCAGCTCGCGCGCCTTCGCGAGCTCCGCTTCCGAAAAATCGCGGCGATACATGACAAAGCCACTGGTCGGGCAGATCGGCAGCGGGATCGGATCGACCGCGGACCCGATCCGGCGCGTATCGAGCCGCTGGCCGGCCGCCTCGGCATTGACCCCGATGATCGCGGTAAACACCTCGCCGTCGATCGGACAGGTGATCTCGTCCAGAAAGATATCGGCCGCCGCAGCCGGCAGGGCCGGCAGCAGTAAAGCAAACGCAAAGGCGAGCGCGGTGGATCGGCGCAACATGCATTCGGTCCCGGTTGACGGCACGGCCCGTACTTTAACCGAGGATAAGGCCGCCGCGCGAGCCCTGTGCTGCGGCCCGCGATGGGCCGGGCCCCTTCGCTATTGCGGCGTGCTGTCGCCGCCGATGACGAGCTGGCGCTGCCGATCGAGCAGGCTGCGGTAACCTTCGGGGACGACGCCCGCTTCGGTTTCGTCGAGCAGCGCCTCGGCTTCCGAAAACCGGTCGAGCCGGCGATTGATCTCGATCCGCAGCAACCGCGCCATCCACCAGTCCTCCGAATCGGGTTGCGCCACCCGTTCGCCGAGGACGAACCGGTCGAGCGCCAGCGAGAGATAGTCGTGGTTGAGGGCGGGGTCGCTGTCTTCGACTTCCCACGATGCGTAGAGATACATCCAATGCGTTTCGGCCGTCGGCCGGCCCATCTGCTCGGCGAGCCAGGCGGCGATGAACCAGTCGCTGTTCGCGGCGCGCAAGGGCCGAAACTCGTCGCTGTCGACGATGGCGCGGAGCTGGGCCAGGTCGGCCTCGGAAAATTCCTCCTGATAGAGCACGAACCCGTTCGATTCGCAGACCGGTATCGGCGGCGGGCTCATCAGCGCGCCGACCGGGCGCAGATCGAGGCGCTGGTCCAGCACGGTGTAGGACATGACGACGATACGGGTCGAAATCGAACCGTCGAGCGGACAGATGAATTCCTCTTCCGAATAGGTGAGGGCCGAGGCCGGCGCGACCAACAGCAGGGTGAGGCAGACGGCAAGCAATCCTGCGAAACGATCGAGCGCGAACCGGCAACGGGTCATGGGATTTTCCTTCATTCTGTCGGGCATTCTGGCGAGTTGCGCGGCATCCCCGCGCTTTTGTATTCGAGACAGTCATTGCGGTGCTTCTGTGGCAAATGTCCGGGCGAAATCCGGGGCAATGACCGTCGACCCGCGCTCCAGATTGACCTTTCCGGCGCCAGCGGCTAATGCCATCCGCCCCTTGCGGACGGGCGCCTTCCCACTCATCGGTTCTGGACCATCATGGGTTTCACCTGCGGCATCGTCGGCCTGCCCAATGTCGGCAAGTCCACGCTCTTCAACGCGCTGACGGAAACCGCGGCGGCGGCGGCGGAAAACTATCCGTTCTGCACGATCGAGCCGAATGTCGGCCGGGTGCCGGTGCCCGATTCGCGGCTCGACCGGATCGCGGCCATCGCCAAGTCGGCCAAGGTGATCCCGACCCAGCTCGAATTCGTCGATATCGCCGGGCTGGTGCGCGGCGCCTCGAAGGGCGAAGGGCTCGGCAACCAGTTCCTTGCCCATATTCGCGAGGTCGATGCGATCATCCATGTGCTGCGCTGTTTCGAGGGCGAAGTGACGCATGTCGAAGGATCGGTCGATCCGGTGCGCGATGCCGAGACCGTCGATACCGAGTTGATGCTGGCCGATCTCGACAGTCTCGAGCGGCGCGCGGACGCGCTGGTCAAGAGGGCGCGCGGCGCCGACAAGGAAGCGAAGGCGGCGCTGCCTGTCGTCGAAAAGGCGCTGGCGGCGTTGCGCGAAGGGAAACCCGCGCGCGGCGTCGTGCTGCCGGCGGAGGAGCGCGCGATTTTGCGTGGGCTGCAACTGCTCTCGGCAAAGCCGGTGCTCTATTGCTGCAACGTCGAGGAAGCGGCGGCGGCAACCGGCAATGCGCTCTCGGCACGGGTCGCCGAACGTGCCGCCGCAGAAGGCAACGAGGCGGTCGCGATCTCGGCGGCGATCGAGGCCGAGGTTGCGCAATTGCGCGACCAGGGCGAACGCAACGAGTTCCTCGAAAGCCTCGGCCTGGCCGAAACCGGTCTCGCGCGCGCGATCCGCGCCGGCTATTCGCTGCTCGATCTGCTGACGTTTTTTACCGCGGGCCCGAAGGAATCGCGCGCCTGGACAGTTCGGCGCGGCGCGAAGGCACCGGAGGCGGCCGGCGTCATCCATACCGATTTCGAGCGCGGCTTCATTCGTGCCGAGACCATCGCGTATGAGGATTTCATCGCCTGCAACGGCGAGCAGGGTGCCAAGGACAAGGGCCTGATGCGCGCGGAAGGCAAGGAATACGTCGTCAAGGACGGCGACATCTTCCATTTCCGCTTCAACGTGTGAGCAAGCCCTCGGCCTTGTCGAACCGGCTCACCGCTCACTCTCCCCCTAATTCGTCCTTTTAATCGTCATGCCCGGGCTTGACCCGGGCATCCACCAAGCCGTCGCACCCAAGGTCGTCAGTTGAAGGGAGTGAGGCCGTTCAGTGGATTGCCGGGTCGAGCCCGGCAATGACGAAAGGAAAGTTGGGCCCGGCGCGATTAACGCGCGCGTGCCGCGCACACGCCCGCCTCTGCCACTGCCTGAAAAATGCGACGGGCGGCGCGCCAGGGGGAAGCGCAACCGCCCGTCTGTCGGCGGCGCCAGCCTTTAAGCGGCCTGCGCCGGCGATAAATCCGCAAGCGCCGCCTCGCCGTCGAGCACGGCCGCAACCGCATGAACCACGGACGCGATCCGCACCGCCGCCTGGATCTGCTCGGTCGTGAGACCCGCCTTTTTCAGTTCGCGTTCATGTGCGTCGATGCACATGCCGCAGCCGTTCACCGCCGAGACCGCGAGCGACCAGAGTTCGAAATCGGCCTTCTCGACGCCCGGATTGGCGATCGCATTCATGCGCAACCGCGCCGGCAGCTTGCCGTACTCCTCGTTCGAGGCGAGATGGACGAAGCGGTAATAGATATTGTTCATGCCCATCAGCGCCGCGGCCGTCTTTGCCGCTTTGGCGGCTTCCTCGGACAGTTTCGGTCCGAATTCCGCCGCGACCGCGGCAATGACCTGCGGGTTGCGCGCGGCGATCGCCGAGGCGAGGAACGTGCCGGCCTGCTTCTGCGGATCGAGCAATGTTTCGGTCGCGAGCGACGACAGATTGAGTTTCAGATCCTTGGCATAGTCCGGTAACGAGGACTTCAGGGCTTCGAGCGACATGTTCGGTCTCCTGGATAATCGGGCGGAAGGCGCCGCCGGCATCTGCCGGCGGCATTCCGTTTCAGTGGACGAGCGTTACGCGGCCTTGAGGACCTCTTCGCCCTTCTGCCAGTTGCACGGGCAGAGCTCATCGGTCTGGAGTGCGTCGAGCACACGCAGCACCTCGTTCGGATTGCGTCCGACGCTGAGGTCGTTGACCGACACGAAGCGGATCACGCCCTCGGGATCGACGATGAACGTCGCCCGCAGGCACACGCCCTCGCGCTGGTCGATGATGCCGAGTTCGCTCGACAGTTCGCGCTTGATGTCGGCCAGCATCGCGAACGGCAGATGCTTCAGGTCTTCGTGATTCTGCCGCCAGGCGAGATGGACGAACTCGCTGTCGGTCGAGACGCCGTAGACGACCGCGTCGCGATCCTTGAAATCCGAGTTCAGCGCGCCGAACGCTGCGATTTCGGTCGGACACACGAAGGTGAAGTCCTTGGGCCAGAAGAAGAAGACCTTCCACTTGCCCTTGTCGCTCTTGTGGCTGACATCGCTGAAGGCCGTCTTGGGATCGGTCGAATTAACCGCCTTCATCGAAAATTCCGGAAACTTCTGGCCGATGGTCAACATTCTATAAGTCCCTCCTTGGGACACTTGGGTTGCAATCCGGTTGGCGCCGGCCCGCTCAGGACGGGCGGGAGAAGGCATCGGACGTCCCGCGTGCCACAGGTCGCCCCGGGAATGTCCCGGGGGCCGGCCGGATCGCCCTCTCTTGACCCGAGAGATAAGGACACCCATCTAATCGAACAAATGAATGTTTTGATATTTTCAAATCGGATTTATCGATGAACAGTCTGCCCAGCCTTCGGCAACTCCGATATCTGGTGGCGCTGGCCGATCATGGGCACTTCGCCCGTGCGGCCGATTCCTGCCATGTGACCCAGTCGACTTTGTCGGTCGGCATCCAGGAGTTGGAAACGAAGCTCGGCGCGCCCCTCGTTGAGCGGCGCGGCCGGCGCACCCTGCTCACGCCGCTGGGCGAAGAGATCGCCGGCCGGGCACGCGCGTTGCTGGCGGATGCAACCGATCTGGTGGAAACCGCGCGCTCGGGCCGCGAGCCTTTGACGGGCACGATCAGGCTCGGCGTCATCCCGACGGTGAGCCCCTATCTGCTGCCACGAATCCTGCCTGATCTGCGGCGGCGCTATCCGAAGCTGCGCCTCTATTTGACCGAAGATATGAGCGACCGGATCGCCGCCGGACTCGAGGAAGGGCGGCTCGATGCGCTGCTGCTCGCGTTGCCCTACGACTTGGCCGGTGCCGAAACACTGACTTTGTTCGAGGATCCGTTCGTCTTCGCCTGTCACGAGGATCATCCGCTGGCGAACGAAGCACTGTTGCCTGTCGAACGGCTTGCCGACGAACCGTTGCTGCTGCTGCAGGATGGGCATTGTCTGTCGGATCAGGCGATTGCCGCCTGCCGTCTTGCGGACCGGCGCGGCCGCGCGCCGTTCGCGGCAACCAGCCTGCCGACGCTGATCCAGATGGTGGATAACGGGCTGGGCGTCACGCTGCTGCCCCAGCTCGCGATCGACGCCGGCGCGATCGAAGGCACGGCGATCAGAGATTGTACGCTTGCCGGCGATCCGCCGCCCGCCCGCGAGATTGCGCTCGCCTGGCGGCGCAGCAGCCCGCGGGTCGAGGAATTCCGGCTGCTCGGCGAGGCGATCAAATCGCTGGCACAGCCGGGCTGATACTGGGGACGCGCGGGCCCTGGAGGATCCTAGTCACTCCAAGGAACCTACTTGCTATCCGTAACCAGAAGCGCAACATCGGAAGAGCCGGGATGCGGCGGGGCCATCACGGCCTCTGCCCGCCGGTCAAATTCCACATCAGTCACATCACAGGACGGAACCTATGAAGCTCTATTACTCCCCCGGCGCCTGCTCGCTGTCGCCGCATATTGTGCTGCGCGAAGCGGGCATCGAGCCGACGCTGATCCCGGTCAATCTCGCGACCAAGAAGGCCGGCAACGGCAAGGATTACCTGACGATCAATTCGAAGGGGTACGTGCCGGCGCTCGAACTCGATGATGGCCAGGTGCTGACCGAGGGTCCGGCGATCATCCAGTACGTCGCCGATCGCGTGCCGGAAAAGAATCTCGCGCCGAAGAACGGCACGATGGAACGCTATCGCCTGCAGGAATGGCTCAACTTCATTACGACCGAGTTGCACAAGGGCTTCGGCCCGCTGTTCAACCCCGAGCTTCCGGATGCAGCGAAGGCGATCTTCACCAAGAAGGTCGGCGATCGTCTCGCCTGGGTGGACAAGCAGCTCGCCGGCAAGGACTACCTGATGGGCAAGAGTTTCACGGTGGCCGACGCCTATCTCTTCACCGTGACCGGCTGGGGCAAGTATCTCAACATCGCCATCGACCATCTGCCGAATCTGAGCGGCTTCATGGCAAGGATGGCGGCACGTCCCGCCGTGCAGGCCGCGCTCAAGGCGGAGAAACTGAAGGACTGACCGGCTCTTTTTTACGTAATCGGCCGAGGGCCGTCTTTCGGGGCGGCCCTCTGTCGTTGCGCCACCATTCGGAAGAACCAATCCCGCCCTTTGCTTTCGACCCGCACCGCTTGTTGCGGCTAGGATGGCCCGCATGAAACGCGGGCACGGCTGAGCGAGGATGTTGCAGCTTTCCGAACAAGAGCGCGCGATGGCGGCCGGCGATCAAGGCGAGGCGCAGGCGATGGCGATGCGGCTGCTGGCCGGCATGGGCAGCCTGCTGGGCGCGCCGCGGCTGATCCCGGTCGTCTCCGCGCATATCGACGGCGCGGTCTATCACGGCGACAGCGGCGTTTATTTCGGCGAGAAGCTGGTCGCCGGCGGCGGCACTGTCGTCGTACCGACGACGCTCAATGTCGGCGGGCTCGATCTGGTCAATCACACCGTGCGGCAGACGAAACACGGTTACGACATGGCGCTGCGTCTCATGCGCGCCTACGAGACGATGGGCTGCCGGCCGACCTGGACCTGCGCACCCTATCAGGCGGGCCATCGACCCAATCTCGGCGAACAGGTCGCGTGGGGCGAAAGCAACGCGGTCGCGTTCTGCAATTCCGTGCTCGGCGCCCGCACCAACCGCTACGGCGATTTCCTCGACATCTGCTGCGCCATCCTCGGACGCGTGCCCGATTACGGCCTGCATCGCGACGAGAACCGCCGCGCGCGCGTGCTGGTCGACGTGACCGCGTTGCCCGAACGGCTGAAGGCGATGGACGTGCTCTATCCGGTCCTCGGCTACTGGTACGGCCAGGCGATCGGCGGCGATGTCGGCGCGATCGACGGCCTGCCCCCGGATATGAGCGAAGACCGGTTGAAATCGTTCGGCGCCGCCGCAGCCTCGTCCGGCGCGGTTGGCCTTTTCCATATCGCGGGCGTGACGCCCGAGGCACCGACGCTCGATGCCGCGTTCGGCGGCAGCAAGCCCGAAGCGGTCATCAAACTCGATCCTGCCGATCTGCGCGCGATCCGCGACAAGCTCTCGACCACGACTGCCGATGCGATCGACGCGGTCGCGCTCGGCAGCCCGCATTTCTCCAACGAGGAATTCGCGCAGCTCGAAGCGCTGCTCGGCGAGCGCAAGGTCGCGATCCCGTTCTTCGTCTGCACCGGCCGCGCGGTGGTGCAGCGTCTGGAGGAGGAAGGCCGCTTTGCGCGGCTGCGCGCGAGCGGCATCACGATCGTTGCCGATACCTGCGTCGTTGTTGCACCGATCCTGCCGGAAAAGACCGGCGTGCTGATGACCAACTCGGGCAAGTTCGCGCATTACACGCCCTCGAACACCGGCTATGGCGTGATCTATGGCAGCCTCGAGGATTGCGTCGCCTCGGCGA
>JBBDMS010000065.1:0-47838 GCA_040878185.1 Dongiaceae bacterium | reverse complement strand
AAAACCCTCTCCCCCCAGAGGGGGGAGAGGGAAGGGTGAGGGGGGAAGCATCCGGCGATGGCGACAACACGCCGGCCGACAACCAAGTCCTATTCTATGTCGCCTCGCGCGGGCATCATGCCGATATCGGCGGCACCACGCCGGGCTCGATGCCGGCGACCAGCCGCGTCGTCGAGGAAGAAGGCGTGCTGATCGATGATTTCGTGCTGGTCGAGAAGGGCCGCTTCCGCGAACGCGAACTGCGCGCGCTGCTCGCCTCGGGCCAGTATCCCGCCCGCAATCCCGATCAGAA
Source organism: Dongiaceae bacterium (assembly GCA_040878185.1). GTDB lineage: Bacteria > Pseudomonadota > Alphaproteobacteria > Dongiales > Dongiaceae > JAWXBK01. Next base: position 47,546 of record JBBDMS010000065.1, on the reverse strand, counting down.
CGTCGCCGACATGGGCGCCCAGATCGCGGCCAACGCGCGCGGCGTGCAGGAACTGCGCCGCATGGTGTCCCAGTTCGGGCTCGACGTGGTCGCAGCCTACATGGGCCATGTTCAGGACAATGCCGAGGAACAGGTGCGCCGCGTGCTCGACGTCATGGTCGACGGGCGTTTCGTCTACGAAATGGATGACGGCGCGAAGATCGCGGTCACCGTTTCGGTCGATCACGCGAAGCGTTCGGCCAAGGTCGACTTCACCGGCACCAGCGCCCAGCTCTCCACCAATTTCAACGCGCCCTCGGCCGTCTGTCGCGCGGCCGTGCTCTATGTCTTCCGCACATTGGTCGACGACGACATTCCGATGAACGAGGGCTGCCTCAAGCCGCTCGATATCGTCATTCCCGACGGATCGATGCTGAAGCCCGCTTATCCCGCTGCCGTCGTCGCCGGCAATGTCGAAACCTCGCAATGCATCACCGATGCGCTCTACGGTGCGCTCGGCGTCATGGGTGCCTCGCAGGGCACGATGAACAATCTCACGTTCGGCAATGCGCGTTATCAGTATTACGAGACGATCTGCGGCGGCTCGGGTGCGGGCGCGACTTTCGACGGTACCGATGCGGTGCACACGCACATGACCAACTCGCGTCTGACCGATCCCGAAGTGCTGGAATGGCGCTTCCCGATCCTGCTCGAGAGTTTCGCGATCCGGCGCGGCTCGGGTGGTGCTGGTGCGCATCGCGGCGGCGACGGCGCAATCCGGCGTCTGCGCTTTCTCGAAAAGATGACCGCGTCGATCCTCTCCGGTCACCGCCGCGTGCCGCCTTACGGCATGGCGGGCGGCGAACCGGGCAAGGTCGGGCGCAACCATGTGGAACGCACCGACGGCAGCATCGAGGAACTCGGACCGACGGCGGAAACCGCGATGAATCCGGGCGACGTGTTCGTCATCGAAACCCCCGGCGGCGGCGGCTACGGCCGCGCCGCGTCACGCAAGGAAGCGGCGGAATAACGGTCGCTACGCGAACCTCTTCCTAGTGACTCCCCCTCCCCTTGCGGGAGGGGGTAGGGGGAGGGGCGCAATCAATATCCCTCGTGACACAGGCTTTGCCTGCTCCTCGGGATGAGGATGCGGGCAGTCAACGCAGTCGCGGGCCATCAACAGTACCTCACCCGAGGAGGCGGCGCGTCACGATCGTTCGCGACCGCCGTCGTCACGAGGGGCGAACGGCCATTGTCGATTAGACGAAACCCGGCCGTTCCGTGGATCGCCGGATCAAGTCCGGCGATGACGATGGGAGTAAGGAGGCAGCGCCGCGAAGGACCCTCACCCCTCACCCATTCACTCTCCCCTCCACCTCCGGCACGCTGCGGAAGCCGATCGCGATGCGGTTCCAGCCGTTGATGACGACGATCGCCATCGTGAGCTTCATCATCTCTTCCTCCGAAAACTCCTTGCGCGCCTGCGCGTAGACATCGTCCGGCGCGCCGGTCTCCGCGATGAGCGTCAGCGCCTCGGTCCAGGCGAACGCCGCCTGCTCGCGCTTCGTATAGAGCGGCGCCTCGCGCCACGCGCTCAGGAGATAGATGCGCTCCTCGCTCTCGCCGGCCTTGCGCGCGTCGACCGTGTGCAGCTTGAGGCAATAGGCGCAGCCGTTGATCTGCGAGGCGCGCATCTTGACCAGCTCGAGCAGCGAGAACTCGAGCCCGCATTTTTCGACGTAGTCCTGCAGCTTGAGCATCGTCTTGTAGGCGTCCGGCGCTGCCTTGATATAGTTCATGCGTTCCTTCATTGGTCCCTGTCCTCGCATAGAGAGTTTTCGCCACGCGACGGCAGCGCCGGCGCGGGTTCTTGAAATCATAGGGCCGTCGCCGACCCACGCAATCGTTGCGTACGGGGCCGCGCGCCCGAACCCGGCAGCGCGCTGGAACGCTGCGGTGCGCGCGCCGTTACGTCCCGCCCGCCTATTTCTTGCCGTCGAGCTCGAACGAGATCTTGGCATTCACGCGATAGCTGACGATCTTGTTCTTCTCGACCGTGGCCGATTGCTCCTGGATCCAGATCGAGCGGATGCCGCGCACCGTTTTCGATGCGTTCTTGACGGCCGTCTGGGCCGCGTCTTCCCAGCTCTTCTCGGAATCGGCGAGAACTTCGATGACCTTGAGCATGGTCCTGATCTCCCTTGGGTCAAGCCGACGCCGTCGCGCGGCCCCAAGAGGTTCTCGGTGCCGGCGCTCGCCGGCAGTAACGACGCTAGCATGCCGGCGAATTGCCGGCCATCCAATGCGGCGCTACGGTGCGGCGATGCCGCCTTGTATTGATACCATCGCCGTGCTGATCGATCCCCAGCTCAAGCTCACGCGGGGTGCGTTCCTGCGCCGCATCGTCGAGGATTTCTGGCGGGGGAAAGGGCGCCGGGTGAAGGTGCATGCGCCTTACGAGAAGGCGCCCAAAGGCATGGATGCCGCCATCGTGCATGTCGACCTCACCTACATCCCGCCGGTGTTCGGCGAATGCGCGGCGCAGTATCCGGTCACGCTCAACGGGCAGGTGAAGGACATCTCGAAGCGCCGCATCTGCACGACACTCGTCGGTCCCGACGATTCCTATGCGGGGCCGGTGATGGTCAAGACCGACCTCAACCATCGCGGCGCGATCGAACAGCGTTTTCGTGGATACGTGCCGCCGGACCTGAGCTGGGTTCTGCCGACCGGCGCCTATCGTGTGTTCGATCGCAAGGGCGATGTGCCGGCACGCGTCTGGTCCGAACCGGCTCTGGTGGTCCAGCGTCTGCACGTGCAGCGCCTCGGCGATCGCTATCAGCTGAACCAGTGGTTCTTCCTCGGCGACCGCGACATCGTCTCGGTCTGGGAGAGCAGCGAGCCCTATGTGAAACGCGAGACCGTCGTCCATCGTCCGCCATTCTCCTACGACGTGCCCGATGCGATCCGGCGCCGCCGGGCCGAGCTCGGTTTCGACTATGGCAAGTTCGACTACGTGATCGAGGACGGCGAGGCGGTGCTGCTCGATGCCAACATGACGCCGGACAATGGCGGCGCGATCGACAACGAACGCTGCGCCGTCATCTGCGGCACACTTGCTCCGGGCATCGACGCCTTCGCGCGATAGGCGGGCGGCAAGGGCGCAGGGGGCCAACTGACTCCTCGATTTGTCTTGACATTATTTGCGTAATATGCGGTAATACCGCCGTCCGTTGGGCGTACGAAATCAAGGAAACGGGCGCGTCATGACCGCCCGCCTTGCGTAAGCCCGATTTTCGCTGCACGGCTGAGCCGTGCCATCCCCGTTCGGCCCACCCGGTCAGGTGGGCCCCCCGATCGCGGGCATCCGCGCGCCCCGGTTCGAAAAGACCGCGACGCGCAGCGACCGGGACCCGGCACCGCCCACAGCGGCACCGGACCACCAAGGCCCTGACGGGTTCGGAGATCCGTCGGGATGGTGCCCGCAAAGGTCGAGGTTCAAGTCGCAGCTTCGGATGCGCACCCGCCGGGCCGAAAACGCCCGGCACACTGTGGAGCCCGGTCCGCCTTTCTCACGAAAGCCTGACCGGCACCGGATGGCGCGGCTCTGCCGTGCAGCGAGTCACAACGGACAAAGTCGGACGACGAACAGCATCGGAGGGACATTAATGCGATAGGATGCAATTCCATCTTCCAGCCGGGCCGCCGCGCGAACGCATGCACGACCTTCTCCTCGAAACGCTCGGCAGCCTCAGCCCCTGGGCGATGGCCTATGCCGCTGTCGTCGTGTTCATGGGCGGCGTGCTGCGCGGCTATACCGGTTTCGGATTTGCGCTCGCGGTGGTGCCGCTGCTGAGCCTGATCCTCTCGCCGGCCGAGATTGTGCCGGCGGTGGTTGCGATCGGTATTCCCGCCGGCCTGCTGCTGATCGGCAAGATCGCCCGCATTGCCGACTGGCGTTCGACGATCACGCTCGCCCTCGGTGCCATCCCGGGCCTGCCGCTCGGCGTCTGGGCACTTGCGAGCCTCTCGGCGGATGCGATGCGCGCGATCATCGGATTGATCGTGCTGATCGCGGTCTTCCTGCTTTGGCGGGGGTTCCGCTTCGCCGCACCGCCGCCGCGCCGCGCGCGCCTCGGTCTCGGCTTTCTCGCCGGCATGATCAACGGTGCGACCGCGATGGGCGGCCCGCCGGTCATCATCTATTACCTGGCACTGCCGGGCGAGGTTGCGATCGGCCGCGCCTCGATCCTGGTCTTCTTTTTCTTTCTCTCGATCGCCACAACGACCAGCGCCGGCATCGCGGGGTTGCTCACCCCGCGTGTGCTGGTCTGGGCGGCGCTGATGCTGCCCTGCTTTTTCGCCGGAAGCTGGCTCGGCGATCGCGGCTTCGACAAGACCGGCGCCGGGGTCTATCGCAAGGTCGCGATGATCGCCCTTGCCATGGTTGCGATCGTCGCGATCGTGCGTGCCGTAACCGGTCTCGTCGATTTCTGATACTCGCTTGGGCTTGCTTGCGATCGACGAACTTACATTCGTGCGTGCAGCAGCGAGGCCGTGTGCCGTGCGATCACCTGCTCCTCGTCGGTCGGCACGACATGGATGCGCCGGCGCGATGCGGGCGTTGCAATGTCGGGGGCGTTTGCATCGTTGGCGCGCGCGTCGATCTCGAACCCGAGCCATGCCAGATCGCGCATGACGGCGGCGCGCACGGCGGCCGCGTTCTCGCCGATCCCGCCGGTAAACGCGAGCGCATCGATGCCACCAAGCGCCGCCGCCAGCGATCCGGTCTCGCGTACGATCCGATAGCAGAAGAAGTCGGTCGCCTCTTTCGCCGCCGGCGCGTCGCTCGCGAGCAGCGTCTTCATGTCGGCGCTGATGCCCGAGAGGCCGAGCAGGCCCGAGCGGTTATAGAGCAGGTCTTCGATCGCGGCCGCGTCCAGCCCCTCGCGCATCAGATGGATCAGCGCGCCCGGGTCGATCGAACCCGAACGCGTCGCCATCGCAAGACCGTCGAGTGTCGAAAACCCCATCGTGGTTGCGATGCTCTTTCCGTCGCGGATCGCGCACATCGAACAGCCATTGCCGAGATGCGCGACGACGAGGCGCGCCGGCAGCTTCCCCTCAACGCGCAGGCGCCCGGTCACATAATCGTAGGAGAGACCGTGGAACCCGTAGCGCCGGAGGCCCTTCGCTTCGTATTCGCGCGGCAAACCAAGTCGCGTCGCGAGCGCGGGTTGCGTCGCATGAAACGCGGTATCGAAACAGGCGATCTGCTGGAGGTCCGGCCGCTGCGCCGCCAGCGCGCGGATCGCGGCGAGATTATGGGGCTGATGGTGCGGCGCCAGCGGCGAGAACGCAGCGAGGCGCTCGATGGTCGCCGTATCGAGCAGAGCGGGGGCCGCGAACGCGCCGCCGCCATGCACGACGCGATGTCCGATACCGGTGAGACCCGCGTCGAGTTTCGTTGCCGCGAGCCAGTCGAGCAACGCCGCGATCGCGCTTTCATGATCGCGCACATGCGTGAAGTCGGGCGTCGCAGAAAATGAATCCCCTCCCCCTACCCCCTCCCGCACGCCGCGGCCGACCGCGACAGGCGGGGGAGGGTGAGGGTGGGGGGTGTTGCCTCACTCGATGTCGCAACACTGAACGTCGCCTCGCGTCCGATGCCGGCGATCTGCCCGCGCAGCAGCGGCACGGGTTCGTCTGTTGCGATGTCGTAGACCGCGAACTTCACGCTCGACGATCCGGCATTGAGGATGAGCAGGCGCGGCGGGGTCATGGTTGGGATGGATGCGTCATTTACGAATCCTCCTCACCCACACCAGAAAAACCCTCGCCCCCTGAAAGGGGGAGAGGGAAGGGTGAGGGGGTTTTTCGACGAGCCTCGCTGCGAATGTTCAAGCATGACCCTCACCCGACCGCACTCGCTCGCGCTCGTACGGCCACCCTCTCCCGCAAGCGGTAGAGGGAAGTAGACGCAACGGCGCGGCGTGCAAGCGAATTTGGGAAAGAAGCAGGTCGCTCAAGACAGGAAGAGATCGTCACCACAGAGGCACAGAGAGCAACGAGGCTCGGTGTCCTCTGTGTCTCTGTGGTGAATCCGCTCAAGGTTTTGCCGTTTGTTTGTTACGCCACCGTGTAGTCGGCGTATTTCTTCAGCATCCGCTTAGGCTTCTTCAGCGCATCGCGGCGGAACGGATCGCCGAGTTCCTCGGTCGCCATGATCTCGATGATCGTCGGCTTGTTCGACGAGGTGGCCTGCTTCAGCGCATCGCCGATCTGGTCCGGCTGGTCGACCTTGATACCCTCGGCACCCATCGCACGCGCGATGCCGGCGAAGCTCGGGTTCTCGAGGTTCGTACCCAGATAACGATCGTTGTAGAAGTCGATCTGGTTTTTCTTCTCCGCGCCCCACTGGCCGTTGTTGAAAACGATCGCGGTCACCGGGATGTTCTCGCGCACGCAGGTCAGCGTCTCCTGCAGGCTCATGCCCCAGGCGCCGTCGCCGACATAGGCGACCGCCGGCCGGTCGGGTGCGGCGACCTTGGCGCCGATCGCGGTCGGGAAGGCATAGCCGCAATTGCCGAAACTCATCGCCGCGAAGAAGCTGCGCGGCTTCTCGAAGCGCAGATACGAGTTCGAAACCGAGCAGATATTGCCGATATCGGTCGTGACCATCGCGTTCTTCGGCATTGCCTTCTCGAGCTCGCGCAACGCCCGGCGCGGCGCGATCGGCGAACCGGAATCCTGGCCCCATTTATTGAGCTCGGCTTCCCATTCGGCCTTCTGCTTCTTCACCTCGGCGAGCCGCGCGTCCTTGTTGCCATGCGCCGCGATCTTCTCGTTCGAGGTCTGCAGCCGCTGCAGGATCTCGGCCGCCGCCGGTTTCGCATCGCCGCACACGCCGACCGTGATCTGCTTCACGAGCCCGAGCATGCGGTGATCGACATCGACCTGGATGATCTTCGCGTCTTTCGGCCAGTAATCGATGCCGTGCTGCGGCAATGTGCCGAAGGGTCCAAGCCGCGTGCCGAGCGCCAGCACCACGTCGGCTTGCGCGATGACCTTCATCGCCGCCTTCGAGCCCTGATAGCCGAGCGGCCCGCACATCAGCGGATGCGAAGCGGGGAAGGAATCATTGTGCAGATACGACGCGACGACCGGCGCACCGAGATATTCCGCAAGCGCAATCGCTTCGGCCTGGCCGTCCGACATGATGACGCCGCCGCCGGCGACGATCACCGGGAACTTGGCGCCGGCCAGCGCCTTCGCCGCTTCGTCGAGGCTCTTGGCGCCACCGCCCGAGCGTTCGATGCGGTTCGGCTTCGGGATCTCGACGTCGATATCGCCGTAGAACAGATCGCGCGGAATGTTGAGCTGGGTCGGGCCGCGCTCGGTCAGCGCGAGATCGAAGCAGCGCGAGGTCAGCTCTGCCATGCGGTCCTGGCGCATCACATGCGCCTGGTACTTGGTGATCTTCGAGAAGATCGGAAGCTGTTCGGTTTCCTGGAAGCCGCCATGGCCGATCGTTGCGGTGCCGGTCTCGGGCGTGATGACCACGATCGGCGAATGCGCCCAGTAGGCGGCAGCGACGGCGGTCACGAAGTTCGTAATGCCCGGTCCGTTCTGCGCGATGCACACGCCCGGCCGGTTCGAAACGCGCGAATAGCCGTCGGCCATGTGCCCGGCGCCCTGCTCATGCGCGACCGAGATGAAGCGGATGCCGGCGGCGGGAAAGATGTCGAGCGCGTCCATATAGGCCGAACCGACGATACCGAACACGTCGGTGACGCCGTGCGCGACGAGCGTTTCGACGAAGGCTTCGCTGGGCGTCATGCGGGTCATGGTCTTTAGAACTCCTTAAGGGAAATCTCGTTCGTTTCCGGCGCGATCGGCCGGTCCGGCCTGATACGCGGCTAAATTGATGGCGGGCATCCTGTCACGGGCCCGCGCGTGGCCGCAATCATGCGACTAGAGCGCCGTTGCCGCGATGTTCGCTAGGTCCAGCAAGGGCGATTTCCCCGGGCCAGCCTCCGGCGCGGTTCTCCTACGACCTCGTCTCTTATGACCTCATCCTGAGCCTGTCGAAGGATGAGGCGGCGCGATGTCAGTCACCCGCCATTGCGATGCGCCCGCATGACCTCGGCCAGCAATTTGATGCCCGGCTCGATCTTCTCGGTCGCGATCGAGGAGAAGCCGAGGCGGAAACATTGCCGTGGCGGATCGGAATCGAGGAAATGCACGGCGCCCGGTTCGATGACGATGCCTTTCGCCGCGGCTTCGACCGTGAGGCGGTCGGCATCGAGCCATGCCGGTCCTTCGACCCAGACGGCCGTGCCGCCGGTCGAGCGCGGCACGCGACAATCGGGCAGATGTTGTGCGAGTGCTTCGTGCAGGATCTGCCAGCGCTCCTTGAAGGTCTGGCTCAAGCGGCGCAGCAGCGCATCGTGATGCCCGTCGGCGAGGAAGATCGCGATCGTGCGCTGATTGTTGGCCGGCGGATGGCGCAGCATCAGGCGCCGCATCGCGCGCGCCTCTTCGATGAGCGCCTTCGGTCCGACGAGATAGCCGAGGCGCAGGCCTGGTGCGAGCGTCTTGGAGAGGCTGGCGACGAACAGCACGCGACCGTTGCGGTCGAGCGTTTTGAGCGCCGGATGCGGCAGGCCGACATGGCTGATTTCGCTTTCGTAATCGTCCTCGATGATGACGAAATCGTCGCGCTCGGCGCGCGCGAGCAACGCCTCGCGCCGGTCCAGGGTCATCGTGACGGTGGTCGGGAACTGATGGCTCGGCGTCACATAGACATAGTCGCAGGGGCTGAGCCGGTCGTCGGCCACCAGGCCTTCTTCGTCCGTCTCGAGCCCGATCAGTTCGCGGGCGCGCAAGGCGAAGATGTTGCGTGCATCGGCATAGCCCGGATTCTCGATGCCGACGCGCGTCCTGCCGTCGATCAGCAGGCTCGCCATCAGATAGAGCGCGTGCTGCGCACCGACCGTGACCAGGATCTCGCTCTCATGCGCGGCGACCCCGCGCCGCGGCAGCAGGCGCGTGCGGATCTGCTCGATCAGCAGCTTGTCGTCTTCGTTGAAATGATCGCGGCTCCATTCTCTGACGGCATCGCGCGCGAGCGCCTGACGCGAACATTCGCGCCAGGTCGCGATCGGAAACGCGGCGGGATCGATCTGGCCGTAGATGAACGGGTAGGGATAATCCGCCCAGTTGCCCGGCTTTACGATATTGCGCTGCCGGGTCGGCTTGAGCCTGAGGCGCCGCTCCCAGCCGTCGCCGGCACCGGGCGCTGCGGTTTTGACGGGCGTCGGGCTCGCCGGTGTTGCGGCATGGCCGTTCATCACATCGTCGGCGACGAAAAAGCCGCGGCGCTCCGCCGAAATGAGGAATCCCTCATTCACGAGTTCCTGATAGGCGAGTGCCACAGTATTCCGCGCGATGCCGAGATTGGCCGAAAGCTGACGGCAGGAAGGCAACGGACTGCCCGGCCGCATCCGCCCTTCAAGGATGGCATCGACGAGCTTACGGCGAAGCTGCGCCTGCAAGGTGACGCCCGGTTCGGGTCGCAAATGGAACAGATGGTCGCGCAAGGGGCGGGCTGGCTCCATGTTTTTTCCAGGCTTGCCCGCCGGGCCCGGCACCCCGAACCCTCTCCGCTGCGCGGCAGAAGCCGGTTGAAATCTCGTAACGAATCCGACACCGGGCTGCAACAACCCTGCGTTAAACAGGGTCGTGGTCACGATATTGCTTTGATGTGACACGCATACTACCGTTTGGCCCAGTGTCGGCCGGGCTTGAAAATCGGCAAACGGACGGTCGGGGACCTCGGTCTTCCACCACCCGGCGCCGCGGTTCCCGGCGGCACCTTTAAACAGGGAGCCTTCCAGCGATGACCCGCAAGACAAAACCGAATGCGACATTGAGCGCCGCCAGGCGCTTCAGCCGTCGCACGATCCTCAAGAGCGCCGCCGCGGCGACGGCCTTGGCGAGCGGACCGTTCCTCGTCCGCGATGCCTTTTCGTCCTCCGGCGAGATCAACATTTTCTCCTGGTCGGACTATGTGCCGGACGAGCACAAGAACGACTTCGAGTCCCGCACCGGCATCAAGGTGAACTTCTCGGGCTATGGCTCGAACGAAGATCTGCTGGCGAAGATGCAGGCGACCAAGGGCCAGGGTTTCGACCTGATCAGCCCGACCGTCGACCGCGTCGGCCAGTGGAAGCCGCTCGGCCTGCTGCAGCCGTTCGACATGAATCGCGTGCCGGTCGACCGCATCATCCCCGGCCTGCTCGCCGGCTCGGCCAGCCTCTGGACCTGGGACGGCGGCCAGTATCATCTGCCCTGGACCTGGGGCACCGAGATGCTCGCCTGGCGCACCGACAAATGGTCGCGTGACTATGCCGATCTCTCCTACGGCGATCTCTGGGGCGACGACGTGAAGGGCAAGGTCATGGGCCGTCCGCATTCGATGATGGCGGGCATCGGCCTCTATCTCGACCATGCCGGAATCGTGCCCTCGAACGCCATGCAGGACGCGTACAAAGACGAAGCGAACATGCGGCGTATCTGGGAAGAGATCACGAAGTTCGCGATCGATCACAAGTCGCATGTCAAACAGTTCTGGAACGATGCCGACGCGCAGATCAACGGCTTCATGCAGAACGACGTCGTCCTCGGCCAGTGCTGGGACGGTCCGCCGGCCCGCCTCAAGAAGGAAGGCGAACCGGTCACGATGATGGCGCCGGTCGAAGGTGCGTTCACCTGGCTCGACGGTTGCGCCATTCCGATCGGGGCGACCAACCTCGACGCGGTTTACGCGTGGCTCGACTATGCGTTCGAAGCCGAAGTGGGCGGCCGCTGGGCCAACCTCACCGGCTACAACGTGGTCGGAGTCGGTGCCGCGGACTATCTCGACGAGGCTTCGAAGAAGCTGTTCGAAGAGACCTATCCGCAGGACACGCTCGACAACCGCCTGTGGTGGTGGCCGCCGGCAGAAGCCTGGTATCCGGAAATCCGCAACGAGTACGTCGACCGCTTCGTCGCGGCGTAACACTCGGCAACGGAACGATCGCCGGCACCCCGAACTGCTCGGGGTGCCGGTGTCGTTACCGGCTATCGCCCGCATCGAAAGTGGGCGCCCGCGATCAAGAACGGGCAGCCGGCGACAGGGACAGAAAGCGGCTTTACGAATGAGTGCCGACGTCGAACTCGATCACGTCACCATCCGGTTTGGCGATTTCACCGCCGTCCACGATGCGCACCTGAAAATCGAGGAAGGCGAGTTCTTCAGCTTTCTCGGGCCATCGGGCTGCGGCAAGACGACCATCCTGCGCACCATTTCCGGTTTTCTCGAACCGACCGACGGCATGGTCCGCATCGGCGGCCGCGACATGGCGGGCATCGGTCCGAACAAACGCCCGACGGCGCTGATCTTCCAGAATCTCGCGCTGTTTCCGCTGATGAGCGTCGCGGACAACATCGCTTTCGGCCTCGAAGTGCGCGGCGCCTCGCGCAGCGAGCGTCGCCGGCGCACCGACGAGCTGCTGAATCTCATCGCGCTGCCCGACCAGGGCAACAAAATGGTCGGCGCTCTCTCTGGCGGCCAGAAACAGCGCGTCGCGATTGCGCGCGCGCTTGCCGTCGAACCGGATGTTCTGCTGCTCGACGAACCCTTGTCGGCGCTCGATCTCAAACTGCGCCAGCATATGCGCACCGAATTGCGCACGATCCAGCAGCGCGTGGGCATCACCTTCATCTACATCACGCACGATCAGGGCGAAGCGCTCACCATGTCGGATCGCGTTGCCGTGATGAGCAACGGCATCATCCAGCAGATCGGGCGGGGCGCCGAGGTCTACAACAATCCGGCGACCTCGTTCGTCGCGTCCTTCGTCGGCGAGAACAACGCCTTTTTCGGGACGGTCATGCGCACGGCCGACGGCCAGGCCGAGCTCGATACCGTGTTCGGACCGATGCGCGGCCGCAACAATCAGGGGCTCAAGGTCGGCGACAAGGCGGTCCTGTTCATCCGCCCCGAGGCGTTGCGTCTCGCCAATGGCGACGCCTCAGGCGACTGCACGCTCGAAAGCGACGTAATGACCAACGAGCTTGAAGGCGCGATGGTGCATCTCCGCCTTGCGCGCAGCGAAGGCGGCAAGCCGATCACGCTCTCGCTCACCAACGACGGCAAGACGATCGCGGCCGAGCCGGGCACGCGGGTCCGGGCCGTGTTCGATCCGGCGCGCGCGGTTGCTCTGCCGCACGGGCCGCTGGCAGACGAATGATCGGGCGATGAACGATCCGTTCCTGATCGTTTCGGCCGTCGCCGTGGTGGCGACGGTGGCCATGGCCATGCGCGCGCTGGGCGTGTTCGGCGGCGGGCGCAGCGCGCTCGTGATGCGCAACGGTTCCGTCGTTTCGATTTACATCATCATCGCCGTCGCCTTCTGGGTGCTGGCGATGATCGTGCTGCCGCAGCTCTACATGGTGGATTTCTCGTTCCGGAACAATCTGCCGCCACCGCAGCAGGGCGGGCCGGACGACGTCTACACGCTCAAGAATTATCGGTATCTGATCTTCGGCGCGGAAGGCAGCACCGATTCGTTCAACCGCCTGCATCTGATGGTCTTTCTCAAGACCATCGCCTCGGCGATGTTCGTCACCTTCCTCGATTTCTGTCTCTGTTATCCGATCGCCTACTACATCGCGCAGTCGGCCAAAGGCGGTCATGCGCGGATGCTGTTCATCTGTCTGCTCGTGCCGTTCTGGGTGAACGAAATCCTGCGCGCCTTCGCCTTCCGCATCATCTTTGGAACCAGCGGCCTCCTGAATGCCGTGCTGATCGGTGTCGGCATCCTGCCGCCCGATGCGCCGATCGATTTTCTGCGCGCCGATGTCGCGCTCTATACCGGGCTGTCCTATGCCTACATCCTGTTGATGGTGTTTCCGCTCTACAACGCGATCGAGAGCCTCGACCATAACCAGATCGAAGCGGCGCGCGATCTCGGCGCGCCCTGGTGGCGGATACATTGGCGGGTCGTCATACCGCACGCGAAGCCGGGCATCGCTTCGGGCTGCGTCATGGTGTTCATGCTGGCGGCCGGCGCGCTGGCAACGCCACAAATTCTCGGCGGCCCGTCGAGCCTCTGGTTCACCCAGGTCATCTACGATCAGTTCTTCCAGGGCTTCAACTGGCCCCGTGGCTCGGCCTATGCCTTCGTCCTGCTCCTCTCCTGCGTTGTCTTCGTGATGTCGGCACTCAAGATTTTCAAAGTCAATCTCGGGGACATCGCCCGATGAGCGCGCGCAGCATCATGAAGCTGATGGTCGGCTTCTATATCGGGCTCTTCTTTTTGTTTTTGTTCGGCCCGCTGATCATCATGGGCATCTCGGCTTTTAATGAGACGTCGTATCCGCAGGTCTGGCCGTTCGAGGGATTCACCTTCCACTGGTTCGGCGATTTCTTCAGCGACGACATGATGGTGGGTGGCATCACCAACTCGATCTATATCGGGATCGGCGTGGTGTGTTTGTCGGTGCCGCTCGGGCTCGCCGGCGCGCTTCTGATGACCCAGGTCGGCCCGCGACTGCGGCCGGTCTATTACACGATCGTGGTGTCCCCCGTGCTGACGCCCGGCGTCATCCTCGGCATCTCGACCCTCGTGTTCTGGGATCGCATCGGCATGGTAACCGGGGCCGGCTACGACACGATCTTCTATTCGGGCTTCTTCCTGACGATCCTCGGCCAGTCGACCTATATCTCGGCCTATTGCATGCTGGTGTTTCTCGCGCGACTGCAGCGCTTCGACCAGACCCAGGAAGAGGCAGCCCTCGATCTCGGCGCCTCCAACGTACAGGTGTTCCGCAAGATCCTGCTGCCGTTCCTGAAGCCGGCGATTCTTTCCTCGGCCGTGCTGGCATTCCTCTCGTCATTCGAGAACTACAACACGACGCTCTTTACCATTCAGTCCGAGGCGACGCTGACGACGGTGCTCGCGGGCCGCGTGCGCATGGGCACCGAACCCGATATCGCGGCGCTCGCGGTCGTGATTATTTCGGTGACGCTGCTCGGCGCTGTCGCCTATGAGATCGCCAAGCGGCGTGAGGCGCGGCGCGAAAAGGCGCAGATCGATGCCGCCAAGAAGGCCGGGATGCAGGATATCGGCTGGCAGCCGTCGGCGACCGAAACCGCCTGACGGCGACGCTCCAGGTTTCCGCTGGACCGATCGAAGCCGCTGTCGCTGTCTAGTCTCCCCTCGCGTGAAAGAACATGCGCCTGACCTTGGCGGCACCGATCTGCTGAACCAGTTCCCGGAGGCAGCAATAGGCGAACACCAGAACGGCGAGCCACATATGGACAAGCACGATGTGTTCCCAGTCGGTCGCGGCGAAGAGCGTGCGATTTGCTTCTGAGAAGCCCTTGCCGTCGAATATCGGCGGTAAAAGCTTTTCGAGATAATGCACCGCCGTCGCGGCGATATTGTAGATCAGCGTTTTCCACAACGCGTTCCAGATCAGCGGCCGATCCGGATAGCGATCGACGAAGCTGAATTTGTCGACGATCAGCACGACCTTGCCGACGATGAGCGCGCCGACGATGGCGCGGCCCCAATCCCAGACATCGATGCCGTGCTCCTTCAGCACCAGCGATTGCGTGACGAGCAACAGGGCGAAGGCGATGAAAAAGAAGATCGTCGGCGGCAGAATCTCGCGGATTTCCCCACCCAGCCAGCGAACGGTTTTCTTGAGATTCATGCTATCGCTCCCCCGGCATTCCCGCCGGTCGTTCCGGCCCCCGCGGCGCCAGCGTGACGGGATTCGGCGCGGCGGGGAAGAGGCGGGGCGGCTGTTGCGCCGCCTCGTGGCACAGCCCATCGCCGGCAACTGACCCTATCGGCGCCGGGTCGCCGGCCTCTATCATCCCCGCCAGAGACCATAGTCGCGACCGCCTCATCGCCGCCGGGGAGCCAAGCCATGCAGTACAGCGCCAATTCGCTCGAAAACCACTGGATGCCCTTCACCTCGAATCGCGACTTCAAGCAGGAGCCGCGGCTCCTGGTGCGCGGCGAGGGCGTCTATTACTGGAACCATAAGGGCGAGAAGCTGATCGACGGCTCCTCCGGCCTGTTCAACGTTGCTGCCGGGCACGGTCGCAAGGAGATTGCGGACGCCGTCCACAAGCAGCTCCTCCAGATGGATTACGGCCCGCATTTTCAGACCGGTCATCCCGGCTCGTTCGAGCTCGCGCGCCGCGTCGCGCAGCTCACACCGGAAGGGCTCGACTATGTGTTCTTCTGCGGTTCCGGTTCGGAATCGATCGACACCGCGATCAAGATCGCGCTCGCCTATCACCGCACGCGCGGCGACGGCCAGCGCACGCGCTTCGTCTCGCGCGAACGCGCCTATCATGGCGTCAATATCGGCGGCGTCTCGCTCGCCGGCATGGTGAAGAACCGCGAAACGTTCGGCGCGCTCATGCCGGGCGTCTGTCATATGCGTCATACCTGGCTGCCGGAGAACAAGTTCGTACGCGGGCAGGGCGAAAACGGCGCCGAGCTCGCCGACGATCTGCAGCGCTTCGTCGATCTCTACGGCGCCTCGACTATCGCCGCCTGTTTCGTCGAGCCGATCGCCGGTTCGACCGGCGTACTGGTGCCGCCCAAGGGCTATCTCGAGCGGCTGCGCAAGATCTGCGATGCGCACGGCATCCTGCTGGTATTCGACGAGGTGATCTGCGGTTTCGGGCGCACCGGCAAGCCGTTTGCGGCGCAGAGCTTCGGCGTCACGCCCGACATGATCACGATGGCGAAGGCGATCACCAACGGTGCGCAGCCGATGGGTGCGGTCGCCTGCTCCGACAAGATCTACATGACGATCGTCAATAACGCGCCGGAACATGCGGTCGAGTTGTTCCACGGTTATACCTATTCGGCGCATCCGGCCGCCTGTGCCGCCGGTCTCGCGGCGCTCGATATCTACGAGAAGGAAGGCCTGTTCGACCGCGCGGCCAAGATGTCGGATTATTTCCTCGATGCGATCTGGTCGCTCAAGGACCTGCCCGTCGTTACCGACATTCGGGGCTACGGCATGTTTGCCGGCATCGACATCGCGATGGACGAGAAGCCGGGCGCACGCGGCTACGATGCGACCAAAAAATTGTTCGCGAACGGGCTGCACATCAAGTTCACCGGCGATGCGGGGATCATTGCGCCGCCGCTGGTCGCCGACAAATCGCATATCGACCAGATCGTCGATATCCTGCGCAAGACGTTGAAGGAATATTAGGGCGCCCGGTATTAGGGCGGGCGCCTCGCGTTTCCCGCGCGCCCGCAGCCAAACGATATCGCTCTTGTCCGGCGCGCTGTGTCTATTTCGTTACATGCAGCCGTGTACCGGCGGCATCGAGTGCAGCGGCCAGGTCCGCGCCCGGGACGGTGTCGGTCACGACGTCGTCGATTTCGGCGAGCGGGCAGACTGTGTTGAACAGTTCGGTGTTGAATTTGGCGCTGTCGATAAGCAGCACGCAACGCGTCGCGCGCGCGATCATCGCGCGCTTTATCCAGCTCGCATCCTGATCCTGGTCGGTGATCGCCTTCTCGGTCATGCCGCCGGCCCCGATGAAGGCTATGTCGGCCCGGAAACGTGCGAGGAAGGCGCATGCCTCGTGCCCGTAGACCCCGAGCTCGCGTTCGCGATATGCGCCAGGGCAGAGCATGACCGCCGCCCGATCGTTCGGTGCCAAAGCACGGCCCACAGCGATACTGTTGGTCAATACGGTCACGGCAAACGATCGCTCTCCGAGCGCGCGGGCGAACTGTGCCGTCGTCGAGCCGGAATCGATCATCAGCACGTCGCCGGTCGAGACCAGCGCCGCCGCGGCGGCGGCAATGCGCCGGCGCTGCGGAACGCGCGCCAGCTCGCGCTGCAGGAAGCCCGGCTCTTCGGTCAGTGACGGGCTGGCGGCCCCGCCATAGGTGCGGCTGACCAGCCCGCGGCCGGTCAGCTCGTCGATGTCGCGGCGGATGGTCTCCGTGGTGACGCCGAATTCCCGCGCCAGCGCGAGAATGCGGACCGTTACCTGGCTCTTCAGCCGCTCGAGGATGCGGTGCTGACGCTCGGATTTCGAAAGGCGGCGTGCCAAGGGCTCGCTCCCATAGGGCCAGGCGGGATTTAATGTTGCTGTAGCAACATAGATGTTGCAAGTGTCACATTTCGAGCGATAGGCTTCAATCCCGACGAAAGGCGCTGCCGTTCCGGCAAGGCGCCATCAATGCAGGTCGCTGCCGCCAGGATGCATCGCCGGCATATCGGCCCGCAGACAATGGAGGTTCACATGGCCAGACATATGGTTTCCCGGGCAAGCAGCGCTGCAACGCAGGCGGCCGCCAGGAACTTCACCCGCCGCAGCCTGTTGCGCTGGAGTGGTGCCGCTGTCGGTGCTGCGGTCGCAGCGCCGTTCGTCCTGCCGCGCTCGGCGCTGTCCTCCTCGGGCGAGCTGACATGGTTCACCTGGCCCGACTACTCGACGCCAGAGCTGGTTTCGAATTTCGAGGCGGCGACAGGCATCAAGCTGACGGTCGTGAATTTCGGCACCAATGACGAGGCCATCAACAAGCTGCGCACGACCGACGGCGAGGGTTTCGACGTGCTCAATCCGTCGATTACCATGGTGCCGAACTACACCGACTTCGAGCTGCTCCTGCCCCTCGATGAAAGCAAGATCCCGAATCTTGCCAACATGCTGCCCGCCTTCTACGAGAAATCGGCCGATCTCGGCGGCGTCTGGCAGGGAAAGCGCGTTGCCTTTCCCTACGACTGGGGCACCGAGGCCCTGGCCTGGAACACCGACGAGGTGACGCTGGAATATGGCAGTGCCTCGTTCGGCGATCTCTGGAAGGAAGAGCATGCCGGCAAGGTCGGCTGCCGGCCGCGCTCGGCGCTGAACGGCGTCGCCCTCTATCTCGAGGGTGAGGGCAACCTGCCGGAGGGCAGCCTGCGCAAGGCCTATGGCGATCCCGATACCGCCCACCAGGTCCACACGATGGCGGCCGACTTCATCATCGAGCGCAAGAGCGCCATCAACATGTACTGGTCTAGCGCCAACGATTATCCGATCATGTTCCTGCAGAACGGGGTCACGATTGCACAAACATGGGATGGGCCGATCTTCACGCTCAAGAACGAGGGCGAGCCGCTCATGTACATGGCGCCGAAGGAGGGCGCGCTGACCTGGATCGACAGCATGTGCATCCCGAAGAAAGCGAAGAATATAGAGCAGGCCTACGCCTTCATGGACTGGGCACTAACGCCGGAAGTCGGCGGGATGATGTCGCTCACCACCAACTACAACAGCGTGGTGCGCGGCGCCGAGGAATTCACCGACGACAATTTCAAAAGAAATTTTCAGGATGCCTATCCGGGCGATGCGCTCGACCGGCTCTGGTTCTATCCGGCCGAGGGCAGCGAATATACCGGCATCGAGCAGGAGTACGCCGACAAGATCATGGCAAGCTGATCGGGCGCCGTTGCCGGCAGCCGGTTGCCGTGATGTCCGCACATGCGTCGCGCGCTTTCCTCTCACCGGTTGCGGAGAGGAGGGCGCGCGGCCGATGACCAGCGATCTCGAGCTCGATCGTGTCGCCAAGCTCTATGGCGAGGTGACGGCGCTGCACGATGTTTCGGTCACCATCCCGGAAGGCGAATTCTTCAGCTTTCTTGGGCCCTCCGGCTGCGGCAAGACGACCGTATTGCGGCTCATATCCGGCTTCATCGATCCGAGCGCCGGCGACATCAGGCTCGGTGGCAGGACGCTCGCCGGGATCGCGCCGCACAGGCGGCCGACGGCGCTGATTTTCCAGAACCTCGCCTTGTTTCCCCTCATGTCGGTCGCCGACAATGTCGCCTTCGGCCTGACGGTGCGCGGCGTGCCGCTTGCCGAGCGCCGCCGTCGCGCCGCCGATATGCTCGAGTTCGTGGCGCTCGGCGGTTTCGGCGACCGCCGCATTGAAGAGCTGTCGGGCGGCCAGCGCCAGCGCGTCGCAATCGCCCGCGCGCTTGCGGTCGAACCGGCGGTGCTGCTGCTCGACGAGCCGCTGTCGGCGCTCGACCTGAAATTGCGCCAGCATATGCGCAGTGAGTTGCGCGCGATGCAACGCCGCTCCGGCGTCACTTTCATCTACATCACCCACGACCAGGGCGAGGCGCTCGCCATGTCGGACCGGGTCGCGGTGATGAGCGAGGGCCGGATCGAACAGATCGGCTCGTCGGAAGACGTCTATAACCGGCCCGCAACCGCGTTCGTCGCATCCTTCGTTGGCGAGAACAACATGCTGCGCGGCAGGGTCGACGCCGCCGATGCGTCCTGCGCCGTCGTTGCGACCCCGTTCGGGCCGCTGCGCGGCGGCAATCCCGCCGGGCTCCGGACCGGAGACGATGCGATGCTGTTCGTGCGACCCGAGCGGTTGCGGCCGGCCGCTATCGGCGCCGACGCGCAGACGGTCATCGAAAGCCGCGTCACCAGCCAGGTGTTCGAGGGTTCGGTGGTCAACGTGACACTGGAGCGACCGGGCGGCCGCGACATCGTCGTTACGCTCTCCAACGACGGATCGGCGCCGAAACTGACACCGGGCGACCGGCGCCGCTTCGCCTTCGACGCGCGCGAGGCGATCGTGCTGCCGGCGGCGACGCTGGCGCACGAGTAGCGACGCATGGGCGTCGGTTCATGAACGACATGACCAGGACGCTCGGCCGCAGCGGCGCCGCCATGTGCATCGGCGGCACCGCGTTCTGGATTGTCGTGCTTGTGCTCGCGCCGCACGTCATGATGGTCGACTTTTCGCTGCGACCGTCGCTCATCCTCTCCGACGCCGGGGGGCCACGCGACCACTGGCAACTCACCAACTATGCCAGCCTGATTTTCGATCCGCTGAGCGGGCAGATCTTTGTCAAGACGATCTGGGCCAGCATCATGGTGACAGCCGTCACGCTGGCGATCTGCTATCCGCTCGCATTCTATCTCGCGCAGATCGTGCCGCGCCACCGGCTGCGCCTGTTGATGCTGCTGTTGATCGTGCCGTTCTGGATCAATGAAATACTACGCACTTTCGCCTGGCAGATCCTGCTTGCCCAGAAGGGGCCCATCAACACGCTGCTGCTCGATCTGCAACTGATTGCCGATCCGATCCGCTTTACCCGTGGCAATGCCGGCGTGCTGATCGGCATGACTTACGCCTACATACTGTTCATGGTGTTCCCGATCTACAGCGCGATGGAAACGCTCGACCGCAGCCAGATCGAGGCCTCACGCGATCTCGGGGCGCGCTGGTGGTCGGTCCATCGCTACATCGTTGTCCCGCACGCCAAGCCCGGCATCGCCTCGGGCTGCATTGTCACGTTCATGCTGGCGGCGGGGTCTTTTGCGGTGCCGCAAATTCTCGGCGGCGTCGACAGCCTCTGGTTCACCCAGCTGATCTACAATCGCTTCAATGTTGGCGACTGGAACGCGGGGGCCGCCTATGCGGTTGCGCTCGAAGCGCTTTGCCTGGTCTTCGTGCTGGCAATGATGCGGCTGTTTCGGGTGGGTTTGCGGGACATTGCGCGATGACCCCGAGCGATCGTCCGCTGCGGCTTCTGCTTGCTGTCTACCTGGTCCTGTTCCTGGTCTATCTTTTCCTGCCGCTCGGCTTCATGTCGGTGGCGGCGTTCAACGAGTTCCGCTTTCCCGCCGTAACGCCCTGGCGCGGCTTCACGCTCAAATGGTTCGTGGCGCTGGCCGAGGATCCGTTGCTATGGGATGCGCTCGCCACCAGCATCCTGATCGGCGTCGCGGTCGTCCTGGTGTCGCTGCCGCTCGGGCTTGCCGGCGCACTGACCCTGACAAGGCTCAGATTGCGCGCACGCTCAGGGCTCTACGCCATGCTGGTGTCGCCGGTGCTGATTCCCGGCATCGTCATCGGCATTTCGACCATTATGTTGTGGGATCGTGCTTTCGGCCTCAAGGGCAACTGGTACATCGCCACCTTTGCGCAGGCGAGTTTCATCAGTGCATACGCAATGCTGCTGTTTCTGGCGCGGCTGCAGCGGCTCGATCCGCAACTCGAGGAGGCAGCGCTCGATCTTGGCGCCACGCCACGCCAGACCTTCTTCCGCATCACGCTGCCATTCTTGATGCCGGCGGTCCTTGCGGCTGCCGCGCTCGGTTTCATGCAGTCGTTCGAGAACTACAACACGACATTGTTCTCGATCGGTATCGATCAGACGCTGACGATTTACATCGCATCCAAGGTCCGCACCGCGCTGACTCCGGCGGTCAACGCGCTTGCGGTCATCATGATTGGGCTGACCGTCATCGGTACTGTCGTGTTTGAAATCACGCAGCGGCGCAAGGCCGCCCGCGTTGCGTCGGCCGCCAGGCGACGCCGCACGGCCGATGCGGCCGAGCTTGACCGTGCCGGTGCCGCGCCGGCACCCCGCTAGAATCCGCAACTGCGGGCGCCGCGATTGGCCCTTCTCTGTTGCCCGCCGATTTCCTATTGTCGTGGCCGGCAGCAATCTGGGGGATTCCAACTCATGCCATCGAATGAACTGACCGTCCTCAAAGGGCGCTTCGGCACGGGAACGCGGCTCGCGAAGGGCCAGTCGATCGAGGTCGTCAACACGCACGGACACCAGATCGTCGATTTCTGGGCACTCAACGCGAACGACCTCAAGGAAGCGGCCTCGATGCCGCATTCGCGCAACAACTGGTATCGCATGATTCCGCGCAAGGGCGACCAGCTCGTCACCAACCGCCGCAATCCGATCATGACCATGACGGAAGACACATCGCCTGGCGTGCACGACACGCTGATCCCCTGTTGCGATCACGCGCGCAACCGGCAGCTCGGTCTCAAGGACGATCACCGTTCCTGCGGTGGAAACTTCATCGAGGCGATGACCGCGCTCGGTCTTCCGGTTCCCGATCCGATGCCGATGCCGCTCAACCTGTTCATGAACGTGCCGGCACTCGCCAACGGCGCACTCGGCATCGCCTGGCCGGTGTGCCAGCCGGGCGACAAGGTCGTCCTGCGCGCCGACATGGACGTGATCGTCGTGATGTCGGCCTGTCCGCACGACCTCTATCACTTCAACGGACCGGACTGTACGCCGAAAGACGTCGCCTGGCGCATCGTCTGACCGTCGCATAGCGTCCGAGAAAAGGGCCGGATTTACGAAATGCCGACCGCTGCCGCCCGGATGCCCACTCTGTTCGTGCCGCACGGCGCCGGCCCCTGTTTCTTCATGGACTGGAATCCGCCCGGCATCTGGGAACCGATGGCGGCATTTCTCGGCGATGTACGCAATAAACTGCCGGCGAAACCGCGTGCGATCCTGCTGGTGTCGGCACACTGGCTCGAGCACGATTTCGCCGTCACGTCCGGTGCAAATCCGGGGCTCATCTTCGATTATTCCGGATTTCCGCCGCACACCTATCAGCTTCGCTATGATGCGGCGGGCGATCCGGATCTCGCCGCGCAAATCGTCGGGTTGCTCAAGAGCGCCGGTATCGCCGCGCATGCGGATCCGGCGCGCGGCTTCGATCACGGGGTATTCATTCCCCTGAAGCTGATGTTTCCCGGTGCCGACATCCCGGTCGTGCAGTTCTCGCTGCGCAACGATCTCGATCCGGCCGCCCATCTCGCGGCCGGTGCGGCGCTCGCGGCGTTGCGCGGCGAGGGCGTGCTGATCGTCGGCAGCGGGATGAGCTTTCACAACATGCGCGGTTATGGCGATTCGCGTTTCGGCCCGATCTCCGACCAGTTCGATCAATGGCTGACCGCGGCGATCGAAGGCGTACCGGCTGTCCGTCGCGCTGCGTTGCTCGAATGGGATAAGGCGCCCGCGGCGCGGCTCTCCCATCCGCCGCGCGCGGAAGAGCATTTGTTGCCCTTGTTTGTCGCGGCCGGCGCCGCTGGCAGCGATCCGGGGTGGCGCGTCTTTTCCGACCGTGTCATGGAGACGACGCTCTCCGCTTTCCGGTTCGGTTGAACGCATGACCGGGTGGGATTTCGACAATGCGCTCGATCTCGCGATTGGGGGCCATACGGTCTGGCTGCTTGCGTTCGGCTGCGTCGTCGTGTTCTTCGCCGCGATCGTGCGCGGCTTTTCCGGCTTCGGATTCTCGCTGCTTGCGATCACCGCGATCTCGCTGGCGATGCCGCCGGCTGCGATCATTCCGGCGATCTTCATGCTGGAGATAGCGGCCAGCCTGCATCTGCTGCCGGCGGTCTGGAAGCATGTCCACTGGCGCTCGCTGATCCTGCTGATCGTCGGCTGCGCGATCGCAACGCCGCTCGGCGTGCTCGCGCTCGCCTCGGTGCCGGCAACGCCGATGAAGATCGCACTCGCCATCTTCGTCATCGTCGCGGCCTTCGCCTTCGTGCGCGGCTGGCGGCTCGAGCGGATGCCCTCGGCGCGCGCGACGCTCGCAACCGGGCTTGCGACCGGGCTTGCCAATGGCGGCTTCGGCATGGCGGGACCGCCGGTCGTACTGTTCTATTTCGGATCGCCGGCCGGGGCGCATGCCGGCCGCGCCTCGATCATCGCCTTCTTCGTCGCGACCGATCTGATGGGGCTCGGCTATATGGCGCCGGCCGGTCTCATCACCTGGGACAGTGTGCGGCTCGCGCTCTGGTTCGTGATCCCGCTGCTGATCGGCGTGACGATCGGAGCGCGCGGCTTCATCCATATGGACGAGGCGAAGTTCCGGCTCTGGGTTTTGCGCATCCTGATCGGGCTCGGTGCGCTTACGCTCGCGCAGGGGCTGTGGGAAGTGGTTTCATCCTGATGCCCGAAAGGAACGGGCGGGCCACATCGATGCAGCCCGCCCGCCCCAATCGGTAACGCCGATCGATAACGAAAGCTTGATCGGACTCGCTTAGCCTTCGACGACCGTGCCGCCGGCTTCGGTGCAGGCGTCCGCGCTCTCGGCCGACGTCCAGCCCTGGCCCTTGCAGGCGTTCTGGCCCTTGCACGAGCTCGATGCGGTCGCGCACTCGCTGTGGCCCTTGCAGCTGTTGATCCCGGCGCATTTCACGCCTTCCGCGGCCGCCGGGGCGGGTGCGAGGGTCAGTGCGCCGGCCGCGAACATCGTGGCGGCGGCGGCGGCGAGAACGAAGCCGGTCGTCTTGCGAATGGCAGTCATGGTGAAGCTCCCTTGGACAAAGTTATTGCAGTATTTTCAAGGTTCGCCCGCCCGGTACAAAGGTTACGCCCCGGCAAAGGTTACGGGCGCAAAGATAACGGGGAAAAATGATGGGGCCGGCCTAGGCCGCGCGACCGGCCGTTGCCCCGCTTGCTTCCGGGCCGCGAACGAAGAATTTCGGTGCGAACAGGCGCGCGAGCCCCAGCATCAGGGTGGCCATCGCCAGGTTGGACATCACCACCAGCGCTGTCGCGTCGAGATCCCGGTTCAGTACCAGGAGGGCGGCACAAGTGAGGGCGGCAATGGCAAGCGCGCCGGTCACGGCGACCGAGAGCGGCCGCAGCGGCGCTGCATAACGGAGCATGATGAGCAAGGCGATCTGCAGCGGCAGGCCGGTCGTCACCAGCGTCATGAAACATTTCGCGGTGGCGCCGGGCATGGTGCCGCCATCCGGGGCCGCGGCGACCCAGTCGGTCAGGCATTGGTGACCGAGCGTCGTCATCCAGAGAAGGAGCGTCGGCACCGGCAGCAGCAGCCAGAAGCGCGAGCGATCCGGCAGGCTGACCAGGAAGGCGGCGATCGCGGCGAGGATGCCGGTTGCCAGCGCCGCACCGATGGCGACGAGGTAGCCCGGCTGCGCGATCTTTTCGGCGAGATCGGGCCGCACGCCGTGCACGAGGGCGACCAGGCCGACGACGATCGCCGCCAGCGCGAGCCAGATCGCACAGCGCAGCACCGGCCGGCGCAGCGGCCGCACCGGGGGCAGATCCCTGACCAGGGAATCGATCAGCTGCGGCGTCGTGATCACTGTTCCTCGCTCCGGGTCGGCAAGAGTTTTCGCAATGTCCTGACGCCGCGATGCACCGAGACTTTCAGGGCGGCGACCGACATGCCGCTCGCGGCGGCTGCCTCTTTCAGCGACATTTCCTGCAGTTTCAGCAGGGTTATGGCCTCGCGCTGGCGCGGCGGCAGGCCCGCGACGGCCGCCTCCAGCGCGCGACGCTCCATAACGTCTGCGTACAGGTTCGCTTCGGATGCCGAAAAGGTTTCGCCCTGACCGTCGAGCGCCGTCTCGCGCGCGCGGCTGCGGCCGTGGCGGCGCAGCCGGTCGATCAGGCGCCGGTTGGCGATCGCGACCAGCCAGGGGCCGAACGGTCGCGCCGGATCGTAGGTGTGCCGGATCGTGTGCAGGGTCAGCAGGATATCCTGCACCGCATCCTCGACATCGCTCGGATTGCGGTGAACCCGTGCGGCGATCGCGCGCAGATAGGGCAGGATCGCCTCGAGCAGGCAGCGATAGGCGCGCTCGTCGCCCGTCTGCGCTTCCGCCATCAGTACCGACCAGTCGAACTCGTAGCGATCCTGCTCGTAGCGATCCGGGCGGTCCGCTGTATCGCGCGGGGCCACCGCATCGCGCGCGCCCTTCATTGCGCGCCCGGCCGTCGCGCCGGGAGCGGCGCCCGGAAGAGCGTCGGACTGGACGGCGGTTGCGAGCGGCGCAACCCGTCCGCGCGGGTCGGAAGACATAAGGCAGGCTCTCGGTTCAGGCTCTCGCCGGGGCCACGAAAATATTCGGGCCACCGGCGCCCGGAGTCTAGGGCGCGCCCGGTGCCGCGCAACCGATTTCGGGGGTAACCTTTCCGTCGGTCGCGGCGAACCTCTGGATATCGGCAGGCATCCCGGGCCCGTCCTGGGTCAGGGATCTCTGTCATATCGCCGCAACGAAAGGGCCTCCGCATGAACTCGAAATCGCTCATCGCCTCGGCGCTCGCCGCCGCTCTCGCCTTGCCGATTGCCGTTGCCGCAACCGCGGCGCTGGCTGAGGGCGAGAACGAGAAATGCTACGGCGTCGCAGCCGCAGGCAAGAACGATTGCCAGACCGCAACGTCGTCCTGTGCCGGCACGGCGACGCAGGACAATCAGGAAGATGCCTGGATCTTCGTGCCAGCCGGCACCTGCGAAAAGATCGCCGGCGGCATGGTGAAGGAATCGTAGAAGGCGACAACAGCGCATCCGAAATAGACGATCCGCTCGCCAATCGCCCTCTCCCCGATTCGGAGGAGAGGGAAAGGCGATGACGCGATGACGCAGCACGGGGACGGCGGCATCGCGAGCGAATGGATCGCGCGCAACTGAACCGGGCGATTGAACGATCGCAGACAGGGGCACCGATCATGAGCGTCAGTGACAGGCAGATTTCGACGGCGGCGAACGGCACCGGACTGCCGGCGCGCGCGATCGCGGCGGCCGAACGCATTCCGCTGTCGCTGCCGCTGCTACTGGCGCGCATCGGGATCGGGACAGTCTTCTTCCGCTCGGGCCTGACCAAGCTCGAGAGCTGGCCGACGACGATCTCGCTGTTCGAGGAAGAGTATCGCGTGCCGATCCTGCCGCCGGAAATCGCGGCCTGGCTCGCGACCGGCTGCGAACTCGTTTGCCCGGTGTTGCTCGTGCTCGGTTTGGCGACACGAATTGCCGTCCTGCCGATGCTGGCGATGACGATCGTCATCCAGCTCTTCGTCTACCCGTCGAGCTGGATCGACCACACGATATGGGCTGCACTGCTGTTGCTGCTGCTCGCGCGCGGTGCCGGCGCGATCTCGATCGACGCGCTGATCGCGAGGCGGACCCAGCGCAATGCGTGAGTCCGGGATCAGCAACCGCCGGCATCGAATTTCATCGGCGTCATCGCAAGCCGGCCGTGCCGGAAGCCTTTCACGACAGCGGCGCGCGCGACGCGCAGCGGATGGAAAGCGTGCCGGTCTGGTTGCTGGAAGCGGGCAGCCACTCGCGGCGGTCCGCCAGGCATTCAAAGATTACCATCTGAAATACTCGCGAATCCTGTCCTTCAAGTTGCCGAAGGCCTTTGCGTTTTGCCTTCGGCCTTCAGGACGGCGCCGTTCGCCTGCATCACGGGATCGTTCGTGACCTTGCCGGCGGCTTCCTGAATGCTGCCGGCTGCCTGTTTCAGCGATCCGTCGATCCGGTTCTTGTCAATGATGGTGTCTCCCGTCTTGAAGCGGAGTTCGATGCACGCACGCAATCGACGCCGAGTTCAACGCGCAGATTCGGCGGTGTTGCTGATCGCGCGACCGGCTGCGGAAATGTCTTTACCGGCGCCTGCGGTGGTGTTGCACGCGCTGACGACGGCGCCGCCCGACAGGACGAGCAGGGCGACAAAAATCGTTGCAAGTTTATTGCGTATGAGAGCCTCAATGGCTTCTGTGATTGTGGGCTGGAGCGATGCCGGCAGAAGAAAAGCGGCAATGCCCGACGACTGCATGTGGGAACGGGAGGCCGAATTACAATAGTATCTTGTAATGCAATGTAATAATGACTGTTATTCTGAATAATCGCCCGAATAACGGTTTTTCAAATTGGTATTGCTCGCCGACACTCTCAGATACTTGTGTCCCGCGCGCGCAGCGATTGCTTTACTCCCCGGACGAGCAGCAACACCATCAAGCCGATCAGAATGATGGCGAGGCCGGCGGGAAAGAAGCCCCAATCGATCTCGTGCGGCCAGATCGGCAGGCAACCGGCGACCAGCAGCGCCAGCATAACGATCAGCAAAAAATGCATAAAAATCTCCAGTTCCTTCGGCTCGCCACCGTTCGAGGTCGGTGTGAATGTCTGTGCGCCATCGACGCAGCAGGGCGGGTGTGCCCTCCGGTACCGCCACGGTGCCGTTTATGTCGTGGCGGACAGGTCCCCTGGTCGTTGGCGGACGGCTCCTAGCGCGCGTCCGACCTTTCCTGCGCGGCCCAGGACGCAATCTCCGGGCACTCCTCGGCCATCTGCTCGATGTGCCGCTGAATCTCAAAAATCGAATCGTTGCCACAGGTGATGGCCACTGTCTGACCGGTACTCGTGATGACATGCAGCTCCACGTAACGCCCATCGAGATCGGCAACGAGTTGCATGGCCGCGGCACTGATCCGGATTCGCCGCGCCGACATGTCGATCGGCATGTTTGCCAGATTTTCATTGATCATAAAAATTCCCTTCTTCGACGCTGCGCGCTTCGCTTACATCCGCGGCGACGAACGCTGGTCCGGGTCGACAATCTTGACGGTCACGCTGAGCAGCGCGTCGTCACGCCACTCGCTCAAATGCCCCAGGCGGTCGGCGAGATTTTCGAGCGTGGCAGCTTCCGGAAGTTCGAAGATAGCGGTGCCGGCATCGAATACGGCGACCACGCGGTTCGCCTGTCGATGCTCAAAATGAAGTTGCTGCATGGTTTGTTACCTCCTTGACTTCCCGTCTTTCAGCCCCATCCGTTGGCACCGGGCCTAGGGGTCCGGATTCCTCCGGCAGGAACAGGATCGTAGTGGATCGTCGGGAGGTCGGGAGTCCCGCATTGCACAGGAGGAGGCAGCGCGTTGGCCCGCGGATTCGCCGGGGTTTCAGGAAAATCTGACGCCGGGCGCAAAAATAAAATCCGCCCGACGCGGGGTCAGCGGGAGTTGGAAATCGGTAAGGATCGGGGCGATTGGGCGGCCGCGGGCGGTGCCTCGCGATCGCGATGGTTCGAAGCGAAAAAAGCCGCGGTCGCCATCGATGGGGGCCGGCCTCGCGCGTGGCGACGGCCGGCACGAACCAGCCTTAGTCGTGCACGATCACGTTGAGCAGCGAGGAATGGACCTTGAGGTGACCGTTATACTCAATGAAACCGAGCTTGCGGAACTTGTTCATGAAGAAATTGATCCGCGAGCGCGTCGTACCGACGCGCGCCGCCAGCAGCTCCTGATTGACCGGGGGAATGACCGGTTCGAGTTTGCCGTCTTTGCCGAAATTGGCGAGCAGCAGCAGCACCCGCGCAAGCCGCTTCTCGCTGGAATTGAACAGATGGTCGACCAGATCGGCCTCGATCTGTGCGTTGTGCGACAGCAGGAATGCCGTGAAAACCTGTGAGAACTCTGGATTGCTATGCAGCTCGCGGATCATCGCTTCCTTTTCGATCCGGACAATGGTGCATTCGTCCAGCGCGGCCGCGGTTGCCAGATGCAAAGGTTGGCCGACGAGGCATCCCTCGCCGAAAAACTCGCCAGCCTCAAGCATGGCGATGACGCCTTCCTTGCCCTGTTCCGATACAACGGCGATCTGGACCTTGCCCTTCTCGATGTAGAATACGGCATCGGCCGGGTCGCCTTGTCGGAAAATCGGCTGCCCGCGCTTGTACGTCGCAGACTTCCGCCCGGCGCCAACCGTGGAAAGAAACGTCTCGCGATCGAACGTTACGGCTACCTTCTTTGTCGTCTTCGCTCGACCTGTCTTCGCTCGACTTGTTGTCGACCGCTCTGCCGCAACTCGCCCCGCCATTTCACCCCTCCCAGTCGTGCCCCGATTTAGTCAGTATTGGTAGCCGGGCCGCCAACGTCAATTGGCGCCTTCCGTCAAAAACAACGACTCGCGCCACTGTCACGTTTTGAACATCGGCGCGTGCCCCGCCCCGCTAAAAGGACGAAAGGCAGCCTTTCCGTTTTTTGGCGCCTTCCAACCGACCAAAGGAAAATGTGATGAAAAATTTATCGAGATCGTGGCGCCAGATGGCGGCGATCTCCGCGATCGCTATGTTCGCCGCGTATTCGGCGCAGGCTGACACCTACCAGCCGACGTCGACGAGCGGCAATCAGAATACTTCGTTCACGGTAACGTCGACGAGCGGCGGTAACGTGCTGGCGACCAACGGCGGCATGACGCTTTACACCTATGACGTCGACGCGCGCAACCAGTCCGCCTGCTATGGCGAATGCACCCGGAACTGGAAGCCGTTTCTTGCAAATTCGAGTTCGCGGCCGAGTGGCGGCCTGACGCTCATCGCGCGCAATGACGGAACGATGCAGTGGGCCGAGAACGGCCGGCCGCTCTATACCTATGCGCTCGATGTGATTCCGGGCCAGAGCCGCGGACACGGCTACAACAATGTCTGGCACGTGGTTGGTGACGGATCGCGCGTCGTGTACGAGCCGAATGCGGCCACCGCGCCGTCGGCCGCCGTGCCCTTCAATTCCGCGTTCCGCGTGAATTCGACCAGCACCGGCAACGTCCTTGCGACCAGCGCCGGCAAGACGCTGTACACTTACGAAAAGGATTCGCTTAACAATTCCGAGTGCTACAACGACTGTGCCAAGACCTGGCCGCCTTATCTGGGCAATGCGAACTCCCATGCGAGCGGTAACCTCACGCTCATTACCCGGCGAGACGGGACGTTGCAGTGGGCCGAGAATGGTCGGCCGCTCTATACCTTCGTCAAAGACACCGCCGTCGGCGAAATGCAGGGCAACGACCCGTCGCACAAGAACTGGAATGTGATCCGCGACGGATACCAGCCGACCACCCAGGTGATCTACCAGCCGGCAACGACGCCTCAGCCAACCTATCAGCCGACCCCGACCTATCAGCCGACCTATCACGCGGTCGCGGTGCCGTATAACGCGTCGTTCCAGACGGTCCAGACCGGCAGCGGCGATCTTCTCTCCACCAATCGCGGTCTGACGCTCTACACATACCAGGGCGACGTTCGCAATCAGTCCAACTGCTACGGCGAATGCGCCCGCTATTACCGGCCGTATCTCGGCAGCGTTACCGCCCGTACCGGCGGCGACCTGACCCTGATCGCCCGCGCCGATGGCACGAACCAGTGGGCCGACAATGGTCAGCCTCTCTATACCTATTTCGAAGACCGGAATCCCGGTGACATGAGAGGCGGCCTGCAAAGCAACTGGCAGGTGGTCGCGCGATAGCACCAAATCGATTGGCGATGCCTGGCGTGCGACCGATGGTCGGCGCCAGGCTCGCCTGGTTGATCGATGCTTCGCGATTCAACAAACAAGGGACACTCCCATGACAACCATCCCCAAATCATGGCGCCAACTGGCCGCGATCTCGAGCTTTGCGCTGCTCGCAGCCTGTTCAACGCACAGCATGGAGCAGCAATCGTCGCGGCCCGTTTCAGAATCGTACAACGCCTCGTTCAGTACGACACCGACCAGCAACGGTGACATTCTGGCTACGAGCCGCGGCCTGACGCTCTATACTTACGACCGCGACTATCGCAACAAATCGAACTGCTACGGCGAGTGTGCCGAAAATTGGCCGCCCTTCCTCGGCCATGCGGCATCCATGCCGACCGGCGATTTCACCTTGTTCACGCGCAGCGACGGAACGCGGCAATGGGCCCATAGCGGCCAGCCACTTTATACGTTCATCCAGGATACACGCGGCGGCGAGATCAACGGCGACGACCATCACGACGTCTGGCATGTCGTCGGCGATACCCAACACCAGGCAGCCTATGAGCCGATCAAAACGCCGTATGATATGTCGATCAAGGCGACGCCGACCGGCAACCTCGTCTCGCAGGGTGGCCCGACGACACCTCCCGCACATGAGCGCGTCGGCCTCGCAAGTGCGGGCGACATGGTGGGCGGTTTCTAGCCTGTAATCGTTTCGCTGCGCGCCGGTGAGAAAAACGGGTACATTGGAGCTCTGACGCGGTCCACCTGCTTTTTATCGCCGGCCTTTGGCGGTGGCTGCCAGGAAAAGGAGCCAAGGCTGACTGGCCGCGCTATCGTGAAATCCGGCAACGGGAAGCAATATCGGCCGGGAGCCTTGGAAAAGGGCGGCCGGCTCCTCAAATAGAGTCTCAGCGACGCGGCGCCTGTCGCGAGCATCGCTATTTCGAAAGGCGCTCATGAGCCTCGTCCGCCGTTTCACGCTCGGGCATCGCACCGCCATGCCGCCCTGGAACGACGGGGCGCCGGTGCGGGACGAGCTGTTCAGCGTCGAGCGGCTGGAGCAGCACGCCGAGAGCCTTGCGGCTGCCCAGCCGGTGACGGCCGATCCGCCGCGCGTGCTCTCGCTGCATCGCAGGCTCGATGAAAATGCCGCCGTCCTGCTCGCAGCCTACCGCGCCAGCGCGGCCGAACTCGAAAGCGGGCGCGGTATGGTGCCGGCCGCGGAGTGGCTGCTCGACAATTATCACATCGTCGAGGAACAGGTCCGCGAAGTTCGCGACGATCTTCCGCCGGGCTATTACCGCCAGCTTCCGAAACTCGC
Organism: Dongiaceae bacterium; assembly: GCA_040878185.1. Lineage (GTDB taxonomy): Bacteria > Pseudomonadota > Alphaproteobacteria > Dongiales > Dongiaceae > JAWXBK01. The sequence goes on along the minus strand of JBBDMS010000065.1, from coordinate 15,313 downwards.
CGACGGGCCGTTCGCCGGTTATCCGCGGGTGTTCGGCATCGCCTGGGCCTTCGTTGCCCATACCGACAGCCATCTCGATCCGCAAGCGCTGCGCCGGTTCATCGCCGCCTATCAGCGGGTCCAGCCGCTCACCATTGGCGAATTGTGGGCGGTTGCGATCACGCTGCGCATCGCGCTGGTCGAGAATCTGCGCCGGCTGGTTGTCCAGATCCGGGTCGGACAGGAAGAGCGCGTCGACGCCAATGCGCTGGCTGACCGCATGCTCCGCCCCGGTGACGCCGGTTCGGCGCCCGATGCGGATATCGCCGCACGTTCGCTCCGTCCGCTCTCCCTGAACTTCGCGGCCCAGCTCGCCAAGAGGCTGCGCGATCTCGACCCGCGAACGACGCCGGCGCTGGGATGGCTCGAAGACCGTCTCGCACGCCAGGGCATGTCGATCGACGAAGTGGTGCAAAACGAGCAGCATCGCCAGGGCGCGTCGAATGTCAGTGTGCGCAACGTCATCACCAGTATGCGCGCGATTGCCGACATCGACTGGGCCGAAATGCTCGAGAGCATCAGCCTGGTCGACGCTCGCCTGCGCGCGGCCGGCGCTTTCGCGTCGATGGATTTCCCGACACGCAACATGTATCGCAGCGCGATCGAACTGCTGGCCCGCGGGTCGCAACTGTCCGAGCTGGATATCGTCGACCACGCGCTGGAGGCGGCCCGGATCGCGGCGGTCGATGCGCCGGATGCCGTCGAAGCAGAACGGGTCGGCGATCCCGGCCATTACCTGATCGGTGGCGGCCGCGGCGCACTCGAAAGCGCCATCGGTTTCCGCCCGCCCCGGCAGATGCGGCTCGGCCGCTGGAACATGCGTGTCGGCATCGGCGGCTATATCGGCGTGACGCTTCTCGTCGCGGCGATCCTGCTGGGGCTTGCGTTCTATGTGCTGGGCGGTGCCGGGATCGGCTGGCTGCTGCTGTTTGCGCTGTTCGCGTTCCTGCCGGCGAGCGATGTTGCGACGACGCTGGTCAATCGCGCGATCACCATGAGCGCCGGGGCGCGCATCCTGCCCGGCCTCGATCTTGCGAAGGGCGTTCCCTCGTCGCTGCGGACTCTGGTTGCGGTGCCGGCGCTGCTCGCCGACGAGGCCGAGCTGCTCGAACAGATCGAACGGCTCGAGGTTCATCATCTGGCCAGCGCCGGCGGGGACATCACCTATGCGCTGCTGCTCGACGGGGCCGATGCCGATCGCGAGGTTCTGCCCGACGATGCACGGTTCCTCGCGGTCGCCGCCGATGCGATCGCGCGATTGAACAACCAATACGGTCCGGGTCCGGGCGGCGACCGGTTTCTGCTGCTCTATCGCCGCCGGGTGTTCAATCCGGGCGAGAGCAGATGGATGGGCTGGGAGCGCAAGCGCGGCAAGCTGCATGAACTCAACCGGCTGCTGCGCGGCGCGCGCGACACGACGTTCGTATCCGTTCCGAACTATATTCCGCAACTGCCGCGCGACGTGCGTTACGTCATCACGCTCGATGGCGACACGCGCCTGCCGCGCGATGCGGCTGCCCGGTTGATCGGCAAGATGGCGCATCCGCTGAACCGGCCGAACTTCAGCGAAACGGAGCGCCGCGTTGTCGACGGTTATGCGATCCTGCAGCCGCGCGTTACGCCCTCGCTGCCGGTCGGGCAGCAAGGGTCGTACTATCTCGACATCTTCACCGGGCCCGGTGGCATCGATCCCTATGCATCGGCCGTGTCGGATGTCTACCAGGATCTGTTCGGCGAAGGGTCCTATATCGGCAAGGGCATCTACGACGTGGATGCGTTCGAGGCGGCGCTCGATGGCCGCGTTCCGGAAAATGCGCTGCTCAGCCACGATCTGTTCGAGGGCATCTTCGCCCGCGCCGGCCTCGCCTCCGACGTCGAGGTGATCGAGGAGTTCCCCTCGCGCTACGATGTTGCCGGAAAGCGCCAGCATCGCTGGACGCGCGGCGACTGGCAGCTGCTGCCTTGGGTAATCGGTCGGCGCAGCCGTGATGTGCCGCCGATCGGCCGCGCCAAGATGCTCGACAATTTGCGCCGCTCGCTGCTGGCACCGTCGAGCCTGATTGCACTCGCGCTTTGCTGGCTGCTGCCGAAGCCGCTTGCGGTCGCGGGGACGCTGCTCGTGCTCACGGCGATCGCGATTCCGGCGCTGCTGCCGGTACTCTTCTCGGTGCTGCCGCAGCGGCCCGGCACCCTGCTGCGCCATCATGTCGGCCGGCTCGCCACCGATCTGCATCGGGCCACGGCGCGCGTCCTGCTGACGCTGGCCTTCATGCCGGACCAGGCCTGGCGCATGGGCGATGCGATCCTGCGCACGCTGCTGCGGCTGTTCGTGACGCGCCGCCATCTGCTCGAATGGACGACGGCGGCACAGGCCAAGCGCATGCCGGTACCGACCTTCTTCGGCTTCTATCGCGAGATGGCCGGCGGCACGCTGCTCGCGCTGGCGGTCGCGGGCGCGACGCTTGCCGCGATGCCGGGCTCGTCTTCGCTGATCCTGCTCTTTGCGCTGCTCTGGCTCGCGGCGCCGGCGCTGGCCTTCCGGGCGAGCCGCTCGGCTGCCGTGCCGCAGCAGCTTCTGATCCGGGAATCCGATGCACAGGATCTTCGCCTGGTCGCGCGGCGCACCTGGCGCTTCTTCGAAACTTTCGTGACGGCGGACGATCATATGCTGCCGCCGGACAATTTCCAGGAAGACCCGGCTCCGATCGTCGCGCGCCGCACCTCGCCGACAAACATGGGGCTCTATTTGCTGTCGGCGATTGCCGCGCGCGATTTCGGCTGGACCGGAACGATGGCGACGCTCGACCGGCTCGAGGCGACCTTAGCGACGATGTTGAAACTGCCGCGCTTCAAGGGTCATTTCTACAACTGGTATGCGACGCGCGAGATGCAGGTACTGGGGCCCGGCTATATCTCGTCCGTCGACAGCGGCAATCTCGCCGGCCATCTGATCGTTATCGCGAATGCCTGCGAGGAATGGATGGATGCGCCACCGCCGTGGGATGCCGCACCCGGCATGGCCGACAACCTGCGTCTCGCGCGCGAGGCGTTCGAGGCGCTGCCCGCGCGGCCGGAGGAGAATGCGCGCGCACTTCGCGCCGCGCTCGACGAGATTGGCGCGCGCCTCGAAGCGGCGTCGACACGCGAAAATTTGCCGAACGACCTGATGCGGCGGATCGACAATGCAATTGGCATCGCGTGGCGCCTCGTCGAAGGGATCGACGAGGATATGGCCAGCGATCTTCTTTACTGGCTCGAAGCGATGCGCCGGCTGGCGGTCGAACGAGAGCGCGATCGCGAACAGTTCGCCGAGGCGCCGCGTATACTGTACGGGCGGCTCCGTGCGCTCGCCGATACGGCGCGCGCGATGGCCTTCGGCATGGATTTCGCGTTCCTGATCGATCCCGATCGCAAGCTGCTGTCGCTCGGCTTCTCGCTCGGCGAGAACGGCCTCGATCCGAGCTGTTACGACCTGCTCGCCTCGGAAGCGCGGCTGGCGAGCCTGTTCGCCATCGCCAAGGGCGATGCGCCGACACGGCACTGGCTGCATCTCGGTCGCGCCGCGACGCCGGTCGGCACCGCCTCGGCGCTGATCTCCTGGTCGGGTTCGATGTTCGAGTATCTGATGCCCTCGCTGGTGATGCGGGCGCCGGTCGGCAGCCTGCTCGAACAGACCAACCGGCTGGTCGTTGGCCGCCAGCAATCCTACGCCCGCTCGATCGGGGTGCCCTGGGGCATGTCGGAATCGGCCTATAACGCGCGCGACAAGGAATTCACCTATCAGTACGCGAATTTCGGTGTCCCCGGTCTTGGGCTGAAGCGGGGGTTGTCGGAAGACGTGGTGATCGCGCCCTATGCGACGGGCCTCGCCGCGATGGTCGATCCGCTCGGCGCGATGCGGAACTTCGATCGCCTTGCCGGGATCGGTGCGCGCGGCCGCTACGGCTTCTACGAGGCGATCGATTTCACGCCGTCGCGCCTGCCCGAAGGCGCCGAGGTGGCGATCGTTCGCACCTACATGGCGCATCACCAGGGCATGACCATCGTCGCGATCGCCAATGCGCTGCTGGATGGGCAGATGCGCAGCCGGTTCCACCGTGAACCGATGATCCAGGCGAGCGAACTCCTGCTGCAGGAACGCATGCCGCGCGACGTCGCCGTGGCGCGACCGCGCGTCGACGAGGTGCATGTCTCGGCGATCGACAGTCTGAACGTGGTGCCGACACTCAGGCGTCTCACCGGGCCGGTCGAGGGCGCGCCGGTCACGCATCTGCTGTCGAACGGCCGCTATGCCGTGATGCTGACGGCGACCGGCAGCGGCTACAGCCGGTGGCGCGACATCGCGGTGACGCGCTGGCGCGAGGATCCGACCCGCGACGATTGGGGTTCTCTCATCTTTCTGCGCGACGTGCAGCGCGGACATCTCTGGTCGCCGGGCGCGCAGCGGATCGGCGCCACCGCCGATCAGAGCGAGGTCATGTTCGGCGAGGATCACGCGGAATTCGTCCGGCGCGACGGCAATCTGACCACGGCGATGGAAGTGGTGGTGTCGGACGAGGCCGACGGCGAGGTTCGGCGCCTGTCGCTGACCAACAGCGGACGGCGGCCGCGCGAGATCGAGGTGACGTCCTATGCCGAGCTGGTGCTGGCACCGCCGGCTTCCGATCACGCACATCCGGTCTTCAGCAAGATGTTCGTGGAGACCGAGTTTCTCCCGGCGTTCGACGCGATCATTGCAACGCGGCGGTTGCGTTCGCCCGACGAGCCGCAGTTCTGGGCAGCGCATTTCACTGTCGTCGAGGGCGAGCGTATCGGCCCGATGCAATACGAGACCGACCGCGCGCGCTTCCTCGGCCGCGGCCATACCGTCGAGACCGCGGTCACGATCGTCGACGGAAGGCCGCTCAGCGGCAGCGTCGGTACGGTGCTCGATCCGGTCTTCGCGCTGCGCCATCGCGTGCGCGTCGCGCCCGGCAAGGTCGTGCGCATCGCCTTCTGGACCATCGTCGCCGCCTCGCGGACTGAACTGCTCGATCTGATCGACAAGCATAACGATCGCAGCGCCTTCAATCGGGCGCGTACGCTCGCCTGGACGCAGGCCCAGGTACAGCTTCGTTATCTCGATATCGATGCGCGCGAGGCGGCGGACTATCAGCGGCTGGCGGCCCCGATTCTCTATTCGGATCTGCGCTTCCGCGCGCCGCCGGATGCGATCGTGCGCGGCGCCAACGTGCAGTCGCGGCTGTGGCCGCTGGCGATCTCGGGCGATCTGCCGATCGTGCTGCTGCGGATCGACGATATCGAGGACATCGGCCAGGTGCGCCAGTTGCTGCGCGCGCTCGAATACTGGCGCATAAAAGGCCTCGGGGTCGATCTGGTCATCGTCAACGAGCGCGCCTCGTCCTATACGCAGGAATTGCAGATCGCGATCGAGACCGCGGTGCGCAGCAGCCAGTCGCGGCCGCGGCTTGGCGGCGAGCATGCCAAGGGCTCGGTCTATACGCTGCGCGCCGATCTGATGGATTTCGAAACGCGCACGCTGCTGCAGTCGGTCGCGCGCGTTGCGCTGGTCGCGCATCGCGGGCTGATCGCCGACCAGCTCGCGCGCCTGCCGCTGGTGCCGCTGCGCCGCGAGACCGATGCGGTGGCGAAGCCGGTGCCGCTGGCGCTGCCGGCTTTGCCGCCGCCGCTCGAACCGGATCTGCCCGAACTCGAGTTCTTCAACGGCATCGGCGGTTTCGACAAGGACGGCAGCGAATATGTCGCGGTGCTCGAGGGCGGCCGCACCACGCCGGCGCCGTGGATCAATGTCGTCTCGAATCCGGGCTTTGGCTTCCAGGTTTCGGCGGACGGCAGCGGCTATAGCTGGGCCGAGAGCAGCCGCGAGAACCAGCTCACGCCCTGGTCGAACGATCCGGTCGGCGATCCGGCGGGCGAGGCGCTCTATATCCGCGACGAAGCGACCGGCGCGTTGTGGAGCGCGACCGCGCAGCCGATCCGCGGCGGCGGGCGCTATGTCGCGCGGCACGGTTTCGGCTACAGCCGCTTCGAGCACGAGGCGCACGGCATCGCGAGCGACCTGCTGCTATATGTGCCGCTCGCCGATCCGTTGCGCATCGCACGCCTCACGCTCGAGAATCTCTCGAGCGATATCCGGCGCCTTTCGGTCACCGCCTATGCGGAATGGGTGCTCGGCGCCCAGCGCGCCGCCACGGCACCGTTCATCGTGACCGGCATCGATGCGCGCACCGGCGCGATGGTCGCGCGCAATCCCTGGAGCATGGCCTTTCCCGGCCGCGTCGCCTTCTCCGATCTTGCCGGAAAGCAGACGGGCTGGACGGCGGACCGGACCGAGTTCCTCGGCCGCAACGGCACGACGACGGCGCCGGCATCCCTGGTCGAGAACCGCACGCTGTCGGGTGCGATCGGCGCCGGGCTCGATCCCTGCAGCGCGATGCAGCGGGTTGTCGAGCTTGCGCCCGGCGAAAAGATCGAAATCCTGTGGCTGCTCGGCGAGGCCGGATCGGCGGATCGGGCGGCAGCCCTGATCGAGCGTTATCGCAAGGCCGATCTCGATGACGTGCTCGACGAAGTCACCGATCGCTGGCGGACCGTGCTCGGCGCCGTGCAGGTGAAAACACCCGACCGCGCGCTCGACATCATGCTGAACGGCTGGCTGCTCTATCAGACGCTCGCCTGCCGGCTGTGGGCGCGCTCTGCCTTCTATCAGGCGAGCGGCGCCTACGGCTTTCGCGACCAGCTGCAGGACGGCATGTCGCTGACCTTCGCGCGGCCGGCGGAAACGCGGCGCCATATCCTGCGCGCGGCACAGCGGCAGTTCGTCGAGGGCGACGTGCAGCATTGGTGGCTGCCGCATTCCGGGCAGGGCGTGCGCACGCGCATTTCCGACGATCGCGTCTGGCTCGGCTTCGCGACCGCGACCTATATCCAGGTATCGGGCGACGAGGCGATCCTCGACGAGATCGTGCCGTTCCTCGAAGGGCCAATGCTCGAGCCCGGCGAACAGGACGCGTTCTTCCAGCCGATGATCGGCGACGAGCCGGCGTCGCTCTTCCGGCACTGCGCACGCGCGCTCGACCATGTACTCATTCTCGCCGGCGATCATGGCCTGCCGCTGATCGGTGGCGGCGACTGGAACGACAGCATGAACCGCGTCGGCCTGCGCGGTCGCGGCGAAAGCGTGTGGCTCGCCTGGCTTTTGTTGCGCACGCTCGACCTGTTCGCGGCCCTGGCCGAAACGCGCGATCCGGGCCGTGCCGGGCTGTGGCGCGCCCATGCCGAAGTGCTGCGCAAGGCGATCGAGAAGGAGGCGTGGGACGGCGAATGGTATCGCCGCGCGACCTTCGACGACGGGACCTGGCTCGGTTCGAAAACGTCGGAGGCCTGCAGGATCGATTCGATCGCGCAGAGCTGGTCGGTGTTGTCAAAAGCCGGCGATCCGACGCGCGCCGCGATCGCGATGGCCTCGCTCGAAAAGCACCTGGTCGATTACGACGACCGCATCGCGGCACTGTTCGTGCCGCCCTTCGACAAAACCGCGCTCGATCCCGGCTATATCCGCGGCTATCCGCCGGGCGTGCGCGAGAATGGCGGGCAATACAATCATGCGGTGATGTGGGCGGCCGCCGCCTTCGCGCAGATGGGCGACGGCGACAAGGCCGCAGCGCTGCTCGATCTCGCCAACCCGATCAACCATGCGCGCAACGCCGAGGGCATGGAGCGCTATCGCGTCGAGCCCTATGTGCTTTCGGCCGATGTCTATTCGGCGCCGCCGCATCGCGGCCGCGGCGGCTGGAGCTGGTATACCGGCTCGGCCGGTCTGATGTATCGCGCCGGCATCGAGGACCTGCTCGGCATCCGTCGCGAGGGTGCGACGCTGATCGTCGATCCCTGCATCCCGCGCGCCTGGCCCGGCTACGCGGCGAGCGTCACGCTGCCGGCCGACGCACTACCCCAGGCGCTGCCGCCCCATGCGCTGCCATCAGGTGCGGCAACGGTTTCCGGCAACGCGACGCGCCCGGAGACCCGTTACGAGATCCGCGTCGACAATCCGGCGCAAATCTCGCGCGGCATCGCGGCGGCGACGCTCGACGATGCGCCGCTCGAACTCGTCGACGGGCGCGTGCACCTCCCGCTCGATGGCGGCGACCATCGCGTGACGGTGACACTGGGGGAAACGAGGGGGCCCGACAATCCCACCTGAAGGAAGGAGAGAGAACGATGACCCTGAACGAAAAGCAGCAGGCGCTGTGCGATGCGAACCGCCAGGATTTTTCAGACCTCTCTGCGATCTTCGTCAACTGCACGCTGAAACGCCCGGACGAGGAATCCCATACCGGGCTTCTGATGGGCGTCGCCGAAGAGATCATGCGCAAAAGCGGCGTCGGCGTTGAAACGATCCGCCCGACCGCGCATCGCATCGCGTTCGGCGTGCAGCCCGATATGACCGAACATGGCTGGGCCGCGGACGAATGGCCGCTTCTCTGGCAGCGCATCCTTGCCGCCGACATTCTGGTGATCGGCACGCCGATCTGGCTCGGCGAGGAATCTTCGGTCTGCCGCATGATCGTCGAGCGGCTCTACGGCATGAGCGCAGAGCTCAACGACAAGGGCCAGTCGATCTTCTACGGCAAGGTCGGCGGCGCGGTCGTTACCGGCAACGAGGACGGCATCAAGCATTGTTCGATGACGATCCTCTACGCGCTCGCGCATCTGGGATACACGATCCCGCCCCAGGCCGATTGCGGCTGGGTCGGCGAGGCGGGGCCGGGGGCAAGTTATGGCGACGACGGCGCCGGCTTCGACAACGACTTCACCCAGCGCAACACCACGATCATGACCTGGAACCTGATGCACATGGCGCGGCTCCTGAAGGACGCGAACGGACTTTCGAACCACGGCAACGATCGCCGCGCGTGGAAGGCCGGCTGCCGCTTCGATTACGCAAACCCCGAGCACCGGATGTAGGGGTATGCGTCCCAATGCGATGCTAGCGTCGGCAGAACCGCACGCTGCCGCCGCTCGATCTCTGCTGCACCTGGTCGACGTAGAAACCTGCACGCCTCCATGATTTCGATTGAACATGCCGAGTGTCGCCGGATTCGTTTGCCCACCATTCACGAAACTCATGCGCTGACTTGGGTAACGCTCCTTCGATAATCCGCTCGACCTCGGCGAATGTGAGGTTTGCCTCCCTAGTGCTTTGTGGAAGGTGTTTGAGATATTGCTCAAGCGGCGAGTATTTCGTTTTCATGACGTTCACTCCTCAGTGGGATTTTCCGCGAAGCCTTTCGATCAGCACGTACTCCGAGGTGCCAGGCAGTTTGCATCTCCAGAAACGCCAGCCATTCACGTTGCCGCCGGTGACATGACAGGCCGCGGCTGACGGAGTAGGGAACCGCTGTCCGCCGGTCAACTCCAGCATGCCGTCTCTGACGATTCCGGTGATCTCTTCACCCTTGTATCTGACGAGGAATTTTGAGCCGGCAGGAAAGCTGGTGTCGGAGACGACCCAGGGTCGTTCTCCGGCGTCCGGCAAATCTTGGGTCTCGCGTACCGCAGGAAGCTTCAGCAGGTCCCTGATTACGTCGTTGTAGGTTGTGGCTTCCGTGTCGCGGCGCGTCGTCAGCGCCTTGAATACGTCGAAGTCAATCTCGATAGTCGGCATTCAGTCCTCCATAGTACTATAGCACCATAAAGTACTATTAGAGCGTTGTCAATCTATCCCGAATCCGCAGAAAGGCTGGGAAATTTGCGCCTTACACCCCCGCCATCTGCACACTGTTAATGCAAAATTGCCGGCAGTTTGAACGGGCCCGGATAAAAAGCTTAGACACCCCTGCGGCATACAGGAATGTATACTGGGCGGTACACAGACCCGACCGGCCCGGGAGCCATGCCGCTCAAAGCAACGCCGCCCAACCGCCTTCAGCCGCGACCCGCGCCCAGTAAAAATGCCGCCGACCGGACGTTGGCGACGCGCACCTACGGCCAGCTCAAGGACATGATTCTCGCCGGCCGGCTGCGCCCGGGCGAGAAGCTGGCCGAACGCGATCTCGGTGCCACGCTCAAGGTCAGCCGCACCCCGATCCGCGAGGCGCTCGGCCGCCTCGTCCAGGACGGGCTGGTCGAATACCGGCCGCAGCGCGGCCATTTCGTGCGCGCGATCGACATGCGCTCGGTCGAGGATCTCTACAGTTTGCGCGAGATGCTCGAGGTCTATGCGATCCGGCTCGCGATGTCGCGCATGCAGCGCACCGATTTCGCCGAGTTCGACCGGCTTTCCCAATCGCTTGAGCGTTACGCCACCGATCCGGTGCAGTCCGAGCCCGAGCTGCGCGAGGGCCAGCGCGTGCACGAGATCATCGCGCGCGCCGCCCGCGACGAACTGCTCTACGAAATGCTGATGCGGCTCTACGATCGCCTCCAGCTTTTCATCTGGATCGATGCGCTTTATGCCGACGAGGCGCGGCTCACGCGCGCCGAACATGCCGAAATCATCGCCGCGATCAAGGCCGAGGATGTCGAGCGCGTCGTCCATCTGGCAACGCAGCATCTGCGCCGCTCGCGCGCGAACGTGCTGCGCGTGCTGCAGGCACGGCCGTCGCTGACGGGGTAGTATTCGCTTCGCCCCCCACCCTAACCCTCCCCCTCATGTCGCGGTCGGCCGCGACCGATCGCGGCGAGGGGGGAGGGAATATATTTTCTGGACCCGCACGCCGCGGCCGACCGCGGCCAGGGGGAGGGAATTCCTTTTAACTTCCCCCTCCCCTTGCGGGAGGGGGTAGGGGGAGGGGTTCTGGCGAATTGCTCGCGAGCGCCAGCGCGTGCCAGGCGAGCGCGCGGTTGGATGAGATAACCGGCATTTTCAGCTCGTTTTCGAGCGTCTCGACGATCGTCGCGGTGCGCAGCGAGGTGCAGGCGACGAACACTGCATCCGCCTCCGAAAGCTGCCGGTCGCGTACGGCGTCGGCGATCCGTTGCGGCGACACGCGGGTGATCGCGGAATCCTCGTCGATGCCGAAATTCGCCTGATCGATGAGGGTAAAGTCACGCCGCTCGAGATCGCGGGCGACGATCGCGTGCACCGCATCGGGATAGGGCGTCACCAGTACGATCTTCCGCGCATCGAGGCGCCGCAGCGCCGCATCCGCCGCGGTCATCGGCGAGGTGCAGGCGATATCGGGTCGGCCCTTGCGGATTTGCGCGAAGACCGCGTCCTCGCCGATCGCGGCGGTCGCCGAGGTGCAGCCATAGGCGATCACGTCGAGCCGGCTGCCCGGTACCAGCAGAGACGCGGCGCGCGCGAGTTCGGCTTCGGTCGCACGCAGGCTCTCCGGCCCGAAGCGATCGGGGGCGGGGACGCGCGTCGTATAGAGATTGACGCCGCCGGGTCCTGTGCCGGGCGGCAGAAAAAGCCGCATCTCGTTTTCAATGGCATGGTCGGTCGCGAGCGCGATCAGCCCGATCTCGCAGCCATCCGGCAGCGGCGGATGATCGAGCGCGCCCACGGCAATTGAAGCCGGAAGGTTCGCGCTTTCGGCTAGAACGATCGGTGGCGGCAGGCTCCATTCCGGCATGGGATCGCCTCGAACTCCTGTTGCCTCAGACCCGTCTATTTTGGTATACCAAATTGAATGCCAAAGAGCCAGAGGGTCGTCGCGATGACAGCTTCAGAGCGCAGAACCGGCGCCACTTTAGACGGAGACGATCACGACGATGCGGTCCCCGGACCGTGGGCGCAAGACCGGGTCCCAGCGTCCGATGCAGCCGATCGCCCGGCGGTCGTATCGCATACCCGGGATGGAATGGCGCTCGCCGGTGCCGGCGGCGCCGAGCGATTGTTCGCAGCCCGCGTTGCGGGGATTCCCGGATCGCCGATCGACCGTTCGATCGCGCTGCTCGCGCGTCAGCCGCATCCGACCGTGCCCTTCGCGTTCGGTGCGCCCGCGCCCGAGGCAATTCCCAGCGCGCTGCTCGCGGAAGCGGCGTCGCTGGCGCTCGGCGATGCCGATGCGGGCGCGCTGAGCTACGGCCCGACCGAGGGCGAGCCTTCTTTGCGTGCGGCACTGCGCGCCGATCTCCTGTCGCAGGGTCTCGATATTGCCGACGACGAACTTTTGATTACGGCCGGCGGCACGCAGGGCCTCGACCTCGTGTGCAAATTGTTCGTCGGGCCCGGCGATGCCGTGATCGCGGAAGACCCCACTTATTCCAACGGCATCGCGATCATCACCAGCTATGAGGGCGATGTGCTGCGCTGCCCGACCGACGATGCGGGCCTGCGGGTCGATGCGATCGCACGGCTCGTCGCGCGCACCGGCCGCGTGCCGAAACTGATCTACACGATTCCGAATTTCCAGAATCCCGGCGGCAGCACTTTGGCGCTCGAACGCCGCCGCAGTTTGCTCAAACTCGCCGAGCGCTATGACTGCCTGATCCTCGAGGACGATCCCTATGGAAGGCTCTTCTTCGATCGTGCGCCGCCGCCCAGCCTCTATGCACTCGACCGCTTGGCCAAGAACGGCAGCGGCCGCGTGACCGGTGTGCATACGTTCTCGAAGATCCTGGCGCCGGGTTTGCGCGTCGGCTGGGTCATTGCCCCACCGCCGGTCATCGCGAAGATGATCGACGCGAAGCAGGGCCTCGATACCTGCACCAACGTGCCGGCGCAGCGCATGGTCGCACGGTTTCTGGAATCGGGCGCGATGCCGGGCCATCTCGATATGTTGCGCACGACCTATCGGGCGCGGCGCGACGCGATGGAAACAGCCCTCAAACAGAGCTTTGCCGACATGACGGGCGTGCGCTGGACCAGTCCCGGTGGCGGCTTCTTCATCTGGCTCAGTCTGCCGGCGGGGATCGATGCCGACCGGCTGCTGCCGCTGGCGCTGGCCGAGGGCGTTGCGTTCATTCCCGGCTCGGCCTTCCGCGGACCCGAGGGGCCGCGCAACGCGCTGCGCCTCTCTTTCGCCTATCCCGATGCCGATGCGATAGTCGAGGGCGTGCGCCGCCTGCGCCGCGCGATCGACCGCATCCCGCGCGGCTGAACCGAGGAAATGCCATGGCACCCGATCCCTATCCGGCCGATCCCTATCCGAGCAATGCCTGTCCGCCCGAACTGCGCCGCGCCGTGGTCGAGCGCTATGTGGCGCGCACGCCGTCATCGAAGCATGCGCACGATCGGGCGAGCCACGTGCTGCCGGGCGGCGTCAATCGCAACATCGTGCATCACGGCCCGCATCCGATGTTCGTTGCCTCCGGTGCCGGACCCTATCTCACCGATCTCGATGGCAACCGCTATCTCGACCTGATCGGCAATTACACCGCGATGATCCTCGGCAATTGCGTGCCGCAGGTGATGGAGGCGGCGGCCCGCCAGCTTGCACTCGGCACCGCCTGGGCCGGCGCCACCACCGGCGAGGCGGCGCTTGCCGAAATGATCGTCGAGCGATTGCCGTCCGCCGAACTGGTGCGCTTTGCGGCGTCCGGCACCGAGGCGACGATGATGGCGCTGCGCGCCGCGCGCGCCTTCACCGGCCGGCCGGCGATCGCGAAGTTCGAGGGCGGTTATCACGGCATCCACGATTTCGCGATGATCAGCGTCGCACCCGATCCGAACGATTCGGGGCCGGACGAGGCGCCGCGTTCGGTCGCGACGCCCGGCATCGCGCCCTCGGCCACGGCCGACGTGCTGGTGCTGCCGTTCAACGATGCGAAATCGGTTACGGCGCTGATCGAGAGACACGCGCATCGGCTGGCTGCGATCATCGTCGAGCCGGTGCTGGCGAATGCCGGCCTGCTCGAGCCGGAGCCGGGCTTTCTCCCGTTGCTGCGCGATCTCACGACGAAGCACGGCATCGTGCTGATCTTCGACGAGGTGATCACGCTGCGGCTCGATTACGGCGGCGCGCAGGCGATGTACGGCGTCACGCCGGACATGACGACGCTCGGCAAGATCATCGGCGGCGGCTATCCGATCGGCGGCATCGCCGGGCGCGCCGACATCATGAACTGGTTCGATCCGACCAAGGCCGGCGGTTCGGTCACGCTCTCCGGCACATTCCATGGTGCACCCATGGCGCTCGCAGCCGGCATCGAGACGCTGAAACTGTTCACTGCGGATTCGATCGAGGCGCTCAACGGGCGGAGTGCGCGGCTCGCCCGCGAACTGCGCGCGATGTTTGAGCGCGCGTCTCTGACGCTTTCGCTCAACCAGGTCGGCTCGCTTCTGAACGTGCATGCGATGGCGGAAAATGTGAGCCGCTATCGTTCGGGCGCGCGCGGCGACAAGGCGTTCCTCAAACTGTTGCATCTCGCCATGCTCAACGAGGGTGTGCTTTTGTCGCCGCGCGGGCTCTTCTGCCTCTCGGTGCCGATGGACGATGCGGCGGTCGATTCGATCCGCGATGCGTTCGGTCGCGCGCTCGCGGCGCTGGGCGTGCTGGGCGAACGATAGAGGCCGGCACAGCGGGCCTTATCCTTCGACAGGGTCGGGACGAGAGCATACGCTGGTAGGAGCGCCCACCGGGAGAGAGGCATGATTCACCGACGCAGTCTGTTTGCATGGATCGCCGGGGCCGCCGCCATACTCGCGGCCATGCGCCGGTTCCGGAGCGATGCACAGGCACAGGGGGAGACCATTATGACCGAGCAGGAAAAGATCGACCTGTTCCTGAAACATGTCGGCGCCGAGATCGAGGGCGACATGGAAACCACGATGGCGACCATGACCGACAATCCGCATCTCACCAACGTGCCGACGCGGGTCGGCGGCTACGGTTACGAGGGCGTGCGCTCGTTCTATCAGAACCATCTGGTCGGCAAGTTTTTTCCGCCCGACATGACGATGACGCCGGTCTCGCGCACCGTCGGCGAGAACCAGATCGTCGACGAGCTGGTGATCCGCTTTACGCACACGACCGAGATCGAATGGATGCTGCCGGACGTCGCGCCGACCGGAAAGAAAGTCGAGGTCGCGTTTGCGGTGATCGTCGGCATCAGAGACGGCAAGATCTCGCACGAGCATATTTACTGGGATCAGGCGACCGTGCTCGCGCAGATCGGGCTGCTCGATCCGGCGGGGCTGCCGGTGGTCGGTGCCGACGGCGCCCGGCGCGTGCTCGATCCGAGCCTGCACGCGCAGGCGACACCGTAAGCGGCGGGAAGGGGATAGGGCCGACCGCGACGCGGGAGGGGGTTCTTTTCCCTTGCGGGTGGGGGTTCTTTTTCTTCTCCCCTCCCCTGGACGCGG
>JBBDMS010000064.1:28078-48389 GCA_040878185.1 Dongiaceae bacterium | reverse complement strand
GGTCTTGGCATAGTGCATCACGGCCGGATCGGGATTGGAATTGATCTCCCAGATTTCGGGACGACCGTCCTTCATGCCGAAATCGATGCGGCCGAACGCGAAACCGGTTCGCTCGACCACGTCGCGCAGCACGGGCAGATAAAGATCGCCGCCGAGAAAGGCGCCTTCGTCATCCAGCATCCTGCGCTCGCTGAGCTTCGCCGCGACCGTGCCGCTGCGCGGCAGCTTTACCTCCCAGTGATCGCCGAAGAACATGAATCGCTGGAACACGCTGTCGCCGACGACATAGGCGGTTCCCTTGCGATAGATGCCGTCGCGATCGGCCGTATCGCAGAACTCGACGATCAGCAGATCCTGCGGCAGGAGCCCGAGGCTGGTCAGGCGCCAGATCTCGGCCTCGAGCGCCGCATCGTCGCGCAGCAATGAAGTGTAGGAACCCTCATGCTGCATGTCGCTGCGCAGGAAGACCGGATAGCGCCACCCGCCGCGGCTTTCGTCGAGACGAAAGACATTATGTTCGTTGATACCGGCATCGTGCAGGCGGCGCAGCAGGGCGAACCGACGGCAGGTTCGCGTCGGGTGGTTGAGCAGCCGGATCGGCCCGTGCGCGCGCTTCAGCCGGCGGTAGAGCACGGTCGCCTGCAGCACATCGCCCGAGGCCAGCCGGTCGAGATCGGAGAAGATGACGGCCCCGCCCTGCCAGTTCTGCTGGCCGAACGCCTCGTCATACGTGAGCACGCGGAAACGCCCGGCGAGGCGCGCATCGTCGAGGATGAGGCTGTTCCGAAAGGTATGATCGCCCTGCTTCGTGACGAGATAATAGATCATCGGGACAACGCGGTTCGGGTTGCGGTCATGCGGGCTTGCCGGTGCGTTCGCGCAGATCCTGGCGGAACCAGGCATACCAGGTGGGCGTGTCGGGCGGCGGTTCGATCTCGATATCCGTCCTGTGCGCCGTGTCGTCGTCGAGCGCCGCCAGCGCATCGCGCAATTGCCGCCAGCCCGTGGGCACGATCCATTTGCTGCGCTCGGTTACCTGGCCGGCGAACTGGCCAACGGTCGGAATCGGATTGGTGTTGACCTCCCAGATCGCGACGCGGCCGTCCTTCATGCCAAAATCGATCCGGCCGAACCCGAAGCCGCCGATGTCGGCGACCCGACGCAATTGCGGCACAAACCGGTCGCCGCCGATGAAGGCTGTTTCCTCGTCCAGCATCGGCTGTTCGGCGCGCTTCTGCGCGACACCGCCATGACGGGGCGCCTTCGCCTCCCAGAAATCGCTGAAGAACATGTAACGCTGGAACAGCACGTTGCCCACGATATAGGCGGTGCCCTTGCGATAGATGCCGTCCGAATCCGCCGTGTCGCAGAACTCGACGATGAGCAGATCCTGCGGCAGCAGGCCGAGACTGGTCAGCCAGAAGATTTCCCGATCGAGCGCTTCTTCGTCTTCGATCAGCCGCGTGTAGGCTCCGTCATGCCGCTGTTCGCTGCGAATGAAGACTGGATACCGGCGCGGCCGGCGCCCTTCGTCGACGCGATAGATATCGTGTTCGTTGATGCCTTCCTGGTGCAGCCGGCGCAGCAGCCCATAGCGGCGGCAGGTTCGCGTCGGGTGGTTGAGCAGGCGGATGGGGCCGCGCGAAAGCCGCAGGCGGCGATAGAGAACGGTCGCGCGCAACGCCTCGCCCCATGACAGCCGGTCGAGATCGGCGAAGATCATGGCGCCACCTTGCCAGTGGCGGCGCAGATAAGCCTCGTCGTAGGTCAGAACCTCGAAGCGGTCAGCGAGACGCGGATCATCGAGGATCGCATTGTCGCGGAACGTGTGATCGCCGCGTCCGGTATTGAGATAATAGATCATTGCTCCCGAAGCGGCGGGGAGGCGCGTCGGCCGATCTTCCGTTCGGAGCGCCCGCGAGTGTTGACCACAATCTCTTGCGGTGGCTTGACCGGATCGATCCAGAACGGCTCATCGTCGGCAGCGCCCGGCAGTTCCATGAGGGCCGCGTGCATCCAGTCGTTGAACGGTACAAAAATCTCGTCGTAGCGGGGCGTACCCGGCGGCACGTCGCGCGACATATGCAGGGGATTGGTATTGATCTCCCAGACTTCGATCCGGCCCTCCCGCATTCCATAATCCATGCGGCCGTAGCGGATTCCGGAGAGCTCGAAGATTTTTCTAAGCTCCTTTTCATGGGGATTGCCATGAAGATACGCCAGTTCCTCGGCGAACAGTTCCGATTCGGGCGTATTGGGACCGATGCCGGTGCGGAAACCCTTGACGCACCACTCGCTCGAAAAATACAGGTGCCGCGGCACGATGCGATCGCCGATCACATAGACACCATATTTCCGGTAGAGCCCGTCCGCACTTCGCGTCTCGCAGAATTCGGTGATCAGCATGAGGCTGAGCGGGAAACCGCGCCGCATCAGATCCTCCAGCGCCGCATCGAGCGCCGCCTGATCCGTCAGCAATCCGCCGACCGGTCCCTTGTGATCGCGTTCGCCATGCAGAAACACCGGAAAATATCGCGGCTTCCGGCATTCGTCGGCACGATAGACGTCGAACGAATTCTGTCCGCTTTCATGAAGCGCGCGAAGCAATCCGTAGCGTTTCAGCGATCGGACGGGATGATTGATCAGATGGACCGGCGCCGTGGCTGATGCGAGGCGATGCCAGAGGCGCGATACGAGCGTGACTTCCGAACTCCAGAGCCGTTCGGTGTCGGAGAAGATAAAACTGCCACAGTGCCAGTCGTTGCGCCGCAGGGCTTCCTCGTACAGGACGATCTCGAAATGATCCGCTGCCGGCCCGATCGTAACCGACGGTTTCTGGCGGATCGCATCCTGGCCTTCGCGGGTGACAAAATAGGTGATCATCGAGGGATCCGAATCCCGGCCGCCCTCACATCGCGACCGGCGAGGCCGGCGAACCGATCGCGTGGTTTCGGAGTGGCCGGAGTATGGCACAAGAGCAGCGGGCGCATCAGGGGCGCCCCCGGTTCAGCGGCGCAACAGACGGGGGCGCCAGCCGATGCCCGGCCGGTTGCGCCGGCGGTTTGCCAAGGATGCCGCGACTTCCGGTTTCGTCCGGACCGGTTCGATCCAGAAGGGCTGGTCGTCGGTCGCTCCGTCGAGGGCCAGCAGCGCCTCGCACAGACGCTCGTTCATCAGGGCCACGACGCGATCGAAGCGCGGCTGGCCGGCGTGCAGGCCGGGACTTAGCAGCAACGGGTTGGTATTGATCTCCCAGACCTGGATGCGCCCGTCGCGCACGCCGTAATCGATGCGCCCATATTCGATGTTCGCGACGGTGAACAGCGCGCGCAGCTCTTCTTCATGCGGATTGGCGATCACGAATTCCCGCTCTTCCTCGATCAGCGCCGCTTCCGATCGATCGCCGAGCTGGCTGCGCGCATCCTTCACGCTCCACCCTCCGGAAAAGAAGACATGCCGCGGCACGATCCGGTCGCCAACAACGAACACGCCGTATTTGCGATAGAGCCCGTCCGCATCGCGCACGTCGCAGAGCTCGGTGACCAGAACCTGGTTCGCGGGAAGGCCACTCTCGACCAGTTCGATGAGCGCCGCGTCGAGCGCCGTCTGATTCTGCAGCGCCCCGGTCATCGGGCCGTTATGGTCCCGCTCGCCATGCAGGAAGACCGGGAACTGCGCGGGCGTCCGCCCTTCGTCGGCGCGGTAGACATCGAAATCGTTGTGGCCTAGCTCGCGCAGCCGGCGCAGCAACCCGTAACGCGTCAAAGAGCGGGTCGGGTGATTGAGCAGGCGCACCGGCGCGCGCGCCTTTTCGAAACGCCGCCACAGATCGGCGATCGCCGGGATCAGCGAATTCCAGACGCGTTCGAGATCGGTAAAGATGATCGTGCCGCCCTGCCAGTCGCCGCGCTGCAGCGCATCCTCGTAGCGAACGACTTCGAGATGCGGCTCGACCGCGGTGCCGACGATCATCGCGCTGTTGCGGATCGCGTCTTCGCCGGCGCGGGTGACGAGGCAGGTGATCATCGGCGAATCCGCTTTCCCGTTCCTGGCGGCGTGGCGCGACGGCCCATTATGCCACAATGGCGGCGGGAATGGCGTCCGGCCGGGCCGCGCCGAAGCTTTATGCCGCCGGCACCGCGACTCCGTGCTGCCGGCAGGTGGCCGTCAGCGTGTTCTGCAGCAGGCAGGCGATGGTCATCGGGCCGACACCGCCCGGCACCGGCGTGATGCCGCCGGCATGGGCCAATGCCTCGTCATAGGCGACATCGCCGACCAGCCGGCTCTTTCCGTCTTTGTCCTCGACGCGATTGATGCCGACATCGACGACCACGGCGCCGGGCTGAATCCAGTCGCCGCGAATCATTTCCGGCCTGCCGACCGCTGCCACCACGATATCGGCCCGGCGACATTCGGCGGGCAGATCGCGGGTGCGCGAATGTGCGATCGTCACGGTGCAGCTTTCGCGGATCAGGAGCTGGGCCATCGGCTTGCCGACGATGTTCGAGCGGCCGACCACGATCGCGCGCTTGCCTTCGAGCGAGCCGAGCCGGTGCTTCAGCAGCAGCAGGCAGCCGAGCGGCGTGCAGGGCACCAGCCCGTCGCCGCCGGTTGCGAGCCTTCCGGCATTGACGACGTGAAACCCGTCGACGTCCTTGTCGGGGTCGATCGCATTGATGATCGCCTGTTCGTCGATCTGCCTGGGGAGCGGAAGCTGGACCAGGATGCCATTGACGGCGGGATCGCGATTGAGCGTGTCGACCAGCGCAAGCAGCTCGGCCTGGCCGGTCTCCACCGGCAAACGATGCTCGAACGAATTCATGCCGGCTTCGTGGGTCTGCTTGCCCTTGGAGCGGACATAGACCTGGCTGGCGGGATTTTCGCCAACCAGTACGACGGCGAGGCCCGGCTTGAGCCCGTGCTGCGAGACCAGCTTTGAAACCTGCTGCGCGACACGCGCGCGCAGGCTCGCTGCGAATTCCTTGCCATCGATGATCCTGCCGTCGGTCATTCCTGCTTCCTCGAATTCAGTTCCGTCATGTTCGCGCTCACGCGCATCCTTTATCCAGTCCGTTGACCTTTTGCCACCAGCGATCGAGCCGCGCCGTGAGATCGGTGGTATCGCCGGCGATATGCACCGTCTTGCGGCGGTCGGCCGCCCCGGCAACGATGGCGATGGCGGATTTCGGCATCCGCCATGTCTTCGCAAGCAGCGCGATCACCGCCTTGTTCGCCGCCCCCTCGCTCGCCACAGCCGTCACCGAGACCTTCAGTCGCGCCTGGTCGTCGGCATCCGCGATCATTCCTTCGATCGCGTTGCGCCGCGCACGCGGTGTAACCCGCAATGTCAGCAGGATGCCGTCATCCGCCGGCGACCAGGGCAGTCGCATCGCTCAGAAGACATATTCGTGCAGCAGACGGCGCGCGAACAGCAGCAGGATGATCAGCACGATGGGCGACAGGTCGATCCCGCCGAACCGCGGCAGCACGCGGCGGATCGGACGCAGCGCCGGTTCGGTCAGCTTGTGCAGCACATCGCCGAGTGCATAGACGAAGCGGTTCTGGGTGTTGACGACGTTGAACGCGACCAGCCAGGAGAGGATCGCGGATGCGATCACGACCCAGGTATAGAGGACGAGGATCGTATCGATGAGCCAGGCGAGTGATTGCATGTGAGCCGCCTTGCGACGTCGCGCTGAAAAATGGGTTGGGCTGCGGCAACGAACCGCATGCCGGCGGCGACCCTACCGGCTCGACAGGCAGCCCGCAAGGGCGGGTAAACCGCGGAAATCCGCCCGAATTGGGCCCGCGAAACGAGGTCCGGCGCTTGACAGCGAAACCGCCGAAACCCATAGTCCCGGCGCTTCCGGTGGGGCTGTAGCTCAGATGGGAGAGCGCCTCGTTCGCAATGAGGAGGTCAGGGGTTCGATTCCCCTCAGCTCCACCAAGCCTTCCCCGGAATCTCATCCCCGCCGTTTGACAGAACGAACACGCGCCACCGCCGCGCGATCGCGCGCGTTGAACGTCATGCGCGGCTGTCGCCCGGAACCTCGCGGAGGGCGCGAGCGAGATCTTCTTTTCGGTACGGCTTGCTGAGGAGCTGCCAAAGCGTGGACAGGCCGCCGTTGCCGTTGAACTTCGCATCAGGAAATCCGGACATGACGAGCAGTTTGATCTGCGGCTGCTTCGGCCTGGCCCGGTGCGCGAGATCGATATTGTTCATGCCGACATGACCACGTCGGTGAACAGCATTTCGACGTTCTCCCTGTCGAGCATCGCACGCGCGGTCGGCGCGTTGTCCGCTTCGAGCACCCGGTAACCCGGTTCGTGCGGCTGACGCACGACGACGCGGCGCAGCGGGGGGCTATTCCGGAAATACTAGCGCTGGGGCTGTTCTTCCGGGTGGCGACGCTGTTCCTCCTCGGGCTTGTCCTGACCCCGGCCCTTGTTGCCGGGGTTGCGGCCGACTTCGCTGATGTCACCACCCTGCTGCCCGGCCCGACCGGGCCGATCGCGCTGCTGGTCTTCACGACCGTCTTGGCCCGGCCGGTTCGGCTGTCCGCCCTGCTGGCCCTGCCCGCTGCTCCGATTTTTTTTCTGAGGCTTGTTCATCGTCGATCTCCTGAAACGCATAATCGCACCATGCGATCTTCGCTCAGCTTCAGAACAGTCAATTGCAGGGCTTCGTTCCACACCCATGTTGCGTTACGCGTCTGCGCGAACCATTCCTCATTGGCCTGTCGAAGCAATCCTGCCATCCGGAAATATCCGGGACAGGACCGGGAGGTCAGTGCGTTCTGACGATCGATGGTGGAAGACGCGCCGACCTTCGGGAATCCTCACTAACGCGGGGATGCACTCGGGCGCCGTACCTCATGCGCGTCGGCGTTTTCGACTTCCCGATCGGCCGCGTGCAGATAGGAGGGATCGAAATCGCATACCTTCTCCAGGCCGGGACGATCGATGACGGTCCAGATATCGCGCTTCGTCGTAATGAACCCGTCGCGCCGGAGGCGTGACACAATACGACTGACATGCTCGGGTGTGAGACCGAGAAGATCGCCAAGAACAGCCAGTGTGAGCGGTGCGCGGAAGGAGCCGCCATCGGTCAAGCCGACTTCCTCCAGGCGCGTCAGCAGTTCGAGCAGAAAATGTCCGATCCGTTGATAACCATTTCGCCGGCCGACGCTGTACAGCCGTTCCGCCATCAGTGACCGGCTGACGGCGCCCGTCCACAAAAGCGCCGCCGAGGACTGAGGATGGGTCTGCATCAGATCGCGATAAACCTCGAGCGGAATGGGCGAGATGACGACATCGTTTAGCGCGGTGTAGGTCGAGTCGGCCCGGAGCAATATGATGGCCTGCACATTCCCGATATCGCCAGGGATCAGGATATCGATGTTCATCCGGTGCCCGAGAGCACTGGTCCGGGAAACGAGCACATAGCCGCCCTTCAGGATGAAAGGCAGGCCATGCTCCTCGTGCGGTCGCACGAGGTCGGTTCCCTTGGGGAAGGATTCGGATTTCAGCTCGAGGGCAGCGAAGGCTCGCTGTTCCGGTTCCAGTAGACGAATGCGTCGGTCCATTCGGCGAAGGAATGGGGTGCCACTGGCCTGTATTTTTTCCCTGATTTCCAATGTTCCCCCTCGGACTCAAGACACCCTGAGCACTCGGCCGGCGTGGGCCTGCGCGAGCCCCCGCCATCGAGATTAAAATTCGAGCCTCCGATAAAACACCTCATTTTGCCCAAACGGTCGTTGCGCCAGATCAATTTTTTAAAGACTAAACAGGAACATCGGGTTGGACCTTAGGTTTTTTTAGGGGAACTCCGCGAGGACGGGCGCTGGACATTGATAAAAAATGCGTATGGCTGGTCCGATCGGGACCAGCTACATGGCGCAAATGTCCGTGCCCACGCGGGCGCGGCTACGAAGTCGGCGTTACTCGGCGCCGTAGCCGACGACGCCCTTCGTCTCGAGAAAATCGTGAATGCCGAAATCGGCATATTCGCGACCGTTGCCCGA
This sequence comes from Dongiaceae bacterium, assembly GCA_040878185.1. Classification (GTDB taxonomy): domain Bacteria; phylum Pseudomonadota; class Alphaproteobacteria; order Dongiales; family Dongiaceae; genus JAWXBK01. The sequence goes on along the minus strand of JBBDMS010000064.1, from coordinate 40,365 downwards.
TTGCTTGTAGCCGCCGAACGGCGCAAACCCATCCCAGCCCGGGTAGTTGATCTTCACCTGACCGGCGCGAAGCTGGCGGGCGACTTTCCGCGCGTGTGCCGCATCCTTCGACTGTACGCAGGCGGAGAGACCGTAATCGGTATCGTTGGCGATCTCGATCGCCTGCTCTTCGCTGTCATAGGGCATGATGGCGAGAACCGGCCCGAAAATCTCTTCGCGCGCGATCGTCATGTCGTTGCGGACATTGCCGAACACGGTGGGCCGCACATAATAACCGCGGTTCAGCCCCTCGGGACGGCCGGTGCCGCCGGTGACGAGCTCTGCGCCTTCCTTGATGCCTTCTTCGATCAGCCGCTGGATCTTGTTGAACTGGATCTCGCTGACCACGGGTCCGAGAACCGTGCCATCCGCCTTCGGATCGCCGACCTTGTGCGCTTCGGCGGCTTTCTTCGCGACGCTCAGCGCCTCGTCGTGGCGCGGTCGCGGCACCAGCATGCGTGTCGGCGCATTGCAGGACTGGCCGCTATTGCCAAAACAATCCTGCACGCCCTTGCGCACGGCGGTTTCGAAATCGGCATCGGCCAGAATGATGTTCGGCGATTTGCCGCCGAGCTCCTGCGCCACCCGCTTCACCGTGTCGGCTGCCGTCTTGGCGACGATCACGCCCGCCCGCGTCGATCCGGTGAACGACACCATATCGACGCCCGGATGGCCGGCGATCACCTGCCCGACCGACGGGCCGTCGCCGTTGATCATGTTGTAGACGCCCGCCGGCAGGCCGGCTTCGTGCACGATCTCGGAGAAGACGATGGCGCTGATCGGCGCAATCTCGCTCGGCTTCAGGATCATGGTGCAGCCGGCGGCAATCGCCGGCGCGACCTTGGAGACGATCTGGTTGAGCGGCCAGTTCCATGGCGTGATCAGCCCGACCACGCCGATCGCCTCGCGCACGACGCGGGTCGTTCCGCGCTGTTCCTCGAACTCGAATTTTTCCAGCGCCTCGATCGTCGCCTTAAGATGGCCGAGGCCGACCGCGGCCTGCGCGTTACGCGCGAGACCCATCGGCGCGCCCATCTCGTCGGAGATGGCGCGCGCCACATCTTCCTTGCGCTTGAAATAGATCTCGAGAATCCGGCGCAGCAGCGCGAGGCGCTCTTTCTTGCCGGTCTGCGAGAAGGATGGAAAGGCCGCCCGCGCCGCCTTGACCGCGCGATCGACGTCGGCCGCCGAGCCGACCGAAATTTTCGTATAGGCTTCTTCCGTCGCCGGATTGATGACGTCGAGCGTGGCCGGCTTTGCCGGATCGACCCAGGCGCCGTCGATGTAGAATTTCAGATGATTGGACATGGATTCTCTCGCGATCTCTCGTTGATTGGCAGGGTTGCGCGGAGACTATCAGGTTCGCGCGAACGGGTCGACGCGGGGGGGGCGCCAAAAACTCGAACGGTGATGCATGTCGATCCGGCTGGCCGATCGCGCGGCGCCGCGCAGCCCGAGGCTCAACGCGTGACGACGACCGGCGTTTCGTCGGGGGCGGCGCCCTTCACCTTGGCAACGACCATACCGGGCCGCGCGCGGAGGTGGCCGGACCAGCGCCACTCGATCCGCTTGAATACGAAGAAGAAGAAATATGAGATCGCACAATAGACCGCGCCGGTGAAGATCCAGATCGTCATCGAGCGGAAGGTTTCCGAAATGAGGTCGCGCGCAACGCCGGCAAGGTCGAGCAAGGTGATGACGCTGACCAGCGATGTCGCCTGGAACAGGAATACGAACTCGTTGGTGTAGGCCGGCAGCGCGATGCGGAAGGCGCGCGGCAGGATGACACGTCGCAGCATCAGGAACCGCGACATGCCGACGGCGCGCGCCGCCTCGACCTCGCCATGCGGCACGCCGAGAATGGCGCCGCGCAGGATCTCAGCCGTGTAGGCCGCCGTGTTGAGGGTCAGCGTCAATAAAGCGCAAAAATAGGCTTCGCGGAACATGCCGTCCCAGAGCCCGAGCGCCTTCAACTGCGGGACGAACTGCCCGCTGCCGTAATAAATGAGAAAAAGCTGCACGAGAAGCGGCGTGCCGCGGAAATAGAACATGTAGCCGAAGACCGGCCATTTGATCAGCGGATTGTGCGACAACCGGCCGAGCGCCACCGGTACGGCGAGTAGCAGACCGATCAGGCTCGAAATCAGCGTCAGTTCCATCGTGAGGAGAAGACCGTACGCGAATTTGTCCAGATTCTCGTAGATGACCGTGATGCCGCCCAAGCTTCAGGCCCTCCTGACGCCGCGGCTCGCCCAGCGTTCGCCGCGATGGAGCAGCCAGATCGAGACGATGGTGATCGTCAGATAGAGGAGCGACGCGGCAAAATAGAAGGTGAACGGCATGCGGACAGCACGCGCGGCGATATCGGTCATGCGCATCAGCTCGGGCAACTGGATGACCGACATCAGCGCCGTCGCCTTGATCAGAACCAGCCAGACATTGCCAAGCCCCGGTAGCGCGAAGCGCAGCATCTGTGGCATCACGACACGAATGAAGGCGACCTGGCGGTTCATGCCGTAAGCCTTGGCGGCCTCGATCTGGCCGCGATCGACCGCGAGATAGGCGCCACGGAATACTTCGGTTGCAAACGCGCCGTAGATCAGGCCGAGCGTGATCGTGCCGGCGGTGAACCGGTCGATGTCGATGAGCACCTGCTCGCCCATGATCGCGGTCAGCGTCTTCTGCAGGGCGAGCGTGATGCCGTAATAGGTGAGCAGGATCAGGACCAGCTCGGGTACCCCGCGCACGACGGTCGTATAGGCACCGGCGACGGTGCGCGCGACCCGGTTGCCCGAGAGCTTGCCCCAGGCACCGAGCAGGCCCATCAGGATTACGAATGGAATGCAGGAAACGCCGACGATCAGCGTCGTCGTCAGACCTTCGCAGAACACCCAGCCATAGCCCTGAAGCTGCGGTAGCGGAATGTTTCCGTAGAGTTTGCAGAAGGTGATTTCGTCCATATCTCGCCGCTGTCGGGGCAGAGGAAACGAAGCGCCGCCGCCGTCTCCCTTCGGAGGCGACGGCGGCACCGAAACACGAAATTACATCGCCGGCAGATCTTCGCCGTAGACGTTGTAGTTGAAGTAATGGTCGTTGATTTCCTTGTAGGTCCCGTCGCTCAGGATCTGCGCCAAGGCAGCATCGAGAGCAACGCGCAGATCTTCCTCGCCCTTGCGAATGGCAATACCGGCCCCTTCGCCATGGATCTTAGGATCGTTGTAGTCGGCGCCGACGAACTCGCAGCAGGCGCCGGCGTCGGTCTGCAGGAAGCCGAAATCGAGCGCAACCGAGTCCGCCATCACCAGATCGACGCGGCCCGAGATCAGATCGGCATTCGCTTCGTCCTGGGTCGCATAGGTGACGACCTCGGCACCCGGCCAGGTCATACGCACGAAGTCTTCGTGAATCGTCGCGCCCTGCACGCCGACCTTCGCGCCTTCAAGCCCGGTGCCTTCGGTGAAGTCGAGGTCCGTGCCCTTGTTGGCGATGAACTTCGCCGGCGTGTTGTAATATTTCTCGGTGAAGTCCACGACTTCCATGCGCTTCTCGGTGATCGACATCGAGGCGATGATCGCGTCGTACTTGTTGGTGGTCAGGCCGTCGATGATGCCGTCCCAATCCTGCACGACAAACTCGCATTCGAAGTTTGCCGCGACGCAGAGCGCATTCGCGATATCGATGTCGAAGCCGACCAGGACACCGTTCTCATCGATCGAGTTGAACGGCGGATAGGCACCCTCGGTACCGATGCGGACTTTCTGCATTTCCGCATCTGCGGCGGTCGAAATCGCCGCGAAGGCGAAGGCCGCGACCGCCAGTGTGAGGAGTTTCTTCATATTGTGGTTCTCCCTGTGGGGTTGCTAACGGATCAGTAATTGCTGGCGAGAAACTGCCGGCAACGTTCGGACTTCGGATTGCCGAAGACTTGCGCGGGCGGGCCCTGCTCCTCGATCCGCCCGGCATGGAGGAAAATCACGTCGTTCGCGACCTCCTTCGCGAAGCCCATCTCGTGCGTCACGACCACCATCGTGCGCCCCTCTTCGGCGAGTTGCCGCATGACGCGCAGCACTTCGCCGACGAGCTCAGGATCGAGAGCCGATGTCGGCTCGTCGAACAGCATGACATCGGGATCCATCGCAAGCGCGCGCGCGATCGCCGCGCGCTGCTGCTGGCCGCCGGACAAATGCGCCGGGTAATAGTCGAGCTTGTCGCCGATGCCGACCTTGGCGAGCAGGTGGCGCGCATATTCGGTCGCCTCGGCCTTGGGCTTTTTCAGCACATGGACCGGCGCCTCCATGACATTTTCGAGGACGGTCATGTGCGACCAGAGATTGAAGCTCTGGAACACCATGCCGAGTCGGGTGCGGATGCGGTCGACCTGTTTCTGGTCTTCGGGAACGGCATGGCCGTTGCGTGTCGGCTTCATGCGGATCAGTTCGCCCGAGACGGAGACCCTTCCGGAATCCGGCGTCTCGAGCAGGTTGATGCAACGCAGCAGCGTGCTCTTCCCGGAGCCGCTGGCGCCGATCATTGCGATGACATCGCCGACTTGTGCCGTTACCGAAACGCCCTTCAGAACTTCGAGATCGCCGAAGCGCTTGTGCAAATCATCGACGACGAGGGCGGGTGTTGAATCACCCATTCGACCTCTCCGATCGTTCAGCACTCCCTGTGCTGCGTCGAGCGTAGGCGGGAAGCCGGGGACTTGCCAACCCCAAAATGGTTCACAAATGGTTGCGAGCACGGCGCGACACGCAGCCGCGCCGCCGGTCAGTCGCCGCCGTCGAGCGCCGCCAGTTCGGCCTCGATCTTGGCCCGCTGCGGCGCATCCGCTGGTAGCAGTGCGAGCAACCGCTCCCAATGGCGGCGCGCCGCCTCTTTGTCGCCGGCGCGGGCACGTTCGAGACCCGAGAGATAGAGACCGGTCGGATCGTCGGGGCGCAGAGTCAGCACGCGCGCGAGCGGTTCGGCAATCGATTCGGGCAGCGGCCCTTCGTCGCTATCGGGCACGGTTGCAAGAATGGCGAGCGCGTAGTCGAGCTGCAGCTCGCCATCGTCGGGCGCGAGGGCGGCGGCGCGCGCGTAAGCGGCGGCCGATTTGTCCCACTCGCCGAGGACCGACCAGGAATGAGCGAGACGGCGCCAGCCTTCGAGATCGTCGGGCTGTTCTTCGAGTCGCGCGGCTAGACCTTCGACCATCGAGAGAATGAATGCCGCCTGGTCATCGCCGTCCGGTATCGCGGGGAGATCGGAGAGCGTCTCGCGCACTGTCGCTGGATCGAGCCCGAGATTCTGTGCAATGTCGCCGATGATCGCGGCGAGCGACGCGCGCTGTGGCGCATCGGCGGGAAGACGCGCTTCGAGTGCGATCAACGCCTTCAGGGCCGCATCGGCACGGCCGAGCTGCAATTCGCGGATTGCGAGCCAGTAGGAGGCCGGAATGTCGCCGGGGTCGGCTGCGAGCGCGCGGCGAAATGCCGTCTCCGCCGCGGGCGGGACACGCCCGCCATCGAGCAATGTGAGCGCGACACCGTAGCGCGATTGCGTCAGCCGGTCGTCGGCGCCCTGCGCGATCGCCTGTTCGAGCGCATCGACCGCCGCTTCGAGGCGACTGAGTTCGAGCAGACGATGACCGAGCGCCGCCCAGACATCGCGCTGCGAGGGATTTTCGTCGAGCGAGCCTTCGAGCGCATCGATTTCGCTTTCGATGGTCGCGACGCGCTCGGGATCGAGTGCGGGCGGCACCACCTCGCCTTCGGCCGGCGGCAGATCGCGCGCGGCGAGCGGCTGATCGCTGAGGTCCGGACGGCCGAGCTCGAGATAGACGCCGATCGCGAGCGCGATCGCAACGATGCCGAGCACGATCGCAAAGCGCCGGCGCTGCGCCGGCGATTGTTCGCGCCAGGATTCGGCCTCTGGCAGTGCGAGCAGGCGCCGTTCGATCTCGAGCTGCGCCGTTCGCGCGGATTCGGCGTCGATGGCACCGCGCGCGAGATCGGCATCGAGCTCGGCGAGCTGATCGCGATAGACGGCGAGTTCCGGCTGCAGCGGCGAGACCGCGCGCGATGCGCGCCAGAGCGGGCGCAGCAGCAGCCCGATGACGATCGCGGTCAGCAGCAGGATCGCAGCCCAGATCATGGGTCGGATTTCTCCCGGGGTCCGTCGCCGGTCAGCGTGGCGAGCCTTCGTTGCTCCTCATCGGAGAGCGGGAGGATGCCGGGTGCTGCGCGCCGGCTGCGGGCATAGAAGAAGGCGACCGCCCCGCCGACCAGCAGGATCGACGCGGGACCGAACCAGAGCGCCCAGGTCGCGGGTTTCACCGGCGGCTGCAGCAGGACGAAATCGCCGTACCGCGTCGCCACATAATCGAGCACCTGCTGGTCGCTGTCGCCGGCGAGCAGCCGCTCGCGCACGACAAGCCGGAGATCGCGGGCAAGATCGGCGTTGGAATCCTCGATAGATTCGTTCTGGCAGACAAGGCAGCGCAGTTCACGGCCGATCTCGCGCGCACGCGCTTCGAGGGCGGGATCGTCTAGCATCTCGGCCGGCTCGACCGCGAACGCAGGCACGATCGCCACCAGACAGACGCCCGCGATCAGGCACAGAAGCAAGGCGAGGATGCGGATCATTCGCGCAATTCCGCCAGCAGCGGCAGCAAGGTCGTTTCGATCGTCACCGGATCGAGCGGCCCGGCGAAGCGGAAGCGGATGCGGCCTTCGCGATCGATCACATAGGTTTCGGGTACGCCATAGACCCCGAAATCGATCGCCGTGCGGCTGTCGGGATCGAGCGCGACCATCGCATAGGGATTGCCGAGGTCGTCGAGCCAGCGCCGGATCGCATCGGGCTCGTCCTTGTAGACGATGCCATAGATCGGAAGGTTCTGTTCCTGCGCGAGCCGCTGCAGCAATGGGTGCTCGGCGCGGCAGGGCAGGCACCAGCTCGCGAAGAAATTGACCAGCATGATCTTGCCGCGCAGATCGTCGCTGGCGAGAACCGGCATAGCGGGATCGAGCGGATCGAGCGTGAAGGACGGCGCGGGCCGGTCGATCAGTGCCGACGGCACCGCGCTTGGATCGCGCTCGGGATCGAGCCCCGCAACGAAATACGCGGCGATCACGCCGAACAAAGCAAGGGGCAGGATATATAGGAGGCGACGCATCGGACGATCCGATCAGCCGGCTTCGCCGGCGACGCGACGGCGCACCGGCGATGGCGCGCCGACGCGCAGGCGCCGATCGGTCAGCGAGACGAGACCGCCCGCGACCATGATCATGAGACCGCCCCAGATCCACGGCACCAGCGGCTCGTGATAGATGCGCACGGTCCAGCCGCCCTCGCCGTTCGGATCGCCGAGTACGGCATAGAGATCGGCAAGCCCGGTGGTGCGGATTGCGGCTTCGGTCGTCGGCATGCGCTGCACGCGATAGAAGCGTTTCTCCGGCGTCATCAAGGCGACGACCTCATCGCCATCGAGCAGGCTGATCTGCGCGCGATAGGCCCAGTAGTTCGGCCCCTCGACTCGCGTCACCGCATCGAGCCGGTATTCATATCCACCGGCCGCGATCGAACCGCCCGGTTCGAGGATCGCGATATGTTCTTCCTTCCAGGCGGACGAGCCGGTCATGCCGACGATCGCGATCGCCATGCCGAGATGGGCGAGCGTCATGCCGAACGTGCCGCGCGGCAAACGCACGAGGCGCATCAGCGTGTCGCGCGGTGCGAGGCGGCCGAGCCCGATGCGGCCGACGAATTCGACCAGCGTCGCGCCGGCAATCCAGACCGCGAGCGCGATGCCGATGCCGGCCATGAACGGCCCGTCGCTCTTCCACCACCAGACCGCGATGCCGGCAATCAGGGCGCAGACACCCGCGATCACCAGACGCGACAGCGCGCCGGCAAGATCGCCGCGCTTCCATGCAAGCAGTGGCCCGACGCCCATCGCCAGCAGCAGCGGCAGCATCAGCGGCACGAAGGTCGCGATGTAATAAGGCGGACCGACCGACACGGTGCCGAGGCCGAGCGCATCGAGAAACAAGGGATAGAAGGTACCAAGAAAAACCGTCGCCGCTGCCGTGACCAGCAGCAGATTGTTCAGGAGCAGCGCCCCCTCGCGGCTGACCGGACGGAACACGCCGCCGGCACTCAGCGCCGGCGCGCGCCAGGCATAAAGCGCGAGCGCACCGCCGATTGCGATAACCAGCAGCAGGAGAATGAAGAGGCCGCGCGTCGGATCGGTCGCGAAGGCATGGACCGAGGTAAGAATGCCCGAGCGCACCAGGAAGGTGCCGATCAGGCTCATCGCGAAAGTGAGGATCGCGAGCAGCACGGTCCAGCTTTTGAGCGCGTCGCGTTTTTCCGCGACCAGCGCCGAATGCAGCAACGCGGTGCCAAGTAGCCAGGGCATGAACGACGCATTCTCGACCGGATCCCAGTACCACCAGCCACCCCAGCCGAGTTCGTAATAGGCCCACCAGGAACCAAGGCCGATGCCGGCGGTCAAGGCCGTCCAGGCGGCCAGCGTCCAGGGCCGCACCCAGCGCGCCCAGGCGGCATCGATGCGACCTTCGATCAGCGCCGCGACCGCGAACGAGAAGGTCATCGAGAAGCCGACATAGCCGAGATAGAGCAGCGGCGGATGGAAGGCGAGACCCGGATCCTGCAACAGCGGATTGAGATCGCTGCCCGCCGCCGGCGCCGGATCGAAGCGCGCGAAGGGATTGGATGCGAACAGCGTGAACAAAAGAAAGCCCGACGCGATCATAGCCTGTACCGAGAGCACGCGCGCCTTCAGCGTTGCCGGCAGATTGCGCCCGAACAAGGCGACCGCCGCGCCGAAAACGGCGAGCATCAGCACCCAGAGCACCAGCGAGCCCTCGTGATTGCCCCAGACGCCGGCGATCTTGTAGAGCAGCGGCTTCAGCACATGCGAATTGTCGGCGACGTTTGCGACCGAAAAATCCGAAACGATGTAAGCGCGCATCAACGCAAGGAATGCGACGAGAATGAGCGCCAGCAACAGTAGCGATGCCGGCACCGCGACGCCCATCCAGGCCGGCTCGCGCCGCGCGGCACCGACGAGCGGCACGCTCGCCTGCACCAGCGCGACGAGCAAGGCGAGCACCAGCGCGTAATGACCCAGCTCGACGATCACGGCTGGGTTTCCTCTTCGCCCTGCCCCGCCTCACCCTGCCAGTAGCCGGATGCGCGGATCGCATCGGCGACCTCGGGCGGCATGTAATTCTCGTCGTGCTTGGCGAGCACCTCGCGCGCCGTCACCAGCCCGTCGGCACCGAGCCAGCCTTCGACGACGACGCCCTGCCCTTCGCTGAACAGATCGGGCAGCACGCCCTCATAGACGACCGGCACGGTGGTCGCCAGGTCGGTGATGCGGAACGTGACGATCGCATTGTCGGCGCTGCGCACCACGCTGCCCTCTTCGACCAGACCGCCGACGCGGATCGGCCGGTCCGGCGGCGGCGGTGCCGCCATGATCTCGGTCGGCGACATGAAGAAGACGAGACTGTCCTTGAGCGCCGTTATGACGAGGATTGTCGCAACGGCCAGCAGGGCGAGGCCGCCGACAAGAATCATCAGGCGCCGATGCTTGCGTTTCATCGTGCGCGCTCCGTTCCATCGTCGAGACGCGCGAGGGCGCGGCGCAACCGGCGCAGCCGGCAGAGGCTGGCAATCGTCAATGCGCCGAGTACCAGCGCCGCCGCCAGATAAGCCGGCCAGATGAAGCGCGCATAGCCGCCCATATCGAGCCATGTCTGCAGGTCGCTCATCGAATCGCCCGATTGATCTGCAGCGCGCGCAGCCTGGCGGCCAGCAGCTCCGCCTTCATGCGCATCAGCAGCATCGTCAGGAAGAACAGCAGATAGGCCACTGCCATCACGAACAGCGGGCCGAGCATGGCGGCATCGATCGTCGGTCCGTCCATGCGGAAGACGCTGGCCGGCTGGTGCAGCGTGTTCCACCAGTCGACCGAGAATTTGATGATCGGCAGATTGACCGCGCCGACGATGGCGAGCAGTGCTGCCGCACGCGCGCCACGCTGCGGATCGTCGAACGCATGCGAGAGCGCGATATGACCGAGATAGAGAAAGAAGAGGATCAAAACCGAGGTCAGGCGCGCATCCCATACCCACCAGGTACCCCACATCGGCTTGCCCCAGAGCGAGCCGGTGACGAGCGCGATCAGGGTAAAGCCGGCGCCGAGCGGCGAGGCTGCTCGCGCGGCAATGTCGGCGAGCGGATGGCGCCAGACCAGCGAGGCGGCGCTCGCGAGCGCGATCGTCGCGTAGGTCATGAGCGCCATCCAGGCGGCCGGCACATGCACATACATGATGCGCACCGTCTCGCTCTGCTTGTAGTCGAGCGGCGAGACGACCAGCGCCCAGACGAGTCCGACCGCAAACGCAGCGATCGTCGCAACGGCAAGCCACGGCAGCAGCGGATCGGCGATGCGCTGGAAACGAGCGGGATTGGCGAAGCGATGCATGGTCACAATCGGCCCTGCTTGTTGCCTCGAAAGCTGCGGGACGGCCGGCCCGTCGCGCGCTGGCGCAAATTCATCATCGGACGCGACCGATAAAGCAGTCCCCATGCGCAACGGCAAGGAGACTTCTCGCCGCAGCCAGAAAGCGTGTGGGTTACGCGTGCGGTCATGTCAGTCGAGCGCCAGGCGCAACGCGGCCGCGGCCGCCCAGGGTGCGAGGACGAGGGCTGCCAGCGCGAACGCGCCGAGCAGCATCAGATGGGGGGCCGCCGGAAAACCGCCGAGCACGGCATCGACCGCGCCAACCCCGAACACCAGTGCCGGAATATAGAGCGGCAAAACCAGCAGCGGCAGAATCGTGCCACTGCGCCGCGCGCCCAGAGTCAGCGCGGAACCGACCGAACCGATCAGGCTCAGAAGCGGACCGCCAAGCGCCAGACCCGCAACCAGCACCGCGATCCCCTCGGCAGAGAGGCCGAAGCCGAGCGCGAGCAAGGGTGCCACCAGCAGCAAAGGCAGACCGTGCGTTGCCCAATGGGCGAGCGCCTTCGCAAGGCAGATTGCCGGTGCCGGCAGATCGAGCAGCATGAGCTGATCGAGCGTGCCGTCTTCGTAATCGCCCTGGAACAGACGATCGAGCGAGAGCAACGCCGCGAACAGCGCCATCGCCCAGAGAATGCCGGGCGCCACGACCGCCAGCAAAACAGGATCGGGGCCGAGCGCGATCGGAAAGATCGCGCCGCCGAGCAGGAAGAACAGCAAAGCGAGCGCCGCCTCGCCGGGCTGTCGCAACACCAGCCGGATCTCGCGGCCGAACAGAGCGAGAAAGACGCTCATCTTTGTTCGCCCGAACGCGCCGCTTCGAGCGCGGCGCGGTGCGCAACATCGAGATCGAGCTGCGCCGCGTGGACCAGATCAAGCCGCTCCGCGGCGGGCAGATCGAGCCCGCCATGACTCGCGACGATCGCGATGCCGCCGGCGGCACGATGCTGCGCGATCGTTGCGGCGAGCCGCGCGGTCGCTGCCGCATCGAGCCCGGTCTGCGGTTCGTCGAGCAGCCAGAGCGGACGATCGACGAGCAGCAATCGCGCGAGGGCGAGACGCCGGCGCTGTCCGGCCGAGAGATAGCGCGCCGGCAGATCTGCCAGATTCTCGAGATCGAATCCGGCGAGCGCCGTTCGGCCCGCAGCGACGGCCGCGCGAAGCAGCGATGCCCAGCCCTCGATATTTTCCAGGACCGTGAGGCCCGGTTTGACCGCGTCGCGATGGCCGAGAAACGAGATGCGCGCACGCTGCGCATCGGGATCGGCGGCGACGGGCGCACCGCCCCAATAGAGAGTGCCCGATTCGGCCGGCAGCAGCCCGGCCAGCAGCCGCAGCAGGCTCGATTTGCCGGAGCCGTTCGCCCCGGTCAGCAGCAGCCCCGCCCCTTCCGCGAGCGCAAAGCCGATGCCGGCAAAGACCGGCCGTTCGCCGCGGCGGCAAACCAGGCCTTCGGCGCGGAACAAGGCGGATGGCTGTGTCTCGGTCATGCGGCCGGCGCGCTCCCGATCATGCTGTCGTTATTGTGCGCCGGGTCGGGCCGGCGGGACGCGCGCGACCCTAACGCAACCGCGCGGGCTGCGGGAATGCGCGGATCGGCGCAGCCGGCAGGCCCGGGCCGAGCCCAAGCGCGCCCGCGCGGCTGCCGGACCGAAAAATCGCAGAATTTCGCGGGAAAAAGGAGCCAGACAAGGCGGCGCCCCCG
>JBBDMS010000064.1:0-28068 GCA_040878185.1 Dongiaceae bacterium | reverse complement strand
AAACGCGGCGCCAGGGGTCTGATGGCCGCCCGGGGGAAGCTGATGCGACCATCAATTGCCAGCCATTTGGGGGCCAAGGGTGAGGCGGCTGGCTACCTCCAGAGAGGATTGCTCTCTGTGATGCTGAAAATGATGTCCGTCTATGGCCGGATTGGGCCCCGATTAAGGCGAAATTGTGATATCTGCACCGCCGCCGGCCGAAATCCGGGCCTTGCAGGGCGGATTTAGGCCACGATCTCTGTTATTACAGCCCCGCCAGTATCGCCTGCCGAATCCTGGGAGATCCCGCCGCAATGACCGCGCTCGACAGTTTCGCCGACAGTTTTCGGGCCTGCCGCCGTTTCACGGTCGGCAAGCGCAGCTACCGCTATATGAGTCTCAAGGAGGCCGAGAAGAACGGGCTCGCCGGCATTTCGCGCCTGCCTTATTCGCTCAAGCTGCTGCTCGAGAATCTGTTGCGGCACGAGGACGGGCGCAGCGTCACCAGGGACGACATCAAGGCCGTTGCCGGCTGGCTGTTGCAGCGTCGCTCGGATCGCGAGATCGCGTACCGCCCGGCGCGCGTATTGATGCAGGATTTCACCGGCGTGCCCGCCGTCGTCGATCTTGCCGCGATGCGCGATGCGATGGCGCGCATGGGCCGCGATCCGAAGAAGATCAATCCGCTCTCGCCGGTCGACCTGGTGATCGACCATTCGGTGATGGTCGACGCATTCGGCAACAAGAGCGCGTTCAAGGCCAATGTCGAGCATGAATATGCGCGCAACGGCGAACGCTATTCGTTCCTGCGCTGGGGTGCGACCGCATTCGACAATTTCAGCGTCGTGCCGCCGGGCACCGGCATCTGCCATCAGGTCAATCTCGAATATCTCGCGAAGGTCGTGTGGTCGCGCCGGGACGAAGACGGCTGGTGGGCCTATCCCGACACTCTGGTCGGCACCGACAGCCACACCACGATGATCAACGGTCTCGCCGTGCTCGGCTGGGGCGTCGGCGGCATCGAGGCGGAAGCGGCGATGCTGGGCCAGCCGATTTCGATGGTCATTCCCGAAGTTATCGGCTTTCGCCTCGAAGGCGCGCTCGCGGAAGGGGCAACCGCGACCGACCTGGTGCTGACCGTCACCGAAATGCTGCGCCGCAAGGGCGTCGTCGGAAAGTTCGTCGAATTCTACGGACCGGGCGTCGCCGCGCTCACGCTCGCCGATCGCGCGACCATTGCCAACATGGCACCGGAATATGGCGCGACCTGCGGCATCTTCCCGATCGACGCGGAAACGATCCGCTATCTCAAGGCGACCGGCCGCAGCGCCGATACGTCAGCCCTGGTCGAAGCCTACGCGAAACGCCAGGGTCTCTGGAACGGGCCGAAATCGGTCGAGCCGATTTTCACCGACACGCTGGAACTCGATATCGCGACGGTCGAATCGAGCATCGCGGGGCCGCGGCGACCGCAGGATCGCATCGCGCTTTCGGCGGCCGCACCCGCCTTCGCGCAGGCGCTGACCGACACGTTCAAGCGGCCCGCCGATGCGAAACGCATCGCAGTCGGCGGCACCAACTACGATCTCGGCGATGGCGATATCGTTATTGCTGCGATCACGAGCTGCACCAACACCTCGAATCCCAGCGTGATGCTCGGCGCCGGCCTGGTCGCGGAAAAGGCGGTCGCGCGCGGCCTCAAGGTGAAGCCCTGGGTCAAGACCTCGCTCGCACCGGGCAGCCAGGTCGTGACCGACTATCTCGCGAAAGCCGGGCTCAACAAGGCGCTCGACAAGCTCGGTTTCAATCTCGTCGGCTATGGCTGCACCACCTGCATCGGCAATTCCGGGCCGCTGCCCGAGCCGATCGCCGATGCAGTCACGCGCGGCGATCTCGTCGCCGCTGCGGTTCTTTCCGGCAATCGCAATTTCGACGGGCGCATCAATCAGCATGTGCGCGCCAACTATCTCGCCTCGCCGATGCTGGTCGTCGCCTATGCGATCGCCGGCAGCATGAAGGTCGATCTGGTCAAGGATCCGCTCGGCGACGGGCGCGATGGCAAACCGGTCTATCTGCGCGACATCTGGCCGACCAATCGCGAGATCGACGCGGCGATCCGCCGCGCGGTCAACGCCACCATGTTCCGCACGCGCTATGCCGACGTGTTCAAGGGCGATGCGCGCTGGCGCAAGACGCCGGCCGGCAAGGGCCTGACCTATAACTGGCAGAACGATTCGACCTATGTGCAGAACCCGCCTTACTTCGAGGGCATGACGCCGGCACCGGCGCCACTCTCCGACGTGAAGGGGGCGCGGATGCTGGCCCTGCTCGGCGACAGCATCACGACCGACCATATCTCGCCGGCCGGGGCGATCAAGAAGGACAGCCCGGCCGGGCGCTATCTGATCGAGCATGGCGTCGAGGTGGCCGATTTCAATTCCTACGGTGCGCGGCGCGGCAATCACCAGGTGATGATGCGCGGCACGTTCGCGAATATCCGGCTGCGCAACGAGATGCTGCCCGGAACCGAAGGCGGCATCACCAAGCACATTCCCTCGGGCAAGACGATGTCGATCTACGACGCGTCGATGCGCTACCAGGAAGAAGGCGTGCCGCTGGTCGTGGTCGCGGGCAAGGAATATGGCGCCGGTTCGTCGCGCGACTGGGCCGCGAAGGGCCCGCTGCTGCTCGGCATCAAGGCGGTGCTCGCCGAGAGTTACGAGCGCATCCATCGCTCCAACCTGGTGGGCATGGGCGTATTGCCGCTGCAGTTCGCCGACGGCACCGACCGGCTGACCCTGGAGCTCGACGGCAGCGAGACCTTCGATATCGGCGGCATCGCGCAGGGTTTACAGGCGCGCGGGTCGATGCCGGTCACGATCCACCGCGCCGACGGGCGGGAGGAGACGATTACCGTCAGATGCCGGATCGATACGCTCGACGAGCTCGACTATTACCGGCATGGCGGCATTCTCACTTATGTACTGCGCCGCCTGATGGCGGATGCCGCATAAGGAATTGCACGACGGCGTTACCGCCGCTCGACCCGCCGTGATGCAAATGGCATCAACCGGATTTGACCCGGTGTGATGCGGCGCTGCGGCGCTTTTGCGCTAGAGTCGTCCGCATGGATAATGCACGACCGATCCGTCGCCCTGCGTTCGCGCCTTCGCTGGCGTTTCTGGTTGCGGCTTTTGTCGGCGGCCTTGCCGTGACCGCGAACAGACCGGCGCCGGCGATGGAACTCGTCACCGATTCGTCACCGGTGGTGATCGAGCTTTATACGTCGCAGGGCTGTTCGTCCTGTCCGCCGGCCGACGAATATCTCGGCGAACTGGCGACCCGACGCGACGTGTTGCCGCTCGCCTTCCATGTCGACTACTGGAACTATATCGGCTGGGAGGATCCCTTCTCCTCGCCCGAGGCGACTGCGCGCCAGCGCGCCTATGCCCGAGTGCTGGGCCTGCGCACGGTCTACACGCCGCAGATGGTGATCGACGGCGCCGCGCACGAAATCGGATCGCATCGCGCGGCGGTCGCGAGTGCGATCAAGGCCGCGGCCGCGCAGCCGAAGGCGTCGCTGGTGCTGATGAACGACGGCGCCGGCTACAAGGTGATGATCGGCGATGGCGCCGGCGCAATGGCCGCCCTCGCGGAACCCGCGACGGTCTGGCTCATCGAATACGATCGCGAACAGGTGACCGACGTGCAGCGCGGCGAGAATGAAGGCAAGATGTTGACCACCCATAACGTCGTGCGGGCCTTCCGCGCGATCGGCGAATGGAACGGTGCGGCGATCGAGATCGCGCTGCCCGCCGCCGAAACCGATGCCGAGGCCTGCGCCGTTATCGTGCAGGCGGGACCGGTCGGCCCGATCTATGCCGCCGCCGCGTTCGTGATGGAGTGAGCGCGCGCTCCCGGGTCCATCGTCGGTCGGCTTCCGGATACTGCCTTCTCGCGTCGGCCTTTCTTGTCGCTTTCTTCGGCATGAGATAGCGTTGTCTTGTGAGTGCGCGGCGCCTGCGCATTGTAGGGGCACACCGCGGGGGCGCACCGCGAGGGCGCGGCGACATCGGGGGTAGCGACATGATCCAGCGGCTGGCGAAGATCCTTCTCGTGTCGATGATGGCGATCTTCCTGCTGCTGGTCGGCATCAACAATTTGCTCGACTACGGCGCCAACTTCGCCTTCGTGCAGCATGTCATGTCGATGGATCTGATCGCGCCCGACAATCCGCTGATCGGTCGCGCGATCACGGACCCGACGGCACATCGCATCGTCTATGCCCTGATCATCGCAGCCGAGATCGGGGCGGGCCTGCTCTGCGCCTTCGGCGCCTGGCGGCTTTTCCAGGCGCGGCGCGAACCAGCCGAACGCTTTCGGGCTGCTAAATGCGCGGCCATTGCCGGCCTCATGCTCGCCATCACGCTCTATTTCTTCGGCTTCATGACGGTCGCCGCCGAATGGTTCCAGATGTGGCAGGCATCGTCGTTCAACGGGCAGGAAGCCGCGTTTCGTCTCATCGTCTGTTTCGGGATCGCGCTGATCTTCCTCTGCCAGCGCGAGAGCGACGAAGCCGGCAGCGCGCGTTGATACGGCGTCAGCCGTGACCAGGCTCCACCTCACCGTCGCGTTTCTCGGTCACAAAACCTGTCGCAATTTCAATTTCCATGCCGCAATCCTGCAGGTCTATCTGCTGGCCGAAGGCGTCTCGATCGAGACGATCTTCTTTGCCTATGGCATCTGGAGCATCGCGAAGATGGTCTTCGAGGTGCCGACCGGAATCTTCGCCGATAGGTTCGGGCGACGGTTCAGCCTGATCGTCGGCATCGCGGTCCGCTCGCTCGGCCTCGTCTGGCTGTTCGCGGCAGCCGACCCCGCGAGCGTCCTCGGTTCGTTCGTCCTGATGAGCCTTGGCAGTGCGTTCATCAGCGGATCGGATTCGGCGCTGCTGTACGATGCGGTGCATGACGGCAGCGGCGACGGGGCCTACCGGCGCCTCGAATCCTGGGGCTACATGGTCGAGCTTGCCGTCTATGGCGGGTCGGCGGCGATCGGATCGCTGTTGACCGACCAGATCGGCCTCGCGATGCCGGTGCTGCTCAGTGCGGTCGGCAGTGCGATCGGCATTTTTTTCGTGCTGATGTTGCCGGCGGACAAATCGGGCGGACGCGAGGCTTCGCGTGCGCAATCACCGCTGCTTCAGTTCCTGCGCGTCATGGGCGTCGTGCTGCGCCATCCGCCGCTGCGTGCGGCTGCGGTCGCGTTCGTCGCGTTCAACGTCGTCATCGATGCCGGCACGCTGCTCTACCAGCCGGTCCTGATCGAACAAGGCGTGGCGACGATCTGGTTCGGGGTCGGGCTCGGCGCGCTGATGCTGGCCGACATGACGGGGGTGTGGCTCGGCAATCGCCGGCCGCTGTCGCTTTTGTCGCGAGGCCAGTGGGCGCTGCTGGTCAATGCGATCTTCGCCGGGTTCATCCTCTGCTGCATCGTTGCCGGCTGGTTGCCGGCACCGCTGGCGCTCGTGCTGGTGTGGCTCGGCTATGTCCTGCACAGCGCGGGCGACGGGTTGCAATATCCGCTGGTGCGGGTCTGGGCGAACGAAGCCTTTTCCGGCCCGGAGCGCGCGACGATGCTGTCGGTCCTCTCCGGCGCCTCGCTGCTGGTGATGGGTGTGATCCACGGCATCAACGGCGTCTTGATCGGAATCGGCGGCACGCAGCTCGCCTTCGCGGCCGTGCTCGTCATCTGGCTTGCGGGTGCGATCGGCTGCGCATCGGCAAGCCGGCAGCGCATTTCTGCCCCCTAACCGCCGAGCGCCTTTACCATGACCGCGGTCATGCGCTTCGCGAAGGCGACCGGATCGGCCGGCTCTTCGCCCTGGGCGAGCCGCGCCTGATCGAGCAGCAGGAAGGCCGCATCGTCGAGCGCCGCTTTCTCGCTATTCTTCAGCGCGCCGGCCAGTGCCGCGATCAGCGCATGACCGGGATTGATCTCGAGTACGCGCTTCGATTCGGCATCGAGCTGTTTATGCGCCCGCAGGATACGTTCGAGCCGCATGTCGAGATCGCCATCGGCCGCGACCAGACAGGCGGGGCTTTCTGTCAAACGTCCGGTCGTGCGCACATCCTTGACCGAATGGTCGAGCGTGAGACGCAGCCAGGCGACCAGCGCATCGAGCGCGCCGGCTTCCGGCTGTGACGCTTTTGCGGCCGGCTTTTCAGGCGCGGCGATGCGATCGAGATCGGTCGAGCCCTTGGTCACCGAGCGGAACGGCTTCTGCGCATAGCTGCCGATCGCGGGCAGCCAGAACTCGTCGACACCGTCGGTCAGCAGCAGCACCTCGACGCCGCGCGCGCGAAAGCCTTCGAGCTGCGGGCTGCGCGAGGCTGCTTCGAGATTGTCGCCGGTGATGTAATAGATCGCGGCCTGACCATCCTTCATGCGCGCGACATAGTCGTCGAGCGTTACCAGTGCGTTGGACGATGTCGTTCGATAGCGGGTCAGCGGCAGGATGCGGTCGCGCTCGGCCGGCTCTTCATAGAGCCCTTCCTTGAGCACGGCGCCGAAGGCATCCCAGAACTGCGCATATTCCTCGGGCGCGTCCTTTGCCTTCTTCGTGAGTTCGCCGAGCACGCGCTTGATCAGGCCGCTGCGAATCTTCGCCAGGACCGGATTCGATTGCAGCATTTCGCGGCTGATATTGAGCGGCAGATCCTCGGAATCGACGATGCCGCGCACGAAACGCAACCAGGGCGGCAGCAGGATTTCACAATCGTCGGTCACGAACACGCGGCGCACATAGAGCTTCACGCATTGCCGGCGCTCGGGATTGAAGAGATCGAACGGCCGCGCCGTCGGAATGAACATCAGCCCGGCATAGGCGAGCATCCCCTCGGTGCGGAAATGCATGGTGATCCACGGCGCATCGAAGGCGTGGCCGTGATGGCGATAGAACTCGGCATATTCTTCCGGCGCGACGCCCTCGCGCGGCCGCAGCCATAAAGCCGAGGCGGCATTGATCGTCGCCTTCGCGCCGCCGCCGTCGTCGAGCTCGATCGGGACGCCGATATGGTTCGAGTATTTCTCGACGATCGCCTTCAGCCGGGCGGGATCGAGATATTCGTCCTCGCCCTCGGCAAGATGCAGGATGACGCTGGTGCCGCGCATGGCCGCCGGCTCGGGCACCAACGTGAACTCGCCCTTGCCGACCGAGGACCAGCGGAAGCCGCCCTCTTCGCCGGCGCGGCACGTTGTCACTTCGACCCGTTCGGCGACCATGAAGGCGGCGTAGAAGCCGACGCCGAACTGGCCGATCAAAGCCGGCGCATCATCGGGGGCCGGGGCGTCGGCGGCGAAGGCGGCGGTGCCGGAACGGGCGATGGTGCCGAGATTTTCGATCAGCTCGGCGCGCGCCATGCCGATGCCGTTATCGGCGACGGTCAACGTGCGGGCCGCCTTGTCGGCCAGAATGCGGATGCGGAATTCGGGGTCGTCGGCGATGAGGCCGGGCTTGGTCAGCGCGAGGTAACGCAGCTTGTCGCAGGCATCGGCCGCATTCGAGACCAGTTCGCGCAGGAAGACCGATTTATCGGAGTAAAGCGACCGGGCCACGATATCGAGCAGACGCCCGACCTCGGCCTGGAATTCGAATCGTTCTTCGCCCGCCATTTCGTTCATTGGCCCCCGGTCATTGGCCCAATCAGGAGAAGGGCGCTCTCTGTTCCTCGGCTGCAGCGTCATATGCGGGTTCGCTTGCGCCACATCAACCCCCTGCCGGGCGGCGCGGCGGACGAGCCACGAAAGCCTTCGTGACCCGGCCATGGAAATCGGCGGGACCCGCGGTTACGATTGTCGGGTCGAATTGTTAGGCCGAGTCGCCCGCCGCGGGCCGGTTACCAGGGGAATTACGCATGAAACGCCTCGTTCTGGCCGTCATCGTCGGCCTTTTGACCAGCACCGCCGCGTTCGCGCAGGAGGGCCCCGACCTCGAGCAGATGACCGAGCAGCAGCGGACGGACGAGCTCGATGCGATGAAATGGGCCTATGAGCCCGGCACGTATGAGCTGCCGCTTTCGCACAGCACGATCGAGCTGCAAAAGGGCCAGCAGGTGATCCTCGGCGACACCGCGGCGCGGTACGATTATCTGACCGGCGGCCTGCGCTCGCCCGAGACCGAGGCGATCGTCTGGAACGAAGCCGACGAGTCGATGACCTATTTTACGTTTCACGGAATCGGCTATGTCACTGAAGAGGACTGGGATCGCGTCGACCCCGCCGAATTCCTGAAGCAGATGCAGGATGCCCAGCTTCAGGAGAATACCGAGCGCGAAAAGGTTGGCATCGATCCCTTCTATCTCTCCGGCTGGCGCCAGGAGCCGGTCTTCGTGCCCGCCGAACACACCGCCTATTGGGCGACCGAGCTCACCGACATCATGAACAACTGGGTCAATGCCGCGGCGCTGCGGCTGTCGCGCGACGGATATCATCGGATCATCTGGGCCGGCGCCGGCACCGACATGACGGCCGCGCAATCGACGCTGGCGAGCGTGCTTGCCACGCACAGCTACGACGAGGGCCATCGCTACGAAGACTTTGCCGTCGGCGACGACAAAGCCGGCATGAGCATCGGCGAACTGGCGGCGGCGACCATGGGCGTCGATTTCAACGCGGGTGCGCTGGCTGTCGTTCTCGGCGCCGGCCTCCTCTTCCTCAAGAAAGGCGGCGTGGTCCTGGTCGCGATCGGCGCCGGGATCGCGGCTCTGGTCGCGCGGAAGAAGCGCAAGGCCGCCACCAACGCGCCGACGACGACCGGCTCTCAACCGCCGCCGAACTCTTCAACGCAGCCCCCGCCGCCAAGCTCTTCGTCGCAGCCCCCGCCGCCTTCGCCATCGCAGCCGCCACCACCCGCGCCCTGAGGAGGACGCCGGCGGCGCGGGCGGGCTCGGTCGGCGCAGGGATGGCTCTGCGCAATGTGGCCGCGATGCTTGCAATGAGGCGGTGCAGACCCGATTCTTGATGGCATGACCCGGCAAGGGCCCCGCCTCACCGCCGTCCTCGGCCCCACCAACACGGGCAAGACGCATCTCGCGATCGAGCGGATGCTGGGCCATCGCACCGGCATGATGGGTTTTCCGCTGCGCCTGCTCGCGCGCGAGAATTACGACCGGGTCTGCGGCCTGGTCGGGCGTCATCTGGTCGCGTTGGTCACGGGCGAGGAAAAGATCGTGCCGCCCGGCGCGCGCTATTTTCTCTGTACCGTCGAATCGATGCCGCTCGACCGGCGCGTCAATTTTCTCGCGATCGATGAGATCCAGCTCGCCGCCGACCCCGATCGCGGCCATGTCTTCACCGACCGGCTTCTGCATGCGCGCGGCGAGGAAGAGACGATGCTGCTCGGCGCTGACACGATCCGGCCTTTGCTGCGCAAACTGGTGCCCGATGCGAGCGTGATCGGGCGGCCGCGCTTCTCGACGCTCGCCTATACCGGACCGCGCAAGCTCTCGCGTTTGCCGCCGCGGTCAGCCGTGGTCGCGTTCTCGGTCGCCGATGTCTACGAGATCGCCGAGCTGATGCGCCGGCAACGCGGCGGCACCGCCGTCGTGATGGGCGCGCTGTCGCCGCGCACGCGCAATGCGCAGGTTCAGATGTTCCAGTCGG
This sequence comes from Dongiaceae bacterium, assembly GCA_040878185.1. Taxonomy (GTDB): domain Bacteria; phylum Pseudomonadota; class Alphaproteobacteria; order Dongiales; family Dongiaceae; genus JAWXBK01. The sequence continues at coordinate 18,426 of JBBDMS010000064.1, read as the reverse complement.
GCCAGGTCGATTTCATGGTGGCGACCGATGCGATCGGCATGGGCCTCAACATGGATCTCGACCATGTCGCCTTCGCGCGCATCACCAAGTTCGACGGGCACAAGCCGCGCCGGCTGACCGCGGCCGAAATCGCGCAGATCGCGGGCCGGGCCGGCCGCCATATGAACGACGGCACGTTCGGCACGACCGAAGGGGCGGCCCCGCTCGACGCCGATATCGTCGAGGCGGTCGAATCGCACCGCTTCGATCCGATCGCGGCCGTCTACTGGCGCAACGCCGACCTCGATTTCCGTTCGGGCGAAGCGCTGCTGCGCAGCCTGGAACGCCGCACGCCGCTGCCGGGCCTCATCCGCGTGCGCGAGGCCGACGATCATCTCGCCCTCGCCGCGTTGTGGCGCGATACGGAGATCCGCGCGCTGACACAGAACCGCGAGACGGTCGCGCTGCTCTGGGAGGTCTGCCAGGTTCCCGATTTCCGGAAAATCCTGTCGGATGCGCATACGCGCCTGCTCGGGCAGATCTATCGCTATCTGCGCGAGCAGCCCGACAAACGGCTGCCGAACGACTGGGTCGCCGACCAGATCCAGCGGCTCGATCGGCGCGAGGGCGATATCGATACGCTGATGCAGCGGCTCGCCCATGTCCGCACCTGGACCTATGTCGCGAACCGGGCCGACTGGCTGGCCGATGCCGCGAGCTGGCAGGAACGCACGCGCGAAGTCGAGGACCGGCTGTCGGACGCACTGCACGATGCGCTGACGCAGCGCTTCGTCGACCAGCGTCACGCGCATCTTGCGCGCCGCATGCATGGCGGCGGGCGGCTCGAAGGCGGCGTGACGGCGACCGACGAGGTGATGATCGAGGGCCATCTGGTCGGCCATCTCGACGGATTCCGCTTCGTGCCCGATGCCGATATCCGCGCCGGCGGCGATGCACGCCCGCTGATGACCGCTGCGCGCCACGCGCTGCAGAGCGCGATTCCGCAGCGCATCCGGCAGCTCGAACGCGACGACGACAAGACGCTCGCGCTGCTGCCCGACGGAACGATCGAATGGCAGGGCCAGGCGATCGCGAAGCTGACCGCCGGCGATCATCCGCTGCGGCCGCGCATCGACGTGCGCGAGGGCGAGTTCATCGACGGACCCGCGCGCGAACGGATCAGGCGCCGGCTCGCGCAATGGTTCGATGCCTATCGCGACGAACGGCTCGGCGCGCTGGCACGGCTTGAGGCTGCACCTTTGACCGGCGCCGCGCGCGGCGTCGCCTATCAACTGGCCGAAGCACTCGGCACATTGTCGCGCACCGCCGTCCGCGATCAGGTGCAGTCGATCGGCAAGGCGGACCGGCGCCTGCTTGCCGAACTCGGCGTCACGATCGGGCGCATGAGCCTGTGGGTGCGCGACGTGCAGAACGAAAAGGCGGCGTTGCTCGCCCAGATGCTGCTGGTGCTGTATCGCGGCCGCGCCGCGCCGCCGGTACCGCGGCGCCGGCCCCTCAGTTTCGTGCCGCCGCCCGACGACGATGCGACATCGCTGCAGGCCGCCGGCTATCGGCTGATCGGCGCACAGGCGATCCGCACCGATGCGCTGGAGCGCCTCGCCGGCGCTGCGGCCAAACTCGGCGAGCAGGGCCCGTTCATGATTACCGGCGCGCTGGCCGGGAGCGTGGACATCGAGCCGGAGAACCTCGCACCCGTGCTGCAATCGCTCGGCTATCGCCGCGCCGGCGCCGGCGCCGAAGCGACGTTCGAACGGCGCTTCCGGCGCAAAGCGCACTCCGCTGCGCCATCGGGTGACGCGGTTGCAGCGCCGGCCCCGACAATTGCTGCCGAGGCGACAAGTGCGATTGCGGCATCGACGGTCGATGAAGCAGCGCACGCCGCTACGACCGAACCGTCGAAGAATGCGCTGCGCCGGCGACGTCGTCGCGCGAAGCGTCGCGCCAACCGGTCGGCGTCGGGCACTGTGGTCGTCGCCCACAACGACAATGACGCGGCGAACGCATCCGAGGAGGCGCGGGAGAAAGCGCCCCGGGAAATGCCTCCGAAAGCGCGCCAAACATCGCGCGGGAAGAAACCAACGAGGACACCACCGGCTCCGTTGCAACCAACGCGGCGCAAGGCGCCGGATCCGGATTCGCCCTTTGCCGTGCTCGCCACGATCAACTGGCGAGGGCGTTCGTGAGCGATCTTCTTTCGCCCGAAAAACCCGCGGCACCGGACAGCGCGGCGAGCCTGCGGCTCGACAAATGGCTGTGGCACGCGCGCGTCTTCAGGACGCGCAGTCTCGCGACGCGCTTCTGCAGCGAGGGCCGCATCCGGATCGGCGGGCGCGTCGTCGACAAGGCGCATTACGCGATCCGTCCCGGCGATGTGCTGACCTTCGCGCATGGCCGCGATGTGAAGGTGCTGAAAGTCGTTGCGCTCGGCACCAGACGCGGGCCGGCGCCCGAGGCGCGGACGCTTTACGAGGATCTCAGCGCGCCGCGGGTGGTCGAGCCGATCGAGGCAGCACCGGCGCAGCGCGAGCCCGGCAGCGGGCGGCCGACCAAGGCCGACCGGCGGGCACTGGAACGCCTGACCGGCGAACGCCGGAGCAACGGACGACTGACCGGCGGCGATGGGCAGGGCTAGAGCCGGCCATTTCCGCGTCGGCGACAGGGTTGCATGCGCGATGAAACGCATGATACGGATCGGCCGTTTCGCGGCGCAACATACGCGCCGGCACCGGGAGAAATCTTCGGCATGACCTACGTCGTCACCCAGGCCTGCATCCGCTGCAAGTACATGGACTGCATCGAGGTGTGCCCGGTCGACTGCTTCTATGTCGGCGAGAACATGCTGGTCATCCATCCCGACGAATGCATCGATTGCGGGGTCTGCGAGCCGGAATGCCCGATCGACGCCATCATCCCGGATACCGATTCCGAGGCCGAGAAGTGGGTCGAGATGAACCGGCAATATTCGGAACAATGGCCGAACATCACGCGCAAGGGCGAGCCACCGGCCGATGCCGATCAGTGGAAGGACGTCCCGGACAAGTTCGAAACCCAGTTCAGCACGAACCCCGGGAAGCCTTAACTATTTGATATTAGTATAGAAATTGTCGAAGACCCGGACGCTGCGACGGGACGTCGCCATGTCTGCCGATTGAAAATCGACGGATTTTCTGTTACATTTTATCCACAGATCGGGGCACGACCCGGCCTGTAATCCGGCGAACCGACGGAATCGGGGGCGTTGGCCGTATGCTGCGGCTGCGAAAGGCTCCCTGATCGCCGGCGCCGGGCCACGATTATGACAGCGAGATTTGGGACGGCGATCTGCCGATTGGGCACGAGAGGCGATCCATGGCGACCAGCAAAACCGCATCCAGGCAGGGCGCGGACAAAAAGGCGAAAAAAAAGACCAGCACGGCCGGCCGGCCGACGGCAGCCAAGTCTGCCGCATCCGGTAACCGGGCGGGCGGCAGGGCTCAGCCGGCGGCCAGGACGGCCGACGGCCGGCGGCGCGACAAGGCGGCTTCGAAACCGAAACCGGTTACGACAAAGAAGAAAGCATCAAACGTGACGAAGACCGCGACCAGCAAGAAGACGACGAAACCGGCGAAGGCCGTGAGCAAGGCCCCGGCAAAGCCGGCGGCGAAGGCGAAACCGGCTGCCAAGGCCCCGGCCGCGAAGCCGGCCGCCAAGGCCCCAACCGCGAAGGCAGTGCCCGCGAAGCCGGCCGCCAAGGCAGCGCCCGCGAAGGCGCCGGCCGCGAAACTCGCTGTGGTGAAGCCCTCCGCTGCGAAACCCGGCATGAAACCCGCCGCGAAACCCGTTGCCGCGAAACCGATGGCAGCGAAGCCGGCACCGAAGCCGGTCCTGGTGGCGAAGGGAAGACCCGAGCCGGTCAAAATGAAGCCGAAGGTCGAGCTGCACGCCGTCGAGACGCCGAAGATCGTCGAGGCTGTGGTCGCGAAGGCCAAGGCCGAACCGCCGTTCCGCAAGGGCGATTTCGTCGTCTATCCGACGCATGGCGTGGGCAAGGTGATGGGCGTGGAAATGCACGACATCGCCGGCCACAAGCTGCAGCTCATCACCATCCGCTTCGAGAAGGACCGGATGACGCTGCGCGTGCCGGTCGCGAAGGCACAGAATTCGGGCCTGCGTCGTCTCTCGAGCCGCAAGGTGATGGATACGGCGCTGGCCACGCTCAAGGGCCGCTCGCGCATCAAGCGCACGATGTGGAGCCGTCGCGCGCAGGAATACGAGGCCAAGATCAATTCCGGCGATCCGGTCCAGGTCGCCGAGGTGGTGCGCGATCTGCATCGCAACGCCGATCAGCCGGACCAGTCTTATTCCGAGCGGCAGATCTATCAGGCCGCGCTCGACCGGCTGGTGCGCGAGTTCGCCGCGATCGAGGATATCGACGAGGAACAGGCAACCAAGCGCCTCAACCTGGTGCTGAAAGCGGCCTGACCGCATCGACGGAGCCGCATCGGCAGCCGCTTCGGCGGCATGAAACCGTACGACGCCCGGCTGCTCACGCGGCCGGGCGTTTTGCGTTTCTGCCTCTGCCGGAGGGGACGGTCGCGCGCCCAATGGCGGTTGATGTTGGCAGCACGCGGCGAGCCCCTTATTCTCGCGGCGAACAGTGCCAGGAATTTGACGTGACCTCTGCCGATCGGGATAAGTTCGCGCTGCTTCGCAAGCCGACGCGCGTCTGGGCGATTGCAGCCATCCACGGCATGGCAGACCCGCTCCTCCGCCTGCATGAAAGGCTCGATCAGCGTCTCGTCGAGGGCGACCGCATCGTCTATCTCGGCAATTATCTCGGTCACGGCGATCATGTCGCGGCAACGATCGACGACCTTCTCGCCTATCGCCGGCATTTCCTCTCGCGCTCGCGCGTCTTCGCCTACGACATCGCCTATCTGCGCGGTAGCCAGGAGGAGATGTGGCAGAAGCTGCTGCAGCTTCAGTTCGCGCCGAACCCGCGCGAGGTTCTGCAATGGATGCTCGATCATGGCGTCAGCGCGACGCTCACCGCCTATGGCGGCAGCGCGCAGGAAGGGATTCTCTGCGCTCGCGACGGCGCCGTCTCGATCACGCGCTGGACCAACGGCCTGCGCGCCGCGATGCAGGCGCGGCCCGGCCACTACGTGCTGATGAGCGCGCTCAGGCGGGCCGCCTATACCGACGACAATGCGCTGCTGTTCGTCCATGCCGGTATCGACCCCGACCGGCCGCTCTCGGCGCAGAGCGACGAGTTATGGTGGGGCGGCGAAGGCTTCGCGCGGATGCGCGGACCGTTCGGCGAGTTCCGCTGCGTGGTGCGCGGCTATGACCGCACTCATGGCGGGATCACGACCAACGGCTGGTCGGCCAGCATCGATGCGGGTGCGGGCTTCGGCGGACCGCTGGTCGCGGTCTGTTTCGATTGCAGCGGCGCGATCGTCGACCGGATCGAGACCTAACGCGGCCGCAACGCTAACGCGGCCTTCGCGCGATGAACGGCACGCCGCCGATCTCCGACGGCGCCGGCTCCGCATCGAACCCGATATCCGCGAGAAGCCCGAGCCAGGTCGCGCGCGGAAACAGGCCGAAATCATGCCGGTCCTTCAGCGCCCGAACCGATCCGTCGCGCTCGCGCAGTAGATAGGAGAAATCGGTCACGGCTTCGGTATCGGCGGAATCGGGATCCCAGCTCCATTCGAGATAGCGCAGCGCGCGGCCTTCGTCGGGTCCACCCGCCTTCCCGTCATGGCCACCATGATCGGTGCGGGGCAAAAAGGTCTCGGTCACATCGTCGGGCACGACGAAGGCGACGCCACCGGGCCGGCAATGGACGAACATGGTTTCCAGCGCGCGGCGCAGATCCGCAACGCTGCGCATGTAGCAGACAGCATCGTGCAGAAAGACCGCATCGAAGACGCGGCCGAGGCGCAAGCTCCGCATGTCGCCGGCGACATGCTCGCAGTCGGGATTGATGCGGCGGCTCATCTCGAGCATCGGCAACGAAACGTCCGTCAGGGTCGCGCGCGTCCAGTGTTTCATGTAGGACGCATTGTTGCCGCCGCCGCAACCCAGCTCGAGCAGCGCCCCCGGCCGGCCGCCCAGCGCCGCCTCGATGCGGCCGAAATACTCGGTCGCTTCCTCTTCGTAGTCTTCGGGCGCGGTCAGCAGATGAAACCAGCCGGCGAGCTCGGTATAGAGCAGCGGTAGTGCCGCGGTTTTGTCCTTCGATTCGCCGCTCACTATTCCTCCGTACGCACCCCGAAGACATTAAGCGGTTCGTGCCGGCCGCGCAGCACGACATTGCCGAGCGGCACCACCGGCACCGGAGGGTGCAACGCGGCAACGACGGTTTCGCTAACCACGATCGACACCGGCGCATCCGGTTGCAGCTCCTTGCCCAGCGCCTCGAGGCGCTGCGCCGCGTTGACCGTGTCGCCGACCAGCGTGTAATTCACGCGGCCGGGCGCTCCGATATTGCCGGCGACGGCGGGCCCGGTATGGATGCCGATGCGCAGACGGACCGGCCGCAATCCCTTGTGCCGCCGCCGCTCGTTGTCCGCAGCGATCAGCCCCGCCATGCATCGGGCGGCACGCACCGCACGGTCGGCGTGATCGGGCTGATCGAACGGCGCATTCCAGAACGCCATGATCGAATCGCCGATATACTTGTCGATCGTACCATCCTCGGCCTCGATACATTCCGCCAGCATCGTGAAATGACGATTGAGGAAGGCGCTCAACTGTTCGGCCGTCAGCCGTTCGCCGATCGACGTGAAGCCGACGATATCCGTGAACAGGACCGTGACGTCGCGCTGTTCGGATGCCAGGGCGCCGCTTTCGCCCTTCTGCATCAGTCGCTCGACCAAACGCCGCGGCAGATAGGTTTCGAAGAAGCGAACGCCGCGCAGCATGGAGTTGAACGCCCCCGCCGCATCGTCGGTTTCGCGGAACGGGCTCCGCGGCAATGGCATCGCGTGCGTGAAATCGAGCTGCGCAATACGATCGGCGTTGCCGGCAAGACGCTGCACCGGGCGGCCGATCGCACGACCGATCAGCCAGGCCGCGATGACAGAGATCAGCAGGATCGCTACTCCCACATAGACCGCGTACTCCAGCCGCTCCACAAAGCCACCGGCCTCGCCGCGCGGAAAATGGATGCCGAGCGTGTGCGGCAGAATGCCGTAACCCTCGATCTCCTTCAGCATGACGATGTGCTCGTCGTCGCCGAGATAAAGCTCCCAGGCTTCGATATCGGCGACGTCGATCAATCCGATCGGATAACGCTCCGCCTCCCAGAGATTGGCGAGCACCGCATCGTGTACGAGGTGGCGGGTCGGCACCGGGTCCTCGGTCGAATGTTCGACCAGGCCATCGGCAATCACCGGATGCGCGATGACATTGTTCTCACCACGCAGAGCAAAGGCGACGATCCCCGGTTGCTCGGCCGCCTGCAGGTCGAGCGCGCGGGAGAGCGAAGGCAACGATACGGCGGCAACCGCGATGCCCTGATAGCCGGCTTCCGTGCGAACCGGGCTCATGACCGTCATGAAACTGGTGCCGAAAAAATCCATATAGATCGGCTCGGTCCAGATCGTGCCCTCTGTTTCTTCGCCGAGCCTGATCAGAAGCCGCATCTCGGGCCAGCTCACAAAGCTTTCGATGCCCGTGTCGTGGCCCTCCAGCCAGGTACCGGCATAGATCGCCCGCAGGTCCAGACTGACATAGGCGACACCCGCGATGTCGGCACCCGATGCGAGCGTGCCCAGCAGCAGATCGGCAATGCGCTGATCGTCGTCGAGCGGCGTCCTGCCGTCCGATAGATGCCGGGCCACGAACTCGACCTGCCGTTGCGCCGGTTCGAGAATTCCCTCGAAGCGGAGCTCCATGTTCTCGAGATAGAGCTCGGCCGTATCGCTGACCAGTTCGGAGGTGTTGCGCTCGGCGACGAACGCCGCGGTCAGAAAGGCCGCGCTCGATGCGAGCGCGACCAGTCCGCCAAAGCCGATAAACAGCGCCGCCGCGACCGTCGGTCGCCAGCGGCGCCGTTCCCCCATTCCCCTGTCGGTCAAATGCGCGCTACTCGACCACGATCTTCACGCGCTGACCGGGGGTGACCTGTGCGCCCGGCGCGAGACCGTTGAGCACGAGGAACCGTTCCACTTTGTAATCCGGGTAGGGCATCTGTGCGGCGAGACTCTGGACGGTCATGCCGCTGCCGACGGTGACCACTTCGATCCGATGCGGTTTGAACGTCGCGGCTTCCGCATCGCTGATACGCTTGAAGCTGTTGACCGTGCCGGCAAACGCACTACGCATCGAATCCATCTGCCCCGGCTGAACCAGGAAGGCGAAGCGATAGATCGTGTTCTGGTCCCACCGCACTGCAACGAGCAGCGCGTCGCGCTCGCCGTTATTGGTCGCGACGCGCGCTGTCGCCGATGCGCCGTCGAGCCCGTTCACCGTGATCGGCCCCAGATTCGAAAGCTCGACGTTGGACAGCCATTGCTCGCTGATATAGCGCTGCATGTTCGAGGCCTGTGTACCCTGCGGGGCGCGATCGAAAATGATCGCGGAATTGTTCGGCCCTTGGGCAATCACCGCGCTCGACGAATTGAACAGACGGAACCCGTCGGGCACGGTGAACTCGAACTTGAGCGTCGGGTGAACGAAGCGGGTATCGCGGATGTACCCTTCGTCCGGATCGTCGCCGTACAGCATGCCGTCGATCTCATCGAGATAGCGGTCGGCGTTGAGCACCGGATCGGCGACCTCGGAGCCCGCCGCCTGCTGAATGGCACGCTGGACCCGGTCCGCAGTGCGCGGATGGGTCTGGAAGATGCTGAACTCGTCGGCAGCGCCCGCCCGTCCCGCGAGCTGCGCATCGAGCCGGCTGCTCTCGAGCATGCTCGCAAGGAACGTCGACATCGCCTGCGGATCGTAGCCGGCGCGCGAAAGATACCGAACGCCGAGCAGATCGGATTCAAATTCCTGCTCGCGGGAATAGCTCTGCAGATAGACGGCCGCGCCCATGTTGGCCGCCTCCGCAACCGCGCTGGAACCGGTGAGGACGCCGAGTCCGATCGCACCGAGCTGGGCCACCATCGACTGGCAATAGCGCGCGTTGCTGTGACGCGCCGTGATATGACCGATCTCGTGTGCGATCACGCCGGCGACCTCGGCCTCGTTGTCGGCGAGCGCCATCAGCCCGCGCGTGATGTAGATGTAGCCGCCCGGCACCGCGAAGGCATTGACCACCGGCGAATCGAGGACGGTGAACGTATAGTTCAGATTCGGCCGTTCGGACGTCTTGGCGAGGCGCTGGCCGATCTCGTTGACATACGCCTGCAGCGCGGGATCGTCGTAGGCGCCGCTGAACTCCTGGAGAATCTGCGGGTGATATTCCTGACCGATGCTGCGCTCCTGCCCTTCCGACATGCAGCCGGTGAAGCTGCTCTGTCCGGTTGCGGGATTGGTGCTGCAGGCGGCCAGCGCTGGCAGCAGCAGGATCGCGAGGATCGCGGCATAGTGCCAGCGGCGGGGCGCCGGCTTTGTGGCCCGGATTGCGCGTGTCATTCGTCCAGTACCTCGATCTGTTCGGGATGCGTGATCTCGATCATCGGTCCGTTGAAATAGTCTACCCAGCCGCGCACACGGATGCGACGGCCTTCGAGTTGCTCGATCGGCAACCCTTCCGCGTCGAACAGACGGAGGGTCGCTGGATCGAGCGACAGCGTGAAATCGGTCATCCGGTCGGCGCCGAAATTGAGATAACCGCGCCCGCCCGCCCGCGCCGCGTCGAGAATGCGGCCCTCGACAAGCTGGAAACTGTCGCGGTCATCCTCGATCGAATCGAGGCCGCGGATCGCATACCAGTCGAGGCCCCAGATGCCGCGCCCAACCGCGCGCGTTGCCTGCTCGATCGCCAGCATCTCGGCGACGAGGGCGCGATTGTCGGCAAATGAATAGACCCGTGCCATGCCGAGCTCTAACAATTCGCCCTGTATCCAGGTTCCGTCGTCGCGATAGAGATGGGCCAGCGCGCGGCCGTGGCGGTCGAGTTGACGTCCGCCATAGGCGAGGGTGATCGCCTTGCCCAGGACGAGCGCCTCCAATGCTGCTTTCGCCTCGTGGGCGAGCGGCCAGGCCCGGAAATCGGGCCGGCCGAGCGGCAGTTTCGGGGCCTGGAGCCCCACCAGCCGGACCTCGCGCCCGTCATCCAGCAACAGGGTATCGCCGTCGATCACCGCGGCAGCGACCGCCCGCTCGCCCGCTTCGAGCGCGGCCGGCAGATCGAGCGCATAAACCGGTGCCGTGAGGCAAAAGGCCGCCAGAAAAAGCCCGAGAAAGCGTGCCAGAAAGCGCGCGCCTGTGACAGCCCTTCGGCTATAGTTCCGCGCCGCTTCGGCCGGGAAATCGGGATGCGATTCGGGATGCGAATCGCGGCGGGGCGGGATCGCGGGAACGGCGCAGCGGAGGCAAGGGCGAACCGTCATGGCAGGTATTCCATTCTATCCGGAGATCCAGCCCTTCGACAGCGGCCAGCTCGCCGTCGACGGGCGCCACCGCCTCTATTGGGAGCAATGCGGCAATCCCAAGGGCGTGCCGATCCTGTTCCTTCATGGCGGGCCCGGTGCCGGCGCCGGCCCGGTGCATCGGCGCTTCTTCGACCCCGATCATTATCGCATCGTGATCTTCGACCAGCGCGGCGCCGGGCGTTCCGAACCGGTCGGCGAAATCGTCGACAACACGACGCCGCTTCTCATCCAGGACATCGAAACTTTGCGGCGAAAATTCGGCATCGAACGCTGGCATGTGTTCGGCGGGTCCTGGGGCTCGACTTTGTCGATCGCCTACGCCGAGGCGCATCCCGAGCGCGTGCTGTCGCTGGTGCTGCGCGGCATCTTCCTCTGCCGGCGCAGCGAGATTAACTGGTTTCTTTACGGCATGCGGACGATCGCGCCGGAAGCCTGGCGCGCCTTCGCCGGTTACCTGCCGCCGGACGAGCGCGGCGACCTGCTCACCAACTTTTACAAACGCCTGATCGATCCCGATCCAAACGTGCATATGCCGGCGGCGCGCGCCTGGAGCCAGTATGAAGGGTCGAACATGACGCTGATGCCGAGCCCGGAGACGGTCGCGGCGTTCCGCGAAGAGCGGCTTGCCAAGGGGCTTGCACGGCTCGAAGCGCATTACTTCATCCACGACATCTTCATGCCGGAGAATTCGCTGTTCGAGAATCTCGGCAGGATCCGCAAGATCCCGACATCGATCGTGCAGGGGCGCTACGACCTGGTCTGTCCGATCGTGACGGCCGACGAACTCACCCAGGCCTGGCCCGAGGCGCGTTATACCGTCATTTCCGATGCGGGGCACTCGGCGATGGAGGACGGCATCCGCACCGCGCTGATCGCGGCGACCAACCGGATGCGGGAGATTTAGGGGGCGTTTGCAAGTCCTCTCCCTGCGGGAGAGGGCGGTCGTGCATGCGAATAGCAATGTGCGACCGGGTGAGGGTAGCAGTGCGATTCGTCAGTAACAGATCTGCCGCCGACACCCCCTCACCCTTCCCTCTCCCCCGAAGACGGGGCGAGGGTATCTTCTTAGCGCGGTTTGTAGTCGAGCAGCCGCCACAGGATCGCGCGCAGCTCCTTCATCTCGGTCGCGATGTCGGCGTCCTTGCGCACCAGATGGCCGTAAAACACGCCGTCGATACCGCGCGAGACGAAGATCGCGAGCCGTTCGGGATCGGCGCAGGTGAAGCGCCCGGCCGCGACGCCACGGCGGATCGAATCGGCGATCGTGCGCCGCTCGAAATCGTAGAACTGCCGGATCACGCGCTGCACCGAAGGCGAAGCGCGCTTGGGATCGCGGTCGGAATATTCGATCATAATGCGCACGACGCTGCGCAGCGGGCCCGACATCGCGATATTGATTTCGAACCAGTCGTTCAGCAGATCGATCGGATCGCGATGCTCGGCGGTGACCTTGTTGTACTGCTCCATGACGCGATCGATCGCGTGCAGCACGGCCGCATGGAACAATTTCTCCTTGCTCTCATAGTAATAGTAGATCAGCGAATGGGTGATGCCGACGCGCCTAGCGATGTCCTGCACGGTCACATCGGCGAAGCTGACCGACGAGAAGAGAGCGAGCGCGGTTTCGAGCAGTTCTTCCGAGCGGATACCGTCGTTGCGGCGTAGCTTGCCCACGGCCTCTGCAGCCGGCGACTTCGTCGCCCGGGGGGCGGCCGGCGACTTCGCCCGCGGGGACGCCCTGGCGGCCGGCGGCTTCGCCCGCGTTTTCGAAACCGCCGCTTTCGTCGGACGACTCGCTTCGGCAGCGGGCGGCTTCGCCCGCGGGGACGACGCTGCCGCTTTCATTGTCTTTCGGGCGGGCAAATCGGGGTCCGTTTCAGTTGCGCAACAACACGAGATCGCCGATGCGGGTTTCCAGCGTCGCGCGCGACCCGACCGCGATGTCGAGATCGAGCGGCACGCGCGCAAGAATGTCGGTCGCACCGCCCGGGCCGGCACGCAGCCGGCAGCGGCGATGCGTACCCTGGAATACGAGCTCGGTCACTTCGCCTTCACCGAGCCCGACCGCTGCGCCCCCCATTGCGGCGCTGTCGATGCCGGAGTCATTCACGGCGCCATCGTTCGCGGGCCGATTGCCGGATGCCACATCGACACGGATCTTTTCGGGACGGATCGAGATATGGACGTTGCTGCCCGGCTCGGCCTGGCCGGCGAGCGCAAGCTGGCCGATCGGCGTATCGACGCGCAGGGTTCCGCCGCCGGCACTGACCACGCGGCCGGCGAGGATGTTGCTGTCGCCCATGAAGGTCGCGGCGAACAGGGTCGCGGGCCGCAGATAGACGCGCTCGGGCGGGCCGTAATCCTCGATCCGGCCGCCATTCACCAGCACGACATTATCGGCGATGCTCATCGCCTCTTCCTGATCGTGCGTCACGTGAACGAAGGTCGCGTGCAGGGTCTTCTGCAGCCGCACGAGCTCGTCCTGCATCTGCTGGCGGATCTTGAGGTCGAGCGCGCCGAGCGGTTCGTCGAGCAGCAGCACCGCCGGTTCGACCACGATCGCGCGGGCCAGTGCGACGCGCTGGCGCTGGCCGCCGGACAGCTCGTGGATGCGTCTTGCGCCATAACCGGAAAGCCCGACCGTGGCGAGCGCCTGGTCGACGAGACGCTGGCGGTCGGCCCGGCCGACGCCGCGCATCTCGAGACCGAAGGCGACGTTCTGCGCAACCGTCATATGCGGAAAGAGCGCATAGTCCTGAAAAACCGTGACCGTCGGCCGCTGCGCCGGCGGCGTCTGCGTCACGTCCTTGCCGTCGATCAAAACCGTGCCTTCGGTCGGCACCGTGAAGCCGCCGAGGATCGAGAGGATCGTCGTCTTGCCGCTGCCGGAAGGGCCGAGCAGGACGAGGAACTCGCCGCGCCGAATCGAGAGATTGATATTCTCGACCGCGGTCACCGGGCCATAGCGCTTGGTGATGTTTTTCAGTTCGACCAGAACGTCGTTCAACGCTTCCCCCCGCGCCAGAGCAGCATGGCGATCGCCGCAACGGCGACCGTCGACATCGAAATCGCGAACACGATGGTGCCCGCCGCATTGACTTCGGGCGACAACCCGGCCCGCAGCAGCTCGAAGATCATCACTGGCAGGGTCACCTCGAAGCGGCTGAGCAACAAAGCGATGATGAACTCGTCCCAGGACAAGGTCGCCGCGAGGCAGAAGGACGCGAAGATTGCCGGGCGCATGATCGGCACCGCGATCCGCCAGATCACCTGCAGGTCGCCGGCGCCGAGATCGTGCGCGGCCTGGTCCATGTTGCGGTGATGATCGCCGAACTGCGAATAGATGATCGCAAAGCAGAGCGGCAGATTGATGATGGTGTGACCGATGCCGACCGCAAGCAGCGACTTCGACATGCCGACCATGTTGAACACGACCAGCAGGCCGAGCCCGATGATGAGATAGGAGACGGTGATCGGCGCCATCAGCAGAAAGCGCACCGAACCGGCGTAACGCGGGGGCCGGCGCGCCAGCGAATAAGCCGCCAGAAAGCCGAGTACGGTCGCGGCGAAGGACGACGACAGCGCGACGATGACCGAATTGCCGAGCGCCGCCATCAGCCGTGGATTGGAGAAGGCGCGCTCGTACCATTCGAGGCTCGGACCTTCGAAGGGCGGCACCGGCAGCATGCCGCGCTGGAACGAGAACAGCACGAGGATTACGACCGGCAGATAGATGAAGCCGAGCATCGCGAGGAGATACACGCCGGTCGAGATCCTGCCGAGCCAGCGCCGCATCAGAGGCGCTCCATCTTGAGATGCTTCGCCGCCGCGAGATAGACCGCAGTGACGATCAGCATCAGCAGCGTGCCCATGACGGCCGCCATCGGGAAGTTCGCGGCGCGGCCGATCTGCAGCATGATCGCCTGCGGCACCAGGACTTCGGAATTGCCGCCGAGAATCTGCGGCGTGATGTAATCGCCAATCGTGATGACAAAGGTGAGGAACGCGCCGACCGCGATGCCCGGCATACTCAGGGGCAAGGTGATGCGCCAGAAGACGCCGAAGCCCGAGGCGCCGAGGTCCGACGCCGCCTTGCGATAGGACGGATTGATCTGGACCAGATTGGAGAAGATCGTGAGCGTCAGCAGCATCGTGAAGAAATGCACGAAGCCGAGCACGGTCGCGATACGCGTGTAGGCGATTTCGAGCGGCTGGTCGATGAGGCCCATGCCCATCAGCAACTGATTGAGGATGCCGCCTTCGGAGATGACCAGGAGCCAGCTATAGGAGCGTACCACATAGGCGGTCCAGAACGGCAGGACCGTCACCAGCAGCAGGATGCGCTGCAGCGCGCCGGTCACGCGATAGGCGAGCACATAGGCCAGCGGATAGGCGACCAGCACGCTGATCGCGGTGACGAGGACCGTCACCTCGACCGAGTTGACCAGCGCCTGGACCAGAAAATCCTTTTCGAAGAACTTGGCGTAGTTGATCAGCGACCAGTCGGCTTCGAGGCCGCCGGTCGTGCGCTGCCAGAAACTGACGCAGATCATCAGGATGAGCGGCGCCGCGAAGAACAAGGCGGTAAAGATCACGGCCGGCCAGGTGAGCCAGCGCACCAGCGGCCAGCCGGCACCAGGCGCAAGATCGCGCAAACCCGGTGCGACGGGTCCGTTGGCGGGCCGCTGGGGGTCGAGCATCCGGGAAGCGATCATCTCCGCTCCTCAATGTCTCGCCGCGCGATTGACCGTCACGTCCGGCTCCTCGCGAGTCTTGTCCGTCTCAGACCGTCACCAGCGTGCGCGGCAGCTTCGACAGCACCTCGAGGCCGTTCTCCGTCACCAGCAGGCTTTCGATGTAGGCGCAGCCGCTACCGCCCGGCCAGTTTTCCCAGACGTCGAACTGGTTCTCCAGATTGAACACCATGCCCGGCTTGATAGCGGGATCGCCCATGTCCTTGTAGCGCGTGCTGAGCCAGTAATTGCCGCACCAGTCCGGCGGCACGGCGATCTCCTGCGTGTAGCCGCCGACCCACCAGACATGTTTCCGAATGCCGGCATCGTCGGTGTAGCGCTGCGCGACTTGATCGACCTTGCTCAGGGGATCGCCGACCTTGATCGTCGACACGAGCGTATCGATGCAGCCGGCCGCCTTGTTCATGAGGTCGGTCCAGCGCGGATCGGGCTTGCCCAGAGAGAAGGTCCGGTTGACGTTGACATGGTAGCGGTCGTAACAGCCGCAGAAATCCACGAACACCAGTTCGCCCTGCTGAATCTGGCGGCGCGACGGCGGACTGTGATGCGTGCCGGATCGCGGACCGGCACCGAGCATGGTGCGGATGCCGGGATAGCCGCCGCCGAGTTTCATCATGGTGCCCATGATGACCGCCTCGATCTCGGTTTCCATGATTCCGGGACGGATCGCATCGCGGGCCGCTGCCATCGCAGCATCGCCGATTTCGGCCGCCTTGCGGACATGCTGCACTTCGAGCGGCGATTTTACCGCGCGCTGCTTCTCGACCAGCGTCCAGTGATCCTCGACGGTGGCGCCGCCCGCGCGGAGTCCGTCGGCCAAGGCCGCCATGGTCGAGGCATGCGGCGCGTAGCCCCACATTTCGAGACCGATCTTGCCCTTCGCCAGCCCCTTGTCGGCGATGGCGCGTTTGATCGCGCCAATGGCTTCGTCGAGGCTGCCGGAAACGGCAGCGCCATCGACGTAAACGATCTCCCGGATTTCCGGCGTGATGGAGACGATGGTCGTGTGCGCGACGCTGTCGAAGAAGACCGTGTCGTCCGAATCGGCGCGCACCAGCAGACCGGTCAGGTTCTTCAAATGATACCAGATCATGTCGTAGCCGGTGAGCCACGTGATGTTGGCCGGCGCGGTGACGAGAATGGCGTCGAGCCCGGCGGCCTGCAGCGAAGCGCGCACGCGCCGACGCCGGTCCGCATACTCGGCCGCCGGAAACGGCTGCGGCCAGGTGACCTGTTCACGAATGAATTTCTTCACGAATTCCCCCTTGTATGAACCGACCGTCGCGAGATGCCCGACGGCCGAGCCGGCGGCGCCGCCGCGAAACGATATCCGCAGCGGCGCCCGACCCGTTAATGCGGGTAACCGATTCTGCCGGTCGATTCTGCCGGCCGAATCTGCCGATCAACTCTGCAGGAATTCGGTCCAGAGATCGAGCATCTCGGCATCCATCTCGGCGTCGGGGAAAACGGCGACGACCGACTTGTCGAGATAGGCCTCCTGCTGGTCCCAGCGCAGGATCGCCTTCGCCTCGTCGGGCACCTCGGCCTTCGAATTGGCCGGCATCGCCCAGTAGCAATCCGAGGTCGCGAGCGCGCCCTGCCCGACCGGACCCATTGTGTGCCTGACGAACTCGGTCGCAAGATCTTTTCGCTCGCTCGAGGCGATGATGCATAGACCCTGGTTCCAGATCAGCCCGCCGGCATCCGAAATGACCCAATCGAGATGCGGATTGGCGGGGATCAGGTTCGAGACGGCAAATTCCGCGCCGCCAACGATGACGTCGACGTCGCCAGTGACCAGCGCGTTCTGCACGCTGACGATGTCGCCGACCATCTTCACGTTCGGCTTCATCGCGAGCAGCTTCTCTCGGATCTGCGCCAGCTTGTCGCTGTCGATCTCGGTCGGCAGCCAGCCCATCTGGCGGCCGATCATCTGGATCACCGGGAAGTAGTAATCGTAGACGCCGATGCGGCCGGAATATTTGTCCATCCAGCCGATCTCGCCGCTGGCGGCATCCGCCGGATCGACATTGTTCTTGTTGTAGCAGAAGCCGTAATAGCCGAACTTCTCCGGCACGGCGTAGAGCTTGCCGTCGACGCGCGCATAGGGCGCTTCGCGCATCGCGGGGAACATGTCGTCCCACGGCACGGCGTCTTCCGGCACTACGTCGAGAAGCCCGAGCTCGACCACGCGCGGCACGTCCGGCGCATCGACCACCAGCACGTCCCAATCGCCGGGCTGCGACTGCTCGAGGATCGAAAGCGCCGTACCGGTGCCCTCGAAGGTCTTCACATTGACCGTCACGTCATGCGCGGCGGCAAACGGATCGATCAGCTTGGAATCGGCATGGTCGCACCAGACCAGCAAGTTGAGATCGCCGGCCGCCTGCGCGCTGCGGCCCCAGGCCGTCGCCGCCAGAGCGGTGCCGGCCACGGCGCCGCCGAGAAAGCGGCGTCGATCGATTGAGGGAAAACGCTTCTTCTGTCCTGCCATCGTGACCTCCCTTTGTGCGTTCCCCGGCTATCGAGGCCGGGAAATCATTGCCTCCGGGCAACGATAACCCGGGAATGGGAAACGGGGGAAATGTGGAAACAGCCCCGCTGTCGATTTTTTATCCGGTCCCGCGGCCGGCCGCCAACGAACACTGCGTCATCTCTTGGAAGAACGAGCCACAAATTTGGAGTGGATGAGCCCGTGCGGATGCCCATGCGACCGAGCGCTTTGTCATCCGGCAATTGGCGCAAATAGATCGTCGCTAGCCTGAATCCGGCGAAGTGAGTCAACAGCCAGGCGCCCGCCAAGCCGGTAGCCAGGTGGTCGATGCCCGCTTTCGAGAGTTCTTGGGAAATGCCCCGCAGGACGGCTTCTCCGGACCGCGCCGCCACGTGACCCATGAGGATTTGATGCTTCGAGAAATCGTACTTTTCGTTCCATGCCGCCAGCAGCAAGTCAGGGCGATTGACTTTCAGATCGCGCCCATCGGCGCGTAGATAGTCGTTGTCCAATAGTCTCCGCACGATCATGCTGACGTTGCTTTGGGGAAGTCCCGTCAATGCGACCAGATCCTTTTGTCGGAACGTTTGCTCGGGCTGCATCAGGAGCTGGCGGACAACTCGGGAACTCTTCGTCGAGAAGA
>JBBDMS010000063.1:0-48529 GCA_040878185.1 Dongiaceae bacterium | reverse complement strand
ACGCGCGGCTTCTGCATCGGCCATGTCGGGCCCGAGGCGGCGGTCGGCGGGCCGATCGCGCTGCTGAAAGATGGCGACAGGATCAGCATCGATGCCGCCAAGGGCACGATCGACACCGACGTCAGTGCGGAGGAACTCGAAACGCGCCGCAAGGCGTGGAAACCGCGGCGGCACGATTATCAGTCCGGTGCGATCTGGCGCTATGCGCATACGGTGGGCGATGCCGAGAAGGGCGCCGTCTGCCATCCCGGCGGGAGCGCCGAGACGCATATCTACGCCGACATCTGACCGAAGCGGGCGCGCATGGCACGCATCGCCGTAGCCGGGTTTCACCACGAGACCAACACGTTCGCGCCGACACGGGCGCGCTACGAGGATTTCGTGGTGGCCGATGCCTGGCCGGGACTGACCCGCGGCGATGCGCTGTTCGATACGGTGCGCAGCGCCAATTTGCCGGTCGCCGGCTTCATCGAGGCGGCCGATGGGGCGGGGCACAACATCGTGCCGCTGCTCTGGTGCGCGGCATCGCCCTCAGCCGCGGTCGAGGAAGCCGCGTACGAAAGGATCGTTGCGGAGATTCTCGATCGGCTCGCCCATGCGGGGCCGGTCGATGCGATCTTTCTCGATCTGCACGGCGCGATGGTGACGACGCATCTCGAGGACGGCGAGGGTGAATTATTGCGTCGCCTGCGCGGCCAGGTTGGCGACAGGCTACCGATCGTCGTGTCGCTCGATTTCCATGCCAATGTGACCGATGCGATGGTCGATCATGCGACGGCGCTGGTCGGTTATCGAACCTATCCGCATATCGACATGGCGGAGACCGGCGCGCGTGCGATGAGCATTCTCGCACATGTGCTGGGCGGCGGCGCGCTGCATGCGGCAAAACGAAAGCTGCCGTTTCTCATTCCGCTCAACTGGCAATGCACGCTGACGGAACCAACAGCGGGCATTTTTCGCGGGCTTGCCGTCCAGGAAACAGCCGGCAACGCGATCGTGAGCCTTTCTTTCCTGCCGGGTTTTCCGCCTGCCGACATTCGCGAATGCGGTCCGATGGTGCTCGCCTATGCGACATCGGTGGAAGCAGCAGAAGCGGCGGCGACGCAACTGGAAGGTAGCGTGACCGCATCCGAAGGAAAGTTCGCCGGCCGGCTCTACGCGCCGGACGAAGCCGTCGCCGAAGCGACACGCCTTGCCGCCGCCGCGACGAAGCCCGTGGTCATCGCCGACACGCAGGACAATCCCGGCGCCGGGGCAAACGGCGACACGGTCGGGATGCTCGAAGCGCTCGTCGCCGCCGATGCGCAGGACGCGGTCTTCGGCCTGCTCTGCGATCCGGCGGCGGCGGATGCGGCGCATCGGATTGGCGCAGGACACGAGGCCGATTTCGCACTCGGCGCGCTATCGGGTTTGCGCGGCCATCATCCGTTCGAGGGGCGCTTTTTCGTCGAAGCGATCGGCGATGGCCAGATCACCGGGACCGGGCCTTTCTATCGCGGCAGCCACATGCAACTCGGGCGAATGGCATGCCTTCGTGTCGGCGGCGTTCGCGTGGTCGTGACCAGCCGCAAGCAGCAGGCGGCGGATCAGGCGATGTTCCGCCATGTCGGCGTCGATCCGACAGCGCAAAAGATTCTGGTCCTGAAAAGTTCGGTGCATTTCCGCGCCGATTTCGAACCGATCGCGTCGCATGTGCTGGTCGCGGCGGCACCGGGACCGAACGAGGCCGATCACCGCAAGCTGAAATATCGGCGTTTGCGGACGGGCGTCCGACTGACGCCGGCCGGTCCTGTTCACAACGCCGCCTAGAGCTTCAATTCGCACCAGACCGGCGTGTGGTCCGACGGCTTCTCCCAGTCGCGCGGCTTCTTGTCGATGCCGGATGCGACGAGACGGTCGGCCGCCTGCGGCGACAGCATCAGATGGTCGATCCGCAGGCCGTGATCCTTGGCCCAGGCGCCGGCCTGGTAATCCCAGAACGTGTATGCGATTTCCGAATGCAGCGCGCGGAACGCATCGGTGAAGCCGAGATTGATGAAGCCGCGAAATGCCGCGCGCGTCGCGGGCAGGAACAGCGCATCGTTCAGCCATGCCTGCGGGTTGTAGACATCTTCCGGCTCGGGGATGACGTTGTAATCGCCACCGAGCACCAGCGGCTCTTCGAACGCCAGAAGATCGCGCGCATGCGCCTCGAGCCGCGCCATGAAGGCGAGCTTGTAATCGTATTTCGGCCCGGGCGCGGGATTGCCGTTGGGAAAATAGATGCCGGCGACGCGCACGATCTCCCGCTTCCCGTTTGTGCCTTTCGGTTCGACGATTGCTTCGATATAGCGCGCCGGCTCGTCCTCGGCTTCGCCCGGCAAATTGCGCCGTTCGACGGTGAGGGGATGCCGCGACAGGATCGCGACACCGTTATAGGTCTTCTGGCCGACCACGGCGCAGCGATAGCCGGCGGCCTCGATTTCAAGCGTCGGAAACCCCGTTTCGATGCACTTGATCTCTTGCAGCACGACGACATCCGGTTCCGCCTGCTTCAGCCATCGCAGCAGGTTCGGCAGTCGGATCTTGATCGAATTGACGTTCCAGCTTGCGATACGCACGCGATCTCCGCAGCGAATATTGATTCGCGCGCGCCACGGCGGCGCGAACGATCAGCATAGCGGGGGAAGGGTGGTCAGATCGAGAAGGAGGTGCCGCAGCCGCAGGACGACGACGCGTTCGGGTTGTTGACCCGGAAATACGAGCCGACCAGATCCTCGACGAAATCGACCTCGGCGCCGGCCAGCAGGTCGAGCGAAACAGTGTCGACGACCAGCTTCACATCGCCCTTTGGAAACACGATATCGTCGTCGGTCACGGCATCGTCGAGGGTAAAACCATATTGGAACCCCGAGCAGCCGCCGCCGGACACGCTGAGGCGCAGCATCAGCGCATCGCGCCCTTCCGACTGGATCAGGGAGGCGACTCGCTGCGCCGCGCGATCCGTCATCTGCACGGCCCGTTCGGTCGTTTGCATCAGGGTTTCAGCCATATCGTCCGATCTCCGCAACGTCCGGCTCGAGCGCTCAATGACCCAGCCGCAGAACCAAGATCTAGGCTATGCCGGCCAATTGTCAAACGCCGGTCGCGAAGCCTACAAGGCGGCAACAGTCCATGACTTATTCCACACCTGACATTGGTGTTTTTCGCGGGCCGGGTCTCCAGGCTTTTGCCAGCGATCCGGCGAACAGCCGCGGCCGGCTTTTCCCCGAACCGGAAAGCCCGATGCGCGGGCCTTATCAGCGCGACCGCGACCGGATCATCCATTCGACCGCCTTCCGCCGTCTCAAGCACAAGACGCAGGTCTTCGTGTTCCACGAGGGCGACCATTACCGGACCCGTCTGACCCACAGCATCGAAGTTGCCCAGATCGCCCGCGCGATCGCCCGCGCGGTGGGGCTGGACGAGGACCTTGCCGAGGCACTGGCGCTGGCCCATGACCTCGGGCACACACCCTTCGGCCATGCCGGGGAGGAGGCGCTCGACGAGGCCATGCGGCCCTGGGGCGGCTTCGACCACAACGTCCAGACATTCCGCATCCTGACCGTGCTGGAGCGCCGTTATGCGGCCTTCGACGGGCTCAACCTGACCTGGGAGATGCTGGAGGGGATCGTCAAACATAACGGCCCGCTCATTGGCCCGAGTGCGACGGCCAAGAACCAGGTCCGCGACACGGCGGCCGCCTTCGCCGGTTTCTGCACCCGGCAGGTCGACCTGCGGCTCGATACCTGGCCGTCGGCCGAAGCCCAGGTGGCGGCTCTGGCGGACGATATTGCCTACAACAATCACGATATCGACGACGGTCTGCGGGCCGAGTTGTTCGCCATTGGCGATATGGCCGAGGCGCCGCTTGCCGGGCCGATCTTCGAGCAGGTCGCCGCGCGCCACCCGGAGATCGAGGCCTCGCGTCTGATCCACGAGGCGGTTCGCCACATTATCAACGAAATGGTGACCGACCTTGTGGCCGAAACAAATCGTCGGATCGAGGACGCACGGCCTCAAAGTGCCGATGCGGTGCGGATGCTGGGGCGGCCGCTGGTCGCCTTTTCCGACGCGATGGCGGGACATAATCGGGCGCTGAAGCGGTTTCTGTTTCAGCACATGTATCGGCACGAAAGGGTCAACCGGATGACCGATCAGGCACGCGTCGTGGTGGCAACCTTGTTTGCGCTCTATCGCGAGCAGCCCGGCTTTTTGCCAGGGGAATGGCGCAGTCTGGCGGAGGGACGTGACGAGGCCGGTGCGATGCGCGTCATCGCGGACTATATCGCCGGCATGACCGACCGTTACGCGTTGCAGGAACATGCGCGGCTGACCGGCGAGCCGCTGCCGGCGTCGATCTGAAAACCTGTCGGGCCGCCTGGTGCGGTATAATGTTTAGGGCCCTGTCGATTCGTTTCGAATGCGAGAAAAATGAGCCAGTCCGACGATAACGGCGATCTCGAAGCGCAGATCAAGGAAGCGCTGGCGCGCCGCCGACCGGCACCGCCACCGCCGCCGGCCCCGCGCATCGTGCTGAACCCGGGAACGGTTACCGGTCAGCCGACGCAAGCCCAGGCGCCTGCGGGCGCCCCGGCGCAGCAGCGCCCTGCCGGCATGGTGCCCGATCCCGAGACGCGGCTCAGCCAGCCCGCGCGGCCGTCGGCTCAGCCCGCCCGCGCACCGGCCGCTGCACCCATGGCGCCGATGGCGGCGTCTCTCGACGACGACGCCGAACCGGCGATTCCACCGCCGCCCGGCCAGCCGGTTGGGCAGCCGCTTGGTCAGCCCTTGGGGCGCATCGACCTCGAGAAAAAAGTCGCGTCCAAGCCGGCAAAGCCACCGGTGCATCCGTTCTTTGCCGGCCGCCGACATCTCTGGCCGCTGTTAATTCTGCCGATCGTCTCGATCGGAATCGTTTTGCTGCTGTTCTGGTTCATGAACTCCGAACTCGGCGGCCAGGGGGTCGGCGATATGGCGCCGCTGGTCGAAGCGGATCCGACCCCGATCAAGGTTCAGCCGCTTGAAGAAGGCGGCATGGAGATTCCCGATCAGGATCGCGAAATCTTCAACACGCTCGATGAATCGTCGGAATCGGAGCAGGCGATCGAACAACTCGTTCCGCCGCCCGAAGAGCCGGTCGTTCCCGAAGCACCGGAACCGGTAACCGCGGTTGCCGAACCGGGTGCGGTCACGGTCGACGAGAATGGACTGCCGGTCGTGACGGCGCCCGATCCGGCGGCACCCGCCGCCGAGGCCGATGCGGCAACGGCCGAAGAAGCGGCGGCGGTCGATGACGCGGCTGCCGTGGCCGAAGCGCTCGCCGCTGCGGCGGCCAGCGCAGCCGCCGAGGTTGTTGCAGAACCGGAAGCGGTCGAGACGGCGGCGCTGCCGGCGGGCTCCTATCGAGTTCAGCTTGCGGCCGTTCGCTCCGAAGCCGATGCGCGCACCACCTGGGCGCAGTTGCAGCAGAAACTGCCGGAGCTGCTGGGCGATCTTTCGCTGTTGGTCGAACGCATCGATCTCGGCGCCGACAAGGGCATCTTCTATCGGGTCCAGGCGGCCCCGCTGGCCGATCACCAAAGCGCACAGAAGCTGTGCGGCAATCTCTCCGCTCGCGGGCAGGATTGTCTCGTCGTGCGACCCTGATCCGGGCGACGCCATGACACTTCCGGTCATCTTCGGCTGCGCCGGCACCGTGCTGAGCGCGGACGAGCGGGATCTGTTCCGACGCGCCGATCCGCTCGGTCTCATCGTCTTCGCCCGCAACTGTGCCGATCCGGATCAGATCCGCGCGCTGGTCGGCGATTTCCGCGCGACGGTCGGACGCGCCGATGCGCCGGTGCTGATCGATCAGGAAGGCGGTCGCGTGCAGCGGCTGCAACCGCCGCATTGGCGTGCGGCGCCGCCGCCGGCACGGTTCGGCGCGATCGCGACGCGGGATCGCGCGCGCGGTCGGGAAGGGGCCGCGCTCAATGCAAGGCTGATTGCGGCGGAGCTGGCCGATCTCGGGATCGACGTCGATTGCGTGCCCTGTGTCGATCTGCGATTGCCGGGTGCGCATCAGGTCATCGGCGATCGCGCGCTGGGCGAGGATCCGCAACTCGTCGCCGAAATGGGCCGCGCCGTCGCCGAAGCCTTCCTCGCCGGCGGCGTTCTGCCGGTGGTGAAACATATTCCCGGCCATGGCCGTGCGCTCTCCGACAGCCACCATGAGCTGCCGGTCGTGACGGCATCGGCAGCCGAACTGGAGCTCACCGATTTCGTGCCGTTCCGCGCACTCGCCGACATGCCCTGGGCGATGACGGCGCATGTCGTCTATACCGCCTATGACGACACGAAGCCGGCGACGCTGTCGCGCTGCGTCATCGATCGCGTGATCCGCGGCCATATCGGTTTTGACGGCATCCTCTTGTCCGACGATCTCAACATGAAGGCGCTCGACGGCGACCTTGGCGATCTCGCCGCAGCATCGATCGCGGCGGGTTGCGATCTGGCCCTGCATTGCAACGGCGACCTCGGCGAGATGGCGCGGGTCGTTGCGGCACTCACGCCCATCGCGCCCGCGACCCGGACGCGTCTCGAAGCGGGCCGCGCCCGATTGGGCGGAATGCCGATCGACCGCCAGGTGGCAGCCACCCGGCTCGACGAAATTCTGGCGGCCTGACTTATGGACGGCGATTTCTGGACGATGGCCGGCACCGTGGCGGCCTGGGGGCTCGCGCTGATCATTGCCGTGCCGATGCATGAGGCGGCGCACGGTTTCGTTGCCTGGCGCCTCGGCGACGACACCGCCTATCGGCTGGGCCGCGTGACGGCGAACCCGCTGCGCCATATCGATCCGCTCGGCACGCTGATTCTGCCGGGGCTGATGCTGCTCGCGACCGGCATGCGCTTCACCTTCGGCTATGCCAAGCCGGTGCCGGTCAATTTCGCCCGGCTGAACCGGCCGCGCCGCGACATGGTTCTGGTCGCAGCCGCGGGACCGGGCATCAATCTGATCCTCGCTTTGGTCGCGGCGCTGAGCATGCATCTGGCCCTCCTGCTGCCCGCCGAGGCTCGTTTATGGACCATGGAATTTCTCACAATATCAATTTATCTCAATGTTTTATTGGCGATATTTAATCTAATTCCTATACCGCCGCTGGATGGCGGCCGGATCGCCGTCGGGCTGCTTCCGGCGCCGCTCGCCTATCCGCTGGCGCGGCTGGAGCGCTTGGGTATCTTCGTGGTAATTGGCGGGCTCTTCCTGCTGCCGCTGCTGCTCGACCAGGTCGGAATTGGGTTCAATCCGGCGCATTGGCTGATCGGTCGGCCGGTCGCCGCTGTGATCGATCTGGTCCTCATGATTGCCGGTGTGCGATAGGGTCGTTCATGGCTGAAGACGAAACACGATTCGAGGAAGACCACGCGCCCGCGTTAGCGCCGAGCGACGAGGATTTCGTCCTCGAGCTGGACGGCTATGAGGGCCCGATCGACGTGCTTTTGACCCTGGCGCGCGATCAGAAGGTCGATCTCAAACAGATCTCGATCCTCGAGCTGGCCGACCAGTATCTCGCCTTCGTCGCGCGGGCGCGCCAGCTTCGCCTCGAGCTCGCCGCGGACTATCTCGTGATGGCCGCCTGGCTCGCCTATCTGAAATCGCGCCTGCTGCTGCCGGAACCCGCCGAGGGCGAACAGCCGAGCGGCGCCGAACTGGCGGCTGCCCTTGCATTCCAGCTCCAGCGCCTGCAGACGATGCAGGATGTCGGCCGCAAACTGATGGAGCGCGCGCAGCTCGGCCGCGATTTCTTCGGCCGCGGCGATCCCGAGCGGCTCACGGTCGTGCAGATCCCGACTTATTCCGCATCGCTCTATGATTTGCTGCGCGCCTATGCCCGCCAGCAGCCGGCGGCTGAGGGCGGGGTCTTTCGCATCGCGCCCAGCGATCTCTATTCGATGGACGATGCGTTGCGCCGGCTTGGCGACATGGTCGGCCATGCGATCGAATGGTCGACCCTGGCGAACTTCCTGCCGCCGGATGTCGGCTATGGCGTGCGACGACGTTCCGCGGTCGCTTCGACGTTTGCGGCGGCGCTGGAACTTGTGCGCTCCGGCCACGCCCAGCTAAGACAGGAACGCACCTTCGGCCCCCTCTATGTGCGCCGCGCCATTCCCGGCCGCGATGCCCGCGGAAACCCAACCCATGACTGATTCCCGTTTCGAAACGCTGCGTCTTCTTGAGGCCGTGCTGTTCGCCTCGGCCGAACCGGTCAGCGAGAATACGCTGAAACAATGGGTGTCGGACGATCTCAAGCTGCGCGAACTCCTCGATGAGTTGCAGGGGCTCTACGCGAATCGCGGCGTGCATCTCGTCCGTCACGACGGTCGCTGGGCCTTCCGCACCGCGGCCGACCTCGCGCCGCAGATGAAGATGGAGCGCAAGGTGACGCGCCGCCTTTCGCGCGCCGGCATCGAAACGCTCGCCATCATCTCGTACCACCAGCCCGTCACCCGCGCCGAGATTGAAGAGATTCGCGGCGTCGGCCTGTCGCGCGGCACGCTCGAGGCGTTGCTCGAAGCGGGCTGGGTCAAGCCCAAGGGGCATCGCGAAACCCCGGGCCGCCCGGCGACCTGGGGCACGACCGATGGGTTCCTCGAACATTTCGGTCTCGAAAGTCTCGATGCGCTGCCGGGAGTCGAGGAACTGCGGGCGGCGGGTCTGCTCGACAAGCGTCCCGCGATCGCGGCGCTCGGCCTCACCGGCGGTCTGCTGCCGGGCGAAAACGCAGAGGACGAGGAGGAGGGCGGGAACGGCGATGACGACGGCCCGCTGGATTCCGATCCCGAGGCGTCGGACGAAGACGACGATGAAGACGAGGACGACGACGCATAACGCGTCCGTCACGTCTAAAATCGACTGACCTGTGCTGCGGTATTGCGCCGCTGCCGACCACGGCAGCGGCTTGATAATGCTGCCTATTCCTCGGTCTGCGCGCAGGCGGTCCTGCGATTGCGAATAACTTGCATATACCGGCAAGGCGGGCTGTGATAAGGCCATGCAGCAACGCACGCTAAAGGCAAGCACGGACACATGTTTTCCGATACGGCGACATGGAGCGGACCGCCGCGCGGGCATGCGCTGCGCCGCTACTGGCGGCGACCGCGGGCTCTGACATTTGCCGTTGCGGCGACGGTGCTGCTGCTGTCGCTGCCGCTGCTGGTGATTGCGGCCTATGTGTTCGTCCCGGCCTATGACGTGTGGCGCCATCTCGCCGGTACCGTGCTGCCGGACTACATCCGCGGCTCGCTGCTGCTGGCCGTATCTGTTGGCATCGGCACGATGGTGGTCGGCACCGGGACGGCGTGGCTGGTGACGCTATGCCGGTTTCCCGGCCGCGCGATCCTCTCCTTCGCACTGCTGCTGCCGCTCGCTTTTCCCGGTTATGTGATCGCGTACGGCTACACCGGCATCCTCGACTATGCCGGGCCGGTGCAGTCGCTGCTGCGCAGCGTCACCGGCTGGGGTTTGGGCGACTACTGGTTCCCGCATGTCCGCTCGCTGCCGGGCGCCGCAGTGATGATGACATTGGTGCTCTACCCCTATGTCTATCTGCTGGCGCGTGCGGCGTTCATCGAGCAATCGGCCTGCGTGATCGAAGTCAGCCGCACGCTCGGCTGTTCGCCCTGGCAGGCATTCTTCCGGATTGCGCTGCCGCTGGCGCGTCCGGCGATTGCCGGCGGCACGGCGCTCGCCGTGATGGAGACGCTCAACGATTTCGGGACGGTGCAGCATTTCGGCGTGACGACGCTGACGACGGGCATCTTCCGGCTCTGGCTTGGCATGGGCGAGGCCGCCGCTGCCGCCCAGCTTGCTGCGCTGCTGTTGCTCGCGGTCTTTGTCGTGCTGATGCTCGAACGCTGGTCGCGCGGAGCCCGGCGCTTTTCGCACAGTACCGGCCGCTATCGGCCGCTGCCGCGCTTTCATCTGCGCGGCGCGCGGGCGGCGCTGGCACTGCTTGCCTGTTTCCTGCCGGTGCTGTTCGGGTTTCTGTTGCCGGCGGCGACGTTGACCAGATGGACCATTGTCACCAGCGAATACTGGATGCGCCCGGAGTTCCTGCGCCTGGCGGGCAACAGCTTCATTCTTTCGGCTGTCGCATCGGGACTGGCGGTGCTGATCGGGCTCTTTCTCTGCTACGCGCAGCGGCTCGATCGCGGTGCCGGCGTGTCGTTCATGGTCCGGTTCGCGACCTTGGGTTATGCGATCCCGGGCGCCGTCGTCGCAGTCGGCGTGATGATTCCGTTCGCCGGGCTCGATAACTGGGTCGATGGTCTGGCGCGCGCTCATCTCGGCGTTTCGACGGGGCTGATTCTGAGTGGCGGCATCGCCGCCGTGACATTCGCCTATCTGGTCCGGTTCATGCCGATGGCGCTGCACGGGATCGAGGCGGGGCTCGGCAAGATCACGTCGAACATGGACGATGCGGCGAGGCTGCTCGGGCGTCGGCCGGTCGCCACGATGCGCGAGGTCCATTTGCCCATCATGCGCGGCAGCGTGCTGACGGCGGCGCTGCTGGTGTTCGTCGAGGTGATGAAGGAACTGCCGGCGACGCTCATCCTGCGGCCGTTCAATTTCGATACGCTGGCGGTGCGCGCTTACGAACTCGCGACCGACGAGCAACTGGTGCAGGCATCGAGCGCGGCGCTGGCGATCGTGCTGGTCGGCGTGCTGCCGGTCATCGTGCTGGCGCGGGCGATCTCGCGCTCGCGCCCCGGCGCCGAAGCGGTATAGCGATGGCCGACGCCCTGCGCCTTGAAAGCATTACCCATGCCTTTAACGGTCGCGCCGTGGTCGACCGGCTCGATCTTGTCGTGCCGGCGGGCGAGACGGTTTGCCTCGTCGGGCCATCGGGCTGCGGCAAGACGACGACCCTGCGTATCGCGGCGGGCCTCGAGCCGTTGCAGCAGGGACGCGTGGTGATCGACGGGCAGATCGTGGCCGACGGCGGAATGGATCGCGCGCCCGAGCGGCGCGGCGTCGGCATGATGTTCCAGGACTATGCCTTGTTCCCGCATCTGACCGTTGCCGAGAATGTTGCCTTCGGCCTGGCCGGCCGGCCGTCGGAAGAGCGCGCCGCGCGTGCCCGCGAGATGCTCGAACAGGTCGCGCTCGCCGATTATGCCGGGGCCTATCCCCACACGCTTTCCGGCGGCCAGCAGCAGCGCATTGCGCTCGCGCGGGCGCTGGCGCCGGCACCACGATTGCTGCTGCTCGACGAGCCGTTCTCGGGGCTCGATACGCGGCTGCGCGAAGATCTGCGCGCGGACACGCTGTCGTTGCTGCGCCGCAACGGCACCGCGACCCTGATGGTCACCCATGATTCCGAGGAGGCGATGTTCCTCGCCGATCGGCTGGCGGTCATGCGGGCGGGCCGGATCGAGCAGCAGGGCACGCCGCGCGAGATCTACGACCGGCCTGCGAGCCCGTTCGTCGCCGCCTTCTTCAGCCGGGTCAATCGTCTCGACGGTCTGGTCATTGGCGGTCGGGTTTCAACGCCGGTTCTCGATCTGCCGGCGGGCGATCTCGAAGAGGGGCGCCGCGTCGAAGTCGTGGTGCGGCCCGAGGCGGTGCGGCTCGCAGCGCCCGGCAGTCCGGGCACCGACGCGACCGTCACCGACGTCCGAACGCTCGGTCGAGCGAG
Organism: Dongiaceae bacterium; assembly: GCA_040878185.1. Lineage (GTDB taxonomy): Bacteria > Pseudomonadota > Alphaproteobacteria > Dongiales > Dongiaceae > JAWXBK01. The sequence goes on along the minus strand of JBBDMS010000063.1, from coordinate 36,827 downwards.
CCTGGTCCGGCTCTGTATGCAGGGCAGTGGAGGGCGGGAATGGCATCTCGAAGCCCGTCTGATCGGCCGCGACGTGCCGGAAATCGGCAGCCGCGTCGCGGTCTCGGTCGCATCCGGCCAAGCATTTGTATTTCCCGATAAAATCGGGTGAATCAGCCCTCGGTCCGGGATTGATTGCCTGCCCCGGACGATTTTGCGATAGTCCGCGGCGACGACGGCTTGAGACCGTCACTTAAGGGAGAATCTTAGACATGGGCAGCTTCAGCATTTGGCACTGGCTCATCGTGCTGGCGGTCGTGCTGATCCTCTTCGGCGGCGGCGGCAAGATTTCGAAGGTGATGAAAGATTTCGGTCAGGGCGTGACCGCCTTCAAGCGCGGCCTCAAGGAAGATCAGAAAGAAAAGGCCGAGGGCGAAGAGAGCGACAAGGTGATCGATCACAAGGATACCGCGACGGTCGCCAGCGCCGTGCACAAGGACAAGGCGGCAAGCTAGTCTTGCCGGCCGGGGATTTCCCCGGGAGCCCTCATCATGTTCGATATCGGTTGGGCCGAACTGGCGATTATCGGCGTGGTCGCGCTGATCGTCGTTGGCCCGAAGGATTTGCCAGTCGTATTGCGAACCGGCGCGCACTGGATGCGGCAGGCGCGGAAGCTTTCGCGCGAGTTCCAGTCGGGTGTCGATTCGATCGTGCGCGAGGCCGATCTCGACGATGCAAAGAAGATCGTGACGTCGGCGCGGCAGGGCACGCTCAAGCGGCAGATCGAATCGACGATCGACCCGACCGGTGAAATGAAGCGCTCGCTCGACCCGAATACCCCCGTGCACGACAACAAGGCCGCAGCGGGCAAGCCGGCGATCGTTACGCCGGCGATCGCCGCGCCGGCAGCGACCGAACCGCCCACCGCCACTGTCGATGCGGCGCCGTCGATGCCCGCCTCGCAGCCGGCAGAAGCAGCCGTCGCAGTGCCCGCCGACAAGCCGGCCGAACCGGCCGGCAAGATCGGCAGCTGACGCATGGTGAGTGACACCGAGCGCAAGCATGTCGAAGGGCAGAAAATGCCGCTGCTCGATCACCTGGTCGAGTTGCGGCGCCGGTTGCTCTGGGCCGTCGTCGCGATGTTTATTGCGTTCCTCGGCTGTTTCTATTTCGCGCAGGACGTTTTCAATTTCCTCGCCGAGCCGTTGGCCAAGCTGCTGCGCGAACAGAATCCCGATGCGCGCCTGATCATGACCGGCCTCGCCGAGGGCTTCTTCACCAATGTGAAGCTCGGCTTCTTCGGCGCGCTGATGCTCTCGTTCCCGATCTTCGCCACACAGATCTACAAGTTCGTGGCGCCGGGCCTGTACAAGCACGAGAAGCATGCGTTCCTGCCGTTTCTGATTGCGGCCCCGGTCATGTTCACGATTGGTGCGGCAATCCTGTATTACGTGCTGATGCCGCTGGCATGGAAATTTTTCCTGGGATTCCAGCAGCCGGGCGGCGAAGACGGGTCGCTGCCGATCGAACTCGAAGCGCGCATCGGCGAGTATGTCTCGCTGAGCATGAAGCTGATCTTCGCCTTCGGCCTCTGCTTCCAGCTTCCGGTCGTGCTGACCCTGATGGCGCGCGTCGGAATCGTGTCGTCGAAGGGCCTCGCCGCCAAGCGCAAATATGCGATCGTCGGCGTGCTGATCGTCGCCGCAATCATCACGCCGCCCGATCCGGTCAGCCAGTTGAGCCTCGCGATCCCGGTTATCATGCTCTACGAGGTCTCGATCTGGATGGCGCGGCTGTTCGAGCGCAAGCGCCAGGAGCAGGAGGCCGAACTCGAGGCCGAACTTGCCGATGATGCGCCGCCGGATGCCGAGCCGGCGGTCGAGATCACGCCGACGGTCGTCCCACCGGCCACCGACAAGCCGGCGGGCTGACGAACCGCCGAGACCCGACCTCCGGGGGGCCGACCGGTGGACGGGACGGGCTTCCGGGCCCTATAACGGCGCCCGCAACGAGGCGCCGAATTGCATGATCGACATCCGATTCATCCGAGAAACACCGGACGCATTCGACTGGGCACTGGGCCGTCGCGGTCTTCCGCCGATGGCCGCGCAGCTTCTTGCGATGGACACCGAATGGCGTGCCGCGCAGACGCGTTTCCAGGAGCTGCAGCAGCAGCGCAACGAGGCCTCGAAGGCGATCGGCGAGGCGAAGAAAAAGGGCGGCAACGCCGATGCGCTGATGGCGCAGGTCGCGGCCCTCAAGACACGGCTCGACGAGATTGCGGCTCAGGAGCAGGCAACGTCGGCCGCGCTCGAAGCGGCGCTGGCGGCGATACCGAATCTGCCGGCGCCCGACGTGCCGGAAGGCCCGGATGAAAAAGCGAATGTCGAGCTGCGCAAGGTCGGCACGCCGCGGCAGTTCAATTTCGAACCCAGGCAGCATTTCGATCTCGGTGAAAAACTCGGCCTGATGGATTTCGAGGCGGCGGCGCGGATGTCGGGCGCGCGTTTCGTCGTGCTCAAGGGCGCGCTGGCGCGGCTCGAACGCGCGCTCGGCGCCTTTATGCTCGACATGCACACCGAGGAGTTCGGCTATACCGAAACGCGGCCGCCCTTGCTGGTGCGCGAAGAGGTGCCGTACGGCACCGGCCAGCTCCCGAAATTTGCCGACGATCTGTTTCGCACGACGACCGGCCTCTGGCTCATTCCGACCGCCGAAGTATCGCTGACCAATCTGGTGCGCGAGCAGATCCTCGACGACGCGGTGCTGCCGTTGCGCTTCACCGCAGAGACACCGTGTTTCCGCTCGGAAGCGGGCGCCGCGGGCAAGGATACGCGCGGCATGGTGCGGCAGCATCAGTTCACCAAGGTCGAGCTCGTCAGCATCGTGCGGCCGGATGAATCCGAAACCGAACATGAGCGCATGACCGGCATCGCCGAAGAGGTTCTGAAGCGGCTCGGATTGCCGTATCGCGTGGTGCTGCTGTGCACGGGCGACATGGGCTTCGCCGCGCAGAAGACATACGACATTGAGGTTTGGCTTCCGGGACAGAAAGCCTATCGCGAGATTTCGAGCTGCTCCAACTGCGGCGACTTCCAGGCGCGGCGCATGAAGGCACGCTTCCGCGAGGCAGGCGAGAAGGGCACGCGTTTCGTGCACACGCTCAACGGATCGGGCCTTGCCGTTGGCCGGACGCTGATCGCCATCCTCGAAAACTGCCAGCAGGCGGACGGATCGATCGAGATTCCGCCGGTACTGCGCCCGTACATGAACGGCCTCGATACGATTCACGCCCATGCTTGAGGGCCCGCTCGACCTCGCTTGTTCGCGCATTCTGGTGACCAACGACGACGGCATCAATGCGCCCGGCCTCAAGGTGCTGGAACGGGTCGCGCGGGCTCTCAGCAACGATGTCTGGGTCGTCGCACCCGAGATCGAACAGAGTGGGGCTGGGCATTCGCTCACGCTGCGCCGGCCGCTCACGGTGCGGCAGCTTTCCAAGCGGCGCTTCGCCGTCGACGGCACGCCAACCGATTGCGTGCTGGTCGCGGTCAGCAATCTGATGCCCAGGCGCCGACCCGATCTCGTTCTTTCCGGCGTCAATCGCGGTGCCAATCTCGGCGAGGACGTGACCTATTCCGGTACGGTCTCGGCGGCGCTTGAGGCGACGCTGATCGGCCTGCCGGCGATCGCGCTGTCGCAGGTGCGCGACGGAACCCAGCCGCTCAAATGGCAGACGGCCGAACATCACGCACCCGACGTGATCCGCCGCCTCACGCGCTTTCCCTGGGCGAAGGGCGTGCTGATGAATGTCAATTTTCCGAACGTATCGGCGAATGCCGTGACCGGCGTGCAGCTCGCAACACAGGGCCGCCGCGTCGCCAGCATCGAGATCGTGCCGGTCACCGATCCGGGCGGCCGGCCCTATCTGTGGATCGGCGATTTCACCAGCGACGAAGCACTCGAGCAGGGCACCGATCTCGCGGCGGTCGAGGCCGGGGCGATCGCGGTGACGCCGCTGCATATCGATCTCACGCATCAGGGCATGATGCGGCGGATGAAACAGGAATTCGCGTGAGCCTCGCCGCCCGCAAAATTCGTCTCATCATGAAGCTGCGCCGCTCGGGCATTACCAATACCGCCGTGCTGGCTGCCATCGAACGGGTGCCGCGCGAGACCTTCGTCCCGCGGCCGTTTCTCGACCAGGCTTACGAAGATCGCGCGCTGCCGATCGGCCACGGCCAGACTCTCTCGCAGCCCCAGGTGGTTGCGATCATGACCCAGGCGCTCGATCTAAAGCCGACCCATCGGGTCCTCGAGATCGGCACCGGCTCGGGCTATCAGGCGGCGGTTCTGTCGCTGCTGGTGCAGGAGGTCTACACGATCGAACGCTATGCGGCGCTGCTCGAGGAGGCGCTGAAGCGGATCGCCGAACTGGGCCTGCGCAACATCCATGCGCGGGTCGGCGACGGCAACGAGGGCTGGCCGGCGGCGGCACCCTTCGACCGTATCATGCTGACGGCGGCGGCCGCCGCCATTCCACAGGTGCTGATCGACCAGCTTGCGCCCGATGGCATCATGGTCGTGCCGGTCGGTCCGGAGCGCGGCGATCAGGAGCTGGTGCGGCTGACCCGGACCGCGGACGGCATCCGGGAGGAAACGCTGGCGCCAGTCCGGTTTGTGCCGCTGCTCTCGGGCACTGTTACCGCGGCCGAGGCAACCGAGCCCGATTTCGCCGCTGGACCGGACGATTCCAGTCTGGCATGAGCAATTTCCCATGACGGGAATTTTTGCCGACTCGGGATCCTCGAAGCCTATGTCGCGGCGTTCTTGCCGGTTTCTGGCGATGGCGGGCGTCATCCTGCTGCTGGCCGGCTGCAACCAGTCGGGGCGACCGCCGGAGGTCGTCACCGCACCGGCGCCCACGACCAGCGCAACGGCCGCGACGACGATGGCCGGCAACTACACGGTGGTGCCGGGCGACACCGTCCACGGCGTCGCCAGCCGCTTCAAAGTTCCGATCCGCAGCCTCATCGACAGCAACGCGCTGCAGCCGCCCTTTACGTTGACGCCCGGCCAGCAGCTTCGAATTCCCGATCAGCGCGTTCATGTCGTCGCACCGGGCGAAACGCTGCAGGACATTTCGCGGCAATACGGCCTCGATTCCAGCACGCTCGCGAAGATGAACAGGATCGAGGCGCCCTACACGGTCGCGGTCGGCCAGTCGCTCGTCCTGCCGGCACCGGTCGAACCGATGGCGATAGCGGCCGCACCCGTTTTGCCCGCAAGCGAACCGGGAACCGTCGAACCGGCTGCGGTCGAACCGGCCCAACCGCCCATGCCGGCCGAGACCGTTTCCGTTCCAACCCCATCAGGGTCGACGGGCGGGCTCGGTGCGCCGCCGGTCGTGACGTCGGGATCGTCCGGGGGATCGTCCGGTAGCGACGGCGTGCCGCCGCCGAAGCCGGATGCTTCCGACCCGGTCGCGGATACCGACGCCGATCTCACGACAGATCCGACGGCTGCCGATCCCGCGGCTGCCGATCCGGCTGCAGAACCCACAACGGATCCCGTAGCGGAACCCGTTACGGATCCCGCGCCGGCGGCGGCACCGGTGCCGGACCCGGTCGAAACTGCGGAACCGACGCAGACCGCCGCGGTCGATCCGATGCTGATCGAGCCGGCGGCGCGCGCCAAAAGCACTTTTCTCTGGCCGGTCAACGGCAAAGTGATCTCGGAATTCGGCGGCGCCGAGGACGGGCTGCACAATGACGGCATCAACATCGCAGCGCCGCGCGGGACGCCGGTCAGGGCGGCCGAGAACGGGGTCGTCGTCTATGCCGGCAACGAGTTGCGCGGCTTCGGCAATCTGCTGCTGGTGCGGCACGCGGACGGGTTCGTCTCGGCCTATGCGCATAATGAATCGATGCTGGTCGAGCGCGGTGCGACGGTCGAACGCGGCCAGACCATTGCGCGCGTCGGGTCCAGCGGCAGCGTTACCAGTCCGCAACTTCATTTCGAACTGCGGCGCGGCACGGAAGCCGTCGATCCACGCGAATATCTGAGCGATCTCGGCGCCTGACGCGCGCTCCTTGGGTTCTGCGGTGTGAGCACTCCCTTACCAAGGGCGTGCGCCGCCCGGATCGGATCAGTGCTGGTCGAGCCGCTTTCCCATCCGGCCGGCGAGATCCTGCACATATTGCCAGGCGACGCGACCGGAGCGGCCGCCGCGCGTGACCGACCATTCGACCGCTTCGGCGCGCAACCGGTCGACCGGGACATCGAGCCCGAAATGCTTCGCATAACCCTCGACGATCGCGAAGAAGGTCGGCTGGTCGCAGTTATGGAAGCCGAGCCACAACCCGAACCGGTCGGACAGCGAGACTTTCTCTTCGACCGCCTCCGAAGGATTGATCGCGGTCGAACGCTCGTTCTCGATCATGTCGCGCGGCATCAGATGCCGGCGGTTCGACGTGGCGTAGAACAGGACATTGTCCGGCCGGCCTTCGATGCCGCCCTCGAGCACTGCCTTCAGCGACTTGTAGCTGGCATCCCCGCCGTCGAACGAGAGATCGTCGCAGAACAGAAGAAACCGCCGATCGTGCTGTCGCAGCAACGGCAGCAAGGCGGGCAGCGAGTGGATGTCCTCGCGGTGGATTTCGACGAGCGCGAGACGCCCGCCGGTTTCCTCGCAGACCGCCGCATGAACCGCCTTGACGAGCGAACTCTTGCCGGTGCCGCGCGCGCCCCAGAGGAGCGCGTTGTTGGCCGGGTAACCGTTGGCGAACTGGCGGGTGTTGCGCAGCAGGATGTCGCGCGCATTGTCGATCCCGCGCAGCAGATCGAGATCGACGCGGTTGACCTGCGGCACCGCTTCGAGCCGACTTTCGCGGGCATGCCAGACAAAGGCCTCGGCTTTGCCGAGATCGTCGCCGCGCGGCAGCGGGGGCGCCAATCGCTCCAGCGCATCGGCAATGCGTGAAAGGAGCGGCGTGAGATCCTCGTCGGCCATACGCGATTGCCTGCCCGGTTCGTGAAGCGCGGCGAGCCTAGCAGGGGAGTGGCAGGATGTCACAAGCGAATAGAGGCTGTTGCATCAGCCACTTAGCGGCGGTTCTTTGAAAGTCGGTTAGGCCCGTCGCCGTTGCAATTCCGGGCGCGGCCGCTATAGTCCGGCGCCTGATTGCTGCTCACCGGAGGGATTTTTCGATGTGGATTTCGACCGCCTATGCCCAAGACGCCGCAGCCGGCGCCGGTGGCTTCGATCTCGTCGGCCTCTTGCCGCTCGTCCTTATCTTTGTCGTCTTCTATTTCCTCCTCATCCGTCCGCAGCAGAAGAAGATGAAGGCGCATCGCGCCATGGTTTCGGCGCTGAAGCGCGGCGACCGGGTCGTCACGGGCGGCGGTCTCATCGGCGAAGTGACGAAGGTGGTGAGCGATACCGAAGTGCAGGTCGAAATCGCGGAGGGTGTCCGCGTGCGGGTTCAGCGCTCGGCCATCAGCGATCTGGTCACCCGGGCACCGGCCAACGACGAGGCCGAGACGCCCAAGGGAAGCTGATCCGACCGGCTTCGGCCGGCAAGTTCGAACCCGTCATCTCATTGCTGAATCCGCCTAACGGAATGTCACCATGCTGAATTTTCCGCGCTGGAAGGTGATCACCGTTACGGCGCTGTGCGTCTTCGGCATCCTTCTGGCGCTGCCGAACCTCGTCAGCAAAGAGAGCGTCGCCTGGCTGCCGGACTGGTTTCCGCAGCGTCACCTCACGCTCGGGCTCGATCTGCAGGGCGGCTCGCATCTGCTGATGGAGGTCGATGTCGATTCGGTGCTCGACGCACGGCTCGAGGCGCTCGTCGACGGTGTACGCTCGGAATTCCGCGCGGCCCAGCTCGGCTATACCGAACTGGGCGTCGCCGGCGATGCCGTTCAGGTGAAGCTGCGCGATCCGGCCGACATCGAACGGGCGCGCCCGATCCTCAGTGAGCTCGCGATCGGCATGACGCTCGACATTGCCGATGATGGGACCGCGCGCATGGCGTTCACCGACGCCGAGATCCTGCGCCTCAAGCGCGACGCGATCCAGCGCTCGATCGAGATCGTGCGCCGCCGCATCGACGAAACCGGCACGCGTGAGCCGTCGATCCAGCGCCAGGGCGAGGAGCGCATTCTGATCCAGCTTCCCGGCGTCAAGGATCCGGAGCGGATCAAGGATCTCATCGGCCAGACCGCGAAGATGGATTTCCGCTTCATCGACATGGCGGTCTCGCCCGAGCAGGCGCAGGCCGGTGGGCTGCCGCCCACGGCGGAGCTCCTGCCGTCGCTGCAGACCAATGAGAGCGGCGAGCCGGAGCGCTGGTACGTCGTCAACAAGCGGATCATCGTATCGGGCGAGAATCTGACCGACGCGCAGGCGACGTTCCAGCAGAACCAGCCGGTCGTATCGTTCAAGTTCGACTCGGTGGGCGGCAAGCGCTTCGCCGATGCGACCAGCCAGAATATCGGCAAACTGTTTGCGATCGTGCTCGACGGCAAGGTCATCAGTGCGCCGGTCATTCAATCCGCCATCCTCGGGGGCGCCGGCATCATCGAGGGCGGCGATATGACCGTGCAAAGCGCCAACGATCTGGCGCTGCTGCTCCGCGCCGGTGCGTTACCCGCGCCGCTGACGGTGCTCGAAGAGCGGACGGTCGGCGCCGATCTGGGGGCGGATTCGATCGCCGCCGGTACCGAGGCCTGCCTGATCGGTCTCGCCCTGGTCATCGTCATGATGGTGGTTCTCTACGGGTTTTTCGGCATCATCGCCAATATCGCCCTCATTCTGAACGGGCTTCTGCTTTTGGGATTACTCTCGGTCCTCGAGGCCACGCTGACCTTGCCGGGTATCGCCGGTATCGCGCTGACTCTCGGTATGGCAGTCGACGCGAACGTGCTGATCTTCGAGCGCATCCGCGAGGAAATGCGCGCCGGACGCGGGCCGGTGAGTGCGATCGATGCCGGCTATCGCGAAGCAATGAGCACCATCATCGATGCCAATCTGACCACGCTAATTTCCTCGCTGATCCTGTTCATGTTCGGCTCCGGCCCGGTCAAAGGGTTCGCCGTAACGCTGTCGCTCGGGATCATTACCTCGTTTTTTACCGCGGTGGTCGTGTCGCGGATGATCGTCGGTTTCTGGCTGCGGCGCACCCGCCCGCAGACGCTGCCGCTCTAGAGGAGATGAGCTGAATGTTCCGTCCGCTGCGCATCTTCCCGGAAGAGCCGAAGATCGACTTCATGAAGTATCACCGCTTCTTCGCGGCGATCTCGCTGGTGCTGGTGGTCGGTTCGATCCTGCTGATCGGGGTCAAGGGGCTCAATTTCGGCATCGATTTCAGCGGCGGCATCCTGATGGAAGTGCGCGCGCCGCAGGCGGCGAACCTCGCCCAGATGCGCGACGATATCGAGGAGCTCGGCCTTGGCGAGATCCAGCTTCAGGAGTTCGGCCAGCCGCAAGACGTGCTGATCCGCATGCAGCGTCAGGAAGGTTCCGAAGCCGAACAGGCCGCGGCTGTCGAGGCAGTCAAGGATGCTCTCGGCGATCAATACGAGTACCGGCGCACCGAGTTCGTCGGGCCGAAAGTTGGCGACGAGCTGATCGTCGATGCGATCTGGGCGCTGCTGCTCGCGATCGGCGGCATCATGATCTATATCTGGTTCCGCTATGAATGGCAGTTCGCCATCAATGCGATTTTTGCACTGATCCATGACTGTGTGACGACGGTCGGACTCTTCGCGCTGCTCGGTCTCGATTTCAATCTGGCGACCGTGGCGGCGGTGCTGACGATCGCCGGTTATTCGGTCAACGACACCGTCGTCATCTACGACCGCATCCGCACCGAGATGCGGCGCTACAAAAAGATGTCGATGCCGGATCTGCTCAATCTTTCGCTCAACCGGACGCTTTCGCGTACGGTCAACACCAGCGGCCTGACATTGCTGTCGGTCCTTGCGCTCCTGATCTTCGGTGGCGACGTCCTGCGGAATTTTTCGATCGCGCTGACATGGGGCATGCTGATCGGCGTCTATTCGACGATCTACGTAGCGACGCCGCTTCTCCTGTACATGAACCTGCGTGGGGTCGCTGCGCGCATGGCACGCGAAGCGGACGCGGTTCCCGACACGCGTCCCTGATCCGCCCGATCGAGTGCGACGCGGCGGGCGCCGAGGAGCATCCGATGGACATTACGCCGCTCGTGCCCGAAGGCCGGCAGATCATCGAATCCTACGGATCGGGTCGTTTCCGCATTGCCGGACAGATTCATCAGGGATCGGTGCTCGTCTTTCCCGAACGGACGGAAGCCTGGAGCGTTTCAGCGCCCCAGAATGTAACCGTTGAGACGCTCGCGGCGGTCGTCGCGGCCGGTCGGGCCGGCGAGGTCGAATTGCTGCTGCTCGGCTGCGGGCCCCGTCTGACGCAGGTGGCGCCGGCTCTGCGTGCCGCGTTGCGTGCAGCGGGCGTCGGCGTCGAACCGATGGATACCGGCGCCGCCTGCCGCACCTTCAACGTGCTGATGGCGGAGGGGCGCCGGGTCGCGGCCGCCCTGATCGCCGTCGAGACCGCCGGCGGGGCGGGGGCGTCGTGAGGGCGCTTCGGCGGCTGTGGCGCGGCGAGGTCCCGCTCGTCGATGCGGTCTGGAACTGGGCGATCTTTGGCGGGCTCGCGATCAATCTGGGGACGATGGGATTGTTTCTCTGGCTGATCTCGGCCGACAGGCCGATTGCGGCGTTCATCCTCGGCTATGCCTTCTCGATCCCGTACAACATCGTCGTCACGGTCGGGATCTGGCGTTCGGCCGGCCGCTTCACCGGCGAAAAGCGCTGGGCCGATTTTGCCCGCATCGCCATCCCGGTCTGGATGCTGATCCTCACGATTATCTGAGGCCCAAACGAAAACAGGGCCCGTTGCCGGGCCCTGTTTGTCGTCACGTCTGTCGGCGGGATCTAGCCGACATTCTGATAGGCCACCATGCAGTAGAGCATCGGCAGCGAGAGCATCGTGTTGGTGCGCGAAGCCAGCATCGCCACTCGCGCCGCCTTCTTCTTGGCGTCGGGCTCGGCCGGAACAATGCCGAGCGCCTTCTTCTGGTTCGGCCAGATCATGAACCACACATTGGCGGCCATGATCAGCGCCAGGAAAACACCGATGCTGAGCGTCGGCATCTGGAAGGTCAGTACTTCGACGAGATAGCCGTTCATGTAGGCGGTAATCACCCCGAACAGCACCGTCATCGCTGCGGCCCAGCGGAAGAAGAACAAAGCGGCCGGCGCGATCACCTTGCCGATGGCCGGCTTCTGGTCGTCCGGGATCTTCGCCATGTTCGGGATCTGGACGAAGTTGAAATAGTAGAGCAGCCCGATCCATAGAATGCCGAAGAAGACATGCACCAGACGGAATATGAATGCCCAGTAGGCATGGGTGGCGACATCGGGCGCGTGCAAGCCGATGACCACGATCACAAGGAGCACCAGACCCGCGATCAGGGTCAGGTGCAGGCTTTCGAGAATCTTCATCGTTCCGGTCCCCCGTTCAGAAATCGATCACTACTGATATTGTAGACCTTGGGGCTGGGTTTTTGAAGCGGCGCGGCCGTCTGTGGCATGGCGTGCGCCGGCGGGAGACCCGAGCGGGACACGGGGCGGGAGAGCGAATTGTCGAGCGACTCGGCACCGGTGAACGATTTTTGCCTCGATGCGGTGCGCCGCGGCGATCGAGATCGCTATCTGACGGTGCTGTTCGCGCCGGCCGAACGCCGATCCGACCTGCTCGCCCTCTATGCCTTCAACCTCGAAATCGCCCGGGCACGCGAGTCGGTGAGCGAGCCGATGCTCGGGCTGATCCGGCTGCAATGGTGGCGCGACAGTCTCGACCAGATGGTCGCCGGCGAGCCGATTCGTGAGCATCCCGTGGCGGTCGCGCTGGCGCGGGCGATCGGGCGGCACAATCTGCCGCGCGAGCCCTTCGAGCGGCTGCTTCTCGCGCGCGAACGCGACATGGACGCAGCGCCGCTGCCGGACCATCCGGCGCTGATCGACTATGCCGAAGCCACGACTGCGCCGCTGCTCGAGCTTGCCGCGCAGATCCTGATAGCGGATTCGCGCGAGGATGCGGCGACCCGCGTTGCGCTGCGCGAGATCGCCATCGGCTATGCGTTAACCGGCCTTCTGCGCGCCATCCCGTTCCATGCCGCGGCCGGGCGCGCCTATCTGCCCGAGGATGCCATGCAGCGCGCCGGGCTTGCCGTACAGGATCTCATCGCACCCGCGTCGGCCGCGAAACGATCCGCTCTGGTTGCTGAGATCGCGGCGGTCGCCCGGGCGCATCTCGATGCGGGAAATCGCGCCGCCCGTAGCCTTTCGCGCGCGCTGCGCCCCGTTCTGCTGTCGGGCACGATCGCGCGCGCCCACCTGCGGCGTCTTGAACGGGCCGGCTTCGATCCGCTGCATTCATCGGTGCAACAATCGCCGCCCTGGACGATATGGTCGCTGATGCTGCGCTCGCTGTTCGGCGGGGCGTGAGCGCGCCGCGGCGCTCGCCTTATTCGTCGTACGCGGCAAGCGCGGTGAACGGCACGTCGATCCGCTCGCGGCCCTTCAGGAAACTGAGCTCGATGATGCAGGCGGCGCCCACCACGGTTGCGCCCTGGCTGCGCAGCAGTTCCACGGTCGCCGCAGTCGTGCCGCCGGTTGCGATCAGATCGTCGATCACCACGACCCGCTGGCCCGGCTGCACGGCATCGGCCTGGATTTCGACGATGTCGGTTCCGTATTCGAGGTCGTAGCGGTGGCGCACGACCTTGCCCGGCAGCTTGCCGGCCTTGCGCACCATGATGAAGCCGCAGCCGAGATAGAGGGCGAGGGGTGCTGCGACCAGGAAGCCGCGGGATTCGATGCCGGCCAGCAGATCGGGTTTCAGCGGGCAGATATGTTCGGCCAGCCGCTCGACCGTCGCGCGCCAGGCCTGCGGGTGCGCGAGGAGCGTCGAAATGTCGTAAAACATGATTCCGGGCTTGGGAAAGTCCGGAATGCTGCGGATATGATCGCGTAAATCCATCCCGGGAAACGAGCCTCCATCGCCGGCGGGCGAGACTAGCGGCGGTTCCCGCCGATGACAAACGGCGATGGCGGGGGATTGCCTTCCCGGCACGGGCATCGGAAAAGAAGGGCGGATGGCCCAAGACGACGCCTGGTACGAGAGCGAAACGCGCGACCGTCGCCGCTATGTCCGGTTGGGCGGGCGCTGGACTCTCGATGCGGTTCCCGCCCTCAAGCGGCGGTTCGATGCAAAGGAATCGTCGTCCGACCTGCCTGTGACCGTCGATCTCAGCGGTCTGACGGCGCTCGATAGTGCCGGCGCCTGGCTGATCGAACGCCAGCGGCGGCATTGGGCCGGGCGCCACGGTGCCGTGACGGTCGAGGGGCTGGCTCCCGATTTCGCCCCGCTTTACGAGCGCGTTGCGGAATCGACCGATCGGACTCCGCCGCCCCCCGAGCCCCGCAACCTGCTGCTCGACTTTCTGGAGAGCACCGGCGCCGGAACGTTGGCCATTGGCCACGAGGGGCGGGCCCTCCTGAGCTTTCTCGGGGTGACGATCGTGACGATGGGCCGTGTCGCGGTCCGCCCGGGGCGGCTTCGTTTCACCTCGATGGTCTATCATTTGCAACAGGTGGGCCTGAACGCGATGCCGATCGTCGGCCTCATCACATTTCTTGTCGGCGTCGTGCTCGGTTATCAGGGCGTCGATCAGTTACGGCAGTTCGGTGCCGAAATTTTTACGGTCAACCTGGTCGGCATTTCCGTCCTGCGCGAAATGGGGATCCTGCTGACCGCGATCATGGTCGCCGGCCGTTCCGGCAGCGCCTTCACCGCGCAGATCGGAACCATGCAGGTGAACGAAGAGGTCGATGCGATCCGCACCCTCGGCCTCGACCCGATCGAGGTGCTTGTGTTGCCCCGGATCTACGCGCTGCTGATTGCGCTGCCGCTGCTGACCTTCTTTGCCGACATCATGGGCCTGCTGGGCGGTGGCGTGATGGCGGTCGTGCTGATCGATCTGTCTCCGGCCCAGTTCGTTCACCAGCTCAAAGAGGCCGTGACCCTCTGGAGTTTCTGGGTCGGCCTGATCAAGGCCCCGGTCTTCGGCTTTCTGATCGGTCTGGTCGGCTGTTATCAGGGACTGATGGTCACCGGCAGCGCCGAGAGCGTGGGTCGTCGCACAACGCAGGCCGTGGTCGAGGGCATCTTTCTCGTCATCGTGTTCGACGCGGTGTTTTCCATCTTTTTCTCCTATGTGGGGGTCTGAGGATGGCGAACACCGACAAGGCAAAGGGCGGCGCGGACATCGCGATCTCGATCCGCGGTCTGGTCAACCGGTTCGGCAAGCAGGTGATACACGAGAATCTCGATCTGGATATCCGGCGCGGCGAAGTGATGGGCGTTGTCGGCGGATCGGGAACCGGCAAGTCGGTGCTGCTGCGTACCATCGTCGGCCTCAATCGGCCGGCGGCCGGTCGCATACAAGTGCTCGGCCGCGACACCGGAAATCTGACCGACGCGGATTGGCGTCGATTGCAGGCAAAGTGGGGCGTCCTGTTCCAGGGCGGCGCACTCTTCAGTTCGCTGACGGTCTCGGAAAATGTTCAGGTGCCGATGCGCGAGCACACGCAGTTGTCGCGACGCACCCGCGAGGGGCTGGCCAGCCTGAAGATCGGACTGACAGGGTTGCCGGTGGATGCGGTCAACAAATATCCCTCGCAACTTTCGGGCGGCATGCGCAAACGCGCCGGTCTCGCCCGGGCCATCGCCATCGATCCTGAAATCCTGTTCCTCGACGAACCGACCGCCGGCCTCGATCCGATCGGCGCCGCGGCCTTCGACCAATTGATCCTGAGCCTGCAGCGCTCGCTCGGCCTCACGGTCGTCATGGTGACCCACGATCTGGACAGTCTGGTGGCGATTTGCGACCGTATCGCCGTGCTGGTCGACCGGCAGGTCCGGGTGGGGACCATGGCGGAGCACTTAGCCGACGATCACCCTTGGATCCGCGAATACTTCCATGGGCCGCGTGCTCGAGCCGCCGGAATCGGTTCGTCGTGACAATGTGGGGCTACTGATCGGATGGAAACCCGGGCAAGCCATGTTGCAGTCGGTGCCTTCGTGCTGGCGCTGGCGGTCGGGCTGATGGGATTCGTTGCGTGGCTCGCCAACTATTCGGGCGACGAGTCATACGCCTATTACGACATCCTCTATGGCGGCGACATCACCGGCCTGAACGAGGACGGCCCGGTTCGATACCGGGGCATTGTCGTCGGGCGGGTTGCAGAACTGCAGATCGATCCCGACAATTTCGAGCGGGTGCGCATCACCATCGAAGTGGATGCGACGACGCCTTTGCGCACGGATTCATTTGCCACGATCGAGCCGCAGGGCATTACCGGCGTTCTCTATGTGCTGCTGTCCGGCGGATCCGAAGGCGCCGAAACTTTGCCAATCACGACGGAGCGACCCTATCCGGTCATTCCCTCGCGACCGGGCAAGCTCGCGCAGATCTTCGAAAGCGTTCCGGAAACATTGGCGCGCGCGACGGTCCTACTTGAACAGATCACACTCCTGTTCTCGGAAGATAACCGTAATGCGATAACCGATACGCTGGCACATCTTGAGTCGATAACCGGCAAACTCGATGCGTCCTCCGGCGATATAACGAGGTTGCTGTCGAGCGGCGCCGAAGCGGCACAGAACATTTCGGATATGAGCTTGGCCATCGAGACGCTCGCCAACGAACTCAGCACAAGCGCGGGGCAGATCGGCGGCAATGTCGACGCAGCGGTATCGGACCTCCGGACGATGTCGCAATCCTTTACCGGTGTCGCCGATCAGCTCGACCTGCTGCTGACCGACAACCAGCAGCCGATCAGCGATTTTGCGACCATCGGTCTCTACGAGGCGACCCAGATGCTCACGGAAATTCGCCTGCTGGTCGCGCAATTGCAGCGCGTGGCGGCGCAGTTCGAGCGCGATCCCGCGCGGTTCCTGTTTGGCGATCGCCAGGAAGGATTCGAAACCCAGCCATGAGTATTCAATCGAATTCCCGGAGGCCGATTTCGCAGAGGCCGATTTCCCGTCGCCAGGCTTTGGCCTTTTCGGCGGCCGGCCTTACGGCGATGGTCGCCGGCTGCGGCATCTTTCCGGAGGTCAACGATCCGATCGAACTGTATACACTCACACCGAAATCGAGCTTTCCCGATAATCTGCCGGTGGTGGACTGGCAGCTCGTGGTCGAAGCGCCGACGGCGCCGGCCGGCACCGACACGGCGCGCATTGCGCTTTCGCGTACGCCTTTCACCCTCGAGTATTTTGCCAAAGTCGGCTGGACCGATCGTGCGCCGGAAATGGTGCAGACGTTGCTGATCGAATCTTTCGAGAGCACGGGGAAGATCGTCGGCGTCGGCATGGAATCGATCGGGTTGCGCGCCGATTATCTGCTCAAGACGGATCTGCGCGAGTTCCAGGCGGTGTATGAGGAAGGCAACGAAATCCCGAGCGTGCTGGTCCGGGTTTCGGCGCTGCTGATCCGCATGCCGCAACGCCGGATCCATGCGTCGCTGGCACCCGAAGCGAGGGTGACCGCGGCAGGTACGGGATTCACCGACGTCATTTCTGCCTTCGACGATGCGCTCGGTACCGTGCTGCGCGATATTGTCACCTTCACGCTGATCGAAGGGCAAAGAGGCTTTTCATGAGCCACGTTCTCTATCGCGAGCTCGGCGCCTCGATGCCTGTTGCCGTGCGCGGCGACGGCATTCATGTGATCGATCGCGACGGCAAGCGCTACATCGATGCCTGCGGCGGCGCCGCAGTCTCCTGCCTCGGCCATAGTCATCCCACGGTGATCGCGGCGGTCCAGAAGCAGGTGCAGGATCTGGCTTTCGCCTATTCGGCGTTTTTTACGTCCGATGCGGCGGAGGAGCTCGCGGCGGCGCTGGTCGAGGACGCGCCGGGCGATCTCGACAAGGTGTTTTTCGTATCGGGCGGGTCCGAGGCGATCGAAGCCTCGCTCAAGCTCGCGCGGCAGTATTTTCTGGAGATCGGACAGAAGGAGCGCCGGCATTTCATCGCGCGGCGGCAGAGCTATCACGGCAATACGTTGGGTGCGCTCGCTGTTGGGGGCAACGCGCTGCGCCGCGCGCCCTATCAGCCGATGCTGATGGACGTGCATCATATCGCGCCTTGCTATGCCTATCGGGGGCGCGCGCCGGACGAAACCGAGGAGCGCTACGGTCGCCGGGTCGCGGACGAACTCGAAACGGCAATCCTCGAACTCGGCGCGGAAACGGTTGCGGCCTTCATCGCCGAACCGGTGGTTGGTGCAACGCTCGGTGCGGTGCCGTCGGTGCCGGGTTATTTCAAGCGCATCCGTGAAATCTGCGACAAATATGGCGTGCTGCTCATCCTCGACGAGGTCATGTGCGGCATGGGCCGCTGCGGCACGCGCTATGCCTGCGAGCATGACGGGATTGCGCCGGACATTGTCGCGCTCGCGAAGGGGCTCGGCGCCGGCTATCAGCCGATCGGCGCGATGGTGGTTTCAAAGCGCATCTGGCAGGGGATCCGCAATCATTCCGGCTTTCTCGCGCATGGCCACACCTATGTCGCGCATACGACCGCTTGCGCCGGCGCGCTGGCGGTACAGCAGGTCATTCGCGAAGAGAACCTGCTCGACAATGTCGTGCGCCAGGGCGGCCGGCTGATGGACGCACTGACCGAGCGGCTCGGCAATCATGCCCATGTGGGCGACGTGCGCGGACGCGGGCTGTTCGTGGGTGTCGAGTTCGTGAAAGATCGCGCCAGCAAGGAACCTTTCGATCCGAAGCACCAGCTTCATATGCGGATCAAGGAAGCGGGGATCGAACGCGGCCTCATCTGCTATCCGATGCCGGGCACGGTCGACGGGCGGCGCGGCGATCATATTGTGCTGGCACCGCCATACAATGTGACCGACGACGAGATCGACCAGATCGTCGGGCGTTTCGGCGATGCGGTCGATGCCGGCGTGGCGGCGATCGCCGGCCGGTAGGTGGCCGTGCGTCTGCCGAACGGCGCGTTAATCCTCGATCATCCGTAGCGCCGCCGCGAAATCGTCGGCAAGGCGCAGCGGTCCGGGCTCAATGCGGAAACCGATCTGCGCCAAAACGCGCTGGGGTTGCCGGTGGGCACCGGCCGCGATGACTTGGGTGCCGTGCGACTGGCAGCGCTGCAGGAAAGCGCGCAGCGCGGAGACCCCACTGGTGTCGATCAGCGGAACCTCCCGCATCCGCAGGATGAACACGCGCGGCGGCTGCACCAGCGCATCGAGGGTTTCGGTGAGACGCGAGGCGACGCCGAAGAACAGGGGCCCGCGCAACTGGAATACCTCGACGCCGTCCGGCAGATTGTCGCGCTGGGTATAGGCTGTCGCCGGCCCCGCGAAATCGTCGACATCCTCTTCCAGAAGCTTGACGCCGCGCTGGAACTGCACGGTTTCCGCCATTCGGTGCATGAACAGGATGGCGGCAAGGACGACGCCGATCTGGATCGCGACCGTCAGATCGACCAATACGGTCAACGCAAATGTAATGAGCAGCACCAGCCGGTCGCCGAGGGGGGCGCTCATGACCTGCCGGAATTTTTCGATCTCGCTCATGTTCCAGGCGACGATCACCAGAATGGCGGCCAGTGTCGCCATCGGCACGAAGGAGGCGAGCGGCCCGAGCGCCAGCATGAAGACGAGAATGAAGACCGCGTGCAGGATGCCGGAGACCGGCGTGCGTGCGCCGGAGCGGATGTTGGTCGCGGTGCGCGCGATGGCGCCGGTCGCCGGCATGCCGCCGAACAGTGCCGATGCCCCGTTGGCGATGCCCTGGGCCACAAGCTCGCAGTTCGAGCGATGCCGCCGCCCGGTCATACCGTCGGCGATCACCGCAGAGAGCAGGCTCTCGATGCCCGCGAGGAACGCGATGGTGAAAGCGCTCGGCAGCAGCTCCGTCATGCGTCCCAGCGTGATCTCGGGCAGCACCGGCGCCGGCAGGCCGTGTGGAATGCCGCCGAAGCGCGAACCGATCGTATCGACCGGAATGCCGAAGAGGGCAACGGCAAGCGAGGCGGCGATCACCGCCGTCAGGAAGGCGGGAACCTTCGGTGCGAAATGCCGCAGCGCCACGATGATGCCGAGCGAAAGACCGGCGATCGCAATCGCAGCCCAGGAAGCGGTATCGCGCGCCAGCCAGATCGCGTGCCATTTCTCGATGAACTCGCCGGGTATCTGATCGAGGCTGAGGCCGAACAGGTCGCGGATCTGGCTCGAAAAGATGATGACCGCGATGCCGGCGGTGAACCCGGTCACGACCGGCTCGGGAATGTATTTGATCCACGTGCCCAGACGCGCGAGCCCGGCGACAATGAGCATTACAGAGGCCATCAATGTCGCGAGGATCAGGCCGTCATAACCGTGCTGCTGGATGACGTTGAAGACCACGACAACGAATGCGCCGGTCGGTCCGCCGATCTGGAATCGACTGCCGCCGAGCGCCGAAATCAGAAAGCCGGCCACGACGGCGGTGATGAGGCCTTTCTCCGGAGTCGTACCGGAGGCGATCGCGAGCGCCATCGCCAGCGGCAGCGCGACGATGGCAACCGTCAGGCCGGCGATCGCATCGCTGCGGAAGTCGGCGAGCGTATAGCCGTCGCGCAGCGTCGTGATGAGCTTGGGAACGAACAGCCGCCATCCCGGCGTCGCAGGGCGAGGAGAGGTCATGGCGGGTGCGTTCGGGGGCTGCGTTCGGGCGATGGGTAGTTGGCGTTGTCGGCTAGGTGACGATCATCCTTTAGCACCGGCCGGGCCCATTTCACACATATTTATTGTGCATGTAAGCTACGGAGAATATGTGAGAAAAACGACGGGTCGCCGTATTTATGGGGCGGGGTAACCCCGGACGGCAACGGGCGGCCCCGCAAGGAGCCGCCCGTGATCGTGAAGTGACCGTCGAGGTTACTGGGCGAGCGCTTCGGCGAGCTGCACCAGGTCGATGAACTCGCCCCAGTCGCCGGCGCTGCCTTCCGCGGGGACAGATTCGGCAAGCGCCGCGATATCCTCGTACTCGAAGCTGCCGGCATGATCGCCGCCGCGCAGCAACTGGCCGAAGGCAGCGACCGATGCGGCCCGGGCGAGATCCGGCCCGGGCTGCTCGGCCGCAGCGAGCTCGGAGCCCGCCAAGGTCTGCTCGATCAGGCGGCTTTCATCTTCGCCCGGCAGTTTGTAGCGGAGCCGCAGGAACGCGAAATCGACCCCGAAATTGGGGCTCGAATTTTCGTGCGATGTGCCGAAATGCAGCGGATCGATCAGCCTTCCTTCCTGGCCGACCAGCGCGATCTCGTAGAGCGCCGTGACGGTATGACCGGCGCCGATTTCGCCGGCATCGATCCGATCGTTGTTGAAATCCTCGCGCTCGAGCATCCGGTTCTCGTAGCCGATCAGGCGATACTCGGCGACCACGGACGGGTTGAACTCGATCTGGATCTTGACGTCCTGCGCGATGGTGAAGAGCGTCGCGCCCATCTCCTTGACCAGAACCTTCTGCGCCTCGCGCAGCGTGTCGAGATAGGCGTAGTTGCCGTTGCCCAGATCGGCGAGCTGTTCGAGCGCGGGTTCGTTGTAGTTGCCATCGCCCACACCGAGCGTAGTCAATGCGATGCCGGATTTGCGCTTGGTCTCGATCAGATCTTCGAGTTGCTGCTGGTCGGTGATGCCGACATTGAAATCGCCGTCGGTCGCGAGGATGACGCGGTTGGCGCCGCCTTCGATCATGGCCTGCTCGGCCAGCGTATAGGCATCGATCAGTCCGCCGGCACCGTTGGTCGAGCCGCCCGCACCCAGCCGGTCGATGGCGGCAAGAATCGTTGCCTTGTTGGCGCCCGAAGTGGGTTCGAGCGCAATGCCCGAACTGCCGGCATAGGTGACGAGGGCTACGCTGTCCTGGGGACGAAGCTCGTTCACCAGCAGGCGCAAAGCCGATTTGACCAGCGGCAGTTTGTCTTGGGGCTCCATCGAGCCGGACACGTCGACCAGGAACACGAGATTCGCCGCCGGGTGCTCCTCGGCCGCGGGTTCGAAGCCCTTCAATCCGACCTGCAGCAGATAGGTGTCTTCGTTCCAGGGCGTGCGGGCGACGGCGGTGTTGATGCTGAACGGATGTTCCGCATCGGGTGCGGCTTCATAACCGTAGTCGAAATAATTGATGAGTTCTTCGATGCGAACCGCATCTTCCGGCGGCAGATAGCCGTCATTCAGCATCCGGCGGATGTTGGCGTAGGCACCGGTATCGACATCGACCGAGAAGGTCGAGACCGGCGCTTCGGCAACGGCGAACACGCCGGCCTCGTCGAGCTCGGCGTAGCGTTCGCCGGCATAGACAGGCGTCGGGGCATAGCCGATCGACGGGCTTTCGGCGACAATCATCGCACCGCTGGCGAGACCGTCATCGCGCGACAATTCCCGGTCGGCTTCGGGTTCCGGCGCCGGAAAAGGCTGAACGACGATCGTGCTGTCGTCGACCGTGGTGGTCTGCTCTGTCTCCTTGCCCGGCTCGGACGGGTCGCCCGTACTGGATGTGTCGCGTTCCTGCTGCTGGTTGCAGGCCGCCATGCCGGCAATCAGCGCGATGCAGGCGGCACCGGCCATTAGTCGAATACGTCGGGTCATGCGATATCTCCCCTGTTGGCGCGGTGCGGATGCATTCGCGCGTCCCCTCGAAGGAGAGCGACCATCGTCAGGAAATGAGACCGCAACGCGATCCGATCCGGGCCGCAATGTGGCCGGGGCGGGATCATTTCGCGACGTGGCGCAAGTGCAGGCGGATCGGTGCGCGACATGGCGTCGCGCTTCCGCGCGACATCGCGCGGAGACCAACGCGCAAAGGTGGCGATATGGGAATTAGGGCATCGAGGGAATTGGTCGGAGTGAGAGGATTCGAACCTCCGGCCCCTGCGTCCCGAACACAGTGCTCTACCAGGCTGAGCTACACTCCGACAGGGCCGGCTGTATAGCGCCTCGGGCGAAACCCCGCAAGCCGGGCCGCCCACCGGGCCGAAGCCGCGGCAGACGGGGCTTTTTCGTGCCCGTCAGTGGACCCGGTGGATGCAGAAATCGACCAGTTCCAGCAGCGCGCGCTTGACCGGCCCGTCGGGAAAAATTCCGAGCGCATCGCGGGCGACCGCGCCGTAATGCTCGGCCCGGCCGACGCTGTCCTTGAGGGCGCCATGACGCTCGAGCAGTTCGAGTGCGCGCGGCAGATCCGCATCGGTCTGTTCCTGGCGCTCGAGGCAGCGCACCCAGAACTCGCGCTCCGCATCGTCGCCGCGGCGATAAGCGAGAATGACCGGCAGAGTGATCTTGCCGTCGCGGAAATCGTCACCAATCGTCTTGCCGAGCTTCGCCTGCTGGGCTGCATAATCAAGCACATCGTCGATGAGCTGGAAGGCGATGCCGAGATTCTCGCCGTAACTTTCCAGCGCTTCTTCCTCGACATGCGGCCGGTCGGCGACGACCGCGCCGACGCGGCAGGCGGCCGAGAACAAGGCTGCGGTCTTGCCGCGGATCACATCGAGATAGGCCTGTTCGCTGGTCGCCGTATCGTTGCTGGTAACGAGTTGCAGCACTTCGCCTTCGGCGATCACCGCCGATGCGGTCGAAAGAATATCGAGCACCTTGAGCGAGCCGTCGGCGACCATGAGCTGGAATGCGCGGCTGAACAGGAAATCGCCGACCAGTACGCTCGCCTGATTACCCCAGACGGCGTTCGCGGTTGCACGGCCGCGGCGCAGCGCACTCTCGTCGACCACGTCGTCATGCAGAAGCGTGGCGGTGTGAATGAACTCGACAACGGCAGCAAGGGCGCAATGGCGTTCGCCCTCGTAACCGCAGAGCTTGGCCGCCGCGAGGGTCAGCATCGGGCGCAGCCGCTTGCCGCCCGCCGCCACGATATGGCCGGCCAATTGCGGGATCAGCTCGACCGAGCTTTGCATGTGCCGAAGGATGTGGGCGTTGACCCGATCCAGATCGGTCGCCACCAGCGCGGTGAGTGCGTCGAGCGAGGGTGCGGGACGCTTGCCGCGGTCGCGATCGAGCTTGACGATAGTGGCCAAAAACCGTCCTCCGGCAGGAAATCGGAGCCCGGCCTGATGCTCTGCCGCGCTGAATTTGAGTGTAGATTGACCCCCAAGGCGGTCAAGGAAAACAGGATCGCAATCCTGCGCGCCGAAGACCGCGCAGGCGACCGTGCCGGCGCGAGGCGAGGCAGAGCGCCGTCCAGCGGCTTTGTGGGCCTACACGGGGGAGAGCATGAAGGAATTGCTGCGCAGCACCGATCTGGTCCGGTTGAGTTGGGTCGGCGCGCTGCTGCGCGATGCGGGTATCGAAAGTATCGTCTTCGACGGCCATATGTCGGTCGTCGAGGGCACGCTCGGCATTCTGCCGCGACGTCTCATGGTGGCCGATGACGATCTCGATCGTGCCCGCTCGATTCTGATCGAAAGCGGCGAGGAGCTGCCCCATGACTGAGCGCGATGGCCAGGTGACGGAAGATACGCTGCTGGACGGGCGGGTACGTCTAACTCAGCCCGCGGCCGGCTATCGCGTCGCGATCGATCCGGTGTTTCTCGCGGCCGCCGTGCCGGCGGCGCCGGGCGACCTGGTGCTCGATCTCGGTTGCGGCGTCGGTGCGGCTTCGCTCTGTCTCGCGATGCGCGAGCCGAACTGCCGCATCGTGGGTATCGAGCGCGATCGCACCCTCGTGCGTCTTGCTTCGACCAACATCGAGGCCAATCGCATGAACAGTCGCGTCGAGGCGATGGTCGGCGATCTGCTGCGGCTGCCGCCGCGGCTGGCGCCGGGCAGTTTCACCCATGTGATGGCCAATCCGCCGTTTCTCGAAGGCGATGCGGGTACGCTGTCGCCGCAACCGGCCAAGGCCGGTGCGAACCATGAAGGCGAGGCGAAGCTCGGCGACTGGATACGCTGCGCGCTGGTCATGGTGCGACCGAAAGGCAGCATAACCTTCATCTATCGCGCGGACCGGATCGACCGGCTGATGTCAGAGTTCGCCGGCAAGATCGGCGAACTCGTCGTCTTTCCGCTCTGGCCCGGCGGCGACAAGCCGGCAACCCGCATCCTGGTGCGCGGCCGCAAGAACGTTGCGACGCCGGCGCGGCTGATGCCGGGGATGGTGCTGCACGGGGCGGAAGGCGGTTACACCGTGGCGGCCGAGGCGGTGCTGCGCAACGGTGCCGGCATTCTGATCTAAACCCGCGCCGCTTGACCGCGATTCAGCGCGGCCCCTAAATGCGGCCACATGTTCGCCATTCCCAGTCTCACGAAGATTCTTGTCCTCGCTGCCGTCGTGCTGGCGATCTGGTACGGATTCCGCCTGGTCGGACGGCTCGATCGCGAGCGCAAGCAAAAGGCCCGCGTCGCGCGCGAGAATACGCCGCGCCCGAGCGCATCCCGCCGGGAAGCCAAAGCGACGGGCACGGCCGCGCGGGTCGAGGATCTGATCGAATGCCGGAGCTGCGGCTCGTTCGTTCCCGCGAAGCGGACCCTGTGCAGCCAGTGCGGGGCCGGCATCTGAGGCGGGTCAACGGGCCGTGTGCGGCCGAAACGCCAAGGGTTCCCGTTGCTTGACCGACTCCGGGCCCACCGCTAGTTTGCAGCGCAACATAAGCCCTTTTCCCAGAATCGCGGGCCATTGCATCCGATGTCGCCGGCGCCGGAACCCAATCCTGAGACCTGCTTCCAGCGCCTGATCCTGAAGTTGCAGGACTATTGGGCGGCACAGGGCTGCGTGATCCTGCAGCCCTACGACATGGAAGTGGGGGCGGGGACGTTCCACTGGGCGACGACCCTGCGCGCGCTCGGCAGCGAACCCTGGAAGGCGGCCTATGTGCAGCCCTCGCGCCGGCCGACCGACGGGCGCTATGGCGAGAACCCGAACCGGCTGCAGCATTACTACCAGTTCCAGGTGATCCTGAAGCCGTCGCCCGCCGACAGCCAGGAACTCTATCTGAATAGCCTGCGCGCGCTGGGAATTGTTCTCGAAGAACACGACGTGCGCTTCGTCGAGGACGATTGGGAGAGCCCGACGCTGGGCGCCTGGGGCCTCGGCTGGGAAGTCTGGCTCGACGGCATGGAAGTCAGCCAGTTCACCTATTTCCAGCAGGTCGGCGGCATCGAATGCGATCCGGTTTCGACCGAACTGACCTACGGGCTCGAGCGCCTCGCGATGTATGTGCAGGGCGTCGAGAACGTCTACGACCTCGACTGGAACGGCCGGCCCGACGGCAAAGGCGGCGTGCGCTACGGCAATGTCTATCTGCAGGCCGAGCGAGAATTCTCCGCTTACGATTTCGAGGCGGCCGATACGGCGACACTCACGCGCCACTTCGCAGATGCCGAGAAGGAATGCGCGGCGCTGCTCGATCGCGATGCGAAAGACGACGGCCGGAATATCGGTGCGCTGGTGCTGCCGGCCTACGACCAGTGTCTCAAGGCCTCGCATCTCTTCAACCTGCTCGATGCGCGCGGCGTTATCTCCGTATCAGAACGGCAGGCCTATATCGGACGCGTGCGCGCACTGGCGAAACGCTGCTGCGAGGCGTGGATCGCGACGCGGGCGAGGGCGGCGTAGGTCCATGCCCGAACTCCTGCTCGAACTGTTCTCGGAAGAAATCCCGGCGCGCATGCAGGCACGCGCGGCCGAAGATCTGAAGCGCCTCGTCTGCGACAAACTGAAAGAACAGGGGCTCGAATTCTCGCGCGCCGATGCTTACGCGACGCCGCGCCGGCTTGCACTGGTTATCGACGGACTGCCGGAAAAGCAGCCCGACCGAACGATCGAGAAAAAGGGCCCGCGCGTCGGCGCGCCGGAGAAGGCAATCGAGGGTTTTCTCAAGAGCGCCGGCTTGACCTCACTCGATCAATGCGAGAAGCGCGACGACGGGAAGGGTGAGGTCTGGTTTGCTGTGGCCAAACGCGAAGGACTGCCGACGGGCGCTCTCGCTGTAATCATCTTGCAAGAGCTGTTTTTCTCATTTCCTTGGCCCAAGTCTATGAGGTGGTCGAACGATGTTCCTTTCAAGTGGGTTCGACCTATTAGGAGCGTTTTCTGCATTCTTCGAACCGATAGCCAAGCTCCTATACCGATCCATTTGTCTTTTTCATCAAACAAAATCCGTGGTCACCGTTTCCTCGCGCCGGAGCCGTTCGAGGTTTCGTCGTTCGCTGACTACAAACAGAAGCTTCTAGACCACAAGGTCATTCTCGATCCGGCCGCGCGGCGCGCCTCGATCCTCGATCAGGCTCAGCGCCTCGCGAAAGAGGCCGGGCTGACGCTGGTCGAGGATGCCGCACTCGCCGACGAGGTCACAGGTCTCATCGAATGGCCTGTGGTTCTCATGGGAAAGATCGACGAGCGCTTCATGGCACTGCCGCCCGAAGTGCTGACCACAACCATGCGCGCCAACCAGAAATATTTCGCGCTCAATACGGAAGACGGCAAGCTGGCGCCGCGATTCCTCGTCGTCTCGAACATGGAGACCAAGGACGGCGGCAAGGCCATCGTCGCCGGCAATGAGCGCGTGCTACGCGCGCGGCTCTCCGATGCGGAGTTCTTTTGGAACCAGGATCGCAAGACCCGGCTCGAAGATCGCGTGCCGGCGCTGGAAAAGATCGTGTTCCATGCCAGGCTCGGCACCGTCGCCGACAAGATGAAGCGGGTCGAGGCGCTGGCCGGTGAGATCGCACGGCACGTGCCGGGCGCCGACGCAGCGAAGGTGCAACGCGCTGCACGGCTCGCGAAGGCCGACCTCACGACCGGCATGGTCGGCGAGTTCCCGGAATTGCAGGGCGTGATGGGCCGCTACTACGCACTCGGCGATGGCGAGGACGCGGCGGTCGCCGATGCGATTTCCGAGCATTACGCACCGCTCGGGCCGAACGATCGCTGCCCGACGGGGCCGGTGTCCGTGGCGGTGGCTCTCGCGGACAAGATCGACATTCTGATCGGGTTTTTCGGAATCGACGAGAAGCCGACCGGCTCAAAGGATCCGTTCGCACTGCGCCGCGCGGCGCTCGGCGTCATCCGGCTCATTCTCGAGAACCGGTTGCGCATCGAGCTGCGCAAGGAATTCAGGATCGCCGCAGATGCCAGCGGCAAGGAAATTCCGCCGGCGAATGTCGTCGGGGCGATCAACGGGCTACTGGAATTTTTCGCCGATCGCCTGAAAGTCGCGCTGCGCGAGAAGGGCGTCCGACACGATCTGATCTCCGCCGTATTCGCGCTCGGCAATGAGGACGACCTGGTTCGCCTCCTTGCGCGCGTCGAGGCGCTGCAGAAGTTTCTCGATAGCGAGGATGGCGCCAATCTCCTGGTTGCCTATCGCCGCGCCGCCAACATCGTGCGCATCGAGGAGAAGAAGGACAAGGCGAGCTACGATACGGCCGTCGACCCGGCCAAGCTTGGCGCGGCGGAGGAGAAGGCGCTGCATGCGGCCTTGCTGTCTGTCGAGGGGAAGGCCAGCGCGGCGATCGGACGCGAGGATTTTGCAGCGGCGATGGCCGCGATGGCGACATTACGCCGGCCCGTCGACGCTTTTTTCGACAAGGTGACGGTAAACGCCGAAGATGCCGACCTTCGCGGGAACCGCCTGCGGCTGTTGGCCCAGATCCGCGCGACGCTGGACCGGGTCGCCGAATTCTCCAGGATCGAGGGGTAGGGGTCGTGGGGCGGAACAGTTCTCAATATTCGGACGTTATTGCCATGGCCGATCCGGTGCGCCGGCGGCAAGGAGTGGCGGCATGACGCAGTGGGTGTATGCGTTCGGCGGCGGCAAGGCGGACGGCAGCGCGAAGCTGCGCGAACTGCTCGGCGGCAAGGGCGCCAACCTTGCCGAGATGAGCGCGCTCGGCCTGCCGGTGCCGCCGGGCTTCACGATCAACACCGATGTCTGCACCTGGTACTACAAGAACAATCAGGGTTATCCGGGCGGACTCGAAGCCCAGGTCGCCACCGCGCTTGCCGGCATCGAGAAACTGGTCGGCCGCCAATTCGGCGACCGGAAGAATCCGCTTCTGGTGTCGGTCCGCTCCGGCGCGCGCGTCTCGATGCCGGGCATGATGGACACGGTCCTCAATCTCGGTCTCAACGACGAAACCGTCGAGGGCCTCGCCGCCCAGTCCGATGCGCGCTTCGCCTATGATTCCTACCGCCGCTTTATCCAGATGTATGGCGATGTGGTGCTCGGCGTCGAGCATCACCATTTTGAGGACCTGCTCGAGCTGCACAAGGAAGAGCGCGGCGTCTCGCTGGATACCGAGTTGACCGCCGACGATCTGCGGCAGCTTGTCGGTGCGTACAAGGATATCGTCCAGCAGGAACTGGCCGAGCCGTTTCCACAGGACCCGGGGAAACAGCTCTGGGGCGCGATCGGCGCGGTGTTCGGCTCCTGGCAGACCCAGCGCGCTGTCACCTATCGGCGTTTGCACGACATTCCCGAGGAATGGGGCACCGCCGTCAACGTGCAGGCGATGGTGTTCGGGAATATGGGCGAGGATTGCGCGACGGGCGTTGCCTTCACGCGCAACCCGTCGACCGGCGCCAACGAGTTCTACGGCGAATTTCTCGTCAATGCACAGGGCGAGGATGTCGTCGCGGGCATCCGCACGCCGCAGCATCTGACGCTCGCCGGCAAAACCGCGAACGGCTCCGATATGCCGGCGATGGAAGAGGTGATGCCGGACGTGTTCGGCCAGCTTCTCGCGGTGCGCGACCGGCTCGAGCACCATTATCGCGACATGCAGGATATCGAGTTCACCGTGCAGCAGGGCACGCTCTATATGTTGCAGACGCGCTCGGGCAAACGCACGGCGGCCGCCGCGCTCAAGATCGCGGTCGACATGGTGGCCGAAGGGCTGATCGACGAGCGCGAGGCGGTGCTGCGCATCGATCCGGCCTCGCTCGACCAGTTATTGCATCCGATGCTCGACCCCAAGGCCGAGCGGCGCGTCATCTCGCGCGGCCTGCCGGCATCGCCCGGTGCGGCGGCAGGCCAGGTCGCGTTCACGGCCGATGAAGCCGAGGATCGCGCGTCGCATGGCGAGAACGTCATCCTGGTGCGGGTCGAGACCAGCCCCGAGGACATCCACGGCATGCATGCAGCGGTCGGCATCCTGACGACACGCGGCGGCATGACCAGCCATGCGGCGGTGGTCGCGCGCGGCATGGGTCGGCCCTGCGTCTCCGGTGCCGGCGATCTGCGGATCGATATGGAAAAGCGCACGATGCGCGCGCGCGACGTGATCGTGAAGGATGGCGACACGATCACGCTCGATGGCGGCACCGGCGAAGTCATGCTCGGCGAAGTGCCGACCATCCAGCCGGAACTCTCCGGCGATTTCGCGACCCTCATGGAATGGGCCGACCGCCATCGGAAGATGCGGATACGTACCAATGCGGAAACGCCGAACGATGCCCGGACCGCACGCCGCTTCGGCGCCGAGGGCATCGGGCTCTGTCGTACGGAACATATGTTTTTCGAGGACGAGCGCATCATCGCGGTGCGCGAGATGATCCTCGCCGAAGACGAGAAGGGCCGTCGCGCGGCGCTGGCGCGGATCCAGCCGATGCAGCGCGCGGATTTCGTCGAGCTCTTCAAGATCATGAAAGGCCTGCCGGTCACGATCCGATTGCTCGATCCGCCGCTGCACGAATTCCTGCCGAACACGACCGACGACATGGCCGAAGTGGCGAAGGCGGCCGGCGTATCGGTCGAGCATGTGCGCGAACGCGCGGCGATGCTGCATGAATCGAACCCGATGCTCGGTCATCGCGGCTGCCGGCTCGGCATCACCTTTCCCGAGATCTACGAGATGCAGGCGCGCGCCATTTTCGAGGCGGCGGCCGAGGTCAAGAAATCGACCGGCGATACGGTCGAGGCCGAGATCATGATTCCGCTGGTCGCAATGGCCAAGGAGCTCACGATTCTGAAAGTGCTCGTTGATCGCGTCGCGGACGAAGTCTCGCGCGAGCAGGGCGTGGCGATACCCTATCTGGTCGGCACGATGATCGAACTGCCGCGGGCCGCGCTGCGCGCCGGCGATATCGCGCGCGATGCCGAGTTCTTCAGCTTCGGCACCAACGACCTGACTCAGACGGCATACGGATTGTCGCGGGACGATGCGGCGCGATTCATCACCTATTACGAACGCCAGGGCATCCTGCAGCAGGATCCGTTCATCAGCCTCGACACGGTCGGTGTCGGCGAACTGGTCGAGATCGCCGCCGAGCGCGGGCGCAAGACGCGACCCGATCTCAAGCTCGGCATCTGCGGCGAGCATGGCGGTGACCCGGCTTCGATCCGGTTCTGCGCACAGGTCGGACTCGACTATGTTTCCTGTTCGCCCTATCGCGTGCCGATCGCCCGTCTGGCGGCGGCACAGGCGGCACTGTTGGGCGCGGCCGCCAGCCGGACGACGGTCTGAACCGGTTGGCGGCGTTGCCGACCCTCGAAACGCTGCAGCAGGCTCAAAGAGCGGGCGACAAGACACCGCTCGCGACCGCGCTCGCCGAACTGGAGCGCGCCCCCGAGGCCCCCGCCACCCTCGATCTGCTCGATGCCGCCTGGTCGGCATCGCAGGCGCATGTGATTGGCCTAACCGGTCCGCCGGGCGTCGGCAAATCGACCCTCGCCGGCGCGCTGATCGGGCGCTGGCGGCTGAACGGGACGAGTGTCGGCGTGATCGCCGTCGATCCCTCGTCAAAGCGTTCCGGCGGTGCGCTGCTCGGCGATCGCACGCGGTTGCGCACCGATCCGACCGATGGCGGGGTGTTCGTCCGCTCGATGGCGGCGCGCGACCGCCTTGGCGGACTCGCCGATCTCACTTTGTCCGCGATGGTGCTGATGCGGGCCTTGTTCGACAGGGTCCTGGTGGAGACCGTGGGCGTGGGGCAATCCGAGACCGATGTCGCGGACACCACCGACACAGTCCTGTTTTGTGTGCAACCCGGGTCGGGCGACGGGGTTCAGTTCATGAAGGCGGGCATCGTCGAGGTTCCGGACATCATGGCCGTGACCAAGGCCGATGTCGGATCCGCTGCCACGCGCACCCGATCCGATCTCGCCGGTGCGTTGACGTTGTCGCCCGATGCAGCGGGCGCCTGGTCGGTGCCGGTGCTGGCGGTCTCCGCGCAGACCGGGGTCGGGCTCGACGAGCTCGACGCGGCCATCGACCGCCATGCGGCCTGGCTCAGTGAGGCGGGGCGGCTCGCGGACCGGCGGCGGATGCAGAGCGAGCTGTGGTATCGTGCCGCGATTCGCGATCGGCTTGGACGCGATGGGGCAAAGGCCGCGCCGCCGCTCGCGGCGGGATCGGCGGTTTCGCCGTTCCGGGCCATTTCGGATATCGTGTCGGGGCGACGCTGATCGAGTGATGATGGATGCAGGAACGGGCACGCAACGCTGAATCGGAAACCACGCCGCCGCTGACCGACCTCCGGCAGCACGGCTATGCGCGTATCTGGCCGCAACTGGTCAACCAACTGATCGCGCTCGGCTGGAGCGAGGCCGACATGGAGCAGGCAGGAGTCAAGTTCCGCTTCTCGCTCACCTTGTTCGGTTCGCTCTATCGCGCCAACGGTGCGCCGTTCGTCACGCACACGATCGGCGCTGCGTCCATTCTCGCCATTCACGGTGCGCCGCCGACTCTGGTCCAGGGCGCTCTTCTGCACGCCGCCTACACGCATGGCCGGCTCGCGAAGGCGCCGCGCGAACCGCTCGATCCGGCGCATCGCAATCTCGTCACACGTCAGGTCGGACCCGTGATCGAGGAACTCGTTCGCAACTATCGTCGGTATCCGCCCTCGATGGTGCCGATTCCCGACAGCGTCGATGCGTACGAAGAAGAGGTTGCCGCCGTGCTGCTGATCCGCGCGGCCAATCACCTCGAGGAACAGCTCGATTTCGGTCTTGCTTACGCAAACAAGGTGCAAAAACGAGGTACTGCCGTGCTCGGTCACGCGCAGCTGTTGCTGCCGGCGCTCGGCTACGATCGGCTGCTGGCCGAGATCGAAGCCGCCGAGCAACTGACCGACATGCCCACCAGCGTTCCGGCGTCGCTGCAAAGCCTGGCAAAAAGGTCGGGGCAGGTTTCCGAATAAGACCGTAAGGCGGCGTCAGAGCCGCCCGGCTTTGCGCATTGCCTCCATTAGCCGGTCATGCGGCAGTTCGTGGCAAATATGGCCTTCGAAGCCGGTCATCGTTTCGGCCTGGCACATCGCATTGAGGATCGCTTCCTGTGTTGCCTCGGCAGCGGCGAGGAACAAGGGCGACATGCTGTCGTTCGAGACGGTGCGCACGTCGCTGATCCGGTCGTCCTGCCTGATCGTGTTGCCGGTCGAAAAGGCGAGGAAAATGTCGCCGGACGAGTTGTTACCGATGCCGCCGACCCAGGCGAGCCCGATCGTGGCACGCCGGGCGAGCCGCTGGCACTGGATCGGCAACAGGGGCGCGTCGGTCGCCAGGATCACGATGATCGAGCCATCCTCGCGCGGCGCGGGTTGCGGCTCAACGTGACGTACAGTCGGTACGACATCCGCACCGATCATCTCGCCGACCGGCACGCCGTCGACCCGGAACAATTGCCGCGTCCCGTAATTGGCCTGGACCAGCGCGCCGACCGTGTAGGTACCGGCCGGCGTGGCGACGACGCGCGATGCGGTGCCGGTGCCGCCCTTGAAGTCATGCGCCATCATGCCGGTGCCACCGCCGACATTGCCCTCGGCGATCGCGCCGCTTTTGGCGCTGTCCAGCGCCTCGAACGCATGTTTCTGCAACACCGGGAATTTCTCGGCGTTCGACAGCCAGCCGTCATAGGTCTCGGCCACGATCGGAAGATGCCAGGCCGCCGGTTTGCCCTCGCGCACCGCATACTGGCAAAGCGCGTCGCGCACGATGCCAACCGAATGGGTGTTTGTGATGCAGATCGGCATGCCGACCATGCCCTGTTCGGCGACCCAGATCGTGCCGGTCATCTCGCCATTGCCGTTGAACGAGTGGAAGCCGGCGAAGACATAATCAGCCCAGATGTTCGGGCGGGGCCAGATCGCGGTGACGCCGGTGCGCACCACATGCGGCTTGTCTTCGACGATCGTCGAATAGCCGACTGCCACGCCCTCGATATCGGTGATGGCGTTCAGTTTACCCGGCTGCAAGGTTCCGATCCTGATGCCGAGATCGCGAAGTCGTCCGCGCCCCATGAAAAGCTCCCGTTTCGTATTTCTGAAAGGAGTTTACGGGGCCAAGGCGGGCGATGGCAAAATCGGAAAGCGGGTTAGAACTTCGCCCAGTCCGGTTTGATCGGCGTGAGCTTCGCGTCGCCGGCGACGAACGAACCGGGTGGCAGTGGCGGATCGAGATATTCGATGCGGATCATCGCGAGCCCGACCGCACCGCCATTCGTTTCGGTCGCGCTGGCTGTTTCGCCGGCTTCCTTGTCGCCGAGCATGATTGGCGTGCCGGGTGCGGGCAGCGGCCCTTCGATCCTGACCGGCATCAGCCGCTTGCGCACCAGCCCGCGATAATGCGTCCGCGCGGTCAGCTCCTGGCCCATGTAACAGCCTTTGTCCCAGTCGATCCCGTGCAGTTCGTTGAATCCGTTCTCAAGCAGGATTGCCTTCTCGATCTTGAGATCGCGGCTGCCGTCGGGCACGCCGAGCGCGATGCGCCGCTGGTCATACTCGTCCGCATCGCCGGGTTCGATACCGGCGGCACGCAGCGCATCGTCAATGCCGGCACGCGGCAGGATCGCGCGCGCACCGAGCGCCGGTAGCCGGGGATCGACATAGACGATGCCGTCGCCAAACGGTTTTGCCGTGCCGGGTTCGGCGGGCAGGCCGAGCGTTTCCAGCGCGCCTTCGCCGAAGATCAGCGCCACCGTTTGTTCGGCATGGGCGTCGACGACCGTCACTTTGGAGCGCAGCTTGTAGAGCGAGAGCCGGCGCAGCAGGTCTTGCCGCCGATCCGCCTCGCAATCGAGCAGGAAGGCATCGCCCGAAGCGGCGATGAAGAAATCATGCAGATACTTGCCCTGCGCCGTGAGGAACGCGGTCCAGATGGCGCGCCCGGCCGTCGCCTGCATGACGTCGTTCGAGACGAGCCCCTGCAGGAACGCATGCCGATCCTCGCCGGCGACTTTCAACACGCCGCGGCTCTCGGGCAGAAGATAGTGGGCCTGGCTCATCGGCAACTCCGCTTCTCGCTTGTGCAACATTGGCGAGAGACGCTTTCTTTGCAAGTCACCGGCGGGTGACCTAGTCGCGGCCCCGTGGATCGAGTGCCGCTTCGAGCCCGTCGCCGAGCAGATTGAAGGCGATGACGGTGACGAAAATCAGCAGGCCGGGCCAGACCGCAAGCATCGGCGCGCTCCAGATCAGCTCCTGTGCGCCGGTCAGCATGTTGCCCCAGCTCGGCCAGGGCGGCTGGATGCCAAGACCGAGGAAGGAGAGCACCGACTCGAACAGAATGACATTACCGATCGAAAGGGATAAGGCGACCAGAATGGGCGTTGCGAGGTTCGGCAGGATATGGGTCAGCATGATGCGCGCCGGCCTTGCGCCTAGGGCCTCGGCGGCACGCACATAGTCGCGCTGGCGCAACGAGAGGGTCGTTCCGCGTACCAGTCGCGCGACGGTCGTCCAGCCGACCAATGCCACGAGGATCGCAACGCGCCAGAAACTGGTCGCGGGGGAGTGTGCCCATTCCGGCGGCAGGCCGAGTTTGGTGAGGTCGATTGCCGCGAGCACGATCAGCAGCGGCAGAAGCGGCAGCGCGATCACGCCATCGGCCATGCGCATCAGCAGCGAGTCGAGGCGACCGCCGTAATAGCCGGCCGGCAATCCGATCGCGATGCCGAGCAACGCAGCGGCGAGGCCTGCGACCAGGCCGAGACCGAGCGAGATCCGCCCGCCATAAGCGAGCCGCACCAGAAGATCGCGGCCGAGCTCATCGGTGCCGAGCGGATGCTCGGCCGACGCCGGCGCATAGCGATTCATGATATCGACGACGTCGGCCGGCGTATCGAGCCACGCGGCGATCAGCGGTGCGCCCAATGACAGCAAGGCGAGCACTGCAATGATCACCGCGGCAAACAGCGCGAGCGGCTGGCGGCGCAGCGCGTCGAAGAAACCGACCGGCGGCAACGTCCCGGCCGCAATACGGCGGGTGGCGGCAAGCTGGGTCATTAATAGCGCACCCGCGGATCGAGCCAGGCATAGGCCAGATCCGCCAGCAGATTGCAGGCGAGCACCAGAGCCGTTGCGATCATCAGTCCGAGCAGCGCCAGATTGTAGTCGTTGCCCATGATGGCGTCGTAGATCGTCTTGCCCATGCCGAGCCAGGAAAACATCGTCTCGGTAATCAGCGCGCCGGAGAAGAGCGCGCCGAAATCGAGCGCGAGAATGGTCACGACCGGAATCATCGCGTTGCGCAATGCATGGAACCAGAGCAGTCGCGACGTCGACACGCCTTTGGCGCGCGCGGTGCGGATGAAATCCTGCCGCAGCGCCTCGCGCATCGAAGCCCGCACATAGCGCAGGATGCCGCCGGCGCTTGCGATTGCGAGGGTCGCGACCGGCAGGATCAGATGGCGCAGCGTGCCGCCGATGCTGCCATCGCCCATGCCGCCGGCTGGCAGCCAGCCGAGAATGACCGCGAACAGGATGATCGCCAGTATCGCCAGCCAGAATTGCGGCATTGAGATGCCCGCGAACGCCACCAGGTTGATCGCATGATCGAGCGGCCGTCCGCTGCGCCAGGCGGCAAGTATGCCGAGCGGCAAGGCGAGCGCCAGCGCGAGCGCAAACGCACCGCCCATCAGCAGGATCGTATTGCCGAGCCTGTCGCCAATGACGGCGGCGGCCGGCTGGGCATAGATCCGGGAATAGCCAAAATCGCCCTGCAGCGCGCTGCCGGCCCAGGCGAGGTAGCGGTCGATCAGCGGCTGGTCCAAGCCGTAGACGGTCTTGAGCCGCGCGATATCGGCGCTGGTCAGCGTCGGATCGGCGGTCATCATGAGATCGATCGGATCGCCGGGCATCAGCCCGATCAGCCCGTAGATCGCAAACGACATCAGTGCGAGCAGGATCGCGGTTTCGACCAGGCGGCGCAGCAGAAATCCGGTCATGGCCGCTGCCTTGCGTCCGCTATTCCGTCACGCGCCAGTTCTCGACCCAGAGACTCGTCGAATACTGGTTGCCGGTCGGTTCGATGCCGTCGAGCCAGAGCGGCAGGATGAAGGCCTGGCTGCGGAACCAGAGCGGCAGCGCCGGCAGTTCCTCGGCGTAAATTTCCTGCAGCCGCTGCCACATGGCACGCCGCTTCTCGCGGTCGAGTTCCACTTCCATCGCATCGATCAGCGCATCGACTTCGTCGTTGCGATAGCCGGACGAGTTCTGGCCCTGCCAGTTGTTTTCCTCGGTCGGGATCATGGTCGAATGCATCGTGGTGCGCGGCACGCTTTCAGGCGCGCTCAGCCAGGCGAACATGGCAAGACCTTGATAGAGCCGCTGCTGCACGGTTTCGCCGAAGAAGACCCGCGCCGGCTGATTCTGGATCGAAACTTCGATACCGATCTCGCGCCACTGGCTTTGCAGCACCTGTTCGACCAGTTCGCGGGAGCGATCGCCGGCCGTGCTCATGATCGAGAATGCGAGCCGCTCACCCGCATCGTTTG
>JBBDMS010000062.1:10769-49401 GCA_040878185.1 Dongiaceae bacterium | reverse complement strand
TGGTGGGCGCACAAGGACTCGAACCTTGGACCCGCTGATTAAGAGTCAGCTGCTCTACCAACTGAGCTATGCGCCCGCCCGGCCGGCGTCGTAGCTCCCGAATGTCAGCGCGAAGGATCGGGGAACGCCGGAGGACCCGCGATATAGCAATCGCGGCCATCGGACGCAAGGTGGCGGCACCGCGTTCCGTCCGGCGGGCGTGCCGTCCCGCCGATTGGATCGAAATGCCCTGAAATGGCGGCTGGAACGCCTTGCGAAGAAGCCCGCCCGCAGGTCGAGGGGTTAATCCTCGCCGTAGCCGCGCTGGCCGATCCGCACGTCGCGGTGGATATGGACCGACATCAGAAGCCCGATGCCGATCAGCACGGTGAGCATCGCCGTGCCGCCATAGGAGATCAGCGGCATCGGAATGCCGACCACCGGAATGAGGCCCATCACCATCGCCGCGTTGATGAACACATAGACAAACAGGTTGGTCGTGATCCCGATCGCCAGCAACCGGCCGAAATGGTTCCTCGCCCTGAAAGCGATCACGTAGCCGTAGACCCCGTCCATGCTGCAACAAGCACTCTACCGTTGACGACGACGGCGGCTAACCACAGTTATCCAACTTGAAACAAAAACTGCCTCTTTGTCAAAACCCGGCAATCCGCACAAACCTGTTACAATTCCTTTTGTGCCTCACGCTCACCTCTCTCTTCAAAGACACGCAGGCACTGACGGTACTCGATTGCTTCCGGTAATTCTTGAAATTGTAGTAGCTCGCCGGCCAAGTCGGACAGGTGCTGTTTTACTTCCAACGGTGAAACTCGAAAAAACTCACGGCGGCGATTAACGACGTTAACACGCACATCTGCCAAGCGCTCGTGCATTGCCGCTTCAATTCCGACCGCATCTTTAGAAAAAAATAGAGCATGAACATCGAAATTGAACGGCACTGATGCGTCGCTAAGCTCGCGAATACGATCCATGGGATCCAATCGTCGGGTCATACCTAACTTAACCATCTTCTCGCCGAATGACCCAATATTGGAAATCAGATAAACATAACCAGCGCGAATGTTCGCTGCTCGATAGTCGACATTCTCGATTGCACGATCGACTTCGTTAAGTTGCTCCCGTAACCGCAATATACCTGCCTCATCACCCTTGCCCATCAATGTTGCTAAGGCATTTTCGTAATGTTGCCTCTCTTTCTCAAGGCGCGCGCGCTCGCGTTCAATTTCTTGTTGAGCTTTGCGCTCTTCT
This sequence comes from Dongiaceae bacterium, assembly GCA_040878185.1. Classification (GTDB taxonomy): domain Bacteria; phylum Pseudomonadota; class Alphaproteobacteria; order Dongiales; family Dongiaceae; genus JAWXBK01. Next base: position 48,153 of record JBBDMS010000062.1, on the reverse strand, counting down.
CGAAGACGCTCTCGCTCTAACCTTTCAATTTCTTTTTCCTCGGCTTGCTTCTGCAAGAAATCTGCTGTGAGTTCCAACTCCCGGGCTCGCAATTGATAGTAAGGAGTCGAAATTTGAATATGCATTGTCTTTCCCAGTCGCTCTATTGTATCCGCTACTTTCTTGAGGCGACTAAGAGCTCCACTAAGTTTGTATGGCTTGAGGCTCCTGACAAGATTGTCCGCTTCCGCATTGAAAGCTCGCAGCATCAGCTTAGAAAAATCGCGCACCATTGCTCGACCCTCGGCGGCTGACCCGTTAACGGTCCAACTAGTTGCCGCCAGCACCGCGCCGCCGTCCTTTCTTGTCATTGCCTTAATTTGGCTCTCAATAGAGGTAAGCTCTTTCTCGTATGCCACTGCGTCTGTCAAAGGGTGTCGGTACTGATAGACACCAGCTTCTTGGAGTAGTGCCAAATCGTCGGTGGCCACAATAGCTTCACGCGAGCGCTTGAGCTGTTCTTGAATTTCGTCCAACGAGAATGTCGCCTTCGATTTCGCTTCTGCAAAGCGTGCAGCCTGCTCAGATAGCTCTTTCTCCAACTCTATGCGACGCCCTTCGAGTTGTAGGACCGTAAGAGCTCCAAGTTTCTCGAGTTGCCTGCACGCTTCGTCGCGCTCTACACGTAGTTTCTGAACTTCCATAAACAACTTTCGCGCCACTTTGCGAGCGCCAAACCACGGTATCGATACACTAGGTTCGGCCATTCTGGGAGTTGTTTGGATCATGATTCTTGATATCCTGAAAATGCCAATTCCATGAAATCTGTCAGAGCACCTACTTTAGGCGCTATCTTTACGTGTGACAACCAGTGCCGCTGCTCGATTCCCCCGTGATGAATGATCTACACGGCCTTGTAGTGTTGCTCTTTGCCGCGGAGGGTTTGATGCAAACACACTCGCAGAGTTGATATTTTGGCGTGACAAAATCAGAATTGGTTAACACGGAAAATCTTCTGATGGTTCGCAACTTCTGAGGAGTATGAGTACGAAGCTTGCGACATAGCGGTTCGGCACAATAGAGCGAACATCTGCCCGCGGGACATTCGGCCAACAGCCCGGCGAAATGCTAGTCCTCGCCGTAGCCGCGCTGGCCGATCCGCACGTCGCGGTGGATATGGACCGACATCAGAAGCCCGATGCCGATCAGCACGGTGAGCATCGCCGTGCCGCCATAGGAGATGAGCGGCATCGGAATGCCGACGACCGGAATGAGGCCCATCACCATCGCCGCATTGATGAACACATAGACGAACAAATTGGTCGTGATCCCGATCGCCAGCAACCGGCCGAAATGATTGCGCGCCCGAAGCGCGATCGCATAGCCATAGACGAACACCAGCAGATAGAGCCCGAGCAGGCAGAGTCCGCCGAGCATGCCGAACTCCTCGGCCAGCATGGTGAAGATGAAATCGGTCTGGCGTTCGGGCAGGAAGCTGAGATGGCTCTGGGTGCCCATGAGGAACCCCTTGCCGAAGATGCCGCCAGAGCCGAAGGCGATCTTGGACTGAAGGATATGGTAGCCTGAGCCGAGCGGATCGCTCTCGGGATCGAGGAACGTCAGCACGCGGTTGCGCTGGTAGTCGCGCAGGAAATTCCAGGCAACGGGAATGGCCGCGAGCGCGCCGGCGGCGGCAAGCGCGAACTTCCAGATCCGAACGCCGGCGGCGAAGAACATCGCCCCGCCGACCATGATCAGCATGCCCGAGGTGCCGAGGTCGGGCTGCACCAGCACGAGGCCGGCCGGTGCCAGAATCATGGCGAGCGGCGGAATGAGCGGCAGCGGGCGCGCCACCTGGTCCATATCGAGGCTGTGGAAATAGCGTGCCAGCGCCAGCACCATCGAGATCTTCATCAGCTCCGACGGCTGGAGCTGGAAAAACCTGAGATCGATCCAGCGCTGCGCGCCCATGCCGATCTCGCCGGCGAATTCGACATAGACCAGAAGCGCGAAGGCGACGAGATAGATCGCGTAGGCGTGGCGCATCCAGAAGCGGATATCGACCAGCGCGACGATGAACATGATGACGAGCCCGCCGCAGAAGCGGACAAGCTGCCGCGACATCCAGGGATCGACGCTGGCATTGGCCGCCGAATAGAGCATCGCAAAGCCGATGCTGGCAATCGCCGTCACCAGCAGGATCAGAAGCCAGCTCATGTCGCGCAACTTCTCGCCGAGCGAGATGCGGCCGGGTTGATTGCTCGAGGCGAGCGTGCGCGGCTTCATGCCCATGGCTAGCGCGGCCCCACCGCAGCAATGTGGGGCGCCGGTACGCGGCGCGCCGGGTCGCGAAGCTGGGTTTCGATCAGAATGTCGCGCGCGATCGGTGCGGCGAACCGCGAACCGCCGCCGCCATGTTGCACGATGACCGAGCAGGCATAGCGCGGCGCGGCGACCGGCGCGAAGGCGACGAACAGCGCATGGTCGCGGCGCTCCCAGGGCAGATCCTCGTTCGCGATGACGCCGCTCGCCCGCTCGGCTGCGGTTATCCGGCGCACCTGCGCGGTGCCGGTCTTGCCGGCGAGTTCCATGCCCGGCATTTCGATGCGCGAGCGATAGGCTGTGCCGCGCGGATCGTTCGACACCAGGTTCATGCCTTCCTGGACGATGAACATATGGTCGGGTGAAATGCCGAGCGAGGCGGTGTCCGGCGCCGCCGCGGCAGCCGGATCCCCGGGCCGGAAGATCGTATCGCGACGCAAGCGCGGAACGATGCCGATCCCGCCATTGGCGATCCGCGCCGTCATCAGTGCGAGCTGCAATGGCGTCGTCAGAATGAACCCCTGGCCGATACCCGCGACCAGCGATTCGCCGGGCTGCCAAGCCTCGCCGGTCGCGCCGAGCTTCCAGTTGCGATCCGGAATGAGACCCGGCTTTTCACCCGGCAGATCGATGCCGGTCGCCCCGCCAAGCCCGAAACGGCGTGACATGGCCGCGATCGCATCGATGCCGACTCGCCGCGCGACATCGTAGAAATACACGTCGCAGGAATTCTGAATGCCGCGAAGCATATCCAGCGTGCCGTGGCCGCCCTTTTTCCAGCAATGGAAGCGCGAGGTGCCGAGGCTCACATGGCCCGGGCAATAGACGGTGTGATCGGGGCCCATACCGGATTCGAGCGCGGCCAGCGCCACCATCATCTTGAAGGTCGAACCCGGCGCATATTGCCCGCTGAGCGCCTTGTTGGTGAGCGGATGCAGCGGGTCGTTGACCAGGGCCTGCCACTCGATGTTCGACAGGCCGCGATCGAACACGGTCGGATCGAATGCGGGTGTGGAAGCGAGCGCCATCACCTCGCCATTGGTCACGTCGAGCACGACCGCCGTCGCGCTCAGCTCGCCGGCGAGGCGCTGCTGCGTGTAATGCTGCAGGCCCATGTCGATCGTGAGGGCGACATCGTGGCCGGGCTCGCCTTCCTCGCGCTGCAGCTCGCGAATGACCCGGCCGATCGCGTTCACCTCGACATGGCTGGTGCCGGCCGAACCGCGCAGGTTTTCGTCGTACTGCCGCTCGACGCCGGTCTTGCCGATGCGAAAGCCCGGCAGCTCGAGCAGCGGATCGCCGGTCAGGTCGGCTTCGGAGACTGCAGCGACATAGCCGAGGACATGCACGGCAAGCCCGCCATAGGGATAGTTGCGGCGCTGCTCGACCTCGATCGTGATGCCGGGCAAATCGGGCGTGTTGATCTCGACCCGCGCGACATCGTCCCAACCGAGATTTTCCCGAACCGTGATCGGCACGAAGGCGCGCTTTTTCTCCGCCTCGCGCAACACGCGCGCGATGTCGGTCTCGCTGACCGGCAAGACACGCGAGAGCATACGCAGCGTCTGTTCGAGATCGTCGGTCTGCTCGGGGATGATGACGACGCGATAATTCTGGTCGTTGGTCGCGAGCGTATAGCCGAACCGGTCGGTGATGCGGCCGCGCAGCGGCGCGAGCAGGCGCACGCTGATGCGATTCTCTTCGGCGAGCGTTGCGTATTTGTCGGCGTCGACGACCTGGAGGTAATACATCCGCCCGGTCAGCGTACCGAGCAGCGTCAGCTTCAGCCCCGCGAGAAGGGCGGCACGGCGCGTGAACAGGCGAATATGAGCCTGCTGGTTCTGCTGCATGTCACGTTCGCCCGTCGACCAGACGCTGCGCTCCGGTGAAGAGCTGCGTGACGATCGGATAGAGCGCGAGCCCGAGGAAAAAGGCGAACAAAGCCGGCGTCGGGTTGACGAACTGGACGGCGAGCAGACAGACGATCAGCCAGGTGAGGATCAACGCCCCGGCCGATACCATCCCGAAGCCCCACCAGACGACCATGAACGGCTGCCCGATCAGGAGACGGCGCTGGCTGCGCGTGACCCAGTAGGCGACCAGCAGCACCAGCACGCCGACACCGAAGGGCGTGCCGCCGAGCACGTCGCTGATCACGCCGAGCAGGAACACGGCCGGCGCCGGCATCGAACTCGGCCGGTGCACCGCCCAGAAGAACACCGCCATGATCGCGAAATCGGGTGTGATCGATCCGAGATAGGGCAGCCGCAGAGGAATGGTGCCGAGCAGAAGCAGCAGCAGCGCCGAGAGGAACGGGCCGAGCCGTCGCGCCCAGAGATCCAGCCGCTGCCAGAAGCCCGCTTTCATCGCGCGTCGCCGTCGACCGGTCGGTCCGCGGCGATCACGCCGGCCAGCTCATAATTCACGATGCGCAGATATTCGAGCCGGTCCCAGTCGACGAAGGGCAGCACGGTGACGACGCCTTCCTCGACCGTGCCGATCACGCCGATCGGCAGGCCGGCCGGAAACACGCCGCCATCGCCGGAGGTCACGATGCGGTCGCCCGGCATCGGTTCGGCACCCGGCGGCAGATAGAGCAGCCGCGGTTCGTTCGAATTGTCGCCGGCCAGGATCGCGCGATGGCGCGCGCCTTCGAGCAGCACGGGAATGCGGGAATTGATGTCGGTCAGCAGCAGCACGCGGGCGGAACGCTCGCCGACCTCCGTGATGCGCCCGGCGAGGCCGTCGCCGGTGAGCGCAGCCTGGCCCTTCAGGATGCCGTCGCGGGCGCCGGCGGCGATCAGGACCTCGCGCACAAAGGCGCCGGCGCTGTTGCCGACCACATGGGCCGTGACGAAGGTCGTCTGGGGGTCGGGGACCATGCCGAGCATGGCCCTGAGCTGGCTGTTTTCTGCTTCGAGCTTGCGCGCGACGGCCTGCCATTGCAGGAGTGCGTCGCGTTCGTGGACCAGTTCGGCGTTCCTGGAGCGCAGTTCTATTAGGTGTTTTGCGTTCTCAACGGCGCGCTCCACCGCATCCACCGGCTCAGCAATCGCCGCCATGATCGGCGCCAAAGCGTCGGTCACATGGGTGCGCAACCGCTCGACCAGCACCGCGTCCGTCTTGCCGAGCATCATCAGCGCGAACGCACCGCCGACCAGCAGAACGTAGGTGAATCGCTGCGTCCAGGCGCGGACCGGCGAGGCGATCCGCATAACATTTCTTGGGTTGCGCGCCATCGTTCCCCTTCGCGACGAAGCGTCGTCCGAACGGCCTTCGGGCCCATATGGTTTCGCGCGAACATTACGCTGTTCGCGGTAGTCTCGGAGGCCGACTCGGAGCAGGTTCCGGGCCGCCGCCGCGGCTCGGGAAAATATTTAATGGAATCAATAGGTAGAGATCAATACGTTCTTTAGAGTCTTCATCTCTTCGAGGCAGCGCCCGGTGCCGAGCGCGACACAGGTCAGCGGGTCGTCCGCGATCGAGACCGGCAAACCGGTCGAGTGGCGCAGCACATAATCGAGATTGCCGAGCAGCGCGCCGCCACCGGTGAGCACGATACCCTTGTCGACAATGTCGGCCGCGAGTTCGGGCGCGGTGTGTTCGAGCGCGACTTTCACCGCTTCGATGATCGCACCGACCGGTTCCGCGAGACTCTCCGCGATCTGCCGTTCGCTGATGACCAGCTCTTTCGGGACGCCGTTCATCAGATCGCGGCCCTTGATCTCCATGATGCGGCCATCGCCGTCTTCCGGCGGACAGGCGGAGCCGATTTCTTTCTTGATGCGTTCGGCCGAACCTTCGCCGACCAGAAGATTATGATTGCGCCGGATATAGGCGATGATCGCCTCGTCCATCTTGTCGCCGCCGACGCGCACCGAGCGCGAATAGACGATGCCGCCGAGCGAGAGCACCGCGACCTCGGTCGTGCCGCCGCCGATATCCACTACCATCGATCCGGTCGGTTCGGTTACCGGCAACCCGGCGCCGATCGCCGCCGCCATCGGCTCCTCGATGAGGAAAACCCGCCTGGCACCGGCGCTTTCCGCCGATTCCTGAATGGCGCGGCGTTCGACCGCCGTCGAGCCCGAAGGCACGCAGACGATAACCTGGGGCGAGGCGAAGCTGCGCCGGTTATGCACCTTGCGAATGAAATGCTTAATCATTTCTTCCGCGACTTCGAAGTCGGCGATCACGCCGTCGCGGAGAGGACGGATGGCGGTGATGTTGCCGGGCGTGCGGCCCAGCATCATCTTTGCCTCGTCCCCTACCGCTAGAACATGCTTCTTGCCCTTGACCTCGGCAATCGCCACGACCGAGGGCTCGTTAAGCACGATGCCCCTGCCCTTGACGTAAACCAGCGTGTTCGCCGTGCCGAGATCGATCGCCATATCGGCGGAGAGCATTCCCAAAATCCTGCCGAGCATCGTTACTCACCCCTGTTGATGCGTGGGCAGGCCATAGAATGCGACCGTGGCGAAATCGAGGCGAGATCGATCGAACGAACGCTCATGCGGTCATCGCCGCCGGCGCTGTCTTCTGCCGTTTCACCAGGAGCTTGTTGAGCGCATGGAGATAGGCCCTGCAGGACGCGACCAATGTGTCGGTGTCCGCCCCCTGCCCGTTCACGGTCTTGCCGTTTTCCTCGAGTCGAACCGTCACCTCGGCCTGCGCGTCGGTACCGGCAGTCACCGCATTCACCTGGTAAAGCTGCAACCGGGCTTCGTGCGGAAAAATCTGTTTGATCGCCTTGAAGATCGCGTCGATCGGGCCCTCGCCGGTCGCGACCGTCGAGCGCAGCGCGCCGTCGACCTCGATCTCGAGTTCCGCCCGCTGCGGCCCCTTCGAGCCGGCGACGACCTGGAGCGACACGAACCGGATGCGGTCGTTGCCGCGCGCGATCTCGTCGTCGACCAAAGCGATGATGTCCTCGTCGAAGATTTCCTTCTTCTTGTCGGCGACATCCTTGAAACGCTGGAAGGCATCGTTGAGCGCATTGTCGCCCAGTTCGAAGCCGAGCTCCTTCAGCTTGGTGCGGAAGGCATGGCGGCCGGAATGCTTGCCCATGACCAGGGTCGAGCGGTTCAGCCCGACCGATTCCGGCGTCATGATCTCGTAGGTGCCGGCATGTTTCAGCATGCCGTCCTGGTGGATGCCCGATTCATGCGCGAAAGCGTTGGCGCCGACGATCGCCTTGTTCGGCTGTACGACAAAGCCGGTGATCGCCGAAACCAGCCGCGAAGCCTTGGTAATCGCCTCGGTCTTGACCCCGGTATGGTAGGGCATCAGATCCTGGCGCGTCTTGAGCGCCATCACGACTTCCTCGAGCGCAGCATTGCCGGCCCGCTCGCCGAGCCCGTTGATCGTGCATTCGACCTGCCGCGCGCCGGCATTGACCGCGGCCAGCGAATTGGCGACCGCGAGACCGAGATCGTTGTGGCAATGGACCGAGATCCGCGCCTTGTCGATGTTCGGCACGCGATTCATCAGCATCTCGATCAGCGCGGCGAATTCCGACGGAATCGCATAGCCGACCGTATCGGGAATGTTGATCGTCGAGGCGCCGGCTTTGATCGCGCTCTCGACGCAGCGGCAGAGGAAATCCGCCTCGCTGCGCGAACCGTCCTCGGGCGACCATTCGACGTCGTCGCACAGATTGCGCGCGTACGAGACGCTGTCGACGATCGCCTGGTGGACCTGCTCGGGCTCCATCTGCAGCTTGAACTTCATGTGCAGCGGGCTGGTCGAGAGGAAAGTGTGGATCCGCGGGCGCTTGGCGTCCTGCAGGGCTTCCCAGGCGCGGTCGATGTCTTTGCGCGAGGCGCGGGCGAGCCCGGCCACGGAACATTCGGTAATCTGGGCAGCGATAGTCTTCACCGCTTCGAAATCGCCGTTCGAGGCGATCGGAAAACCGGCTTCGATCACGTCGACACCCAAATCTTCCAGGGCGGCGGCAATGCGCTGTTTTTCGTCGAGCGACATCGAGGCGCCCGGCGATTGCTCGCCGTCGCGCATGGTGGTGTCGAAAATGATGACGCGGTTCTTGTCGGTCCTGTCGGTCATTGGTCTAACCCTTTGCAAATTCCGGTGAGATCAGGTGGCGCATGCGATCCCCTGAACGCCGGTCGCGACAGAATCGCGACGGCATACGTTCAGGGGCGGATAAGTCGCAGCGCCCCGGTACCAGAACCGAGGGTGACCCCACGCACGGTCGCTGCCGCCGCCTGTTCGGCGGCGGAGATGGTCGTCAAACCATTGATCTTGCATCGCAACATGATGCATTCCGACCTTGTGCAGTGCCCGGACCGTCTTAGGAGTCCGCGCGTTTTGTACCCTGCGGCAGCCGGGAGGCACAAGTCCCTTGTATGACGGGACTTTTGGCGCAGGGGCCCGCCTTGGCCCGATCCGGAGGCGGACGCCCGCTTGAGGCGACATACTGGCGCCCCAATCCGCCTCCAGATAACCGCGGCGCGGCGCCGTGCGCGCGCGGGTGACGGGGGACGGTTGCACATGCGACGGCCGGTTGAAGACGGGGGTAATCGCATGGCGATCAGGACCGCATGACGCGAGCACGAATAGCGATTGTCGCGCTGCTGGCACCGGCCGCGATCGGGGCCTGGCTCTGGCAGTCGGGTCTTGCCGCCCAGGCCTGGGATGCCGGGCAACTCCTGCGCTGGATGGGCGAGGGAGCGACCTCGATCGCGATCGATCGGGAGCCGCAAAATCTGGTCCGCGATTCGGAGACCGGCGCGCTGCGCCTGGATCCGGCGGCGGCGCCCGAAGCACTCGCTTATCCCGGCGATCTCTATCGGCCGCCCACCACGGATGACGCGTCCATCGACGACGCAGCCGGAATTGTGCTGGTGCCTGGCGCAAGCCCCGGCGGCAAGGACGAACCGCTGCTGGTCGCGTTTGCCGAGATCCTCGCCGCATCGGGTTTCGTCGTGCTGGTGCCCGATCTGCCGGGTCTGCGCGCGCAACAGGTGAACCCGTCGCACGCCGGCGACATCGCCGCCACGGCCGATTATCTGTCGCGCCGGCTCGATGGCCGTCCGGTTGCGGTCGCAGCGATTTCCTACGCTGTCGGCCCTGCCGTGATCGCCGCATCGCAACAGGCAACCGACCGCCCGATCGCGCTCATTCTCGGCATCGGCGGCTATTATGACGCGACCGCGACGACCGCCTTCATCACGACGGGCCATGTGCGCGATGCCGACGGCAACTGGCAGAAGCGCACGCCCAACGCGTACGGCAAATGGGTGTTCGTCTGGAGCAACCTGCCGCGCATCGCGAGCGCGACCGATCGCGGCGCACTCGATGCGATCGCGCGGCGCAAGTTCGACGATCCCGACGCCGCGGTCGACGATCTCATCGCGGCGCTTGGTCCCGAAGGCAATGCCGTCTGGCAATTGCTCGCCAACGCCGACCCGGATCGCGTGCCGGCGCTGATCGGTAGCTTGCCCGCGGCGATCCGCCAGGCGCTCGATGGGCTCGATCTGGCAGCACGCGATCTCGCTGCGGTCGATGCGACGTTGCTGCTGGTGCATGGCGCGGACGATCCAATCCTGCCGCCGGAGGGTTCGATCGCGCTGGCGGCCGCCGCGCCGATGACCGAGCTCTATCTGCTCGAGAGCCTGACGCATGTCGAACTCTCGCTCGCGTCGCTCGGCGATGCCTGGACGCTCTATCGCGTCTGCTGGTCGCTCATTGGCTGGCGCGACCGACTGGCGGGTCCGGACTAGTCGCGGCGACGGCATGGCGCACCATGGCGCCCGGTAGTTTCCTATGTTACGAGCAGGCCGATGCGACGGATCGGCCCGCCCTCTGCGCCCTCGATGCTGTTCTTCGCACTGGCGCTGGGTCTCTCCCCGGCGGCCGGCGCGGCTGAGGCCTGCTGCGCGGATTTCCCCGGTGCCGACCTGCCGGTCGACGCTGCGTATTACGACAATCCCACGGCGCTGAACGGATCGCTCCATGAAAGCGCCGATGGCGATATCCTTTACGCCTACTGGTATGCGACCGACCCCGAAGGTTCGGCGAGCGAAGCGATGCTGGGCGTCTATTCGCTGGGTCAGGACCGCCTGCTGCTGGAACAGGCGTTTGCAAGCGGCGAGGCGGTCGAGACCCATCTCGCCATCGTTGCCGAAGGACCGTTCGACAGGATCGAGCCCGCCGTTCCAGTCCCGCCGCCGCAATTGGATGCGCGCGGAACGCCGGTCGGCGATGTCTTTGTGAGCGGCGCCGACGGCCAGGGCACGATCACGAACGTCTCGTACAATTCGCTGACCGTGGTCGACGAGAGCGGCGTGACATTGTCGTCGATCTCGATGGTCTATCTCTACGAAACGCCGAAGCTGCTGTATTCCGAATATGGCTTCGACGGTTACGTCGAGGAAACGCGATGGATGACGCGGCTCACCACCCTGCCGCCGCGTTTCTATCCCCTGCCGGACGGTTCGTTCCTTCTGATCGGCGACCGGGCGCCGATCCTGATCCGCTTCGACAGCCGGTTGAACTGCATCGGCTGCGAAGGACTGGCGCGCCTGCGCATCGTGCCAAAGGACGAGTTCGATCGGACGCTGTTCGGGCTCGAAGACGTGGTATGGCAGTCGTTCGGCATCAGCGATCCCGACATTACGCCCGCGAAAATGAACGAGAAATTCGACGAAGCGCGCCGCGAGGGTGCGCTGGCCGGCCTCGCCGAAGCGGACTGGGCACCCCATCTGTGGGTCAACTGGAAGCTAGCCGACCTGTTCGAAAACTGGAACCCGCGCATCGGCGAATAACCGACGGACAGTCCATCGCCGCGGCACCGGCAGCGGCGCGCCCGGAATCAAAACGCGGGCAGCCCGCCGCCGCCCGCGTTCGATAGAGAGATGACGCCGCGTCAGTTCTTCGTCTTGTCGACCAGCTTGTTCTTGGCGATCCACGGCATCATCGCGCGCAATTTGCCGCCAACTTCCTCGATCGAGTGCTCGGCGCCGCGCCGGCGCATCGCCTTGAACGAGGGCTGCCCGGCCTTGCATTCCTGGACCCAGTCGCGCGCGAAGCGGCCGGACTGGATGTCCTCGAGAATGCGCTTCATCTCGGCCTTGGTCTCTTCCGTGACGATGCGCGGGCCCCGCGTGTAGTCGCCATATTCGGCGGTGTTCGAGATCGAATAGCGCATGTTGGCGATGCCACCCTCGTAGATCAGGTCGACGATCAGCTTCACTTCATGCAGGCACTCGAAATAGGCCATCTCCGGCGCATAGCCGGCATCGACCAGCGTCTCGTAGCCGGCCTGGATCAGCGCCGTCAGCCCGCCGCACAGCACGACCTGCTCGCCGAACAGATCGGTCTCGCATTCTTCCTTGAACGTCGTTTCGATGATGCCCGAGCGGCCGCCGCCGATCGCGCTCGCATAGGAGAGCGCGATCTCAAGCGCGTTGCCGCTGGAATTCTGCTCGACCGCGACAAGACAGGGCACGCCACCGCCACGCACATATTCCGAACGCACGGTATGGCCCGGGCCCTTCGGCGCGATCATGAACACGTCGAGATCGGGCCGCGCCTCGATCAGGCGGAAATGGATGTTGAGCCCGTGCGCGAACGCGATCGCCGCACCCTGCTTCATGTTCGGCGCGAGATCCTCGCGATAGAGATCGGCCTGGGTCTCGTCCGGCGCCAGGATCATGACCACGTCGGCCCACTGCGCGGCTTCCTTCGGCGACATCACGGCGAGCCCCGCCGCTTCCGCCTTCTTCGCGCTCGCCGAACCCTTGCGCAGCGCGACGCGCACATCGGCGCAACCGCTGTCCTTGAGATTGAGCGCATGGGCATGGCCCTGGCTGCCATAGCCGACGACCGCAATCTTCTTGGTCTTGATCAGGTTCACGTCGGCGTCGCGATCGTAATAGACACGCATGGTTCTCAGGTCCCTTTGCTGCGGGGCGCCCGTCCGGGACGCCCGGTTCCTCGTGACGGGTTCAGATGGCGTCCGGACCGCGCGAGATGGCGACGACGCCGGTGCGGCTCACGTCGACCAGCCCGAGCGGCTGCATCAGATTGATAAACGCATTCAGTTTTTCGCTCGAGCCGGTCATCTCGAACACGAAGGATTCGATCGTGCTGTCGACGACGCGCGCGCGAAAGATATCGGCGATGCGCAGGCTCTCGACCCGCTTCTCGCCATTGCCGCGCACCTTGATCAGTGCGAGCTCGCGCTCGAGATGCGGGCCCTCGACGGTCAGGTCGCTGACGCGATGGATCGGCACCAGCCGGTCGAGCTGTGCCTTGATCTGTTCGATGATCATCTCGGTGCCGCTGGTGACGACGGTGATGCGCGAAAGATGGTTCGCCACATCGACCTCGGCAACGGTGAGGCTTTCGATGTTGTAGCCACGGCCGGAGAACAGGCCGATGACGCGCGCGAGCACGCCGGCCTCGTTCTCGACCAGCACCGAAATCGTATGCCGACTGACCGTATTCTTGTCCGCCACCGATCCGCCCTCGTCCTCTGTGCCGCCGCGCCGTGCCCGTTCGGGCCGCTGCCTAGACCAGCACCATCCCCTCTTCCGACACCGGCTTCACCTCGTCCTCGGGCCCGAGCAGCATTTCATTATGCGCCGCGCCCGACGGAATCATCGGGAAACAGTTTTCCGTCTGGTCGACCCGGCAATCGACGACCACCGGCCCTTTTGTCTCGATCATCAGCCGGATCACCTCGTCGAGCTCCTCCGGCTTTTCCGCGCGCAAGCCCGTCGCGCCGAACGCCTCGGCGAGTTTGACGAAATCCGGCAGCGAGGCCGAATAGCTCTCGGAATAGCGGCCGCCATGCAGCAGTTCCTGCCACTGACGCACCATGCCCATCCACTGATTGTTCACGATGAAGATCTTGACCGGCAGCGCGTACTGCGCGGCGGTCGAGAGTTCCTGGATGTTCATCAGGATCGAGGCTTCGCCGGCGACGTCGATCACCAGCGAATCCGGATGCGCGATCTGCGCACCGATCGCAGCCGGCAGCCCGTAGCCCATCGTGCCGAGCCCGCCCGAGGTCATCCAGCGCTTCGGCTGCTCGAAATGGATATGTTGCGCCGCCCACATCTGATGCTGGCCGACTTCTGTCGTGATGTAAAAGTCGCGGTCCTTGATCGCCTCGTAGAGCCGCTTGATCGCGTGCTGCGGCTTGATGATGCTGTCGGAATTGCGGAAACGCAGGCAGTCGCGGCCGCGCCATCCTTCGATCTGCTTCCACCAGGCCGCGATCGCCTTCTGCTCCGGACGCGCCTGGCGCGCCTTCCACAGTTTGATCATGTCCTCGAGCACATGCGCGGCATCGCCGACGATCGACACGTCGACCGAGACATTCTTGTTGATTGAGCTCGGGTCGATGTCGACATGGATCTTCTTCGATCCCGGCGAGAATGCGGCGAGACGGCCGGTCACACGATCGTCGAACCGCGCGCCGATATTGATCATCACGTCGCAATCGTGCATCGCAAGATTGGCTTCGTAGGTGCCGTGCATGCCGAGCATGCCGAGGAAATGCGGATCGGCCGCCGGGAACGCACCCAGCCCCATCAGCGTCAGCGTGATCGGAAAACCGGTCATGCGCACGAATTCGGTCAGAAGCTGCGTCGCCTTCGGCCCCGAATTGACGATGCCGCCGCCGCAGTAAAACAGCGGCCGCTTCGCCTTCGCGATCAGCTCGACCGCCTGCTCGATCCGCTTCATGTCGCCTTTGACGCGCGGATTGTAGCTGCGATGCTTCACCGCGGCGCCGTTCCGGTAGACGGTCTTCGCCTGGAGAATATCCTTGGGCAGATCGACCACGACCGGGCCGGGCCGGCCGCTGCGCGCGACATAGAACGCCTCGTGGATCACCCGCGACACGTCCTCGACCTTCTTCACCAGGTAATTATGCTTGGTGCAGGGCCGCGTGATCCCGGTGGTGTCGGCTTCCTGAAACGCGTCGTTGCCGATCATGTGCGTCGGCACCTGGCCGGTGAGGCAGACCAGCGGAATGCTGTCCATCAGCGCATCGGTGAGGCCGGTCACGGCATTGGTTGCGCCGGGGCCCGAGGTGACGAGAACGGCGCCGACCTTGCCGGTCGAGCGCGCATAGCCCTCGGCCGCGTGCACCGCCGCCTGTTCGTGGCGGACGAGGATGTGGCGCAGCGCGTTCTGCTGGAACAGCTCGTCATAGATCGGCAGCACCGCGCCGCCGGGATAGCCGAACACCACGTCCACGCCCTGGTCCACCAGGGCCCGGATCACGCAGGCGGCTCCGCTGATCTGATCGGTCGCCATCGTCATTCCTCGTCTGCAATCGCGGCCGTCCATGCCGGCCCGCGTCGCCCAAAAGCCTTTAAAATCGAGCTTTCGCGCTCTTTCGCTGCGCTGCAACAAAGCGCGAGCGGACGAACCTAGTGTCTCAGGTTTGGCGGGTCAACAGAAAATGGCGAATATTCGTGCAGATATCTTGAAAGATTCTTTCCGAATATTGCGCGTACCCCGGCCCGGCAGGGAGCCGTTTGGCATCGGGAAGCTGGTTGCGGAACCAGGTCGACTGCCGTTTGGCATAGCGCCGGGTCGCCGCCTGGGCCTCGGCCACGGCGGTTTCCAGATCGCTTTCGCCGGCCAGGTGCCGGGCGAGTTCGCGCAGGCCCAGCGCCTTCAGGGCTGGGCGGTCCGACGGCAGGCCGAGCGCGGTCACTGCCCGCACCTCGTCGAGCGCGCCTGCTTCAAGCATGGCGCGGAACCGCGCATCGCAGGCCTCGCGCAGCGCATCGCGCGGCGGTTCGACGACGATCGCGAGGAAGTCGAATTCGGGCGCGCCGGACTGGGCCTCGCGCTGCCAGTCGGAGAGCGACCGCCCGGTCGCCTCCAGCACTTCAAGGGCACGCCGGACACGCTGTCGGTCGGCCGGGGCAAGCCGCGCCGCCGTTTCCGGATCGCGCTCGTTCAACAAAGCATGCATCGCCTGCGGCCCGAGTGCCGCCATGCGCGCACCGACCGCCACGCGAATTGTTTCGGGCACCGTCGGCACGTCCGCCAGCCCTTGCATAAGCGCGCGCAGATAAAGGCCGCTGCCGCCGACCAGGATCGGCAATCGCCCGGTCTCATGAATGCCGGCGATCGTGGCGCGCGCCATCTCGTGCCAGCGCCCGGCTGAACAGCGCTCGGCCGCCGGCAACACGCCATAGAGACGATGCGGGGCGGCGGCGAGATCGCGAGGGGCCGGCCGCGCGGTCAGGATTGCGAGTTCGCGATAGACCTGCATCGCATCTGCATTGACGATGTCGCCGTCGAACTGTCTTGCGAGATCGAGGGCAAGACCTGATTTGCCGCTGGCGGTCGGGCCGCCGATAACGACGACCGGCCGGCGCGGATTGCGCGCCGCCGTGCTCAACTCTTGTCGATGCGGAGCGCGACCCACCGGGCATCGCCAAGCCGCTCGATCAGCAGGGTGACCACGCGGTGGCCGTTCTCGCGGGCCTCCTCGACGCGTTCGAGCACATCGTCGGGCGAACCGACCGGCTTCTGGTCGACGTCGATGATGACATCGCCCGGCTGCAGGCCTTTTTCCGCGGCGGGGCCCGTACCGATCACCTCGGTAATCACCACACCGGCGATATCCTCGCCGATCTGGAAGGCCTCCCGGATTTCGGGCGTCAGCGACGCAACCGATACGCCGATCAGATCGATGCTGCCCTGCTCGGGCGGCGCTTCGCTGACCTGGGGTTCGTCGTCCGGTTCCGCCGGCCCCTCGTCGAGTTCGCCGACTTCGAGGCGCAACTGTTCGCGCGCATTGTCACGCCAGACGATGACGTCGACAGTCTTGCCGATCGGCGTTTCGGCGACGATCCGCGGCAGAGACCGCATATCGCGCACCTGCTTGCCGTCGAATTCCAGAATGACGTCGCCCGCGATGATACCGGCTGTCTCGGCCGGGCCGCTGGGCGTCACGTTCGCAACCAAGGCGCCGGTCGGCGCATCGAGGCCGCGGCCCTCCGCCAGCTCGTCGTCGACGCTCTGAATGCGAACGCCGATCCAGCCGCGCCGCGTAAAGCCGAACTCGCGAAGCTGGTCGATCACCGCCTTCGCCTGGTTCGCGGGAATGGCAAAGCCGATGCCGATGCTGCCGCCCGAGGGCGAGAAGATCGCCGTGTTCACGCCGATCACGGCGCCATCCATGTTGAACATCGGACCGCCGGAATTGCCGCGATTGATCGCAGCGTCGGTCTGCAGAAAGTCGTCGTACGGCCCGGCGTTGATATCGCGCTGCCGCGCCGAAACGATGCCGGCGGTGACCGACCCGCCGAGACCGAAGGGATTGCCGATCGCCAGCACCCAGTCGCCGATGCGCACGGTCTCCGAATCGCCCCAGCTCACATAGGCGAGCGGCGCGATCGGTTCGACCTTGAGCAGCGCCAGATCGGTCTTGTCGTCGAAGCCGATCACCTCGGCCATCAGTTCGGTGCCGTCATGCAGGCGCACGGTGACTTCGTCGGCGCCCTGGATGACGTGATTGTTGGTCACGATGAAACCGCCGGGATCGACGACGAAGCCCGACCCGAGCGACGTTTCGCGACGCGGACCTTCCGGCTGATTGCGCTCGAAGAATTCCTTGAAGAACTCGTCGAGCTGCGGATCGCCGGTCATGCTCTCGCTCACCTCCTGTGTCGAGGCGATATTCACCACGGCCGGTAAAAGCTGTTCGGCGAGATCGGCGAAACTTTCCGGCGCACCGCGCGCCTCCGCCTGAAGCGGGGTGGCAAGCGCCAGGACGGCGCCGAGGCCGATCGCGGCGAACGCCCCGCGGCGCCGCGTCACTATCGTAAGGTCAGTCACCCTGCTCGATCCTCCGTTTCGCGGCCGAATCCGGCCGGCCGCTGCGGGCCCCGCATCGGGACACCGAAGATAGGCGATTTCATGGCGTGCTGGCGACCGGCAATGCGGCGGGACGATATCGCGCGTAACGGCTCAGCCGCGGATCAGCCAGACCACGAAGAGGCCGATTGCCGCCGCGGCGAGCCCCGCAAGGCGCAGGCGCTGCGCCGGCTGCTGCAGCAACAGAACCGTCATCTGTGCGAGACGATCGGGGATCACCGCGAGCAGCAGCCCCTCGATCACAAGGACGAGGCCGAGTGCGACGCCGAAATCGGCCCAGGCCACGCCTCAGCTCAGGGCGCCGGCGCCGCGGTTCCGCCCTGGCCGGTCAGATCGCCGAAGAAGCGGAAGAAGTCGCCCTCGGGCGGCCCGACATAGGTCGTCGTGTCGCCGCCGAGGCCGCGCTCGAGTGCCTGCATCGAGCGATAGAAGTCGAAGAAGTCGACGTCCTGTCCGTATGCGGCGTTGTAGATCCGCGTCGCTTCGGCATCGCCCTCGCCGCGCAGAATCTCGCTCTGCCGCCGTGCGTTGGCGATGATCACCACATGGCGCTTATCGGCTTCGGCGCGGATCGTTTGCGCGTCGCGCTGGCCTTCGGCGCGGATACGCCTTGCTTCCTGTTCGCGTTGCGTCTGCATGCGGCGGAAAATCGCCTGGCTGTTTTCTTCCGGCAGGTCGACACGCTTCATCCGCACGTCGAGCACTTCGATCCCAAAACTGCCGCCTGCAATGTTCACGGCATCAGTAATGTCGCGCATGAACGAGGCGCGCTGATCGGTCAGGATCTGCGCCATCTCGACCTCGCCGAGCGCCTCGCGAAGCTGGGCATTGATGATCGGCCCGAGCCGGTCGAGCAGAAACTCTTCGGACTGGACCGACTGATAGAAGCGCAGCGGATCGATAATGCGGTACTTCGCATAGGCCCCGACCACGACCTGCTTCTGGTCGGCGGTTGGCACTTCCTCGGGCTCCCCATCGAGATTAAGAACGCGTTTGTCGATATAGATGACGTTCTGCACGAACGGCAGTTTGAAGTGCAGCCCCGGCTCGTCGATGGCCCGCTTTGGATCGCCGAACTGCAGGACCAGCGCATGTTGCCACTGATAAACCGTGAATGTCGACGACAGGCCGACGATCAGGAGGACAACCGCCGCAATGGCCAGCGCGATGACAACCGTGCGGTTCATTGCGTCACTCCCTGCGCGTCGGTAGAGGTGGCACTCGGCGCCGCGGTGGGCGATGTGCTGGGAAGATCCTCCGCATTCAGACGCTGACGCTCGCGCACCAGCTCGTTCAGCGAAAGATAGGGTACAGCGCCGGTACCGCCGAGCCGGTTGTCGACCAGCACCTTGTCCACGTTGCCCATGATGCGTTCCATGGTTTCGAGGTAGATGCGGCGGATCGTGATGTCGGCGTAGTCCTGGTACTCGTTATAGATCGAGATAAAGCGCGCCGCGTCACCGGTTGCGATCGCGATCTTTTCCTCGCGATAGGCTTCGGCGCCCTTGATGATCTGCTGCGACTGACCCTCGGCACGCTCGGTGATTTCGTTGTAGTAGGCCTGCGCCTCGTTCACGAGACGCTCTTTGTCGGCGCGCGCCGCCTGCACGTCGCGGAAGGCTTCGAGCACGGGTCCCGGCGGGTCGATCTTCTGCAGCTCGAGCTTGGTCACCAGAATGCCGGCGCCATAACTGTCGAGGATCTGCTGGATCAGCTCGAGCGTGCGGTTCTGCACATCCGCGCGGCCAACGGTACGAACACGTTCGAACGGCGACTGGCCGACGATCTCGCGCATCGCGGCCTCGGCCGCGTTTTTCACGGTCGCTTCGGGATCGCGCACGTTGAACAGGAAGGCGCCGGCATCCTTGACCTTCCAGAACACGACGAACTGGATGTCGATGATGTTTTCGTCGCCGGTCAGCATCAGGCTTTCGGCCGGCACGTCGCGCGACGTGCCTTCCGATCCGTCGCCGACGGAACGCAGTCCGATTTCGACGCGATTATTGAATTCGACGTTGGGCGTTTCGACCGAACCGATCGGTGTCGGCCAGTTCCAGTTGAGGCCCGGCAGCGTCGTTGAAACCCATTTGCCGAAGATCAGCTCGACGCCCTGCTCGCCGGCATCGACGCGGTAAAATCCGGTGATGACCCAGAGTGCGAGTGCCGCGACCGCGACCAGTGCGAGGCCGCGCACGCCGCCACCACCGCCGGGCAGGATGCGCCGCAGCCGGTCCTGGGTCCGGCGCAGCATTTCTTCGACATCCGGCTGGCGCGGTCCACCGCCGCCGCCCGATGGACGACCCCACGGGCCGCCGGATCCGCCGCCGGGTCCACCCGACCCGCCGCCGCTGCCGCCCCCGCCCCAAGGGCCGCCCTGATTCTGCCAAGGCATCCGCGCGAATCCTCTTCCCTGTTTCGCTTGCGCCGTTTCGCCCGTTTCGAGCCGCGCAATCGTTCTTGTACGCTGGCCCGCGGGCTTTGCTGGCATGCTTTGAATGAGCCTGCCCGGGCCTTATATGACAGCAGGTCCGGCACCGCAACCGAACTGCCGGCCGGAAGCTGCGTGGGCTATGTTGGCGCGACACAGGAGTTTTCAAGAATGACGCTGCCGAATGAGAGCGAGATTCGCGCCACGCTCGCCCGGATTCCGGCGCCTGACGGTAAAGGCGACATCGTCAGCAGCGGCATGGTGACCGGTCTCGTCATACGCGAGGGGCATGTCGGTTTCGCGATCGAAGTCGACCCGGCGAAGGGCGCGAGCCTCGAACCGCTGCGTCGCCAGGCCGAAAAGGCGATCGAAGCGATGCCCGGCGTGCTTTCGGTCACGGCGGTGCTCACCGCCCATACCGGCGCGCAGCCTGCGGCGCCCCGTCAGGCCCGCGGCGGACACGATCACGGGCACGGACATGAGCACAGCCAGGCGCCGAAACAATCGGCCCCGCAGCCGGCGGGCCGCGGCCGTCCCGGCGAAAAGCTCGATGTGCCTGGCGTGCGCAGCATGATCGCCGTCGCCAGCGGCAAAGGCGGCGTCGGCAAATCGACGACGGCGGTCAATCTCGCGCTCGGCCTCGCAAGCCTCGGGCTCAAGGTCGGTCTGCTCGATGCCGACATCTACGGTCCGTCGATCCCGCGCATGCTCGGCATCAGCGGCCGGCCGCAATCGCCGGACGGGCGCCGCCTCCTGCCGATGTCGGCGCATGGCATCGTCTGCATGTCGATGGGTTTTCTCGTGCCGGAAGACACACCGACGATCTGGCGCGGTCCGATGGTGATGAGCGCGATCACCCAGATGCTGCGCGACGTCGATTGGGGCGAACTCGATGCGCTGGTCGTCGATCTGCCGCCCGGTACCGGCGATGCGCAGCTCACCATCTCGCAGAACGTGCCTTTGACCGGCGCCGTGATCGTCTCGACCCCACAGGACATCGCGCTCCTCGATGCGCGCAAGGGCCTCAACATGTTCCGCAAGGTCGACGTGCCGGTGTTCGGCATCGTCGAGAACATGAGCTATTTCGTCTGTCCGCATTGCGGCGGCCGCAGTGACATCTTCAGTCACGGCGGCGCCCGCGAGGAGGCGAAGCGGCTCAATACCGATTTCCTCGGCGAGGTGCCGCTGCATATCGATATTCGCGAAACCTCGGATGCCGGCCAGCCGATCGTCGTCTCGCAGCCGGAGAGCGAGCACGCGAAGGTCTATCGGCAGATCGCCGAACGGGTCTGGGCCAAGGCCGAGGCGAGCCTCGCGGGCGCTGCCGCACGCACGCCGCGTATCGTCATCCAGTAACGGCGTCTACGGCTTGTCGCACCGCGGCGACGAGATCGCGCCGTCACGTCGGCGACAAAATCGCAAAGCCTAATAGAGGTTCTGCCTGTAATCGTCTTCGATTTCGCGATCGACGTCGGCGAGGAATTCTTCGTCCGCGCAACGATTATGTTCGATCTGTTCGAGGATCATGCGCGCGAGACTCGGCATCGTCTTGCGGTCGACCTGGACCGATGGATCCCAGAGCTTCGAGCGCTTCAGCGCCTTCGCGCAATGCAGGAACGCCTCTTCGACATCGACCCGGATCATCACCTTCGGCGGCCGGTTGTTGACCGTGCCCGCCGCCATCAAAGCCGGATCGTTGGTGAGCCGTGCCTTGCCGTTGATGCGCAGCGTGTCTTCGAACCCCGGAACGAAGAACAGCAGTCCGACCGACGGATTGGCGAGGATGTTGGTCATCGTATCGAGCCGGTTGTTGCCGGGCCGGTCCGGGATCGCGATCGTGCGGTCGTCGAGCACCTGAACGAATCCGGGGGCATCGCCGCGCGGCGACACGTCTGCGCGGCCATCCGCGTCGAACGTGCCGATGCAAAGAAACGGCGAGAGCGAAATAAACTGCCGGCAATGCGGATCGAGCCGCGTGATCGTCTTGTGGAGGGCGATCGGATCGAGCGGGCCAATCAATGCGCGCAGCTCGTCCTCGGTGCGGATCATATAGTCCGGAGCGCCGTCGTCTTGCTCAAGGGCGTCGCGCTGGATGTCGTCGGGCATGGATTTTCCTTCGTCGGTCGGTCGGCAGGGACCGGTCGTCATTTTAACGCCCCCGCACCCGCCCCGCCATCCCGGCAAATTGCCGGTTCAACGTTGTCCGGCTGGATTTTACGGCGCCCCATCTCCATGATCGCGCCGCGACGCAGCGCAGGGCATGATCGCGCCGCGACGCACCACGCCGGCGGCGACATCGGGGGACGGGTTATGAAACTCAGTGCATCGGAATGGGGCGTGCTGGTCTTCACCCTCGCCTACGTGGCGGGGTTCGGCATCTGGTTCGTGATGATCGGCAATCTCGAGTTCCTCTGGTACATCGCGACTCTCATCTTCTTCGTCGTACTGATCGGCGCGACGATCAAGCGCACCCGCTTTCCGCCGTTGATCCTGTGGGCGCTCTCGCTCTGGGGGCTCGCGCATATGGCCGGCGGCGGGATCGAGGTGAACGGCGCGGTGCTCTATGCATTCCAACTCGTGCCAATTGTCGGCGAGGGCGAGCTGCGTCTCCTCAAATACGACCAGGTCGTGCATTTCTACGGGTTCGCCGTGACCGCGCTCGTGCTGTGGCATCTGCTGCAGGTCAACTTCCCGGTCCTGCGCAACACGGCGACGATCTACATTTTCGCGGCGCTCGGCAGCATGGGTCTCGGCTGCATCAACGAGCTGATCGAGTTCGCCGCCGTGCTTGCCATTCCCGAGACCAATGTCGGCGGCTATTACAACACCGCCCTCGATCTCTGCTTCAATTCTGGAGGCGCGATCGCTGCCGTGCTGCTGATCCGTCTTTCGCAACGCAAAGCCGTTGAACTGTCGGCCTGACACCGGCCTTACATGGAAATGAGAATGTCACGCGAAAATACTGGAGGCAGGTTCAATCCGCTGCCCGGTCTGTTCCTGCTGCTGATAACTTGCTTCAGCATCGCACCCGCTGCCGCCGACGATGAGGGCATTCAGGCCGAGGCGCCAGCCGACTTCGCGACGGCCGAGGCCGAGGCCGCGATCATCGCCAACGCGCTCGAACCCTGGACCGGCGATCTCGATGGCATGGTCGAGCGCGGCATCGTCCGCGTGGCGATCCCCTACGGCATCATGACCTATTTCGCCGACGGCGCCGACCAGAAGGGCATTACCTACGAGGGAGTGCAGCAGTTCGAGATCGCGCTCAGGGAACAGCTCGGCAGCGCCGGTACCGGCCTCACCCTCGTGGTCATCCCGACGCGACGCGACGAGATATTCCCGATGCTCGTCGACGGCCGCGCCGATATCGCGGCCGGCCTGCTCACGGTGACGCCGCAGCGTGCCGCCGTCGTCGATTTCAGCGATCCGATGGCAACGAAGATCCGCGAAGTCTTCGTCACCGGGCCCGCAACCCCGGCCAGCAGCACCCTCGACGAACTTGCCGAACTTGAGATCTACATCCGGCGCTCCAGCAGCTTCTTCGAGCATCTCACGGCCCTCAACGCCGAGCGCGAAGCAGCCGGGCAGCCAGTCTTTTCGATCCGCGAGGCGGACGAGAATCTGAAAACCGAAGACCTGATCGAGATGGTCAATGCCGGGCTGATCCCGGCGACCATCGCCGATGAACCGATCGCCGATTTCCTGGCGCAGATTTTCGACGGTATCGTCGTGCATAAAGAGAATGCCATCGGCGGCGAGCACGATATCGCCTGGGCGTTCCGCCAGAACAGCCCGCAACTGGCCGAAGCCGTCAACAAATTTGTCGCAAACGCGCGCAAAGGGACCATGCTCGGCAACGTCATCCTCAATCGCTATCTCAAGGATGTCGATTGGGCCGAAAACGCGCTCGCCACCGACGAGCAGCATCGCCTGCGCGCGGTCGCCGACCTCTTTCGCCAGTACGGCAGCACTTACCGGTTCGACTGGCTGATGATCGCGGCGCAAGCCTATCAGGAATCGCAGATCGACCAGAGCAAGCGCAGCCCGGTCGGCGCGATCGGCATCATGCAGGTTCTGCCGACGACCGCGGCCGACCCGAATGTCGGCATTCCGGACATTTCTACCGAGGAAAGCAACATCCATGCCGGTATCAAGTATCTGCGATTCCTGCGCGACCGCTATTACAGCGATGCGTCGCTGACCGAGCTCGACAAAGTTCTGTTCAGTTTCGGCGCCTACAATGCCGGTCCGGGCAACGTGAACAAGGCGCGCCGTCTCGCCGAGCAGATGGGCCTCAGCCCCAATGTCTGGTTCGACAACGTCGAGATCGCGATTGCCAAGGCTGTGAGCCGCGAGCCGGTCATCTATGTTCGCAACATCTACAAATACTATGTCGCGTTCCGACTGATCAACGAACTGCGTACGCAGTCGGCGCAATAGAAACGCGCACCGCCTTACAACGGAGATATCGAAATGCCCAAGGGTTATTGCATCGCCCACCTGACTGTTACCGACGCGGCGAGTTATCCGAAGTACCGCGAAGCGGCCGGCGCGGCGATCGCGGCCTATGGCGGGCGCTTCCTCGTGCGCGCGGGACAATATGAACTGCCCGAAGGCGGCAGCCACGAGCGCCATGTGATTCTGGAATTCGAGAGCTTCGAGCAGGCGAAAAAATTCTACCACTCGCCTGAATATCAGGCGGCGGTGAAACTGCGTCAGGCCACGTCGGACTCGACCTTCGTTATCGTCGAGGGCGCGGACTGACGACGCAACGTCCCGCCGCGCCGCCGAACGAAAGCGCTATTTCTTCTTTTTCTTCTTCTTGGCGCCGCCGGACTTTCCGAGGCTGCCGATAATCTGGCGATATTCGGATTCGGCGAACGCCTTCAGCGTGGTCGTGCGGATGTTTCCGCTCTGCGACACGGTCAGCAGGAACTTGGCCATCGCATCGTCGGATGGCATGTCGACGATCAGGACGCCGTCATGGCCGCCCATCGTCAAATAGAAGGTTTCGACCTTGCCGCCCAGCGCCTTCGCGGCAACCTTGCCGGCGTCGAGCCGGTCGGGTGCGTCTTTGATATTCTGAACGCCCTGCGTCGTCCAGCTTAGAAGTACGATGTATTTCGACATATCGGCCTCCCGGGTTCGGGCGATGTTGCCCGCCGCAACATTCTATACGGTCCGGCTCGCACGCGTCATCGATCCGCGCGAACCGCGCGCGAAACGGCCCACCGCCGGAAAAGCGCCTAGGGATCGATCGTGATCGGCGTGCCGTCCGGCACCGCAGCCCAGATCGTTTCGATTTCGTCGTTCGATGCCGCGATTCAGCCGAGCGTCCAGTCGCCGCCGAGCAAAGCCCAGCCCGGCGTGCCGTGGATGAAGATGTCGCCGCCCGGAGAGACGCCGCGCGCGTCAGCCTGCGCCCGATCCTCTTCGTTCGGATAGGAGACATGCAGCGAGAGATGGAAGCGGCTCTCGGGATTGCGCCAGTCGAGCACATACATGCCCTCCGGCGTGCGCCCGTCTCCCTCTTCCGTCTTGTGTCCTTCCGGTTCGAAGCCAAGCGCGATGTCGAAGCTCACGATCACCGCGCCATCGCGCAGGAGATCGAGCCGCCGTTCACGCTTGTCGACATGGACCGCATCGGCGATCCCGATATCGGTGTCCGCATCGTCGTCGGCGCGAACATCGCCGCCCGCGCCCAGCGAAACGAGAAAGACCAGCGCGAGAAATCGCGTCAGTCGCCTGCGCCGTCGCGCCCGAGCGTTGCCATCAGTTCGCGCCATTCGCGTTTGCCCAGCCCGCTCTCCGCCTCGCCGACATTCTCGCCCGCGATCAGCCGTTTCACCACGGCGAGAGCGTTGGCGGACAATGTGACGGCATGAAGGCGATGCTGTTCAAAGGCCTCGTGGGTGAGCGGCGCCCAGCGTTTCATCACATCGATCATCGCATCGGCATAGACGCGAATCTCGTATTGCGCATGCGGGTCGGCGCGCAGCGACAGAAAGTGCATGAGGTTATGAAGATCGATCTTCCAATACCATTGCGTATAGTAACTGAGCGTCAGGTTCATGCGGGCGAGTTCGCGCGCGAGCCCGGTCCGTTCCGGATCGATCACGCTGCCGTCCTCGCGCTCGTTCAGCATCTGCTCGTAGTGATCGTAGGCTTTCATCGCGTCGCGCTCGAGCAGGCGCATGACCTCGCTCGCCTCGTCGCCTTCCAGCACGTCGCCGCGGCCCTGGCGGTTGGCCGAGGATTGCGCGGCAAGATGCTCGGGCGCCGGCAGATAGAATTCGCGATCCATGATCGAATAGCGCGCCGAATATTCGTTTACGTTCGCGGTGCGATGGCGGATCCATTGCCGCGCGACGAAGATCGGCAGCTTCACATGGAACTTGATCTCGCACATTTCGAACGGCGTCGAATGGCGGTGCCGCATCAGGTAATGGATGAGGCCGCGATCCTCGCTGACCTTGCGCGTGCCCTTGCCGTAGGAGACGCGGGCTGCCTGCACGATCGCGCCGTCGCTCCCCATATAGTCGATCACCCGGACGAAGCCGCGATCGAGCACCGGGATCGGCTGGTAAAGAATCTCTTCGAGCGCGGGCACGGTGTCGCGACGGGTCGAGGCTTCCGCCTTCGCCTGCTCGGCCAGTTCCTGGAGTTGTTCGCCGGTCATGCCGCGTTGCAGCCCGGCGCGCTTGCGGGCCTCCTCCTCCGGCGTTACCGGGTCGCCGGACCCCGGCCTGCCGGGTTCCGCCTCGGGTCGCATCGCCTTCGCCGCCATTTTGCCGTCCGCCATCAGATCCCGGTCCCGCCCTCACGATTCGCCGACAGCCAGTCTATCGCCGGGGCGATGGCGGCGCACAGCGCGGGCGCATGCCCAAGGACGCGCGAGGGAACGCGCGGAATCCGACCCGGAGGCCCTTGGCCGCGAAATTGAGGCAACCCCTTCCGATTCCGCCGCCCAGACCCTATATTTGGCGTGCCGGGCAACCGGCTATGACGATAAACGCCTTGTGAAATAAGCGGAGCGGACCCGGGGGCAGTACCCGGCGCCTCCACCAGTTTCCGGCCATCGGCCGGTCGGCTGAGATGCCTCCGCGAGGAGGCCCGATCTGCCGGCGGTGCGGTCAGAGACGGGGGCGAAACAGGTTCGACGCACGTGGTAAAGGCATGGTTTTCGTCCGGCATGGTTCCGCCGTTATCGGGCCGACTCAGAAGTGCCAACGACAATCATCGTGTGGCCCTCGCTGCCTAATAGGTAAGCGCGGTCCGGGGGGCACCGGGCAACAGAAGCCCCCCACTGATACGAGCGCCCGTCGGCCGCAAGGCCGGCGGGCAACGCTCGAAGCGACGGCCCCTTCCTGGGGTCGAAAGCGCGAAGACCGGCAAAAGCCGGCAAGGCGATCGTGGGGCAGACGGGGGACGATAAGGAATCATGGTCGAGAACCGGATCGATTACGAAGCCATGGTCGAAACGGCCCTGCGGGATGTCGTCAGACGCTCGCTGCGGCACGCGGAAAGCATGGGCCTGCCCGGCGACCATCATTTTTATATCACCTTCCGCACCGATTTTCCGGGCGCCGCCGTTCCGAACCGTTTGCGCGCCAGCTACCCGACCGAAATGACCGTCGTGCTGCAGCACCAGTTCTGGGGTCTCGAGATCGACGACCATGCCTTCTCGGTCACGCTGAGTTTCGCCAACCAGCTCGAGCGTCTGACCGTGCCCTTCGCGGCGATCACCGGCTTTGCCGATCCCGCCGTAAAATTCGGCCTGCAGTTCGAAGGCCGCGATGGCGGTGCGGCCCGTGCCGCCGTCACGCCGCAGGCAACCAAGGCTGCAACGGCCATGACCCGGCCGACGAGCGATGCGGGCGAAACGCCTGCGGCGCCGCTGCCCGCCCCGAAAGAGGGCAGCGCCGAAATCGTTCCGCTCGACGCGTTCCGCAAGAAGTCCTGATCCGGCACGCCTTTAGCCGCATCCGGGGCCCTGCGGCGCCGGTGCTTTCGCCTGCGCGCGATAGACGCTAGAACAGCGCCGGTTACGATTTTCGGAACCCCCATCTGAACCGGGAGCCGCCCGATGAGCGCCGAGCCGAAGACCCGCATCGAAAGCGATTCGATGGGCGAGATCGCCGTCCCGGCCGATCGTTTGTGGGGTGCGCAGACCCAGCGCTCGCTCGAGAATTTCCGCATCGGCGGCGAACGCATGCCGGTCGCGCTGACCCGCGCCTTCGGTCTTCTGAAGCAGGCCGCCGCGCACACCAACATAAAACTCGGCAAGCTCGATGCGAAACGCGGCGAGGCGATTTCCATGGCCGCCGCCGAAGTCGCTGCCGGCCTGCTCGACGAACATTTTCCGCTGGTGGTCTGGCAGACCGGCTCAGGCACGCAGACCAACATGAACGCGAACGAGGTCATCGCGAACCGCGCGAACGAACTGCTCGGCGGCAAACGCGGCGACAAGAAGCCGGTTCATCCGAACGATCAGGTCAACATGGGGCAATCGTCGAACGATTGTTTCCCGACCGCGATGCATATCGCCGCGGTGCGCCAGATCCACGACAAGCTGCTGCCGGCGCTGCGCCATCTCCGCGAAGCGCTCGAAGCCAAGCGCCGCGAGTATGACGACATCATCAAGATCGGCCGCACCCATTTGCAGGATGCGACGCCGCTCACGCTCGGCCAGGAATTCTCGGGCTATGTCGCGCAGGTCGCCTACGGCATCGAGCGGGTCGAGGCCTGCCTGCCACGGCTCTACCCGCTCGCCCAGGGCGGCACCGCCGTCGGGACCGGGCTCAACGCGACCATCGGTTTTGCCGAAGGGTTCGCCGCCAATCTCGCGGAGCTGACCCATCTGCCCTTCACCAGCGCGCCGAACAAGTTCGAGGGGCTGGCCGCGCATGATTCGATGGTCGAACTCTCTGGTGCCTATAACACGCTCGCCTGCTCGCTGATGAAGATCGCGAACGACATAAGGCTCGCCGGCTCCGGCCCGCGCTCCGGCCTCGGCGAACTGATACTGCCGGCGAACGAGCCCGGCTCGTCGATCATGCCGGGCAAGGTCAACCCAACGCAGTGCGAGGCGCTGACTCAGGTTGCAACGCAGGTCATGGGCAACCATGTGTCGGTGACCGTCGGCGGCAGCAACGGGCATTTCGAACTTAACGTGTACAAACCGGTCATCATCTACAACGTGCTGCAATCGGGCCAGCTTCTGGCCGATGCCTGCGTCAGCTTCACCGACAACTGCGTGGTCGGGCTCGAAGCGGATCGCGGCCGCATCGCCCAGCTGATGAGCCAGTCGCTGATGCTGGTGACCGCCCTCAACCCGCATATCGGTTACGACAATGCGGCCAAGGTCGCGAAGAAAGCCTATGAGGACGGGACCACGCTGAAAGAGGCCGCGGTCGCACTCAAGCTGCTGACGGCGGAGGAATTCGACCGGCTGGTGAAGCCCGACGCGATGCTCGGGCCCAGCGCGTAGCAACGACGCGCGACACGCGCGTCATGTCGGACCAGCGATTGCGCAATCGGTCGCTGCTTCTCAGGGAAACGGAGGCGTATCATGGCCGACGATCCCCAGGCGATCCGCAAACGGTCGGTAAGTATTGCCGGCCATCGGACCAGTCTCTCGCTGGAACCTGCTTTCTGGGATGCGCTGCGTGCGCTCGCCCAGGAACGCGGCCGTTCCATCAACGCGATCATCGAAGAGATCGACCAGGCCGCCAGCCAGAGCGGTGCGCGCGATATCAATCTGTCGAGCGCCGTCCGCGTGCATCTGCTGCGTCATGCGCAGCAGACGCGGCCGTCCTCACCGCGGGAGCGCTAATCGCGCCAAGCGACGCCCGGTAGCCGGCCCGACAGCCGGCATCGTATTCGCCGGCGCTATTGCTGATCCGTGCCGAGGATTCCCTGCAGCAGATTGACGGCGCCCGGCTCTTCGGTGCCTTCGGTCGTCACCGATTCCGCGCCCGGTTCGACGCCGGTCGCGCCCGGGGCCATCCCGGATTCTTCTTCCTCCGGCAGCGGCTCTTCGGTCGGCACCGCCTCGGGCTCCGCGCCCGGTTCGGTCACCGGTTCGGTGCCAGGCGCCGCGCCGGGTTCCGCCGCCGGTTCTTCGGCAGCCGGTTCTTCGACGACCGGTTCTTCCGCGACCGGCTCATCCGCCGGGGCCGCTTCCGGTTCGGCCGTGAGGCCGGATGCGCCCGGCGCCTGATCGGTCGTTTCATCCGCCGGCGGTTCTTCGGCGGCCGGTTCTTCGACGATCGGCTCCTCGCTCACTTCTTCCGACTTGTCGGCGTCCGGTTCCTCATCGGGCGGCGCCGCGGCGCCGGGTTCTTCGACCGGCTCGACCGGTTCTTCCGCAGCCGGTTCTTCCTCGACAACGTCCTCGGCCGTCGCTTCCGGTTCGTCCTCGGGGGCGATCGCACCCGGCTCCATATCCTCGGCGTCGATCGCTTCGGTCTCGCCTTCGGGTACGGTCAGGCCGGCGGCACCCGGTGCCGACGGATCGAGCGGCTCGGATGTCGTCGCCTCGCCGTCGTCGTCGTCCGCGCCCATGCCCGGGATGATGCCCTGCAGCAGATTGTCGACTGCGTCCTCGGTCGAGAGATTTTCGTCGGGCGCGTTCTCGCCGCCCGGAAACAGCGATTCGATCAGCCCGGTCGGCGCGCCGTCGCCGCCATCGCTGCGATTGAGCGCGACATTCGGTCCGCTCATCGGGCCGGTGAGATCGAGCACCATGAAGGGCGAGTCGCCCGACTGCTGGCGATAGATCTCGGCCAGCATGTCCATGCTCCAGGCGCCGATATCGGCGGTCCCTTGCGCGACCAGTGCTGCCGCATCGTTGGCGAAGCGCGTGTTGTCCGTCTGCATCACGCCGTCGGTGACGATGAAATCGCCGGTCAGGCTGTTCGACTTGCCGGTGAAGGCCGCAAAGACCGCATTCATCACATCGGTGATACCGCGCACCTGTTCGACCTGCTGGCCGAGAATGCCGAGCAGCGCCGAGCCGATCGCCTGCTGCGTGCTGGTCAAGACCTGGATCGAGCCGTCGACATTGCCGGTGCCGTCGAGCTGGTTCATCAGCTCGGCCATGCTCGCTCCCTGCGTATCGAAATTCCCGGTGAACGAGACCGGCCCGTCGAAGGTGGCACCGAGCATTCCACCGCTCATCAATTCGCTGGAATCGAGACCGTTGGCGATGGCGCGGATCCGCGCCGTCGGCGTGCCGCGCCCGGTGATCCGCGTGCCGGCGAGATCGATCGAGCCGCCATAGACATTGCCGGTCATGCGTTCGACCGTGAGCACGCCATCCTGCAGCACGGCGCGCGCGTCGAGATTGTCGATCCGCGTTTCGCCGGCGATGAACGATGCGGCTTTCAGATCGATTGTGCCGTCGGCGCTGTCGAGCACCGAAAGATCGAGCGGCTCCGACGACCATTGTTCGCCGTCACCGCCGCCGCCGCCGCCGCCGCCCGGACCCATGAACGGTGTCACGTCGACCGTGTCACCATTGAGCGTCGCCGCGAATTGCGGGCGCGCCGTCGTCATGTCGACCGAAACATTGCCGCTCACATGCGAGGGTCCGGCCGTGAGATCGAGATCGCTGACGGTGAACTTCGCCGTGCTGCCCTCGATCTTACCCGAAAGCTTGAGCGGCCCGACCGCCGTTGCATCGGCGCCGACATCGGGCGACAGCGCCGCCAGCAGCTGCTTCAGTTCGGGATGATCGGCCGAGAGGGTCAGATCGAGCGTCGTCGCGGTTTCGCCCGCGGCAACATTGCCGGCGATCGACGCGCTGCCGCCGAGTGCGGTCAGATCGACGTCGAGCGTCATATCGTCGGTGTTGCCCGCGAGCGAGCCGCTGAGACCCAGCGCACCGAGCGTTTCGACACCCGAGGCTTCGACGCCCGCCAGCGCGAGCAGCAAGGTCGGTTCGCCGGCCTGCAGATCGAGTGTGGTATCGACCCGCGGTGTCGCCGAGAGATCGGAGACCGTGCCCTTGAAGCTGCCCGTCGTGCCGGCACCGGTGAGCGCCAGCGTCACGTCATAGGTCAGATCGTCGTCGCCGCTGGATGCCGTGCCCGACAATGACAGCGCGCCGAGATCGGCGCCCTCGGGCACCGGCATGCCGGCGATCGCGAACAGCGGTCCGGCATCGGCCGCATCGAGGCTGAAATCGGAATCGATGCGCGGAATGCCGGCGCCGAGACCCGCTGCCGTTCCCTTGGCACTGCCTTCGGCACCGATACCGGCAATGGTGAACGCGACATCGTAGGCCACGTCCTCGGCCCCACCAGCCACCGTGCCGACGACGGTCATCCGGCCGAGCCCCGCCGGCGCATCCGCCATGCCAGCGGTCTGCATCGCGCGCGTCGCATCGGCGACATCGAGATCGATCCGCGTATCGAAGCGCGGCGCGCCGGCCAGATCGGTAATCGTGCCCGTAACCGTGCCGCTACCGCCGGCGAATTGCGCGACGCTGAGATCGCGGAGCGTCAACGTCCCGCCGTCCAGCGTGCCGTCGAGATGCAGTCCTTCGACCTGCTGGCCGTTGAGCGTGAGCGCGCCGACGCGCAGTTCGACATTCGCGTTGATGTCGGCCAGCGGCGCAAGCCCGCCGAGCGGGTTGCCCGCCTCGTCATCGGCGTTGCCCTCGCTCGCATTGTCGGTGGCGGGCGGCATATAGGCATCGAGATTGATCTGGTCGACCGCGAGCCCGATGCCGAAGGCCGGGTTGGGCCGCGTATCGTTCGGCAGCGCGATCACCACGCCGCCCTGGATCTGCGAGTTGTCGAGCCGCATGTCGATTTCGCCGAGCTGGATCTGGTCCTGCGAGGCGGTGACGCGCGACGCGAGCGAAAGATTACGCAGCCGGTCGTTCGGTACGCCCGCCGCTTCGACGCCGAGCCAGGCCATGAGCGCGCGCAGGTTGTCGGAGCTGGCTTCGAGCACGCCGGCAAAACTCGGGACGCCTTCGGCCGGCGCCACGTCGCCCGCGACGGACAGGGTCGAACCGCCGGGCATCTGTGCGCTGAGCCGCTCGATCGTGAGCATGCCTTCGGGCAGTAGATGGGCGACCAGTTGCACCTGGTTGACGACGCCGCCCTTCAGATTGACCGCGTCGATCGTCAGATCGACTGCCGCATCGATACCGGTCGGCAGCGCGAACGATGCCGTCTCGGTCGTGCCATCGCCATCGCCATTGCTGTCGGCGGTTTCTTCGCCGCTGCCGCCGAACGCCTCGATCAGCGCATCGGCATCGAGCACGCCCATTCTCAGTGTGGTGTCGACCGCGATCGTGTCGCCGAGCGTCGCCTCGAACGCGCCGGTCGCGGTCATATCGCCAAGCTGCACTTCGAAATCGTCCATGCGAATCGCGGACGCTTCCTCGCTCTGGCTCGATTCGACCGTGCCGGACAGACTGAACGGCTTGCCCTCGAGCGCGGGCGTGCTGGTGCCGCCGAGCGCTTCCATGACCGCGCCGAGGTCGGCCGCCTCGCCGGCCAGTGTGCCGTCGACCGCGAGCTGCTCGCCGGTCGCGACCGTGCCGCCGAACCGCAGGCTCGCCGCGCCGTCGTCGAGCGTCACCGCGAGCGATACCTCGATCGGCTGCGCCTCAACGATGCGGCCGGTCGAAATGTCGAATCCGAGCGGGAAGCCCGCCGCGATCGCATCGCCCTCGAGACTGAACGGCCCCTGCAGCGAAGGCGCCCGGATTTCCGCATCGAGGCTCTCGACGCGCTGCTCGGAACCGGCGACATGGTCGATGTAAACCAGCGTGCCGTTTTCGATCGTCACCTTGTCGATGCCGATCTGCATGCCGCCGCTCGCAGCCGGCTGGGTCGTCCCGGCATCCGGTGCCTCGGCCGTTTCTTCTTCAGTGGTTGTCTCTGTCGTCGCCGTGTCGTCGGCCGCGGCCGCATCGGCGGGCGGCGCGATCTCCCAGTTGACGCTGCCGTCGGGCAGCTTCTCGAGCAGGATCGTCGGCGAGACCAACGTCACGCTGGTCACCTGAATATCGCCGCTCAGAAGCGGACCGAATGCGACCCGCACGTCGAGCGCTTCCAGCGTCGCCATGTCGGCATTGCTCCCGCCCTCGATATTGGCGAAGCGCACGCCCTCGGCGGTCAGCGTGGGTGCCGGCAGGATCGAGAGCGAGAGATCGCCGTCGATCGCCAGATTGCGCCCGGTTGCCTTCTCCACTTCCGCTGCGATCTGTGGCTTGTACTGGTTCCAGTCGACGAAGCTCGGGCCGACCAGGATCGCGACGATCAACAGGACGACGATGCCGGCGAGGATGAACAGCGATTTGCGGAGCATGTGTGAGGAGTCCCTTTCGTGGACCAACGTCCGTTGGCCGGACTGTGTTCCCGTCCGCCGCGGCTTTCTGCGCCGCCGGGGCGATCAGGCCTGCATTTTGCGCTGCCCGATACGGGACGAGCGGACCCGACGCGGGTGCGTGATGCCGGGCGCCTTCCGTTCGACCGCTCGCCTGGGCTAGCCTTCGAATCGGGCGACGGCATGGCAACGGCACCGCGATTATGGGCGATATCGTTAACCTCAACAAATACCGCAAGGGCCAGCAGCGCGCGGGGCGCAAGCAGCTCGCCGCGGTAAACCGCCAGAAATTCGCCCGTCCAAAGGCGGAACTGGTGCGGCTCGAGGCCGATCGCGCCCGCAACGACGGGGCGCTCGACGGTCAGGTGCTGGACCATGCCCAAGGTTCTCATGCCCAGGGCTCTCATGCTCTCGACCCGGCGGTGGCGGACCGCGCGCCGGACGACAACGACGATCGTCCGGATCCGCATCCCGCCCACCCGCATCCAGATCGGCCCGGGGGCCTGCGCGAAACCGACTGACGCCCGTCCGCGGTGTTCGTCACGGCGGCGTATCGATCATCCCGAGACAGATTGGCGATCGCGCGAATTCTCGCCGACGCAGAACCGCGCGAACAAGCGCCGCTAAAAATTCAGGCGAACAGAAACTAGCCGAGCAGCACGGCGTCCAGCGGACGGCGCGGGCTCGCGACCGCGCCGCGCTCGGCATAGCCGGCGCGGAAGACCAAAGTCGGTTGCCAGACGATGCCCGTTGTCGCCGCTTCGGTTCCGGCCACCGTCGCCGCTTCCGCCTCGTCCGCTTCGGCAAGCACGATCAGTTCGGCAAGCGCATTTGCCATCACCGGCTCGCGGCCGAGCGCGCGCTGGCGATCCACGATCTCGACCGGCTGGTTGAGCGGCTGGGCCGCGATCCCGTTTGCAGTCAGCAACAGATGCAGCCGCTGCCAGAGCCGGCCGGCCGCAATCGTGTTCGGCATGTCGTAGAGATCGCCGACCGCGATCATGCCGAGCAGGGGCGCGGTGCCGACATGGGTCTCGCGCGTCGCGCGCAGCCATTCCCGCTCGGCATCCGCCGGATCGGGATCGGGCATCAGTTTCGCGAGCGCCGTCGCCAACGTCGGCAAACCGGCAGCCTCGAGCGTAACGCCGTCGCGATGCGTGAGTACCTGCGTGCGGTCGAAGCGGAACCAGCGTGCGCTGTCGGCGCTCATCGCGGAGTCGGCGGTGATCGCCTCGGTCGCCTGCACGATCAGATTGCCGAGCCGTCCGAACTTGCCGTCGCCAGGCTCGAACAGGAAGAGCCGCAAGGGCGGCAGGCCGCGACCGACTTCCGTCTGCATCGCCGCCTTGACATATTCGGGAACCATGATCTCGCCGTCATAGGCACGCCGATTGGTATGCCGCGCGTCGATCACGTCCACCAATGGCGACCGCGACGGGGGTACCTCTGTGAGATAGAGCCGCGCCACGGCGCGCATCGCGACAGGCACCGGCATCCCCTCCATCGAGACCGGCCGCACCGCCGTCTCGCTCTTCGCCGCGGCGCCCGCGTCGGGATCGACCGTGACCGAGGGGTCGTCGAGCCGCCCGGACAGCGTCGCGATGGTCCCGCCGAGCCCGGCGGCATTCGCCGCGAGCTCCATGTTGGCGAGGGCGCAGCCGACCGAGAGATGCAGTTCGCGATGGAACGGATCGAAGCTGCCGAGATGGCGCGAGAAATCCGCATGCACGGCGATCTGGTCTGCGGCAACCTCGAACAGCCAGGGCTGCGTGTTATGCGCGCTCGCCGCCAGCACGCCGGCGCGCACCGCGGCGAGCGGGCCCTCCAGCGGTTCGCTCGCCCAGTTGCGCCACGGCTCGTAGGCCTCGCTTTCGCCGATCCCGAGCACACCCTTGCTCGACGCGCGCCAGGCAACGCCGCCGACAAACAGCAACGAGAGGCTGGCCGTACCGGCCACCAGCAGCGAACGGCGCGACTGGCTCATGGAGCGCCCCCGTCGTGTCAATTCTGCGGCGGCGTATTTCCCGCCCGCTTTTTCGCAGATTAGACCGCCGCAGCCTGCGTTCAAGACGGCGCAGCCTGCGTCAGCGGGAACTATACGAAAGAAGCACGGCATTCATTGATATGAATCAATGATGCAGATGGATTGAAAACGGGATGCGCGGCGTCGCATGACGGACGGCGCGTAAGAGATTCCCGTAAGCATCGGAACGCGGCCACAAAAATCTTACGGCGCATTCACGGAAACGGGAACGAGCGGGACGCGGTCGTGAGCGTCGGGGAAACGTGCATCGGGAATTTTTTCGCAGCGGTCGCCGCAAGGGATCGATCGAGGATAACGCGGGGATCGCTGGGGATCGCCGGGGCACGCGCGCCGACATCGGCGATGCATAGAGTGACGCGCCGCAATCGCCCGAGCGCAACCGCGTGCGGCGGCGGCTGCGCGCTACGCGACGGGATTACCGGGCAGTGCTGACTGGTAGAACGACTTGGTGGTTGCGGTGATTGCGCGGCTTACTGGCTGGGCGAGCGCGCGATCGTCTTGATTGGGCCGCGCGGTCGGCCGGACCTTTCGGCGATCTCGCGATCCTGTGCCTCGATGAAGCTGCGCGCGGGCGTATCGCCGTCGAGCCCGCCGACGATCTCGCCGGGCACCTTGCGGTTCGAGCTCAGCGTGCCGTCCTGGTAGACGATGTTGAACAGGACCGGGCCGTTGCTCGCCTGCTTCTTGTTCTTCTTTGCCATGATCTCTCCGTTGGAATCCGATATTGCGTGCGGCAGCTTTTTGTCTCGGCGCGGCGGAGCCGCTATGGCACAGATTTTCCCCTCCCCCCTTGCGGGGGAGGGATAGGGAGGGGGGTTCACAAATACCCCTCCCCCTTCCCCCACCCGCACCCCAGGGGAGGGGGTAACATTTGAGCCAAACGGCCGCCGATAACGCCTCGTCTTGCTCTCTCGTCTCTGCGGTGAAACGAAGGTCCGCTTACGCCTGCGGGTCGCGGCCGCCCGTCACTGTTTCGACCGGCGCTTTCGCAGCACCCGCCGCGGTGTCGTCCGCCGGATCGTTGCCGCCAGCCCCGACGGGCGGCACATCGCCCGCTCCGTCTTCCGGATCATCCGGCCCGCGCTCGTTGCGGCGCTTGGCCGCGTCTTCCTCACGCTTGGCGAGCTTTTCCTGCTTCTTGATATCCTTGGCGCGCTGGCGCTCGCTGCGCTGCTGCCGGTAATTCGGTTTGAAGGCCATGATGGTCTCCCATTAACGCAGATGCTCGGGGCGACAGACGTTCGGGCGGCAGACGCTCGGGCGGCAGACGCTCGGGCGGCAGACGCTCGGGCGAGACACGCTCGGGCGAGAGGCGCGGTCGGGCGCAGCTGCGCTTTCGGGCAATTGTGCCTGGCCGATGCACGCTCTCAACAAACGAAAAGGGGGGG
>JBBDMS010000062.1:9426-10759 GCA_040878185.1 Dongiaceae bacterium | reverse complement strand
CCCCCCCCTTCCGGAACTTCCGTTCGGACGGTTCAGACCGCCTTCAGATTTTCCGCCGAGGACTTGTTGCGCTTGGGATCGCGCTGTTCCTCGTAGGAGATCTTCTGGCCTTCCTGCAGGTTGCTCATGCCGGCCCGCTCGACCGCCGAGATGTGAACGAACACATCCGGGCCGCCGCTCTCGGGCTGAATGAAACCAAAACCCTTGGCAGGGTTGAACCACTTAACTGTGCCGACTGGCATCGCCGTACTCCGGTACAAAGTTAATACGCAGCGCAGGACTCGTTCCTGCGTCGCATCAAGCTTTTCCGGGTGGCAGCGCGCGATTGGGGCAGGGCCTCAAGT
Source organism: Dongiaceae bacterium (assembly GCA_040878185.1). Lineage (GTDB taxonomy): Bacteria > Pseudomonadota > Alphaproteobacteria > Dongiales > Dongiaceae > JAWXBK01. The sequence goes on along the minus strand of JBBDMS010000062.1, from coordinate 10,415 downwards.
CAGGCCGCTAGCCCGAAGCAGATTGATCCGGGCGATATAGGGCATATCCCCCCCGATTGCAAGGGATTGGGCCTTAAATGGGGCGTTAAAAGACCTTTTCAGCGGCCTGAAGCGGACAAAAACGGCGGAAAACGGTCCCACGAACCGGTCCTCGGATCGATCGCGAAATGACGGCAGGCGCGCGCATCAGCCTGTCGCGACCGAACGGATATAGAAGTCGAGCATCGCTTCCAGCGCGGCCGGGTCGCGCCGCAGCCGGCTGCGCAATGCCGCACCCTCCCAGCAATCGACCAGCAGGTCTGCCATCTGCCGCGTATCGCAGTCCGGGGAAATATCGCCGTTCTGCCGGGCCTCTTCGAGGCAGGACGCGAGACGCCCGGCGATCATGGAAAAGCACCCTTCGATCTTGCGCCGGAATGTCTCGCTGATGCCCGAGAGCTCCTGTCCGAGCCCGCCGAGGAGACAGCCCATATAGCCGTCCTCCCGATATTTCTGCTGCGTCAACTCGAAGAACCGGCGCACCCGCATGAGCGGCGGGCGTTCGCCGTCGAGGAGACAGTGATCGAGACCGGCATGGACCTGCACGATGTAGGCGTCGATGACCTGAAGGGCGAAATCCTCCTTGTCACTGAAGTGATGATAGAACGAGCCCTTGGGAATATCCGTGGCGTCGAGCAGCGCCTGGATCCCGAGATTGTTGTAGCCCTGCTCGAGCAGCATGCGCAGCCCGGCATCGATCAGGCGCTGTTTGGTCGAATGCGTCATGACGAAACGGGTATCGGCGCAAAATGCCCGCCGGCGCAAGAGCAGGCCCGACCCGCACGCCCGGAAGGCCGATGCTTCCGGGCGCCGGGACCGTTCAGGCGGGAACCGCTCAGGCCGGGGCCGTTCAGGCCGGGGCCTTCGTCATTTCGATCATGTGATCGATGACGTGGGTGTGTTCGCGCTGCGGGCTGAACATGACGATTTCCGCATCGTCGTCGACCCGG
>JBBDMS010000062.1:0-9411 GCA_040878185.1 Dongiaceae bacterium | reverse complement strand
TTTTGGCGGGGCGGCCAGTAGAAGAGATCGTTGGCGTTGACCGTCTCTTCCGTGCCGTTCTTGTCGGTCGTCGTGAGCTGACCCTGCAGCACGAAACCCCAATGCGGACATTGGCAGAGATTGCCGTCCAGCCCCTGGAACAAAGGCGTGGTGTCGACGCCCTTGGCGAGGGTGAAGTACTCGCCGCTGATCCGGCCGTACCCGGTCGCGTCGCCGAAATCGGTGTGCTGGCGGATCGTGGCGCCGGGAATCTCCATCTTCACATCGACCTTTTCCTTGGCAATGCGCATGGTCGTTGTACCTCCTGTTTTCTCTGGCTGCCCTGACGATTTTAGCCGGACTAGACCGATCGGTCTAGTGACAGTAAACGGCCCCCGGCGCGCGTTTGTCAAGCGCCGGAGTTGCTTCCCTGTCCAACGACCGAAGCCGCCGTCAATTCGCTTCCGGAAACGGATGACGGACACCGTATGCCGGGCACCGTGCGGAAAATTTCGGCGATGGTATTCTCCGCGCCAACGCGCGGACGCGCGGATCATCCGAAAATCGACGGAGGGCATTCCTGTCATGGGCGAGACGCCGGGGTTCCAGACGGCCGGGTTACAGAAAGCAGGATTCAAGGACAAGGTTGCGCTGGTTGTCGGCGGTGCGTCGGGCATGGGCAACGCAACGTTGCGCCTGCTGAAACAGGCGGGATGCCGCACGCATGTGTTCGACATCAACGAAACAACCGATGGCACCTTCTACCGCTGCGATATCCGGGATTACGACCAGGTTCGTCATGGCGTGCAGAGCGTGCTGGATCAGGAAGGCCGGATCGATCTGCTGTTCGTTGCCGCGGGGGTCCATCTGTTCGCCAATATCGAGGACACGAGCATCGAGGAGTTCGAACGCGTCCTGTCCGTCAATCTGAAGGGGCCCTTCTATGTCCTGAAAGAAGTTCTGCCGATCATGCGCCGCCAGAAGTACGGCAATGTCGTCCTGATGGGATCGGACCAGGTGTTCGTCGGCAAGGGCAGCAGTGCTGCGTACGGGATGAGCAAGGCGGCGGTGGGCCAGCTGACCAAGAGCACCGCGATCGACTATGCGCCCTACAATATCAGGGTGAACTGCATCTGCCCCGGTACGATCGACACGCCGATGATCGCGCCCGCGGTCGAACGCTTCCACCAGATGAGCGGCATGCCCGTCGAGAGCATCCACGACATGCTGAAGACGGCCCAGCCGATCCAGCGGCTCGGTACGCCGGAAGAGATCGGCAGGATCGTCATGTTCCTGTTGTCGGACGATTGCGCGTTCATGACCGGTGCGCTGATCAGCGCCGACGGGGGATATACCGCACAGTAAGATTTCGGCATTCGCGCGCGCATCGCATCGATGTCGCGCACACAGACCGTCATCCCACTCAGGCCGTCATCCCACTCAGATCGTCATCGCCGGGCGTGACCCGGCGATCCACCCATCCGCCGTGTCGCCCTCGGGAAGGGCGCAATCCGGTCGCACCGTGGATGCCCGGGCATGACGATTCTTTTTGATGATCGGGTGCCAGCTCTCCTTCGATTTTGCTTCGTCGTTTCGTTGTTCGATGCGTTGCGCTATTTTCGTTGCGCTGTTTTCGTTGCGGCGTTTCGTTTCGTCGTGTCGTCTTCTTCGTATCGTCCCCTGCCCCGTAAGCTGCATTGCCGAGCCGCGCCATCCGGCGGGTTGCGCGGCGGCGGCGAACGCCGATACCGCGACTTTGCGATCGCGCGATTTCCGGTTGGACCCGGACATCGCGCTTTCGGAAGACGGCGGGGCGAACCGACGAGGGATCGCTGCCGCCGTTTCCGGCTTCGCATCGGACGCCGCCCGGGCGGGGGCCGATGCCTTCGGACAGACCGGCCGCCGCAATGTGCGAGGACCGGTTATCCGGGGTTGCACCGTGGCCCGATGCGATCGGGCCCGGCGACTTTCGGAACGGCAGCGACCTCGCCGATCCAGGAGGTTGGCGCGACGCCGGAATGCGCAGGCGTCGTGCCGCCGGATGCGATCCGCCTCGCGATCCGGCGCGCCGCCCCGGGCCGGGCCGGGTGGGCGCCTTCGACACGCGTCGGACGGTGTTTACCGTGGCGACGCGCCGGGGGATGCGACGGTGGCCCGAACCGGGAGCCCCGCGCCTTCGGCGATGCGGGCGCCGGGCGAACGGCGGCCGATCGACTTCCGGATAGTTGCGCCCCTGAGGCCAGGCCGGTTCGGCGGAAAGCCGGTTTGGCGCTGGCCGGGTTCGACGCCTTCGGGTGGCCGCTTCCCTCGGTAACGATGCGAGCGGGCGGCCGCCCGGGAGGTGCACGGTTCCCGGCGATTAGGACGGGGACCGCGGCTTTTTCGCCCTCATGCGACGGGGCGGATCGGGATAACGCGGCTCGGCAGTACAGCTTACGGGTTGGGGTTAAATGCGTTACCCTGGCGCCGGGGGAGACTTCAGGAAATGGCCTGTTTCTGCGGGTCTTTTCGGGCGACGGTAACGGGCCTATTATGCATATTGCGGTGAACGAGTCAAGGGGAGATTGGGGTGGGGGCTGCGGGTTAGACGAATGCGGGGGGCCGCGGTCTGAACGGGCAAACGCCCGAAACCGCTCTCATCAACGGCCTGCCTAAACCGCAACAACCCAAAAAGGAGAAACAAGCAGAGAAGCCGCCTGACGCCATCCGCTCACAGCGGAACTATCAGCCGATTGCCCTCTCTGCACACACAGAGGAACTGTCAGCCGATTAGCCGCTCTGTACACCATGGAAAAATTTAATCAGGCTTGGCTTTGATCACTAAATTTCGCGCCATCGTTGCGGAATCATCAGACCAAAGCCCGTTCCAAACAATCTCAAGTCTCAGAAACTTTGAATCAACTTCAATGCTTTGAGCTCTAAGCGTAACAATCATTCTGAATGGTTGCTCCCGCCTTGACTTCAACGAAGTTACGTCGATAAGCGAACTTAGTTCAAACCACTTTTCCTTCACCACACAGCAAAGATCGCAGTCTGCGGGAGCACCGAGAGTGCGTGAGATTGGGTGAATCTCCTGATACCGCCAACGAAATGGGAGTGCACCACGCCAAGTAATTTGAAATACCCCCGAGGCATCGGGTTCTTCTACTCTCACTAAATTCACTTGCACTTGTCTCGCTGGCGACCATCGTCGATCATTTCGCACCTCCACATGATACCAGCGGCTATCTTCGGTGCGTGTACTCCCATCTGGTGAAGTAAGATAAGTTGGCGACAAACTACCTTTCGCATCTAGCAATTTTAGATTCAACATTGGTGGATAGATTCGCGCGCGTATCCTTTCACCAAATACTGCAACGACCGCGACCACGATTGTGGCGATAGCCAAAACCGCTTGTGTCCCAAATTGAAGCCAGAATTGTGAATCAACAGTCATCGGTTCCAAACCAGAGCTGTTCGGAAGTTATTCTGTTATGGTTTTAGAATCTCAGTAACTCGATTCCAAAACTTTGTTCTATCGTACTCTTCTCGGCGATAGCCAATAACTTGGCTCCCCCTTTTACCCACAACATACGGTGCATCACTCAAGAACTCGGTACACTCAACTATAGTCAAAGCTTCATCACCAGCGCCCACAAATGTCTCATGGAACGACCCTGAATCAACAATATATGTCTCTCCCTCATTACGAATTAATTCCTGCCGAAGTTTGACACCACATCTAACAGTCGTCTCAGAGACTTTAGAATTTTCTCCCATGTATTCAACTTGGTAAAGTGTGTAGTCGTCACCACTAACCAATTCATACTGCCTATCCACCACTTGACCATACAAAATTAAGCTCTCCAAACGGAATGTATGCGTATGGATCGGCCAATCAGGTGATTTGGGCCGTCTGTCGTTTCGGGGCCAGTAATGCAATCTGATCCGATGACTCGATTCATTTTTAAGAAAGCACGATACAAAACCTAACGGATGCCACAACGGTTGAATGCCGCGAAGCTCTTTGAGACTTCCCAACAGGTTTTCTCGAAGCTCCAGCATCACTCAGGTTTCATATGGGTTAGTAACATTACGGGCAGCAACAAGGATGCGATCGGCGCCCACATTCTCACAAACATCTGCCAGTGCGGTACGATTGAAGAATGCTGTTACATCTGCCACGGAAACTTCAAGAAGGTTCAGCCGCCTAGGGAAGTGAGCAAGGTCAATTTTTGTGCCTTGATCCCGAGTGTATCTCATGTGCTGTTCGAAATGAGAGTACATAAAGTGAGAGGACGTCAGCAACAATGCGGGGCTGCGTCGATCTTCTACAGTCAAGATCATGGCAGTATCACAAGTGTCAATTCGAATTGGATCGAACACTCTAGACAAGTAAAGATCAATCGACAGATCTCTATTTGCGGCGTGCCAAGCACAGTGCAAAATTGTAACTAATACTTCTAGAGCCACCAGATCGTGTGTGTAGTTACGGCCTCGATCAATGCCCGGTATTTCGTTGCGGTATCTTGCATGCCGTTCACACAGGTCAACATCTCTCGGATCGATTACACTGACATCAATATCTACATTCTGTCTTGACGCTAGCGTTGGCAGAACTTTTCCTCGGAGATATCTTCCAAAATTACCTTTGTACCTCCACCGAATTGCGTCGGTTAAGAGTCTATCGAACTCTCTGGTAATTTTCGATGGAGCTAGTTGCTTGAGTGTTTCGCTTGGCTGCTCTGGGGCAACGAATACTAGATAAAAAACGGCAACGATAGCAGACGTAGCAATGGCAGCGATAAGGTTTCGAACAATACCTGAAGCAGACAATTGGACTGTTTTAAAACCACCATGGAGAACAAACACATCTATAACAATTAGTAAAACAAACAATACGAACAAGAGAAAAATAAAGAGACGCCGATGCGATTGTGACCACCGCAACACGTTGTCCATTGCGCCCTCCGACTAATCGTCGCTTAGAGAACTCGACGGATTCACTGATGATTGACGCACAAAACTTGATGATACATCAGGTTGCACTCTTATACCCCCTCCCCTACACAACCTTCCCCGGATTCATGATGTTGTCGGGGTCGAGCGCGGCCTTGAGCGCGCGCATCGCATCGACCGCCTCGCGCCCGTGTTCGATCTCCAGGAAATGCTTTTTGCCGGTGCCGATGCCGTGCTCGCCGGTCGCGGTGCCGCCCATCGCGATCGCGCGCCTGACCATGCGCTCGTTGCACGCCGCCGCTTCCGCCATCTCGGCCGGATCGTCGGGGTCGATCACATAGACCAGATGGAAATTGCCGTCGCCGACATGGCCGACGAGCGGTGCGATGAGATTGGTCTCGGCGAGATCGCGTTTGGTTTCGAGAATACAGTCGGCCAGCCTGGAGATCGGCACGCAGACATCGGTCGCCCAGCCCTTTGAACCGGGCCTGAGCGCGAGCGCCGCGTAATAGGCATCGTGCCGCGCCTGCCAGAGCTTCGTGCGGTCCTCCGGCTTCGATGCCCATTGCATGTCGCCGGCGCCATGATCGGCCGCGATCGCCTTCACCATTGCGACCTGCTCCGCCGTGCCCGCCTCGGTGCCGTGGAACTCGAAGAACAAGGTCGGCCGCTCGGGATAGTCGAGCTTGGAGTGACGGTTGACCGCCTGCATCTGAAGCTCATCCAGCAGTTCGATGCGCGCGACCGGAATGCCGGACTGGATCGTGAGGATGACGGTGTCGACCGCAGCGCCGATATCGGGAAAATCGGTGACGGCCGCGAGGATCGTCTCGGGCACGCCGTAAACGCGCAAGGCGATTTCGGTGATGATGCCGAGCGTGCCTTCCGATCCGACAAAAAGCCGCGTCAGATCGTAGCCCGCCGCCGATTTGCGCGCGCGCCCGCCGGTCTTGATGACGCGGCCGTCGGCCAGCACGACGGTCAGGCCCAGCACGTTCTCGCGCATCGTGCCGTAGCGCACCGCGTTGGTGCCCGAGGCGCGCGTCGCCGCCATGCCGCCAAGCGAAGCATCGGCCCCCGGATCGATCGGGAAGAAGAGGCCGGTATCGCGCAGATGATTGTTGAGCTGCTTGCGCGTCACGCCGGCCTCGACGCGCACGTCGAGATCGGCCTCGTTGACCGCGAGGATTTTCTTCATGCGGCTGGTGTCGATCGTGATGCCGCCCTCGAGCGCCGCGACATGACCCTCGAGCGAGGTGCCGGTGCCGAACGCGATCACCGGTGTCTTGTATTGCGCACAGAGTTTGACGATCCGCGAAACCTCGTCGGTCGTCTCGGGAAAGGCGACAGCGTCGGGCGGCAGGCTCGCGTGATAGCTCTCGTCATGGCCGTGCTGGTCGCGCACGGCATCGGATGTCGAGAGCCGGTCGCCGAGGAGCGCGCGCAACGCCGCGATGAGTTCCGCGGGCGCCGTGCGCGCGTTGCGCTTTTCGGTCGAATGACTCGTGTCGGGCGACATGGCGTCAGATTATGCCTCACCGGTTGAGCCTGCAATGCAGGGACGAATGGTCACCACAGAGACACAGAGAACAGCGAGAAAGCCATTTTTGGTCCGGTCAACTGACTCCTGCCCGGTTTTCAAATCGTCATGCCCGGGCCCCCGGGTCCGGCAATGACAAAATTAGGCAGGTTCGATCGGTCGCCGGAGGCCGGGATGAAAAAACAACAAAAAGCCTTCTCTTCTTTCTCTGTGTCTCTGTGGTGAAACGTTTCTTCTTTCTCTGTATCTCTGTGGTGAAAAACGCACCCCTACTCCTTCACGAACAATTTCCGCTCGGTCGTGCAGAACGGAACCGCGCCCTTCTCGGTGATGCGGATGCATTCGCTGATCTCGATGCCCCAATCGTCCATCCAGATGCCGGGGATCACATGCAGCACCATGTTCGGCTCGAGCACGCTCGGATCGTTCGGGCGGAGGCTGATCGTGTGCTCGCCCCAGTCCGGCACATAATTCAAGCCCACCGAATAGCCGATGCGCGAATCCTTGACGATGCCGTGCCGCGAGATCACCGCGCGCCACGCCGCCTCGACCTCGTGGCCCGTGGCGCCCGGCTTCGCCGCGTCGATCGCGGCCTGGATGCCTTCGACCACGACCTTCGCCGTATCGGCGATCTTCGCGGGCGGCTTGCCGAGGAACACGGTGCGCGCCTGCGGACAGTGATAGCGATGCCGCGCCGCACCCAGTTCGAGGATCGTCGCCTCGCCGGTCTTGTACGGTTCGTCGGTCCAGGTGAGATGCGGCGTCGAGGTGCCGCGCCCGGTCGGCAGCATCGGCACGAACGCGGTGTAATCGCCGCCGAATTCCTCCGTGCCGGCGATCTGCGCGCGATAGATCTCAGCGACCGCATCGCATTGCCGCACGCCCGGGCGGTTCATGCCGATCGCCACGTCCATCACGCGGTCCATGATCTTGCCCGCCTGCGCGATATACGCGATCTCCTGAGGCGATTTGACGACGCGCACCCAGTTGACCAGCAGGCTCGCATCCTCGAAGCGGCCTTCCGGAAGATTGCGCTTAAGCGCGTCGTGACTCTGGACCGCGAAGAAGAACGCATCGTTCTCGGTGCCGATGCGGCCCTTGCCGAGACCGCGATCCTTCAGCTGCGCCGCCGCGTAATCCATCGGATGACGCTCGGTCGACTGCACATAAAAATCGGGGAAGCCGATCATGTTTTCCGGCTTCAGCCAGGTCGTCTCGCGCGCGCCGTTCACATCCATGCCGCGCACGATGATGATCGGCTCGTCGAGATCCGGTGCGACCGCGACAATCTGCGGCGTGTAAAACGACCAGGCGTTATAGCCGGTCAGATAACACATGTTCGCCGGGTCTGCGACCAGCAGCAGATCGAGCCCGCGCTTCTGCATGCTCGCCTTGGTCTTCGCGAGCCGCGCTTTGTACTCGCTGGTTTCGAACGGCAATGTCGGCATGGTGATCTCCAAACAGTCACTCGGCAATCTGCCCCGAACCTTATTGCGGTACGCTTTCACCTCCGTTGTCATTGCCGGGCTTGACCCGGCAATCCACGGATCGTCCAGGTTTCGTCTATCTGACGATGGCCCGGTGGATCGGCACGGTGGATGCCCGGGTCAAGCCCGGGCATGACAATAAAAAACTAAGCGCAACGAAAGATTCACGACGTGTCAATTCGTGCATCACTTCAGCCCCTGCGTCAGCGCGCGCGCGGCCAGCGTGAGATAGGTCTTCGCCGCAACGATCGTCTGCTCGATCGAGACATATTCATCCGGCCGGTGCGCCTGGCCGGTGATGCTGCCGGGCCCGAACAGCACCGTCGGGATCTTGGCATCGCGCATCAGATAGCCGCCGTCGCTCGCCGCACCCCAACCGCCGACCGCCACATTCGGCCCGCCGCTGTCGCGTCCGGCGCGCGCGACCGCCTGCACCAGCGGATGATCCTCCGCGACCTCGGACGGCGGCAATTCCATGCGCAGCGCCACCTGATGCGAAAGCCCCTCGCGGCGATCCATGTCGCGGTCGAGCATTTCGCGAAAACTCGCGAGCGCACTCTCGCCGCTTTCATGCGGCAAAAGACGCCGATCGATCCACACGCTGCAGCGATCCGGCACGGCGGAGACGATCATGCCGCCCGTGATCGTGCCGACGCTCATGGTCGGCGAGCCGAGCAGGTTATGCCGGTGATGACGCAGCTCGCGATCATGCGCCTCGGCGATGCGGATCGCGGTCGCGGCGGCACCGATCGCGTTCACACCTTCGTCCGGCGAACCGGCATGCGCCGCGACGCCGCGGATCTCGACCTCGAAATAGCAGTCGCCCTTGCAGGCGCGGATCGGCTGCAGCTCGGTCGGCTCGCCGATGACGGCCCAGTCGGCCGTCAGCCCGGCCTTGATCGCCGCCTGTGTGCCGAGACCGTTCATCTCCTCGTCGACGCAGGCCGCGAACACGAGCTTGCCCTTGAGGTCGGGCATCGCGCGCCTGATGCCGAGCATCGTCAGCGCCATGCCGGCGAGCCCCGCCTTCATATCGCAACTGCCGCGACCGTAGAGCTTGTCGCCGTCGATCTCGCCGCCATAGGGATTGCGCGACCAGCCTTCGCCGATCGGCACCGTGTCGCTATGCCCGGTCAGCAGAAGTGTCGGGCCGCCCCTGTTGCCATCCGGGCCGCCCTCGCTCCTGCCCTTGCCGTGCGACACCACGAGATTGGGCCGGCCCGGCGCCGCATCCTCGATCGTCACGTCGAAGCCCGCTTTATCGAGCCAGGATGCGAGCACGTCGACCGCCGGCTTCTCGTCGCCGCTGATCGAGGGCGCCTTCACCATGTCGCCGAGCAACGTGACCAGCGAATTCGTGTCGAGATCGGCGTGCAGCTTCTGTTCGAGATCGCTCAGCATAAGGTCGCTCCTTGCGGGCGGGCTCTTCTCATTTCCCCCTCCCCTTGCCGCGGGTGGCCGCGGCCG
>JBBDMS010000061.1:47437-55350 GCA_040878185.1 Dongiaceae bacterium | reverse complement strand
TGCCGCCGAGCACCGCCGCCATCGCCTCGATCGTGGTGCGGATCACGTTGTTGTACGGATCCTGCGCGGTCAGGCTGACGCCCGAGGTCTGGCAATGGGTACGCAGCGCAAGGCTTATCGGATTCTTTGGACCGAACGGCAGCATCAACCGCGCCCAGAGGAAGCGCGCGGCGCGCAGCTTGGCGACTTCCATGAAAAAATTCATGCCGATGGCGAAGAAGAACGAGAGACGCGGCGCGAACTCGTCGATGTCGAGACCGCGCGAGATCGCCGCACGCACATATTCGACACCGTCGGCGAGCGTGAACGCAAGCTCCTGCACGGCGGTCGCCCCGGCCTCCTGCATGTGATAGCCGGAGATCGAGATCGAGTTGAACTTCGGCATGTTCTTCGCGGTGTAGGCGATGATGTCCGCGACGATGCGCATCGAAGGTTCGGGCGGAAAGATATAGGTATTCCGCACCATGAACTCTTTGAGGATGTCGTTCTGGATCGTGCCGGAGAGGTTCGCGGCCAGCACGCCCTGCTCTTCCGCTGCCACGATGAAACCCGCGAGCACCGGCAAGACCGCGCCGTTCATCGTCATCGACACGCTCATCTTGTCGAGCGGAATGCCGTCGAAGAGTGTTTTCATGTCTTCGACGGAATCGATGGCGACGCCGGCCTTGCCGACATCGCCCTCGACGCGCGGATGATCGCTGTCGTAACCACGATGCGTCGCGAGATCGAACGCGACCGACAAACCCATCTGGCCCGCCGCGAGATTGTCGCGAAAGAAGCGGTTGGTTTCTTCCGCGGTCGAGAAGCCGGAATATTGCCGGATCGTCCACGGCCGGTTCGCATACATCGTCGCGCGCGGCCCGCGCAGATAAGGCGGGAAGCCGGGCAGCGTGCCGAGCGTCTCGAGTCCTTCGAGGTCGGCCTCGGTGTAAAGCGGCTTGACGGCGATCCCCTCCGGCGTATGCCAGACGAGGTCGTCGACACGGCCATCGCCCAGCTCGCGATTGCCCAGCGCCGCCCACGCGTCGAGCGATTTCCGTGGAAAATCAGTCAAATGGACCTCCGTCGCCGCAGCCGCAAAGTATAGCGTCGGCGGCGTGGGCCCGTCCATGCGTTGCAACGCAGCATGACGCCGCGTCATGCTGCCGACCCGCCGCTCCGGAGCCGATCCGATGTCCAGCCCGACACCAGCCTCGCCCAGAAGCGCCCGCGTGACCGATCCGATCGCGCGCCTGCCGGAAGGGGCGGCGACGCGCTCGCTGTTCTGTCTCGAAGACGGCATCGCGTTCCTCAATAACGGAAGCTATGGCGCGACCCCGCGTGCGGTTCTTGCGGCACAGCAAGCATGGCGCGAACAGATGGAGGCGGAGCCGGTCCGCTTCATGCAGCGCGAACTGCCCGTCGCGCTGCGCCATGCCGCCGGGATTTTCGCCGCGTTCCTCGGCTGCCGTGGCGACGATCTGGTGTTCGTCGAAAATGCCACCGACGGCGTCAATGCGGTGCTGCGTTCGCTGGAATTCCAGGCGGGCGACGAGATCGTGACAACCGATCACGCCTATGGCGCGGTGCGCAAAACGCTGGCCTTTGTCGCCTCGCGCAGCAATGCGACGGTGATCGAGGCACCGCTGCCCTATCCCCGCTCCACCCCGGAAAACGCGCTGGCGGCGATCGAATCGGCGCTGACGGCGCGCACGAAACTGCTGGTGGTCGACTGGATCACCTCGCCCACCGCGCTGATCCTGCCGATCCGCGCAATCTGCGCCGCCGCGAAGGCGCGCGGCATTCCGGTTCTGATCGATGCCGCGCACGCGCCCGGCCAGGTTCCGGTCGACATCGCCTCGCTCGATGCCGACTGGATCACCGGCAATGCGCATAAATGGTTATTCGGCGCCCGCAGCGTCGCGTTCCTCTGGACGCGTCCCGACCGGCAGCACGAAACACATCCGACCGTCATCTCGCACGGTTACGGCAGCGGCTATCGCGCCGAGTTCGACTGGGTCGGCACGCGCGATCCCTCGGCCTGGCTTGCGGTTGGCGCTGCCATCGAATTCTGGCGGACGATGGGCGGCGATGCGCTGATGGCGCGCAACCACCGTCTCGCATCGGAGGCCGGACGGATGCTCGAAGCGCGGCTCCAGGTTGCACCGGCCGCGCCCGATGCGATGCGCGGTGCGATGCAGACGATCGAACTGACGCAACATGGGCCGGCGACTTTCGAGAATGCCAGACGCCTTCAGCTCCGCCTCGCCGACGCGCACAGCGTGACGGTGCCGATCATTCCCTTCGCCGGGCGGCTCTGGGTTCGAATCTCGTCGCAGATCTTCAACGAGATGGCGGACTACGAACGTCTTGCCACCGCGCTCGCGACCGAGCGCGCGCCTTAAAAATCCGCGCCGGATGTAACCCGGCGCGGGTACGCTCGCGACCGAGCGCGCGCCTTAAAAACTCGACGCGGAGCGCGCGACCGGCCGAGACGCTACCAGGCAAGCCGGCGCATTACCCAGTCGGGTGCTGGATCGCTCGTCGCGAGCCGCGCTGCGATTTGCATCGGATCGGGCTCGCCGCCGAGCACGCCGATCAGCTCTTCGAGATGGATGCCGTCGGCGACGAACGCGCTGTCGATGCCGGCGGCGCGAGCGCCGGCAATGTCCGTGCGCAGCGAATCGCCGATCGCGAGGACGCGAGATTTTTCGATGCCGAGCGCAGCGAAGGCGCGCGCATAGACGGCCGCATGCGGCTTGCCGTGATATTGCACGCGGCCGCCGATCGCCTCGTAGCGCTGCGCGACCGAGCCCGCGCAGAGATGGAGCATACCGCCATGGAGCACCACCAGATCGGGGTTGGCACAAAGCATGACGAGATCGCGTGCCTGCGCCGCCGCGAGCCGCGCCTCGAGCGACGAGAGATCCTGGACGTCGTGTTCGACGCCGAGCACCAGCAGGAAATCGGCCAGCAAGGGATCGTCGACCGGCTCGATGTCGAGCCCGTCGAGATAGCCGCCGTCCCAGCCGGCGGCGATGAAGAGCGCGCGCCGGCCGGGCGACGCCGTCGCCAGCGTCTGCCAGCAATCCTCGCCCGAGGTGATCATCGCGTCGTAGAGATCGGTCGTGACGCCGATTGCGGCCGAGCGTTCAGCCGCAAGCGCAGACCGGCGCGGCGCGTTCGAGAGCATGACGATGCGCGCCCCCCGCGCGCGCAGACGGCGCAAGGTCGAGACCGCGTCGGGAAACGCGCGCACACCGTCATGCATCACGCCCCAGAGATCGACGATGAAGCCGTCGTAACGATCGGCCACGTCGCGGAGGCCGGCGACCGCCTGCGTCATACTTGTTCCTTCAGCCCGTTCGATGATCCGCGCCGACCGCGGCATCGACGCTCGCGAACCCGTCCTGCCGCAGGCAATCGGCGAGATCGCGCGCGATCCGCGCGACCAGCCCGGGCCCGCCATAGACCAGCGCCGTATAAAGCTGGACCAGCGAGGCACCGGCACGAATCTTTTTATAGGCATCGAGACCGCTGCCGATGCCGCCGACGCCGATCATCGTGATCCTGCCCTCGGTCAACCGGTAGAGATCGCGCAACAGCTCGGTCGAGGGCGCAAAGAGCGGCGCGCCGCTCAAGCCCCCGGTTTCATTGAGATGGCGATGCCGGCGCATCGGATCGTCGGGGCGTTGCGTCGTCGTGTTGGAGGCGATCAGCCCGTCGATGCGCGCAGCCAAGGCGATTTCGGCAATGTCGCGACGTTCCTCGGCGTTGAGATCGGGTGCGACCTTGAGCAACAGCGGCGGTCGCTGTGCAAGCGCATCGCGCGCCGCCATGATGCGCCCGAGCAGCGCCTCAAGTGCCGCACGGCCCTGCAGCGCGCGCAGGCCCGCTGTGTTCGGCGACGAGACATTGATTACCAGATAATCCGCGAGCGGCCCGAAGCGTGCGACGCCCGCCACATAGTCCGCCGCCGCATCTTCCTGATCCTTGTTCTTGCCGAGATTGACACCGACGATTCCCGCCGCGCGATCGCGTGCCGCAAGCCGCGCCGCAACCGCCTCGTGGCCCGCGCTGTTGAAGCCCATGCGATTGACGACCGCGCGCAGCTCGGGCACGCGAAACAATCGCGGTTTCGGATTGCCCGGTTGCGGCAGCGGCGTGACACTGCCGATCTCGACGAAACCGAAACCGAGGCGCAACGCACCCCGCCACGCTTCGCCATCCTTGTCGAAGCCGGCGGCAAGCCCGATCGGGTTGCGGAAATCGAGACCCCAGCGCCGGCAGGCGAGCAGCGGATCGGGGGCACCGCGGTCGCCGCGCAGCCCGTCCCCCGCCAGCGCGCGCAGTGCTACGCGATGCGCCGCTTCCGGCGGCAACAGCCGCAGCATCGTCATCAGGCGGTCGGCGAAAGGGGCCATGGCGGGCGCTTATAGCAGGGAGGACGGGTTCTGGCAGGGCCGCAAATCCGTGCCCGGCCTTGTCGCACCCACCCATAGCGCCCTATGTACCCCCGCATGCGACATGCAGATGTCTGGCGGGCCATCGACCGGCTCGCCGCCAAGCACGGTTTTTCCGCCTCCGGCCTTGCCAGGCGGGCCGGCCTCGATGCCACCAGCTTCAACAAGAGCAAGCGCAAGAGCCGCGACGGCAAACCGCGCTGGCCCTCGACCGAGTCGGTCGCGCGGGTGCTCACCGCGACCAACGAGACGATGGCCGGGTTCGTTGCGTTGATGGGTGGCGCGACCGGCGCCCTCGCCCGCCGCCAGGTCCCGATGCTCTCGCTCGCCGATGCGGGACAGGCCCGGCATTTCGACGAGCAGGGCGCACCTGCCGGACCGAGCTGGGACGAGACATCGCTGAGCCCGCTCGACGACAGCGCGATCTACGCGCTCAAGGTCACCGGCAACGCATGGGCGCCGGCCTATCGCAGCGGCGATCTCCTGCTGGTCTCGTCGACCGCGCCGGTGCGGCGGGGCGACCGCGTGCTGCTGAAGCTCCGGCGCGGCGATCTGATGGTGCTCGACCTGGTGCGCCGCGGCACGCGCAAGACCGAGTTCGCCGGCATCGGCGCCGGTGCGCGCGACCGGTCGCTCGCCGCCGACGAGATCCGATGGATGGCAAGGATTGTGGGATCGATCCAGTAACGGCGGGGAAAACGCCCTTTTTCGTTGACCCAGACGGCCAGATGTTCTAGTTTTGTTCTATGATCCTGCTGGCCGCGGATGCGCCGATTTCCCGTAACGATCTCGATCTTTTTTATGACGGACCGCTGCCCGAAGACGTGGCACGGGCGCTCGCCTGCGGCGGCTGGTCGTTCCTCGCCCGGTTGCGGGCGGGGTATGCGAGCGGTCTCTGCGATGGCGAAGCGCGGCTGATCCTTGCCCGCCGGCGTCGGGCCCGGCTGCGATCTTGGGATGGCGCAGGCCCGCGCGCAGCCGATCGCGTCTTCGCGATGCGGCTCGCCATGCTTCGTGCCGCCGGGCTCGCCGCACGCATGGCAGCCCGTCCGCTTTTGCACGGCCGACACTGACCCGCTGCGGTTGCCGCGCCCGGCGCAAGGCGGCTACTCTCCGCCGCCTCACGCAGCAGAGCGCAGCGGATCGGATCCTTTATGGCCAAAGAACACGGCACGATGGGCAAGACGGGGGGCAAGACGTCGGACGGCGCGCCGCGCGGCATCAACGCGCAGCACTGGATCGACGGCAAATGGGTCGACGGCAATCCGGCGCTGATGAACATCTGGTCGCACGCGATCTGGATGGGCGCCGCCATCTTCGACGGTGCGCGCGCTTTCGAAGGCGTGACGCCGGATCTCGACCTGCATTGCCAGCGTGGCGTGCGTTCGGCCGAACTGCTCGGGCTGCGCTCGCCGATGAGCTGGCAGGAAATCCAGGCGGTCGCGCTCGAAGGCATCGCCAAGTTCCCGAAGGACGCGCAGCTCTATATCCGGCCGTTCATGTGGTCGGAGGACGGGTTCATCGAACCCGACCCGGATTCGACGCGCATCGCGATCTCGGTGGTCGAGGCGGCGCTGACCAAGCCCGGCCCGATGAGCGTGACCTTGTCGAAATGGCGCCGCCCGACGCCGGAAAGCGCACCGACCCAGGCGAAGGCGGTCGCGCATTACGCGCAGGCCGGCAGAGCCACCGCCGAGGCGAAGGCCAAGGGCTTCAACGACAGCGTCGTGCTCGACATGCTCGGCAATGTCGCCGAATTTTCCTGTTCGAATCTCTGGATCGCCAAGGACGGCGTCGCCATCACGCCGGTTGCGAACGGGTGCTTCCTCAACGGCATAACGCGCCAGCGGCTGATTAAATTGTTCCAGAAGGCCGGCCATCCGGTGCGCGAGGCGACGCTCACCTATCAGGACGTGCTCGATGCCGACGAGGTGTTTTCCTCCGGCAATTTCGCGAAGGTGCTGCCGGTGACGCGGATCGAGACCCGCGACCTGCAGCCCGGCCCGGTCTATCGCCGCGCGCGCGAACTCTACTGGGACTTCGCGCACGGGAAATAGCGCGGGCTATTCGTCCAGATACTCGGCGAAATGTTTGCGCCAGTCGGGATCGTAGTTGAGTAACGACAAATGTCCGCTCGACGCGCGCCCCGCGACGATGAAGAGAAAGCCCCATGTGACAGTTTCCGACGGAGCCACCTCGAACGGCGCATCCTGGTGAAGCTCTGCTTGCAGCAGGCGCGCGTCGGCGAGGATGTTGCCCAACTCCGCGGCATCGAGATAATACTCATACGCTTTCTGACCGTCTTGCGGCACGAGCTCGCCTGTTTCGTAGATCTCGGCGAGTTCAAACATAGCGCCGCTCAACCCGAGATCGTTTAGCTCGACCAGTCGCGCAATCGCGGTTTCGATGGCTGCTTTCGAGCTGCCGAAGGACTCGAGTGCGAACCGGGCCTGTACGAACAGTGCCATAGGATCCTGGGCCACCGCTGCTTCGTGAACGTGGGCAAGCGCCGCAACTCCATTCACAGAGTCTTCGCGAGGCCATTCCAGAAAAACGTACATCAGGAAAGCGTAGGCGGCAGCCGGATGCGATCCGCCGGCAGCGGCTTCTGAAAATAGTTCGAACGCGCGATTCGGCTCCCGGTATCCCAGCGGATCGCCGGTGGTTTCGCTAAAGCGGAGACCGTTAATCAGGAGCAGGCCAAGGCCGGTCTGGCACGCTGGAATCTTGGCGTCGCTGCACACCGTCATCGCCTCGATCGCATCGTCGCTGTAGCCGAAGCCTTGAAGCGAGGTGGCGAAGCGGAATTGCGCGACCGAATCGGCGCCCGCCGCGCTGGCTTCCTTGTAGCACACCGGAACCAAGTTCTTCGGCAGGAGGCGGAAATTCGTGCCCCGCAGAAACTCATTCCAGAAATGCTCCGGGAACTGATCGAAGTAAGCTTCGCAGGAATCGACCGGTGTCTGGTCGAGCAGCGCCTCGAAGTCGGCAGCGGCGGGGCGACTGAGCCCGAGCATCGCAAGTGCCAATGCAGCGATCAGACCTGAATGCATCCGACGCTCCTCTGCCCGTCCGCGTGCCGCGGCTCTATCGATAAAGCCACACACGCTGAGATCGCGCTTGACTTTATTTGCGTAATATGCGTTAATATTGCGGTGGCTTGGCCGGAATGGGCTTTGAGCCCCGAACCTCGCACCCGACCCCGCCGGCCCGCTCAACGACATTTCATGGAGAAGAATATGGCGCCTTTCGATCGCCGCCCGAAGGTTTCAAACCACGCCCTGCAGCCCGCCAACAGCACCAAGGTTCCGCGCGCGCCGTGGGAGCGCGAAGACGACGACGAATTCGGCGCGCCGCCCACGCTCGATCTCTCGCCCGGCGATGCCGAATCCGAAGCCAAGCGCATGATCTATGAGAAGAAGCACCCGCTGCACGACGCGATCACGCAGAGCGCACACATCAATCATAACC
>JBBDMS010000061.1:0-47337 GCA_040878185.1 Dongiaceae bacterium | reverse complement strand
ATGCGATGCGGCGCTACTCGTCGCTGATGCGCCGCGCCTGGGATCCCGCCGCGCGCAACGTGCCGGTGCAGCCGGCGCACAACCCAGCAAACACGGACGATCGCGCGGTCGCCAAGAATCCGGCGACGGATGTTGCGTCTTCAAGTGCGTTGGGTCGGGCACAGAGAAAGAGTTTTGGAAAAGCAAATCCGGTCGCCCGACTACAAAATTCTGATTTCCTCGAAACCGAATCTTACGAGCGACTTTCGGCAGCGCAGGCGGCTGCCCAAAAAACTGCGCTGCTACAGGAGGTTCCGACGGCCGAACGAAGCAAAGCCAGCGCTTCTCTACCTACAATCCCGCACCAGCGAACCCCCGAGGATTGGGCTGAAATCGGCCGCGTGGTTCTTGAACGCAAATCGCTTTCCGAAACCGATCAGTATGTCCATCGCTACATTCTGGGATTCGAGAGCCTAGGCCCTGATACCGCAGGGAATAGCCGCGGTGGTATTCAACAGGAACGTCTTGCAGACGAAAATTTTATGTCGCTTCTCAACGCGTTTCGTATTTTAGAAGGAAGGGCTAAAATCGCGGAGCGCACCAAACTCAGTGCACTGTCGCCGTCCGACCTTCTCGATATGCAACGGGTCTACCTTGCCAACGTACTCGATCCATTCAACAGCAAGGATGAGAATGTCGAAGCGTGGCTGAGAGAAACCGCACAGAACGATAATTTCCTCGCAGGCTGGGGACCGCCGGAACTCGCCGCGCAGATCGCCGATTCGGTGTTTCAGCATGGCACTAATATGGGCGCCCAACTGATCCAACGTGCAGCAAATACAGTCCTGACAACGCTTTCGCCGGAGGAAAGGAACCGGTTTGAAATGCCGGCGCAGATCAAAGTCGATGGCGCGCTTGGGTCGATTTCTCAGCGCGTCATAAAGAGCCTCGGAAGCAATCCGGATTGGGCATCGAGGCTGCTCCGGGCCCTTCGGGAGCGGCGCATGTCCTACACCCATCATGCCGATGCGCTGGGGCACGGCCAGCGGTTTGAGGGCGCAACAATCAACCGCATCTGGGGAATCTGGGCACCGTAGCGATGAGCATCTAGGGAAAGAGTGTTCGTTTATCGGATGGCGACCTCATCGACGCGATAGGTGTATCGGCCTTTTGCGCCGAGTTCGCCGACCAGGATAAAAAATTTCTGCCCGGCGGCGATTCGGAAATTGCCGCCGGGCGTGGCGAGGTCTTTGAGGGTCCAGCCAAAACCTTCGCTGACCGCGATGCTCATCGTCGTATGGCGGTAATCCTCATGGTCCGCCTGGTCTGGTTCAATGGTAACCAGATCGAGCCATATTGTCCGGTTTCGGTCTTCGAGAGAGCGGGAATATTCCGTGGGATGGGCGACAAACAGAAACGTGGCGGTTCCCGGTGTCGATCCGACCGGAGAGAAATCGCGCGCGACATGGTTTCGATCGCCTTCCAGCTCCCGCGGCCCATCGAGATAAATGAGGTGCGGCTGAGTCCAGTCATATCGATCCCAATAGAAAAGGCTGTCGGGTGGGTGTGGTCCTGAAGTCCAACACTCGCAGAATTCCGCGTAAACGCGCCCATCGACCGCCACAAATGCGCCGAATCCCCGCCAGCAGTCGAGAAACTTTTCGACGGAAGTTTGCGCCAACACCCTGCCGTCGAGTCCGACGCGAAACGAAAAGGAAAAGTCCGTGAGATATTGCGTGTGCAAACCGGCTGACACATTGCCCCACCAGTTCAGTTCGTCGCCGGCAATGATGATTTTGGTGGCATGGGGATCGATCTCCGTATCGAGCGGAAGGTAGGGTAGTTTCCATTTCTCTTCGCCGGTCGCGGCGTCGTACGCGATCAGAGTCGGTTGAAATCCGGCATTCTTGAATCCCATGTTGGCGGTTCCAAGCACACCCGACAGGATCAGCAGGCCCGAGGGGTGATACGCCAGATCCTGGCAACCTTTTAGCCACGGAAGTCCTCGCTTGACGATGCGCCAGACCGTTTTTCCATCCGCATCGAGACGATAGATGCTGTCCGCGCCGTCGCACAGAAACAAACCACCGTCGGGTGCCGCGACAGAAACACTTCGATGATACGCCTCACGCTCGATCTCAAGCGCGACCCACCAGCGTTCGTTGCCATCGGGTGCGATGCGATGGACGACTAGAAACGGCGAATGAATCGCAAATGCACGTCGCGGCTCTATAATGTACCGAAAACCGATGACAACCATGTCGCCGTCGGGAAGAATCAGCAGCTCGTCGAGATTCTCGGCATCATACTCAGTGTTGACATGTGGAGATTGCCAGAACGGCAACACGGTTCCTGCAGTCTGCGCGATGGCACCGAATGGTGTGATCGAAATCAGTATAATCAACAAAAGGTATATACGCATCCGAAGCCCTCCCGGTTCGGAACACCCGTTACAGTAGAACTATGGCGAATTCATGGTCGATTGCGTGTCGACCGGCGGCGGAGGGTCGCGTGCCCCTCCACCCTGCCCGACCCCGGCAGCTTCTGAGGTTTGAGCCCTGAACCCTGGCCAATCCCCGCCGGCCCGCTCAACGACATTTCATGGAGAAGAATATGGCGCCTTTCAATCGCCGCCCGAAGGTTTCAAACCACGCCTTGCAGCCCGCCAACAGCACCAAGGTTCCGCGCGCACCGTGGGACCGCGAAGACGACGACGAATTCGGCGCGCCGCCCGCGCTCGATCTCTCGCCCGGCGACGCCGAATCCGAAGCCAAACGCATGGTCTATGAGAAGAAGCATCCGCTGCACGATGCGGTCACGCAGAGCGGGCACATCAATCATAACCATGCGATGCGGCGCTACTCGTCGCTGATGCGCCGCGCCTGGGATCCCGCCGCGCGGAGCATCCCGGTTCAGCCGGCGCGCAACCCTGCGAACACGGACGATCGCGCGGGAGGCACGATACAGCCGCCGTCGGCACACACCCCGCTCGTCCCAACCGGTGCTAGGACACGGGTAGTCGGTACGCCGATCGCTACCAACGATTCCACGCGCGCGGTTGCCAACAGTCCGATCGCGCCGGATGTCGCGCCGTCGAATGTGCCGCTGCATCCTAAGGACAACCGATTGCGTAAGGCTGGCGGTACGCAGATCCCGCAGACCACACCGCCGGACGGTTCGGCAGGCGCGCATACCGATGCACCGACGCAGCCGACGCGGTTGAGCGATGAAGACCTTGCATCTCTGTCACCGGAGGCCCTTGCCGATCGGACCGAAGGTGCCCGCCAGGCACAGCAGCGCGTTCTCGCCGCACAGCGCGGCGCCGAAAGCGCGACACTGCCGCCCTATGCCATCCCCTACTCGACCTTCCTCGAAGCCAAAGAGGCCATTGAATCGCGCGACGATCTGTCCGACATCGCAAGGAATGTGATGCTCGGGCTGATCGGCTATGAAGATCTGAGCCACGACACCGGCGGCGGCAGTTCCGCCGGCATCACGACGGCGACATTCGACAACTACAAACAGATTGTGTCACAGCTGCGCATCAAGCGCCGTGACGGACCGATCGTTGCCGAAAGCGTCAGCGATCTTTCGACCGAAGAACTGCTGGATTTCCAGTACGTGTATCTCGTGGTCGAACTCGACCCCGATATCCGCTACTCGAGTGAAGGCCCGGCGGCCTTTGCGGTGCGCGTCGCGGACAGCAAGGTGTTCGAGCGGATCGGCAGTGGCGCCATCGCGTTCCAGATCGCGGACTGCGTGTTCAATTACAATCCGAAGAACGGTATAAAAATTCTGCAATCCGCCTTCAACAACGCGATTACGCGGATGCCGGACGAATACCGTGAGGCGCATGGGTACGAAATGCTGAATGTCGATGGCGACTTCGGAGAATTGACGTCACCGGGTATCGCTGCGCTTGCCAACGATTCTCGTTACAAGGGCCTGTTTCTCGACTGGATCCGGATAGAACGCACCCGGCACAACATCGGCCAGGGGTCATATACCGGCAATAATCGCTGGCGCATCTGGGGTATCAGCCGCCCTCATGCTGGCGGTTAGATTAGCGACGCCTTTCTCCCGATCCCGCTACTCGATCTCGGTCATGTAGATTTTGACGCCACAGTTATAGAGAGCGGGATCGGGCAGATCGCAGGTAACGACATAGATCGACGAGGTTTCATCGCTCGATATCACACCGCCGGGCACGAATTTGCGCCACGCAGCGGTTCCGTTCGCATCGAAACCTATGACGAGGGTGCCGCCTTCGACCCAAAACCCACCCATGTAAAATGCGTGTGTGCCGCGCGCGGCCAGAACCTGCCCGCCATCGATCAATTTCAGCGGATGCGCGGCGTCGTCCAAATCGACGACATGCTGCGCAAGGAGTGTGCCCCCTGTTCCGTCCCAGAACTCCAGACGGAGAAAACCTTTTGATGCGCCCTCCAGCACTTCGCCGTAACGCAGCAGCCTTCCGTCCGGGAGCAGATGATGGCCGATGATGCGCCATCCTTTTCGCCCCTCCGGCACCGATGTTTCAAGCGGACCGGGTGGCCGGATATCGCCGTTCGATCCTACCCGCATCACGAAATCTCGCGACGGCCCGGTGGTCATGACAGGGCCGCCGTCAATCCACCAAAGAATGTCACCGTTCGCCAGCAGATCGAGCTCGGTCTGATCTTCAAGTACGTGCACCTTGCCGAATCGAAGAGGCAGTTTAAGGGTCCATCTTTCATCGCCGTCAGGGTCCAGACGGAGGAGCATTGCAATGTCGACGTCGCTGAGGCCGGGCGCATTGTCCGCCAGATAAATTGCTTCATCCGGTGCAATGAGCACGTCGATATCGTACATATCGATCTCCTCAGGGATTTTTATCCTCCCTTCCTCGGTCCCGTCGGATGCGATCCGGATCAATTCGTCGGGCTTGAACGGTTGAAACCAGAAGCTACCGTCGGGCATGCGCCAGGGGAGAGGCCTATCATCACCTTTTGGAGAGCAATCTCGCGATCCGTATGGACGACACCATTCGTGATAGGTCCACAGTTCGACCTGACCGCTGCCATCCAGTTTGATATTGAAAAGATGGAAGGGCAGTTCCCGTGCGAGAATAAGATGGCCACCATCGGATGTACGTCGAATGTCGAGAACGGAGCGAAAATTCTTCCACGACTGCGCATCGGGACCGACATTCACCGCCGGCAGCGTCCACAGCCAGCGATACGAAGAGTCGAGAAGCTGGTCGTCAGCATTGGCATCCGCGGGCGCCTGCAGATCGTCCGCCGCCGCCGGGTTCCACGACAACGCAGTGACGATTGCTACGAGCGTCCAACGTGCAACAGGCCGCATCTGACCTCTCCCGGTTACGCATACCCGTTACGGTAGAATTATGGCGGATTGATGGTCGATTGCGTGTGCGCAGGCGAGCAGCGGGTCGTGCCCCCGGCGTTCCCCGCGGGGCGCCGGCGACGGATGGCACGGTTCGGCCGCGCACTGAACGGAGCAACAAGCGCCTCGTTCTGAGCCTGTCGAAGGATGAGGCGACACGATCTGGCGGCCCTCATGGTTCGTCCCTCGACAAGCTCGGGATGAGGAAGCTCACCATGAGGGTTTCCGGTATCCGCCGCGACTAGACCGCGCTCAGATCCTCGCCCTTCAACGCGCGGTCGATCAGCGCCTTGGTCTCGTCGAGACCGTAGAGTTTCGCGAAGGTTCCCATGCGCGGCCCCTGCTCCTCGCCGAGCAGGATTTCATAGAGCGACTTGAACCAGCTCCGCAGGTCCGGGAAAGCGTGCCGCTTGCCCACTTCGTAAATCTCGAACTGAATCGCTTCCGAATCCGACGTTTCATCGAACGTGTCGAGAACCTTGCGCAGATCCTCGAGTGCTGCGCGCTCCATCGCGGTCGGCGCGCGATATTTTTTCGCCGGTCGCACAAAATCTCGAAAATAGGCGAGCGCATGGCCAACCAGCCGATCGAGGAACGGGGCCGTTTCGGGCGTCGCACCGGGCGCATAGCGGCTGATGAACGCCCAGAGCGTTTCCTTGTCGGCCGCGTTGCAGACCGAGGCAAGATTGAGAAGGATGCCGAAGGTCAGCGGCGACACGGCCTGCGGCGGGTTGCCGTTATGGATATGCCAGACCGGATTCTCGATCTGACGGTCCGGCGCTTCGCTCTGGTACTTCTCGATGAAGGTCAGATAGTCGTCGACCGCGCGCGGGATCGCATCGAAATAGAGGCGCTTCGCGGCACGGGGCTTCGAGTACATGAAGAGGGCGAGGCTTTCCGCCGGCGCATAGGCGAGCCATTCCTCGACCGAGAGGCCGTTGCCCTTCGATTTCGAAATCTTCTGGCCCTTTTCGTCGAGAAAGAGTTCGAAGTTGAACCCTTCCGGCGGATTGGCGCCGAGAATGCGACAGATCTTGTTGGCGAGGTCGACCGACGTGATGAGATCCTTGCCCGACATCTCGTAATCGACGCCGAGCGCATACCAGCGCATCGCCCAGTCGGGCTTCCATTGCAGCTTGCAATGCCCGCCGGTGACCAAGGCTTCGGTCTTCGTGCCGTCCTCGTCCTCGAAGACGACCGTGCCGCGCTCGACATTATGTTCGAGGATCGGCACCTGCAGGACGCGGCCACTCTTCGGCGAGACCGGCAGAAACGGGCTGTAGCTCTTCGCCCGCTCCTCGCGCAGCGAGGGCAGCATCACTTCCATGACCTCGTCGTATTTTTCGAGCACCAGACGCAGCGCAGCGTCGAAGCGACCCGATCTGTACCAGTCGGTCGAGCTCTGGAACTCGTATTCGAAACCGAACCCGTCGAGAAAACCGCACAGCATCGCGTTGTTGTGATGGCCGAAGCTCTCGTGGCAACCGAACGGATCGGGGATCACGGTCAAAGGCCGGCCGAGATGCCCGGTCAGCATCTCCTTGTTCGGCACGTTGTCCGGCACCTTGCGCAGACCGTCCATGTCGTCGGAGAACGCAAAGAGCCGCGTCGGCAGATCGCTCATGCGCTGATAGGCCTGGCGCACCATCGTCGTGCGCACCACTTCGCCGAACGTGCCGATATGCGGCAGGCCCGAGGGGCCATAGCCGGTCTCGAACAGCACATAGCCCTTCTGCGGCGGCGCATCCTTGTAGCGCTCGAGCAGTTTGCGCGCCTCCTCGAAGGGCCAGGCGCGGGCGTTCAAAGCGAGTTCTCGTTCGGTCGACATGGGCGGATCGCACTCTGCGCCCCTCATCCTTCGACAGGCTCAGGATGAGGGATCCTGAGTTTCATTTCCTCATGCTGAGCCTGTCGAAGCATGAGGGTCCGTTTCAAGGAACATCGAAGCCTCATCCCGAGCCCGTCGAAGGATGAGGCGAAATCCGTGAAACAACGGCGCGAAAACTAGGGGCAGGCCGCAGAGCGGTCAAACGGATATAAGCCGCTATAATCCCTCGGAGTCGAATGGACACCAGCATCCCCGCACTTTCCCTTCTGCGTCTCGCGCCCGCCCTCGTGGCCGGTGCGCGCAATGCCGTCTGGCGTGAGCCAGCGTCCGAGGGATCGGGCGGATCGCCGAGCGCATTGGGGGACCATCTGCCGTTCGCCGAAGCGGCCCGCCGCGCGCGCAACCGCCGCCCGCTGGTCGTGCATATGCCGGCGCTGGCACGGCGGCTGGGCGCCGAGCGATTCGCGGCCTTCGATCTCCTCGAACTCTTCGCCTTCGTGCGACCGGCGCGCTTCGCCTTGCCGACGCCACGCGGCATCGCCCGCGCGCTGGATTTGCCCGTGCCCGAAACGCTCGAGGACGAGGCGGCGCTGTTGCCGGTCGCCGCGGCAAAACTGCTTGCCGAACTCGGCGATCGCAATGCGCCCGATGCCGATCCGCGCCGCGCCTGGCGCCGCGCCGGCACGGCCCTGGTGATGCGCGAGGGCGGCTGGCCCTGGGCCGAGATGGTGCTGGCGGCGCTCGGCAAGGACGATCTCGCCGAACACCGGCCGCTCGCCGGGCTCGAAATCTGGCATCTGCTGCCGGAATGGTCGGAGCATGCGCCCGAGCCGCCGGCCGGCAATGTGCCGGTCGAACCGATCGAGGCGCGCCACCGCCTCGCCGAGCTTTTGCAGGCGAGCGATACCGAACAGCGGCCCGGTCAGGGCGATTACGCGAGTGCCGCGACCCATGCCTTCGCGCCGCGCGCCAGCGAGGATGCGCCGAACATGCTGCTCGCCGAAGCCGGCACCGGCATCGGCAAGACGCTCGGCTATCTGGCACCGGCGACGGTCTGGGCCGAGAAGAACGACGGCGTGGTCTGGATCAGCACCTTCACGCGCAATCTCCAGCATCAGATCGATCGGGAACTGGATCGGCTCTGGCCCGATCGCGATACCAAGGCGCGCAAGACGGTGATCCGCAAGGGCCGCGAGAACTATCTCTGCCTGCTGAATCTCGAGGACGCGGTACGCGGCCTCGCGAGCCGGGCGGCGGATCGCATCGGCACCGGCTTGATGGCGCGCTGGGCCTCGGCGAGCCGCGACGGCGACATGACGGGCGGCGATTTTCCGGGCTGGCTGCCCGATCTGATCGGCGCCGGCCGCAGCCTCGGTCTCGCCGACCGGCGCGGCGAATGCGTCTATTCCGCCTGCCCGCATTATCATCGCTGCTTTATCGAGCGATCGGTACGCCGCGGGCGCCGCGCCGAGATCGTGATCGCCAACCACGCGCTGGTCATGGTGCAGGCGGCCCTCGGCGGCGGCGACGATCGCTATGTGCCGCAGCGCTACGTGTTCGACGAAGGCCATCATCTGTTCGACGCGGCCGACAGTTCGTTTGCGAGCCATCTTTCGGGTCGCGAAACATCCGATCTGCGGTTGTGGCTGGTCGGCAACGAGAGCGGACGGCGCGGCCGCGCGCGCGGGCTGAAACGGCGACTCGAGGACATCGTGGCCGGCGATCCGCGTGCCGAGGATGCGCTGGTCGCGGCGATGGCGGCCGCCCACGCGCTGCCGGGCGAGGCCTGGCAAGGCCGGCTCGCGGAAGACCGGCCGCACGGTCCGACCGAGATCTTTCTCGCTCTGGTGCGCAAGCAGGTCTATGCGCGCGCCGCCGATCGCGGCAATCCCTACAGCCTCGAAACCGATATCGCGCCGCCGCTCGACGGGTTGCCGGAAGCTGCAAAAATTCTCGATGCCGCGCTGGCAAAGCTCGATGCGCCGCTCGCCCTGCTGATCGCGCGGCTCAACGCCAAGCTCGACGACGAAGCCGACCGGCTCGACAGCGCGACAAGGCTGCGCATCGAGGCGGCGGCGCGCGGCCTCAAGCGCCGGCGCGAACATGAGATCGTCGGCTGGCGCGCGATGCTGCAGGCCTTCGAGATGCCGACGCCGGCGGAATTCGTCGAGTGGTTCGCGGTCGAGCGCTATGACGGGCGCGATATCGATGTCGGCATGTACCGCCACTGGATCGACCCGACCTTGCCCTTCGCCGCGGCCGTCGCCCAACCGGCGCAAGGCCTGATGGTCACCTCAGCGACATTGACCGACGGAAGCGGCGATCCGGAACGCGACTGGGCGTTCGCCGAAGCGCGCACCGGTGCTGCGCATCTCGCATTGCCCGCCATGCGGGCGCGGATGGAATCGCCGTTCGATTATCCAGCCCACACAAAGGCGCTGGTCGTCACCGACGTGCGCAAGGACGATCTCGATCAGGTGGCATCGGCCTATCGCGAACTGATTCTCGCATCGGGCGGCGGCGCGCTTGGGCTCTTCACCGCGATCGGGCGGCTGCGCGCGGTGCAGCAGAGGATTGCCGCGAAACTCGAGAACGAAGGGCTTGCGCTGCTCGCGCAGCATGTCGATGCGCTCGACAACGCGACACTGGTCGACATCTTCCGCGCCGAGGAGGATGCCTCGCTGCTCGGTACCGATGCGATGCGCGACGGCGTCGACGTGCCGGGCCGCTCGCTGCGGCTCATCGTGTTCGACCGCGTGCCCTGGCCGCGCCCCGACATTCTCCATCGCGCGCGGCGCAAGCATTTCGGCGGCCGTCTCTACGACGACAGCATCGCGCGACTGAGACTGAAACAGGCGTTCGGCCGGCTGGTGCGGCGTGCCGACGACAAGGGTGTGTTCGTGCTGCTGGATCCGATGTCGCCCTCGCGCCTGTTCGGCGCATTCCCGCCGGGCGTCGAGGTTCAGCGGATGGGCCTTGCCGCGGCGGTGGCAACGGTTCGGGAATTTCTCCGCCAGGAGGGGCCGCCGGCGCCGTTCGAGACATAGCGGTTCGAGACATAGCGGTTCGAGACATAGCCGTTCGAGACATAAGAGGCCCCGAAACGAAAACGGCCGGCGTAGAACGCCGGCCGCTTCCTTGGTCGCCTTGTCCCCGGGCGTATTAAATCCCGTTGTCCGCGGCCCCCCTCGGCCGTACCCGGACAGGAGCAAAACCTACTCGCCCGTGATCGGATTCGCAGCAGCCGAATGGCCGTTCCGTGACGAATCGGCCACGGCTGTGGCAAAGGAGCCACGGTTGGCCGGCCGCCCTTGCGCGGGGGTGGCCGCCGTGTCCAAAAAAGAAAACGGCCGGTGCGGGGCACCGGCCGTTTCACAAACTGCGATGGACCTCAACTCGTCATTCGATGCCGCCGAAATTTACGATCAAATTTAACAGGACGCTGTGATTGTAGTAGGCGTCGTAATCGTAGTCGGTGGCAGCCGGATAGGTGTTCTCGAGTTCGAATCCCGTCGTGCCGAAGAAGCGATATCCGAGCCCGAGCGTCAATGTTTCGTTGAAGGCGTAGTTCACGCCGGTCCCCAACTGGTAGGCAAAGGCGGTATCCGAATCGTCGCTATGCACGGGACCGCCGGAGTATTGCCAATCGTTGGACGTCACCCAGGCCATGCCGATGCCGCCGCCCGCATAGGGCATGAAGCCGGATCCGATATCGAAATCGTACCAGAAATTCGTCATCAGCGAGTAGACGTTGATGTCGCCATTGATCGAAGACGCGCTGCCGGCGCCAAAAGTAATCTTGTCGAGGTCATTCGAACGATACGCGAATTCGAGTTCGGCCCTGCCGCCGAAATCGAAGCCGTAGCCGCCGGCGATGCCGAGAACGAACCCGGTATCGGTATCAAGGTCGGCGCTAAACGGACCACCGCCATAGGTGTAATCGCCCTCGACCTCCTGGGTCCAGCCGAAGCCGCCCATCGCGCCGACATAAAAGCCGTCCGCAGCCGCGTCGGCCGGCATCTGCACGGCCGCGATCGTTGCCGCGGCAGCCGTTGCCAGAAGAAGTTTTCTCATCGCTTTCCCCCGAATCCGGACACGCCCCTCAGGCGCAGTAGGATGATAATACTCATATATTCGCTGAACATGTCGGGATTCCGGTTTCCGACCGGTGACGGCAGCGAGACTGTGACAATCTTGCCACATCAGCGGACGAGGTCGCCGAGACCGTCCAGCAATGGTCCGAGGAAAGGCTCGTATCGCCGCCAGCGTTCGACCGACTGCCCATAGATCGGCTGGCGCACCTGCCAGAGCGAGATTGTCTGCACCGAACGATCGGTGCGATGGAAATCGAGACAGCGATCGTTCCAGTCGAGCCCGGCGAAGTCGATCAGCGCCCGGCTGCGCCCTTCCGGTTCGGCGACGGTTTCCTCGTAAGCGAACTCGAGTATCGGCAACCGCAGCACCGTGCGCCAGTGCGCCATCAGCCGGTCATAGGCCCGATAGTATCGCGCGAGATAGCCGAGATCGCGCGAGTAGCCGTGCGATTCGGCGAACTCGTTCATGAAACAGGAGACGCAGGTATCGATTGCGCCGCGCCGGCAATGGACGATGCGCGCATTCGGAAACAGAACCTGGATCAACCCCAGATGCAGGAAATTATGCGGCATCTTGTCGGTCACGCGCGGCGCGGTCGGGGATCGTTCGGCAAGCAGGTCGCGGTAGATCGCCGCGAGCTTTGCAATGGCCGGTGCATCGAGACGCAGCACCCCTTCGGGATAGCCTTCGCCGCCGGCAAAATCACGCAAGCGGCCACTGATTTTTCGGATCGTCATCAGCTCACCGGCACCGTGGACATCGGGATGGCTGGCCAGGATCTGTTCGGTCAGCGTCGTGCCCGAGCGCGGCATGCCGACGATGAAGATCGGCCGGTCGGTCGGATCGCCCGCACCGGCAAACCGATCGAACAGCGCCGGCGTGAAGGTCTCGACAATCCGGTCGACAAGACGATCGTGTTGGTCGGGATCGAAGTCGACCGATTCCAGCCGCTTGCCGGCGATGAAATGTTCCATGGCGCGGTCGTAGCGAGCCAGATCGTTCATGATCTTGCCGGCGGCATAATGCAGGCGGACCCGCTCCTGCGTTCCGATCGTGCGGCCCGCCAGCAAAGCCTCGACGGTCGCCGGTTCCGGATCGGCTTCCTCGAACCGCTTGACCTTTGCCAGAACCGTGTATGCGTGGACCTCATTCGGATGCGCTGACAGCACGTCGCGGAGTACGGCGACCGCCTCGTCCAGCGACCCGGATTCGGCGAGCGCCCAGGCGAGACCGATCAGGGCGGCCGGCCGCCGTTCGTCGCGCAGCGCCCGGCGATAGCATGTGATCGCCTCGTCGGGCTTCCCGAGATTTCGCAACGTGCGACCGAGATTGATCAGCGCGTCGTTGAAATCGGATTTGATCCGCAGGGCCTTGCGCAAGACGCGCTCGGCGTCGTCGTAGCGGGCGGCATGGAAATAGGTGAGACCGAGATTGTTGAGAATGGCCGGGTCGTTGCGCCGTCGTGAAGCGGCCTGTTCGATGAACGGCAATGCCGAGGTGATGCGGCCCTTCTCTGCATAGAGCGTGCCCAGCAGATTGAGGGCATCGGGCTGATCGGGCATCTGCACGAGGACCTGCCGGTAGGCCCGCTCGGCATCGTCCAGGCGGCGGGCGCGGTGGAACTGCAGCCCGAGTTCAAGCTGGCGACGGACGGCGTCGAGCGCCGCGAGAGAAGGGCGCGGCGCGCCGGCCGAGTACGGGTTGATTGCGGGTGGCGGCTTCGGAGATCGAGGCATCGCGGCAATCTAGCGGCCGCCATGCAGGCCCGCCAGTATCGGCGCCTTGTAGGAAAGCGGCCGAAATCCTAGATTGCCGCAGCCGCAAGATAAGGAACGATTCCGCGATGCTGAGCTCCCATGATGCGCTGATCTACACGATGGTCCTGGTCTCGGCGTCCGACCGGAACATGACCGACAAGGAAATGCACGCCATCGGCGATCTGGTGACACATCTGCCTGCCTTCGCCGATTACGACCGCAACCAGCTGCCTCGGGCGGCCACCGCCTGCGCCGAAATGCTGCAAGGCAATGGCGGGCTCGATCGCGCCCTGGCGGCGATCGAGGAGGCGCTGTCGAAGCCGCTTCGCGAGACCGCGTATCTGCTGGCCTGCGATGTGGCCGCGGCCGACGGCAAGGTAAGCCAGGAGGAAGCGCGGCTGCTCGAACTGCTGCGCCACAAATTGGAAATCGGCCGGCTGCCGGCCGCCGCAATCGAACGCGCCGCACGGGCCCGCAGCCAGCGCATCTAAGGTATCCCCGAGACCGGTTCCGATCCCCGACCGAACCGCATCCCGATCCGGCCGCCGACGAACGCCGGTCTAAACGATCGGCAACGCCGCATCGAACGTCCCCACAATGACCCGATGTGCCCGGCATCGAGGGCGGGTCATTGCGCCGAAATCCTTACGTCACAACGCATCGTCCTCGCGTAACAGGAAAAAAATCATGTAGAGTGCCAACGACGACCGCAACCGGCGGCCGCCGGGCGACAGAGCCGGTCGTCTGAAGGCGGAGCGGGTCGGACGTTGCTGGAAAACCTCACCTTTGGCACCGAGCACATCATCCTTTTGATGGGCGGCCTGCTGATTATCAGCATTCTCGCGGGGGCACTGTCCTCGCGCGTCGGCGCCCCGTTGCTGCTCGTCTTCCTCGTGCTCGGCATGTTGCTCGGCGAGGAAGGCCCCGGTGGCATCGAGTTCGACGATTTCGAATCGGCCTACACGGTCGGCAGCCTGGCGCTGGCGATGATCCTGTTCGACGGCGGATTCCGCACGCCCATGTCGGCATTGCGCTTGTCCTGGAAGCCGGCGGGAATGTTGGCAACCGTCGGGGTGCTGGTCACCGCCGTCATTACCGGATTGGGCGCCTATCTCGTATTCGATTTCGGCTGGATCTACGCATTCGCGATCGGCGCCGTCGTCGCCTCGACCGATGCGGCCGCCGTGTTCCTGCTGCTGCACCAGCACGGCATGGAACTGCGCCGCCGCGTTTCTTCGACGCTGGAAGTGGAATCCGGCGTGAACGACCCGATGGCCATCTTCCTGACCATCGTGCTGGTCCAGGCGCTGACCCAGGAGCGCGGCGTAACGCTGCTCGAATCGGCAACGATCTTCATCACGCATATGGGATTGGGCGGTATCATCGGCGTGCTCGGCGGCATGTTGCTGGCATGGGCGATCAACAGGCTGAAGCTTGCCTCGGGGCTCTATCCGGTTTTCGTCGTAGCCGCGACCCTGGTTATTTTCGGCGGTACGCAGAGTCTGCACGGCTCTGGTTGGTTCGCGGTCTATCTGGCGGGCATCGTTGCCGGTAACCGGCGCCTGCGCGCCTCCAAACTGATCCGCCGCTTCCATGACGGAATCGCCTGGATATGCCAGATCGTCATGTTCGTGATGCTGGGTTTGCTGGTGACGCCGACCGGGCTGCTGCCTGACATCACCGAGGCCGCCGTTGTCGCCATTGTGCTGATGTTTGTCGCGCGACCGCTCGCCGTGGCGATATCGCTTTTGCCGTTCCGATTTTCGCTGCGCGAGATGGTTTTCATCGCCTGGGTCGGCCTGCGCGGCGCGGTACCGATCTTCCTCGCGATCATCCCGGTGCTCGGCGGCGTCGAAGGCGGCCTGGTCTTTTTCAATATCGCCTTCCTGGTCGTGCTCGCGTCGCTGGTGCTGCAGGGCTGGTCGATTCCGTGGGTGGCGCGCGTCCTCGGCATCCAGGTGCCCTCGCGGCCCGAAGCGGAAGGCAGACTGGACATCGACCTGCCGCAACAGCTCGATCGCGACGTGATCGGCTATCGGGTCGCCGTCGGCAGCCCGGCGGCCGGGCGGCTTGTCACCGCGCTCGAGATGCCGCGACGCGCGCGCATCCTCACCGTTCTGCGCGACAACACCGTCGTGCCGCGCGAAAAGCTTTCGGCGCTCGAATCCGGCGACGTGGTCCTCACGATCTGCCCGCCGGAAGAGACCTTCCGGCTCGACCGTCAGTTCGCGCCGCGCGCGCGCGACGGTCGCCATCGCGAAGATGTACGGCTCGCCGATTTCGTATTCCCGGCGGATATCACGATGGGGTCGGTCGCGCAGGAATATGGATTGCCGGTGCCGGTGCGCGATCGGCCGCTCAAGCTGGGCGAATGGATGACGACGCGGCTTGGCGTCGGCATTTCAGTTGGCGATGCCTGCCGCCTCGGCGAATGCGCGTTGATCGTCGTGGATGTTGCCGAACACAAGGTGCGCCAGGTCGGGCTGCGGCTCGAAGCCGGCGAGGAGGCCGAGTTCGGCGAAGGTTTCTTCGAGCATCTGCGACAGTTGCGGCACGAAGCCGGCGCGACGCTGCGTCGGTTGGGCGAGCGGCTGCCTTATCGCCGGGCATTGCCGGCGCCGCGGCGCGCGACCCCGGCGCCGGACGTCGACGCCGACCGGCGTTCCGAGCTCTAGCCAAATAGCCCCATAAGAAAAGGGCCGCACCCTTTCGGATGCGGCCCTTCGATAACGAGAGGCTTAACGGTCGACCGGATTTAGAAATCCATGTCGCCCATGCCGCCCATGCCGCCCGGACCACCCGGGGCACCGCCGCCGGATTCCTTCTTCGGACGCTCGGCCACCATCGCTTCGGTGGTGATGAGCAGGCCGGCAACCGACGACGCATCCTGCAGCGCCGTGCGGACGACCTTGACCGGATCGATGATGCCGGCCTTCACGAGGTCGGTGTACTCATCGTTCTGGGCGTCGTAGCCGTAGTTGGTGTTCTTCTGATCGAGCAGCTTGCCCACCACGATCGAACCGTCGGTGCCGGCATTCTCGGCAATCAGACGGGCCGGGATGCTGAGCGCGCGACGCACGATCTCGATGCCAACCTTCTGGTCGTTGTTGTCGACCCGAATATTGGTAAGCGCGCGGATTGCGTAGAGGAGCGCCACACCGCCGCCGGCGATGATGCCTTCCTCGACCGCGGCTCTGGTCGCATGCATCGCATCGTCAACGCGATCCTTGCGCTCTTTCACCTCGATCTCGGTCGAGCCGCCGACGCGGATGACGGCGACGCCGCCCGCCAGCTTCGCCAGACGCTCGGCCAGCTTTTCCTTGTCGTATTCGGAGGTCGTCTCTTCCATCTGCGCCCGGATCTGGTTGCAGCGGCCTTCGATCTCCTTTTTCTTGCCGGCGCCATCGATGACGGTGGTGTCGTCCTTCGTGATGGTCACCTTCTTCGCCTTGCCGAGCATCTCGACCGTGACGTTCTCGAGCTTGATGCCGAGATCTTCAGAGATGACCTGGCCACCGCTGAGGATCGCGATGTCCTCGAGCATCGCCTTGCGGCGATCGCCGAAGCCCGGTGCCTTCACCGCCGCGACCTTGAGCCCGCCGCGCAGCTTGTTCACCACCAAGGTCGCGAGCGCTTCGCCCTCGACGTCCTCGGCGATGATGAGCAGCGGACGACCCGCCTGCACGACCGCTTCGAGGATCGGCAGCATCGGCTGCAGGCTCGAGAGCTTCTTCTCGTGCAGAAGGATGTACGGATTCTCGAGCTCGACCTGCATCTTCTCGGCATTGGTCACGAAATACGGCGAGAGATAGCCGCGATCGAACTGCATGCCTTCGACGACTTCGAGCTCGGTCTCGAGGCCCTTGGCCTCTTCGACCGTGATCACGCCCTCGTTGCCGACCTTCTGCATCGCTTTGGCGATCATCTGGCCGATTTCTTTCTCGCCGTTGGCCGAAATCGTGCCGACCTGGGCGATCTCTTCCGAGGTCGAGACCTTCTTGGCGCGCTTCTTGACGTCTTCGACGACGGCATCCACCGCCTTGTCGACGCCGCGCTTCAGGTCCATCGGGTTCATGCCGGCGGCCACGGCCTTCACGCCTTCGCGAACGATCGCATGGGCGAGAATCGTTGCCGTTGTGGTGCCGTCACCGGCCTTGTCGTTGGTCTTCGACGCGACCTCGCGCACCATCTGCGCGCCCATGTTCTCGAACTTGTCCGCAAGCTCGATCTCCTTCGCCACCGTGACACCGTCCTTGGTGATACGCGGCGCGCCGAACGCCTTGTCGAGCACGACGTTGCGACCCTTCGGGCCCAGCGTCACCTTGACGGCGTTGGCAAGAATGTCGATGCCGCGCAGCATCCTGTCGCGCGCATCGGCCGAAAAACGTACGTCTTTCGCTGCCATGATTCCTTACGTCCTTTCCTGATCGGGCCTGCTTAGGCCGCTTTCTTCTTCTTGGCGGCCGAACCACCCTCGATCACGCCGAGAATGTCCGACTCCTTCATGATGAGAAGGTCTTCACCGTCGACCTTCACTTCGGTGCCCGACCATTTGCCGAACAGCACGATGTCGCCTGCCTTCACATCGGGCGGAACGATCTTGCCGTCGTCGGTGCGGGCGCCGGTGCCGACAGCGACGATCTCGCCCTGCATCGGCTTTTCCTTCGCGGTATCCGGAATGATGATGCCGCCGGCCGTCTTTTCCTCTTCACCGAGGCGACGAACGAGCACGCGATCATGTAGCGGACGGAATTTCATTATATCCTCCGTGGATCTAAGTCCCTGATATTCCCCAGATTTGTGTTTTAGCCTGAGGTGTCGGGGCGTGTGTTAGCACTCCCGAGCCTTGAGTGCCAGCGATCTAATTCGACGCCCCTACTGCGTCAAGGGGGATCACCCGAAATTTGTCGGCGGCGGTTCTGCGCGGTGCCGGATTCATGGATTGGCAGCAGTCTCGCCCAAAGGCTGCTAAGAACTTGATACAATTGATAAATTTGTTGCAGCCCCGGGCGGGCGGTCCAATATCGGAAGGGTGTGAGACCGGTCCGCCCCCGAGTCGGGCGGCCGATCGCGGCCCGAAACGGAGGAAAACGCATGGCGGACCTGGCCCGACAGCTCGCGAACTACCGGCTGACGACGGCAAATATTCTCTACCACCTGCCGGATCATCCGAGCCTGCTGCAGAACTTCGTCTGGCAGACCTATGACCTCGCGCCCGACTTCCCGAACCTGCGGCGGTTCCTTGCGTTCTGGGAACGCGAAATCGAAGGCCGGATCCATTCGGTGCAGGTGGCGGGCGCCGAGCTCGTAAGCGCGTCCGAGTTCCGCTATGCGCAATGCGAGTTGCGCCTGCACTGATCGACGGGGTCGGCTGCAGCGAGCGCAACATCGGCGAGGACAATGCGCCAGGCGATCGAGATCATCGAAGCGCCGCTCTCGGTTGGCGTCGGTCTTGCCGGCGTCGAGCTCATGGCCGGCGCGCTGCGCGATGCCGGTCTGCAACGGGCACTCGGCGCCGTCGCCTGCACGGCAACCGGGGAACCTCTCAACGCCCGCCTCGTCGATCCTGTAACGGCTTTACCCGAGCCAGAGGCGGTGCGACGGTTCCTGCTGACGCTCGCGGATCGGGTCGAGACGGCGTGCGATGCGGCGCATCTGCCGGTCGTGATCGGCGGCGATTGCACGATCCTGCTCGGCTGTCTCGCCGGCGCCAAGCGCCTCGGCCCACTGGGCCTGCTGTTTCTTGACGGGCATACCGATTTCAACAAGCCGGGTTATCCGGACAACGAGCCCGCGAGCATGGATCTCTATCTGGCGACCGGACGCGGGCCGGCGATTCTATCGAAACTCGCCGGCGATGCGCCGCTGGTCGAGGACCGCCGCGTGGTGTGCGTCGGGTTTCGCGATGAGAAATATGTCGAGGCGGCGGGCGGCAACACACCGGCCGGAACCGAGATCACGCTGCTGCCGCTCACGCAGTTCCGTAGCGGCGGGTTCAGCAACATGGTGGCCGCGGCGCTCGACCGGCTCACCGCCGACGAAGGTGCGTTCTGGCTGCATTTCGATGTCGATGCGCTGGACGATGAGGCGATGCCGGCGGTCGACTACCG
Organism: Dongiaceae bacterium; assembly: GCA_040878185.1. Classification (GTDB taxonomy): domain Bacteria; phylum Pseudomonadota; class Alphaproteobacteria; order Dongiales; family Dongiaceae; genus JAWXBK01. The sequence continues at coordinate 28,183 of JBBDMS010000061.1, read as the reverse complement.
GATGAAGGACGGTCTGTCGGTCGGCGAATGCGTCGAGATCATCCGGCGCGCGCGGCAGACCGGCCGCATGCGCGGCATCGACATGACGATCTATAATCCGACGCTCGATTGGGACGGCAGCGGCGCACGGCTGCTGGTCAAACTGCTGGGTGCGGCGCTGAAAGAGTGAGGGCGATCAGTCTGCGGTGAGTTTCGCCGGAAAGCCGGGCGCGCGCAGGTCGGTCGCGAGCGCGTCCTCGAGCAGCTTCACGACCTGGGTCGACCAGGCGCCGCCGCCATATTGCGCGGTCGCGCGCCGGAAGATCTGCTCGGTCAGCCCCGCAAGCTCCAGCGGTACGCCGAATGCGCGTCCGAAGCCGAGCGCAAAGCCGAGATCCTTCTGCGCGAGATCCATGGTGAAGCCGATATCGTAGCTGCCGTTGAGCACGAGCCGGCCCTCGGTCTCGAACACGAAACTGTTGCCGGAACTCGCTTCGATCGCCGCGAAGGATTGCGCGAGATCGAGCCCGCCCTTTTTCGCCAGCATCAATGCCTCACCGGCCGCGACCAGATGGATGAAGGCGAGCATGTTGGTGATGACCTTGATGATCGCCGCCTGGCCAAGCGCGCCCATATGCAGGACCGTCCCGCCCATCGCTTCGAAGGCCGGCCGGTGTTTCTCGTAGAGCGCGGTGTCGCCGCCGATCAGCACGGTGATCGCGCCTTCGGCCGCCTTGTGCACACCGCCGGTGACCGGTGCTTCGAGCGTTTCGATTCCGCGGGCGCGTGCAAGGTCGGCGAGCGCCAGGATTTCGTCGCGATCGTTGGTGCTCATCTCGATCCAGCAGGCACCGGATCGGAGCCCCTCGAACACGCCATCGGGACCGGCGACGACCGCGCGCGAAGCGGCGGGCGACGGCAGGCAGGTGAAGACCGCATCGGCACCGTGCGCGGCATCCTCCGGCGAGGACGCCCAGCGTGCGCCGGCGGCGATGAGCGCATCGGCCGATTTGCGATCGAGATCGTGCACGCTCAATTCGAAGCCGGCGCCGACAAGGCTGCGCGCGAGATGCCGGCCGAGATGACCGAGACCGATGAATCCGTACTTCATGATGCGTTCCTTCGGTGGCCCGCCTTCGGCGGGAGGCCTTCGGTGGCCCGCCTTCGGCGGGAGGCCTTCGGCGCCTCAGTTTTGCGGCCTTGTGGGGCGTTTTGGCGTCAGTCGACCGGATCTTCGCCCATTTCGAGATGCAGATCCTCGCCCTTGAACGGATGGGCCTCGGCGACCTTCTCGTTCAGCTCGACGCCGAGACCCGGTGCCGTCGGCGGAATCACATAGCCATCCTCCCAGCGCATCGGGCTCGTCAGGATTTCGGCGTGGAAGCCGCCCCACTGCCGGATGCTTTCGAGGATAAGGAAGTTCGGCGTGCAGGTCGCAAGCTGCACGTTGGCCGCGCCCACGATGGGTCCGCAATAGAGATGCGGGGCGATCTGCGCATAATGCACCTCGGCGATCGCCGCGATCTTCTTGGCTTCGAGCAGGCCGCCCACCCTTCCGAGATTCATCTGCAGGATCGAGGCCGCACGATGTTCGAGCACGCGCGCGAACTCGTATTTGGTGGTGAGCCGTTCGCCGGTCGCTATCGGAATGGAGGTCGCGCGCGCGACCAGCGCCATCTCCTCCGGCATTTCCGGCGGCGTCGGTTCCTCGAACCAGAGCGGATCGAAGGGTTCGAGCTGACGCGCGAGCCGGATCGCACCCGAAGTGGTGAACTGGCCGTGCGTACCGAACAGCAGATCCGCCTTGTCGCCGACCGCATCGCGGATCTTGCGGCAGAATTCGACCGACAGCGCGATGCGATCGAGCGCCGGCTGGCGCGGATCGTAAACGGTGTAGGGACCGGCCGGATCGAACTTCACGGCGGTGAAGCCCTGCTTCACGTAACCCGCCGCGATCTCGGCGGAACGATCCGGATCGGCATAGACCTCGGCGCCTTCGTGGGCTTCCGGATAGATATAGGTGTATGAGCGCAGCCGCTCGTGCACGCGGCCACCAAGCAGCTCGTAAACCGGCTTGTCGACCGCCTTGCCGACGATATCCCAGCAGGCCATTTCGATCGCGCTCAAGGCACCCATCATCGAGATATCGGGTCGGAGCGAATAGCCGCGCCCGTAGACGCGGCGCCAGAGCCGTTCGATATGGAACGGATCGGATCCTGCGACATGGCGCTCGCAAATATCCTCAATCATTTTCGCGACGACCGTCGGGCCGAAGGTCGCGCAATAGGCTTCGCCGTAGCCGACGATGTTGTTATCGGTTACGAGCTTGACGAAGACGAAATAGCGGCCGCCGAAACCGGGTGGCGGATTGCCGACGATGAAGGTGCGGAACTCCTTGATCTTCATGCCGACCCTCTTGCTAAAACAGGATCACGTTGCGCAGCGCCTCGCCGCGTGTGACGCCGGCGATCGCCGCGTTGATGCCGTCGAGTGGAAACCGCCCGCTGATCAGCTCGTCGAGCTTGATCCTGTCTTCGCCATAAAGAGTGACCAGCCGGGGAATGTCGATGTCGATGCGCGCCGAACCCATCTTCGAGCCGATCATGCGCTGGCCATAGGCCGCAAAACTGCCTGGATCGAATTCCGCCATCACGCCGGTCGCCGGCATGCCGACGACGGCGAGCGTGCCGCCCTTGGCGAGCAGGTTGAAACCCTGTTCGAACGCCGCCTTCGCACCGACCGTGACGAAGACGTAGTCGGCGCCGCGCCCGCCGGTCATCGCCCTAACCGTGGTGACCGCATCCTCGTTGCGCGGATCGATCGCATGGGTCGCCCCGAAAACCCGGGCCGCCGCCAGCTTCGAGGGCGCGATATCGATCGCGATGATCCGCGCGGCGCCCACAAGCTGGGCGCCCTGCACCGCATTGAGCCCGACTCCGCCGGTGCCGATCACGACGACACTGCTGCCCGGCTTCACCGCCGCATCGTTGACCACGGCGCCGACGCCGGTAATGACGCCGCAGGCGAGCAACGCGGCCACGTCGAAGGGCAGTGCCGTCGGCACCGCGACGATCTGCGAACCATCGACCACCACTTCTTCGGCGAAGGCACCGGTGCGCAGACCCTGATTGAGACCGGTGCCGTTGGCGCGGGCGAGCGGTCCCTGGCGGTCGAGCGGAAACTCGCTCTCGCACAGCACGGTCTTTCCCTGTGTGCAGTAATGACAAAGGCCGCAGGACCGGATCAATGTGACGACGACATGATCGCCCGGTGCGACGTGGCGCACGTCGGCGCCGCATTCGGCCACGATGCCGGCCGCCTCATGGCCGTAGACGGCAGGCAGCGCGCCACCCCAGGCACCCTGGATATAGAAGATGTCGCTATGACAGATCGCGCAGGCGCGGAGCTTGACCCGCACCTCGCCGGGCCCGGGCGGCGCCAGCGTGACGTCTTCGACGACGAGATCCTGGCCGAAACCGATACAGATCGCTGCTTTCATGGGCGCCCTCTGGCGTATCTCCTGGGCCGGACGCTACGCGGGCGGCGAATGCGGCGGCAAGCGCCATCGGCGACCCGGACGGCTTGCCGCAGCCGGGTTGCGGGTCTAGACCGCCGGCCATGCCCGCTTTGCCCGCCACCCTCCGAACCGACCGGCTGATCCTGCGCCCGTGGCGCTACGGGGATTTCGAACCGTTCGCCGCGATGAATGCCGATCCCGCCGTCATGGAATATCTGCCCGATCTGCTGAGCCGCGCGGAGAGCGACGCGCTGGCCGGGCGGATCCTCGACGGCATGACGCGACGCGGCTGGGGCCTGTGGGCGATCGAGATTCCCGATGCCGCGCCTTTCATCGGTTTCACCGGCTTCGCGCCGGTGCCGTTCGACGCGCGCTTCACGCCGGCAATCGAGATCGGCTGGCGCCTCGCCCGCGATTTCTGGGGCATGGGCTATGCGACGGAGGCGGCACGCGCGGCTTTGCAATTCGGATTCGAGACCTTGCCGTTCGACGCATTCGTCTCGTTCACGACCGAAGCGAACGCACGATCGCGCGCAGTGATGACGCGGATCGGCCTCACCCACGATCCGGGCGAAGACTTTCATCATCCCCTGCTGTTCGAATCGCATCCGCTCTCGGCGCATGTGCTGTACCGGATAACGCGCGAGGCCTGGCGCGCGCGTCAGGGCTCGGCGCCGTCGATTGTGCCGGCGGCTGCGCCGATGGCTGCGCTTGTGAACGCAACGGACCGGGACTAGAACCCGCCCGCCATGACATCCGCCCCGGCATCGAACCGCAGCGACAGGCTCGCCGACCGCATCGCGGCGGCACCCGCCAACGACCGGCGCTGGATTGCGCGCTGGCTGCTGCTCTGCTGCGGAATGATCTTCGCGATGGTGGTAATCGGTGGCATCACGCGGCTCACCGAATCCGGTCTATCGATCACCGAATGGCAGCCGCTCAAAGGCGCGCTGCCGCCGCTGAACGAAGCCGAATGGCAGCGCCTCTTCGATCTCTATCGCCAGATTCCCGAGTATCAGCAGATCAATCGCGGCATGTCGCTTGCCGCGTTCAAGGAAATCTTCTGGTGGGAATGGATTCACCGGCTCTGGGGCAGGCTGATCGGGCTCGTGTTCCTGCTGCCGTTTTTGTGGCTCCTGATCCGCCGCCGCATTCCGGCGGGCCTCACGCCCTATCTGGTCGCAGCGTTTCTGCTCGGCGGCGCGCAGGGCGCGCTCGGCTGGTTCATGGTCGCGAGCGGACTTGCCGAACGTACCGACGTCAATCAGTACCGGCTGGTCGCACATCTGCTGCTCGCTTTTGCGATCTACCTCTATCTGTTCTGGCTGGCGCTGCTCTGCCTCCGCCCGCCGGGGGGTCTCGTCGATCCGGTCAACCGACGCCGCCTGCACTGGTTCGCAGTGCTGCTCGGCATCGCCGTGACGATGGGCGCGTTCACGGCCGGACTCAATGGCGGCTTCGTCTACAACGAATTCCCGCTGATGGGCGGTGCGCTGTTGCCGGGCGATGCGCTCGCGCTCGAGCCGCTCTGGATCAATCTGTTCGAGAACCCGGTCGCCGCGCAGTTCGCGCATCGCTGGCTCGCGGTCGCGACCGTGATCGCCGTTCTCGCACTCTGGTTTGTCGCGCCGCACGCGAAGGACAAAGTCACGCGCGGCCGGCCGCTCGATCTCCTCGCCGGCATGGCGCTGCTGCAGGGCGCACTCGGCATCGCGACCCTGCTGAGCGTCGTCGCCTTGCCGCTGGCCGTGCTGCATCAGGCGGGCGCGCTGCTGCTTCTGACCGCGCTCGTCTGGGCACTTTACGAGGCGGCGCGTTATGAGGCGCGGGCATGACCGACACCGATCCGACGCCAGCAGAACGCCTGCCCGTATCGGTGCTGACCGGCTTCCTCGGCAGCGGCAAGACGACATTGCTGCGTCATCTGCTGCAAAGCCCCGATCTTTCGGATACCGCCGTCGTCGTCAACGAATTCGGCGAGATCGGACTCGATCATCTGCTGCTCGAAACGGCGAAGGAAGACATGGTGCTGCTGGCGAGCGGCTGTCTCTGCTGCACAATGCGGGGCGATCTGATCGACGCGCTGCGCCGCCTCTTCCGGAAGCGCTGGAGCAACGAGATTCCGGCGTTCCGGCGCGTCGTCATCGAAACGACCGGGCTTGCCGATCCGGCGCCGATCATCCACACGCTGATGCAGGACCCGCTGGTTGCCGACAAGTTCAGGCTCGACGGCATCGTGGCGACCGTCGATGCGGTGCATGGCGAAGCCCAGCTCGATACGCACGAGGAATCGGTCAAGCAGGCGGCCATGGCCGACCGGATCGTGCTCACCAAATGCGATCTCGCGGACAAGGCCGCTGTCGCCTCGCTCGAAGCGCGACTGCGTGCGCTCAATCCGGCGGCACCGCTGCTGCGTGCCGAACAGGGCCGCATCGATGCCGCCGCCCTGCTCGATGCCGGACTCTACAACCCGGCGACCAGGAGCCTCGACGTGCAGCGCTGGCTGAATGCGGAGGCCTATGGCGCCGAAGCCTATGCCGAGACGACGCATGCGCATCGTCACGACGAAGGCGACGGGCATCGCCATGGCGACGCACATCATCACGCACCCGACGTGAACCGGCACAATGCGCGAATTCGCGCCTTCGTCCTGACGCATGAGACGCCGCTCGACTGGGCGCGCTTCGTCGACTGGGTCGAGGCGCTGATCGCCGGCTGCGGCCCGAACCTGCTGCGGCTCAAGGGCGTGCTCAATGTCGCCGATGCCCAAGGGCCGGTCGCGGTGCACGGCGTGCAGCATCTCTTCCATCCGCCGGTCGAACTGGCGGCCTGGCCCGATGCCGACCGGCGATCGCGTCTCGTGGTCATCGCGCGCGATCTCGATCCCGTGACGGTCGACGCGATGTTCCGGCAGTTCCAGGAACAGGGTTAGCCGGCGACCTTTCCGGCTGGCGGATTGGCTTCGATCGCGCCGCCCGAGGCGACCCATGCTTCGTAGCCGCCGTCGATCAGCCGTGCATCGATGCCGCGCGCGATCAGTGCATCGCGAACGCCATGACTGACCTCGTGTCCATGCACGCAGTAAACCACGACGATCCGATCGCGCGGCACGCGATCGGCCCAGGTCTCGACGGCGAAGGGATCGCGCCATTCGGCACCGGCGATATGCCGTCCGGCCGCGTCATAGGCCGGGCGCTTGCGGACATCGAGCAGCAGCACGGTCTCATTGCGACCCAGCAATGCCGTAAGCGCGGCCGCGTCGAGTGTCGCCGCCGCGGACGGGGATGCAGCCGGCTGCGGCGGCCAGCCATGCGTTTCGTTCCGCGCTTGGGAGGCCCAGGCGTAAAGCGCGTCGTACACCACCATGCCGTGACGGAGCATTTCATGGTCGTCGTCGAAGCGACGCGACAGGCCGAGCGAGATGGCGAGCAGCCCCGACGCTTCGGGCGCCAGTTCCGGATGACCGGTATCGGCACCGCGCACGATCGGCGCCAGTGCCTTCAGCGCCGGATCGTCAAGTTTGTACTTGGCGAGAAAGGCATCGAAACTGCAGCGCGGTCCGACGTGACTGAGTTCGACGTCGGGCACGTCGTAAGGAACCGCGTTCTGCCGCGCGGCCTCCGCGAGTACACGATCCGCCGGTACGAAGAGAAATTCGGCCGCGGGGTCGATGAAGCGACGAACCAGCCAGGGACAGGCCACCCGGTCGATTTTCGGCTTTTCGCGGGTAATCCATTTCATCTCGGACCTCCAGGCCGGCCCCGGCGCGCGGGGCCGCAAGCTAATTCTTTGAACCAAAACGAATAATCAGGCTGTTATTCTGTTTCATAATTATGTTATACTCATAACATGTACAAAGTAAAGACGGCAACAGACGGCTCGACGCGCGCCTGGCTCATGTTGTCGCTCAGGCTTCCGACCGAAGCGGCGTCGGCGCGTGTGAAGTTCTGGCGGCGGCTCAACCAGCTCGGCGCGGTTGCGCTCCGAAACGGTTTCTATGCGCTGCCGCACAGCACCGAATGCCGGGAGGATTTCGAATGGCTGCGGCGCGAGATCGCGGAAGCCGGCGGCGAAGCACTTATCCTGGAGGCAAGGCTGATGGCCGGCATGACCGACGACGAACTGCGGGCGGCCTTCGACGACGCGCGAAACGACGATTACGAACAGCTCGCGCTTGAAGCGGGCGCACTCGCGCGCCATCCGACGATCGAACGCGCCCAGATCGAACGTATCAAGCGCAGCTTCCGGCAGATCGAACGCATCGATTTTTTCGGTGCGACCGGCCGCGCACGCGCCAGCGCCGCACTCTCGGGGTTCGATGCGATCGCCGGCGACACATCGCCCGGTACCGGATCGGGCGACGGCATTCCGCGCGGCCGAATCTGGGTCACGCGATCCGATCCGCATATCGACCGGCTGGCGTCGGCCTGGCTGATTCGCCGCTCTATCGACCCGAACGCCAGTTTCCGGTTTGTGACCGACGCGAACTATCAGCCGGCGGAACGCGAGCTGCGGTTCGATATGTTCGAGGCGGAATACACCCATCGCGGCGATCGGTGCACGTTCGAGGTGCTGGTCGAGGAAGGGAAGATCGTCGATCCGGCGACCATCGCGATCGCCGAGATCGTTCACGACATCGATATCAAGGATGATAAATTCGGTCGCGAAGACGCGCCGGGCGTCGCGCGACTGATTCAAGGTCTGGTTCGGCGCTACGACGACGATTACGAGCGGCTCGAACGCGCGATTGTTCTTTTCGACGACCTGCACGCCAGCCTGTCGGACGCAGACACCCCGGCATGAGCCTGTCTTCTTCGCACCCGCCGATGCCGAGCTTTCGCGAGGCGATCCGCATCTGGCTGAAGATCGGCTGCCTCGGATTCGGCGGTCCGGCGGGACAGATCGCGCTGATGCATCGCATTGTCGTCGACGAGAAGAAATGGATCGACGAGCGGCGCTTTCTGCACGCACTCAATTTCTGCATGCTGCTGCCCGGGCCGGAAGCACAACAGCTTGCAACCTATATCGGTTGGCGCCTGCACGGCATCAAAGGCGGCCTCGCCGCCGGTCTTCTGTTCGTGCTGCCGGGCGCATTGATTGTCTTCGCGCTGAGCCTCGTTTACGCGCTCTATCGCGATGCCGCGCTGGTCGATGCGATCTTTTACGGCGTAAAACCGGCGATCGCGGCGATCGTGATCGAGGCTTTGATACGGATCGGACGGCGCGCGCTCGGCGGGCCGCTGCCGGTCGCCATTGCCGGGCTCGCTTTTGTCGCCATTTTCTTTTTCGACCTGCCGTTCCCCCTGATCATCGCCGCAGCCGCCTTCGCCGGCCTCTTGCTGCCGATGGCGCATGATGCGCCCTCCGATGCCCTTGCGACCGACGCGCCGCCGCTGTCGCTGCGGCGAACCCTGGGAACGATCGCGATCTGGGGCGCGATCTGGCTTGCTCCCGTCGCGGCAATCGTTCTTTTGTTCGGCAGCGGTCATGTGCTGAGCGATATCGCGATCTTCTTCTCCAAGATGGCGATGGTCACCTTCGGGGGCGCCTATGCGGTGCTCGCCTATGTCGCGCAGGCGGCGGTGGGGGATTATGGCTGGCTGCAACCAGGCGAGATGGTCGACGGGCTGGGCCTTGCCGAGACGACACCCGGGCCGCTCATCCTGGTGCTGCAGTTCGTCGGCTTCATGGCGGCGTTCCGCGACGGGCTCGGCATCGATCCGGCCCTGGCCGGCACGATCGGCGCCTTCGTGACGCTGTGGGTGACGTTCGCTCCGTGCTTTCTCTGGATCTTCGCGGCCGCCCCGTATGTCGAGCGGCTCTATGCGAACCGTGCGCTCGGACGGATGCTGGCCGCAATCACGGCCGCCGTGGTCGGCGTCATTTTGAATCTGGCGCTCTGGTTCCTGCTGCATGTGCTGTTCGGGCGCGTCGAGCAGATTCGCGCCGGACCGCTGCAGCTCTGGATACCGGACTGGGCGACGATCGACATCGCCGCGCTCGTGCTCGCGATCGCGGCCTGCGTGGCATTACTGCGTTTCAGGCTCGGCCTGCTGCCGGTCCTCGGCGGCGCGGCATTGCTCGGCGCGCTATGGCGCCTTGGTTCCGGCGTCTGACGCAAGGCGACAGCGCTCATAGACGGCAAGATGCAGCGCCGCCATATCGAGGACGGGCGTTGCTACATCGAGCGACGCGGCACGGCGGGCGAGATCGCCCAGCACATGATCGCCTTCGCTCGGCCCGCCGCGTTCGATGTCGCGCAGCATCGATGCGGCAAGCGTCGACTGCGGATCCGTCAGGCGCTCGATCCGATCGTGGAACTCCGGCCGCGGCCGAAAGCCGGCAGCGGTCGCCGTCGCGATACATTCCGCGATCAGCGTCTGCATGAAGCCCGTGCCTCCCGCGCCGACGATGGGACCGATCGGCGCGCGCATCAGGCAGGTCGCACCGGCGAGCGACGCCAGAATCGTGAACTTCTCCCACATGTCCTGCATGATCTCGGCACTGGCCGGCGCCTGAAATCCGGCATCGTTCATGGCGGCGGCAAGCCGCCCGACGCGCGGCGATAGCCCGCCCGCGCGCTCGCCGAACGGCAGCCGCGCCGCAAGGCCGAGATGGCGGATCGTGCCGCCGTCGTCGAGCGTCGCGGAAATCTGGCAGAGCCCGCCGAGCACACAATGTTCGCCGAATGCCGCATCGAGCGCGACCAGATGCCGGAGCCCGTTGAGCAGCGGCACGATCATCGTATCGGGACCGACATATGGGCGGAGCGCCGCAACCGCCGCGTCGAGATCGTAGGATTTGCAGCCGAGCAGTATCGCGTCGGCCGGCGCCGCGATGCTCGCCTGGTCTCCGGCGATGACGAGTTGCGGCGCGATCGCGAGATCGCCTTCCGGACTGACGATCCGGAGACCGCCGGCCGAAAGCCGTTTGGCACGTTCCGGACGCACGAGAAAACGAACGTCCCGACCGGCCGCCGCCAGTCGGCCGCCGAAGTAACCGCCGACTGCACCGGCGCCGAGAACAAGAAACCGCATGGCGATACGCCTTTTCCGCATGGGCTGTGCAACGGCGATGATGCGAGGCGCTGCATCGCACAGCAAGGGCGGTTTGGCGGCGGCGGACGGGCTGCGCTATCGTCGGCCCGGCGCTCAGACAATGGACAGGAAGCCGTGGCATCGCTCGAGGACGCGCTCGACGCCTATCGCCGCAAGGATTTCGGCACGGCGTACAAACTGTTGCGGCCGCTGAGCCAGCAGGGCAATGCCATTGCCCAGGCATATCTCGGCTATCTTTATTTCCACGGCGACGCCGTCCCGCAGGACCTGGAAGAAGCGTCGCGCTGGATTCGCCTCGCGGCCGAGCGCGGGGTCGCCGGCGCGATGAGCAATCTCGGCAACATGTATTTTTCCGGTCGCGGCGTTGCACAGAGCTACGAACAGGCCGGACTCTGGTATCGCCGCGCGGCCGAACAGGGCGATACGGCGGCGATGACACGGCTCGGCCTCATGTTTCTCGACTGCACCGGTGCGCGCCGCGACAGCGAAAAGGCTGCGCAATGGTTCATCCAGGCGGCGCGCCGGGGCCTGCCCGAAGGCCAGCTTCGCCTCGCGCGTCTGTTTCTCGCCGGCGACGGTGTCGGCCAGAGCGCGGGCCATGCCTATCTGTGGGCGATGGCGGCGATGCTGGGCGGCGTCAAGGGCGCCGACGAAATCCTCGGCCGCGCGTCGAAAGAGCTGACCGCGCCGATGCGCGTCGCAGCGCAGGTGAAACTCGGCGAAATGTTTTTCAACGGACAGGATGTCCCGCGCAACTACGATGCGGCGGCGGTGCTGCTGAAAGGCCCCGAAGCGGCCGGCAATGCGCGCGCGCTGGCGATGGTCGGGCTGCTCTATTATCTCGGCCATGGCGTGAAGCGCGACATGAACGAAGCGGCCGACTGGTTCCGGCGCGCCGCCGAACTCGGCGAACCGAATGCGCAATTCAATCTGTCGGTGATGTGCGGCAAGGGCGAAGGCATGCCGGTCGATCACGATGCCGCCGCGCATTGGTGCCGTGCCTCCGCCGAGCAGGGCGACGTCCGCGCCATATACCGGATGAGCTTCCTCCACACCGCCGGACACGGGGTCGAAAAAAGCCGGCCGCTTGCTCTGGCCTGGGCATCGCTGGCGGCGAGCCGAGGCAATCTCGATGCGGTCCAGACCCGCGCCGCCCTGGCGCAGGAAATGTCGCAGGAAGACGTGGATGAAGCGAACCGCCTGGCGGCCGAGCTGCTGCCCGAACCGCGATCGGGCGCCAGACCCGCCTGAGTGACCGGTTGCCAAGGCGAAACCGCCTCGCCATCATGCGCGCGCCATCGCTCCGGCCCCTCCATAAAAACCCGTGTCCGACCGAATGCGCGACGAAGCCGATCGACTTCTGAACAACGCCCTCTATTTTCACCGCCAGGGGCGGCTGGATGAGGCGCACGGTATCTATCGCCAGGTCATCCGCGACAATCCCGAGCACGCCCACGCGCATCATCTGCTCGGCCTCGTCACCCGCCATCGTGGGCAGGAACGCGATGCCAACCGCTATTTTCAACGCGCCGCCGAGATCGCACCCGATGAAGCGCTCTATCGCGCGACGCTTGCCGACAGCCATCGCCAGATCGGCGACGATGCGGCGGCGCGGCGCGAGCTCGAGGCGATCGAGACGCTCGCATTCGACGATCCGGATCTGCGCATCCAGGTCGCGACGATCTGGGGATTGATCGGCGAGAACGCGGCGGCACTCGACCGCTGCCGTCCGGTCATCGCCATGTTTCCCGATCATCTGCGCGGCAACCTGCTGCTCGGTTCGCTGCTGTCCGATCGCGGCGATTTCGAGGAGGCGCTCGCGGCACTGGAAAAAGTGCGAGCGGCCGACCCCAATCTGCCGGATCCGACCTGCGCATTGGCCTCGACCTTGTTCGCGCTCGGCCGCCACGAGCGCATTCTCCGTCTCGATGCGCCGCCCGATCCGCGCCAGCGCTTCGGCGAGGCGACATTGAAGGCGACGGTCCTGTGGCTGCAGGGGCGCATGAGAGAGGCAGCCTCGCTGGTCGATGCGTCGCGCGCTCACGATGCGTCGCTGCCCGACTGGCCGCGCAAGGCAGTCTTCCGCAGCATGCTCGATCAGCTCGCCGGTCTGCTCGCCTTTCGCGACCGGCATGAAGCCCATTACGAAAGTGCCGCGCATGCGACGCTCACCGTTGTCGGTGACGAACAGGCGATGGCCGCCGCCGGTTACATCGTGACCGTCGCGGGACAGTCGACACGCCTTATCGGCGAGCCCGTGTTCGGATGTCGCGCGGCCCATTTCGTCGCAGGCGACAACCGCTTCAGAGCCGCCTATCTTGCCTCGCTCGCGCGCGTGCCGGATGGATCGCGATTCGTGTCGCTGATCGGTTCGCTCGATTGCCGCATTTCCGGATTGCTCGCGGAACTGCCGCCCGGCGCTCAGGAAAACTCCAGCGACATGACCCCGGTCGATCGGCTCGCAAGCGACTATGTCGACTGGCTCGCCGACACATGCCGCGCGCGCGATCTGACGCCGATCGTCGCGGGCACACCGGCGACCAACGTGCAGGTCGAGGTGATGCGGGCGATCGCGCGAAGCACCTATCTCGAGATCATCGAACGCTTCAATCGCCGGCTGGCCGTCGCCGCCAGCCGGCACGGATTTGCCTTCGTGGATCTGCTCGGGGCAACCCGCAGCAGCGGCAGCGCGACCGGCCGCACCGGGCTCTATATCGACACCAATCATATTCTGCCGACCGGACTGGTCGATGCGCTCGACCGCATCGAAACAAGCAGCGCATCATAGGGTGCCGATCCGCTCGCGATCGGCCTTGGGAGGTGACCAACATGAAGATCAGCATCATGCGTGAAGCCGCGGCCCTCGCCGACGATGCGCTCGAAGACTGGGGGCCGGTCGGCTTGCCACAGGGCGAACCGGTTTCGCGATTGTCCGGCAAGATTCTCGAAATGAGCGCCGACGAGGACATCGAATCCGGCATCTGGCAATGCACGCCCGGCCGCTGGCGGCGTCAGGTCAAGAAGGCCGAGTTTTGCCACTTCCTGAAGGGGCGCTGCAGCTTCACGCCGGATCATGGCGGCGCGCCGATCGAGATCGCAGCCGGCGACAGTCTGTTCTTTCCGGCTTTCTCGGAAGGCATCTGGGATGTGAAGGAAACCGTGCGCAAGGTGTTCGTCGTCTTCGAATGGGAGGCGTGAGTGGCGGTACGCGACGACTTTCAGCGTCAGGTCCGGGAGATCGAGAATCTCTGGATCCCGATGCCGGACGGTGTGCGGCTCGCGGCACGCGTGTTTCTGCCGGACGATGCCGAGCGCCATCCCGTGCCGGCGATCATCGAGGCCAATCCCTATCGCAAGCGCGACGGTTTGCTGCATCGCGACACGCTCGCCTATCCCTATCTCGCCGGACATGGCTATGCCTGCCTGCGCATCGACCTGCGCGGCAGCGGCGATTCCGAAGGGGTGATGCTCGACGAATATAGCGAGCAGGAACTGTCGGATCTTTGCGAGGCGATCGAATGGATCGCGCGCCAGGCATGGTGCAGCGGCCGTGTGGGCATGACCGGAAAATCCTGGAGCGGCTTTAACGCCCTTCAGGTCGCGGCAAAGCAGCCGCCGTCGCTCAAGGCGATCATTCCGGTTCACGCCGCGGCCGACCGTTACGCCGACGACGTGCACTACATGGGCGGCGCCATGTTGCACGACAATTTCGCATGGGCCTCGATCATGTATTCGCTCGAAGCACTGCCACCCGATCCGGCCGTAGTCGGCCCGGCCTGGCGCGCGATGTGGCAACAGCGCCTCGAGGCGATGCGCTTCTGGTTGCTGCCCTGGATCACGCATCAGCGACGCGACGAATATTGGCGCCGCGCCTCGGTCTGCGAGGACTATGCGCAGATCCGCATTCCGATTCTCGCGGTCGGGGGCTGGGAAGACGGATATTCCAACACCGTGCCGATGCTGATGGAGGGTTGCCGTGGCGTGCCGGTGCACGGCTTGATCGGACCCTGGGGCCATGCGTTTCCGTTCAATGCTCTGCCCGCCCCGCAGATCGGATATCTGCAGCATTGCCTGCGGTGGTGGGATCGCTGGCTGAAGGATATCGAGAACGGCATCGATCGCGAGCCGGCCTATCGCGTATGGATGAACGAAAGCTTCCGCCCCGATCCCGATGCCCGTGTGCGCGAGGGGCGATGGATCGTCGAAGATGGCTGGCCCTCGCCGCGCGTCGCAGCGCGACGCTTTCATTGCGGGCCCGCGGGTCTGACCGATGCAACAGCCGGCAAATGGACACGCTCGGTTCGCTCACCGGCGGATACCGGCACGACCCATCCCGAATGGTGCTCGAACGGCAGCGGCGGCGCCGACATACCGGAAGACCAGCGCGCGGACGATGCCAAATCACTGACCTTCGACAGCGCGCCGCTCGACGCCCCGCTGGAGATGCTGGGCGCGCCCGTCGTCACGCTGACGATCTCGGCCGATCGGCCGCAGGCGAAGATTGCGGTGCGGCTTTGCGATGTCTGGCCGGACGGCACCTCCTCGCGCGTCACGTTCATGCTGTTCAACCTGGCGCATCGCGACGGGCATGCGGCACCCGAACCGCTCGAGGCCGGAAAGCCTTATCGCGTACGGATCGCGCTCAATCACATCGCGCACCGCTTCCGCGCCGGCAACCGGATCCGCGTCGCGGTGTCGAGCGAATGGTGGCCAATGATGTGGCCGGCCCCCAAGGCGGCAACGATCACGCTGCACGGCCCCGATTGCGCGCTCGATCTGCCGATCCGCCCGGCGCGCGCCGACGATGCCGACTGGACGGATCTGGGATCGCCGGAAACCGCAAAGCCGGTCGCATCGGAAACGCGACGCGAAGCACGCGTCGAGCGCCGCGTCGTCCACGATATCGGCAGCGAGACGACGACGATCCATATGATCAAGGATTCCGGCTGCGAATATCTGCCGACCGTCGACGTCCTCGCCGATACCGACCAGGAAGAGATCTACACCATCACCGACGGCGATCCTCTGTCGGCGAATGCAACCACGATCATCCGCCAGGTGCTGGCGCGCGAGGGCTGGTCGATCGAAACGCGCGCCCGCACCAACCTGCGTGCGACGGCGACGGAGTTTCACGTAAGCGCCGAGATCGACGTGTTCGAGAACGGCGAGCGCGTGTACAGCGCCAATGAAAGCCACGCGGTTCCGCGCGACAACAACTGACCGGCCACAGGATTTCAGCGAAACTCGCGGCCGATCTGTCGGCCTCGTTCGATGATCCCTGCGCCGGTCGCGCGATCGGTCGTCGAATCGTAGAGCATGTGAAGCGCCGGATTTTCGATACCGCAATATTCAAGAACGCCGAGCCGGATCTCGATATCGATGGCGCGATCGTAGCCGCGTTTCGCATAGGCCTCGGCGCTGCTGGCAGCGAGCGCCAGCACGATTCCGCGCTTGCCCTTCAAATTGCGATCGCCATAGGCCCAGCCATTGTTCCAGACGCGGTCGATCCAGCCCTTGAGGATCGCCGGCATCGACCACCACCAGACCGGAAACACCAGGGCGATCGCATCGTTGCGCGCGATGCGCGCCTGTTCGCCGAGAACGGCATCGCTGTAGCGCTTGTTCCCGTCGTTCCAGTCCGGTTCGTCCTCGGGCCGCAGGACGGGATCGAATTTCTCTGCGTGCAGATCGGCGATTTCGGCTTCGTGCCCGGCTTCGGCCAAGCCCGCGACGAAGCTGTCGAGAACCGCACCGCTCAACGAATCCCGCCGCGGATGGGCGAGCACCGCGAGAACCTTCATGAATTTCCCCCAGATCGATGGCCGACCGATAACCGACCGATGGTCCCCGACGGCGCGAAGACTAGACCGGCCGCCGTTCCAGAAGCCAATCTGTCGGCCACCGCCATGCAATCCAAAGGAGTGCCAGGGATGGCTCCGAGCAGCGAGCGCGTCGCCATCGTGACAGGCGGCGGAACGGGAATCGGCCGCGCCGTCGCGCTCCATCTGGCCGGGTGCGGCTGGCGCGTCGGGGTCAATTACGCGCATAGCCGGGATGCGGCCGAGGCGACCGCGGCGGATTGCGCGACCGCCGGCGGCGACGGGTTGGCGTTGCAAGGCGACGTTGCGATCGATTCGGACTGCCGGCGCATCGTCGCCGTCGCGCTCGAGCGCTGGGGCCGCCTCGATTCGCTGATCAACAATGCCGGGGTGACGGCCTTTGCCCCGGCGCACGACCTCGATGCGCTCGATGCCACGGATTTTACACGGATATTTTCGGTCAACGTAACCGCCGCCTATCAGATGGCGCGAGCCGCAGCCCCGGCCCTGCGCGAGGCCCGCGGCGCCATCGTGAACATGTCCTCGCACGGGGCGTTTTCGGGTCTCGGAAGTTCGATGGCCTATGCCGCTTCGAAGGGTGCGCTCAACACGCTCACCCTCGCTCTCGCCCGTGCGCTGGCCCCCGAGATTCGCGTGAATGCCGTATGTCCCGGCTTCGTCGATACCGACTGGGTGCGCCGCCGCATGAGCGACGATGCCTATGACGATTTCCGCAAGAGAGTGGCCCGAATGACACCCCTCGGCCGGATGTCCGATGCGAGCGAAATTGCCGAGGCAGTCGGCTGGTTTGCCATGGGCGGGCCAACCATTACCGGGCAGTTGCTGGTGGTCGACGGGGGTGTTCACTTGACCGTGCGAACACCGATGGACAGTTGAGCCGATCCCTCGCTCGGGTGTAGAATTACCCTTTGTTGTTCGCCGGTTACGGGGTCTGCTGCGTCCGGCGTCAAAACTTCGATCCAATGGGGGAAATCACGATATGACGGCGTCCAAACTGCCGATTGCGGAGATCCGCAACGTCCTGCGCAGCATGCCGGTTCCGGTCTTCATGGCCGGGCTGGATAACGAACATTCGCCGCGGCTCACCTTGCATGTCGCAGCCCCGCATCGCGCGTCGGACGCGGCCCGCAATGCGCGCGCCGCTCTCGCCGGGATCGGCTGCGATCTGCCGGTGAAGGCCCGGCAGTGGGACCGTGGCGCGTTTGCGAGCCACAACAGTCTCGAAGCGGCGACCGCCGCGCTGACACACGACACGCTGGTGTTCGATCCGACCGCCGCCGTCTGGCGTTCGCACACGATGGTCGAACTGGCGAAGGCGCTGCGCGAGGCGATGGGCGAACCGCTGATCGGTCTCTATCTCGAGCCGAAGACGCGGACGGTCTATCTGCTGATGCAGCTTGCCGCGTTCAACAAGGACGGGTTCTTCGACGAGACGATGCGCATGAGCCTGACGCGGACGGCACGCGACGTGCTGGTCGCATGGCGCAAGCAGCGCCGTTCCTCGATCGATCTGTCGGCGCGTCTGTGCTTCCAGCTTCCGGCCTATCCGCTGGTTGCGATCGACGACGCGTCGCCCTGCCAGCTTAGCCGGAGCACGTTCCGCAAGGCGCGGCTGATGGCGGCGAGTGCGGTGGTTCTGGTGATGGCGGCGCTCGGCTTCGGCAACGCCAACTCGGCGCGCGCGGAAGGCCCGGCGGTGAGCGGCCCGAACGTGAAGCTCGATGTCGGCGGCGGGTTCGTGAACGACGATGGCGCGGGTCTGGCGCACGGTCTGTTCACCTTCCCGCTGGGCGACCAGTTCGGTGCGCATATCGAGGGTGCTGCCGGCATTCTGGACGACGAGTTCGGCTGGGGCGGCAGCACGATGTTCTTCTGGCGCGATCCGGACGTGGCTTTGGCGGGTCTGTTCGTCTCGCATGGCGAGATCAACGACAACCACACGACGCGTTACGGCGGCAGCGGACAGATCTATCTCGGCCAGTTCGATATCTCGGGCCAGGTCGGTTACCAGGAGCATAACCGGGGCGACGACGGCATGTTCGGCAAGGTCGAACTCGGCTGGTACCCGGTCGACGATGTCCGCATCTATCTCGGTGGCGATCTCAACCCGGTCGCGAACATGGGCCTCGCGGGTATCGAGTTCCGCCCGGGCTTCGAGGCTCTGCCGGGCATGACGCTCTTCCTCGACGGTCAGATCGGCGAGCACGACCATGAGGGCCTGCTGGCCGGCGTGCGGTTCTATTTCGGCGAGAGCACGACCCTGATCGACCGCCACCGCCGCGACGACTGGTTCCAGCTCATTCCCTGGCTCCAGGTCGACGACGGCCACAAGTACATCGGCGAGCCAGAGCAGCCCCCCAGCTAGCATCGCTCTCCGGTCGCCCGGCGGGCGACATTCCATCGGGGCCGTCGTTCGGGAGACCGGGCGACGGCCCCTTCCATTTGGGCCCGGCCAGAAGCCCCGGCTTGACCGCGGTGCAGGTCCGGCCCGTTGCCGCATATGGACACCCGGCCGATGGCCGACCGGCCGCCTGGCAGTTGAGCCGGCCCGTGGCGTAGGTGTAGAATCGCCGATTACTGCACCTCGGAGGTAGGGGTTCACCGGGGATCGGCGACACAATTCGGTCTAAGGGGGAATTGCAACATGACGGCGTCCAAACTGCCGATTGCGGAGATCCGCAACGTCCTGCGCAGCATGCCGGTTCCGGTCTTCATGGCCGGGCTGGATAACGAACATTCGCCGCGGCTCACCTTGCATGTCGCAGCCCCGCATCGCGCGTCGGACGCGGCCCGCAATGCGCGCGCCGCTCTCGCCGGGATCGGCTGCGATCTGCCGGTGAAGGCCCGGCAGTGGGACCGTGGCGCGTTTGCGAGCCACAACAGTCTCGAAGCGGCGACCGCCGCGCTGACACACGACACGCTGGTGTTCGATCCGACCGCCGCCGTCTGGCGTTCGCACACGATGGTCGAACTGGCGAAGGCGCTGCGCGAGGCGATGGGCGAACCGCTGATCGGTCTCTATCTCGAGCCGAAGACGCGGACGGTCTATCTGCTGATGCAGCTTGCCGCGTTCAACAAGGACGGGTTCTTCGACGAGACGATGCGCATGAGCCTGACGCGGACGGCACGCGACGTGCTGGTCGCATGGCGCAAGCAGCGCCGTTCCTCGATCGATCTGTCGGCGCGTCTGTGCTTCCAGCTTCCGGCCTATCCGCTGGTTGCGATCGACGACGCGTCGCCCTGCCAGCTTAGCCGGAGCACGTTCCGCAAGGCGCGGCTGATGGCGGCGAGTGCGGTGGTTCTGGTGATGGCGGCGCTCGGCTTCGGCAACGCCAACTCGGCGCGCGCGGAAGGCCCGGCGGTGAGCGGCCCGAACGTGAAGCTCGATGTCGGCGGCGGGTTCGTGAACGACGATGGCGCGGGTCTGGCGCACGGTCTGTTCACCTTCCCGCTGGGCGACCAGTTCGGTGCGCATATCGAGGGTGCTGCCGGCATTCTGGACGACGAGTTCGGCTGGGGCGGCAGCACGATGTTCTTCTGGCGCGATCCGGACGTGGCTTTGGCGGGTCTGTTCGTCTCGCATGGCGAGATCAACGACAACCACACGACGCGTTACGGCGGCAGCGGACAGATCTATCTCGGCCAGTTCGATATCTCGGGCCAGGTCGGTTACCAGGAGCATAACCGGGGCGACGACGGCATGTTCGGCAAGGTCGAACTCGGCTGGTACCCGGTCGACGATGTCCGCATCTATCTCGGTGGCGATCTCAACCCGGTCGCGAACATGGGCCTCGCGGGTATCGAGTTCCGCCCGGGCTTCGAGGCTCTGCCGGGCATGACGCTCTTCCTCGACGGTCAGATCGGCGAGCACGACCATGAGGGCCTGCTGGCCGGCGTGCGGTTCTACTTCGGCGAGAGCACGACCCTGATCGACCGTCACCGCCGCGACGACTGGTTCCAGCTCATCCCCTGGCTCCAGGTCGACGACAACAAGAAATACTTCGACAGAGGCAAGGAAGTGCCTGAATAGAATAGTTCCGCGGATTTCCCGACGACTATCCGCAACCTTCCATCAGAGCCGCCGTCCGGAGAAATATCGGACGGCGGCCTCTTATTTTCCGGCCGGCACTGAATGGCGCGCATCCTCTTCGCATGGGAACTGGGCGGCGGATTCGGCCATGCCGGCCCGCTGCTCGCATTGGCCGACCGGCTCGCCGCATCCGGACATGAACCGGTGTTCGCGCTGCGCGACGTCGTCGTGCCGGCGCCGCTGTTGCGCGAGCGGTCCTATCCGGTTCTCCAGGCGCCGTTCTGGCCCAAACCGTTCGACCTGCCGGGGCGCAACCATGCGATCGCCAGCCATGCCGACATGATGGCCCTCGCCGGCTACGGCCGGGCCGAAGGTCTGGCGGCGATGGTCGCTGCCTGGGATTCGCTGATCGATCTGGTGCGGCCCGACCTTATCGTTGCCGACAACGCACCGACTTTGGCGCTCGCTGCCTATAGCCGGGTACCGATCATGTTCGTCGGGTACGGCTTTACCCTGCCCCCCGTGCACGAAGACCGATTTCCGCTGCTGCGAACCGACACGCCGCCGCTGATGGCCGAACATCAGCTGCTGGGCAATATCGAGAAAGTGCAGCGCCAGCGCCGCGCACCGGTGCCGCCGACGCTGACGGCGCTCTTCCGCGGCACCGCGCGCGCACTGGTCTCAGCGCGCGAACTCGATCCCTATCTGGTGCGCCGGGATCCGGAACTGGGTCCGCTCGAGCGCATGCCGAAACCCACCCCGCCGCCGATTCGACCCTCGCTGTTCGCTTATTTCGGCGGCGAGCTGCGTCGCATCGATCCGCTGATCCAGGCCTTCGCGCTGATGCGATCGCCGGTCCAGGTGTTCCTGCGCGACGACGCCGCGGTGCATGCGGAATTTCTGGCGGCGCGCGGCGTCACGGTTCATCGCCAGTCGCCGGCGCTCGCCGACATCGTGCCGACCGTCTCCTGCGTGCTCTCGCTTGGCGGGCATACGACTTCGCACGCAGCCCTGATGGGCGGTCGGGCGCAGCTCGTGATTCCGATCCACCTCGAAACCGATTTGACGGCGCGGCGGTTGACCGAGATGGGGGTCGGCAGCCGTTTCGTCTCGCGCGAGGAACCGCCGGCACTGGCCCAGGAACTCGATGCGCTGGTCCGTGCACCCGAACCGCTGGCGGCAGCGATGGCGGTCGCGCAGCGAATGGCGGGACGCAACCTCAATCACGCACTCGATCGGACGGCCGAGGCCTGCGCCGCCCTGCTGCGATGACCGTCACCGCACCCGGCGACGTGAAACTCAGCATCATCGTGCCGACGTTCCGGCGCGCCGACCGTCTCGAACGGCTGCTGACGTCGCTCGAGCCGCAGCTTGCCGGCCGCAGCGACCGCGAATTGATCGTCGTCGACGATGCCAGCGCCGATCCGGCGTACGCCGCGCTGGCGGTTCGCTTTCGCGACACGATGAAACTGCTCACCCAGCCGAAGAATGCCGGTCCGGCGGCCGCCCGCAATGCCGGATTTCACGCGTCGCGCGGTGCGTTCCTGGTGTTCACCGACGACGATTGCGTGGCACCGCCTTTCTGGCTCGACTGGCTCGACACAATCCTCGCGCAGAATCCGGACGTCGATCTGATCGGCGGCGAGGCGCGCCCGTTACCGCATGAACGCGCCGGGACCGTGACGCGATGGGTGCCGGACGGATTCCTGCGGCTGAAGACCTGGTCGTATCTCGACGTCGTCACGCTCTGCAGCAGTTGCATCGTCGCAGTTCGACGAACCTGGTTCGACCGCATCGGCGGATTTCGCGAAGCGATGCGCTGGGCGGAGGACCGCAATCTCACCTATCGGCTGCGCCAGGCCGGGGCGATCCTCTACACCGATCATGCCTGGCACGTGTATCACGAATCCGAAGCGACGCTGCGGCAGCATCTGCGTCGGCGCATCGGCTACGGCAAAGGTTCCTTCGACCAGATCGTCCGCGAGCAGCCGGCCATCGATCGTTGCGAATGGCCCGACGAGGGCTCGTTTGCCGGGTCGCTCGCCCGGCGGGTCGCCGCCGAGCTCCGACGCATCCCGCTCTATCGCCGCGAAGCCCGCAAGGAGAAGAAATGGGCGCCGGGTTACGTCGCAATGGCGGCCCTGACGCCGCTTGCGATGGACTGGGGCTATCTGCGGGCGCGACAGCGCCATCGGCGTCGGCGAAACGGTTTAGGTCCCAACGGCGCTGTGTGCCTGATCGCCGAACCCGCCAGCGGCGGCGATCTACTGGGCGATCTTCTCGCGCAGAACCCGGGCACCGGCTGGGCGCGCGACATCTTTGAGGAAGCAGGGTTTCGCGGCACGGAACCGGTTGCCTACGATCTGCTGCCACGCCAGATCGCGCGTTGCGAGGAGCGCGCTTATGGCTTTGCCGTCGACCCGGCTCGGATCGCAGCACTCGGCATGAGCCTCGATAGTTTCATCGAACGCGCCGCCGCGGACGGTGTGGCGAATTTCATTATGCTGACCCGCCGTAACAGCCTGCCTCGTCGGATTGCCGTCGAGACCGCGACGCTGCGGCAAAAGCTGCGATCCTATCGCTCGATCGAACTCACGTTCGAGGACGATATCGAGCCGGATCCGATGATCGGGCTGCGCAAGGTCGTGGCGTTTCTCGACCTGCCCGACTACGACCCGGTGATCCGCCTTCCGCGCGCACGCGCCTAACGGCGGCGGTCGCGCAGGACCCGCTTCGCCGCGTTATGGCCGGGCGCACCGGAGACGCCGCCACCGGGATGGCTGCCCGAACCGCAGAGATAGAGCCCGGCCAGCGGCGTCCGATACTGCGCCGCCTTCGGATGCGGCCGCAGGCTGAAGATCTGATCGAGATCGTGCCGACCGTGAAAGATATCGCCTTCGGTTAGCCCAAAAATGCGCTCGAGATCGAGCGGGCTCAGCACCTGGCGCCCGACCGTGATCGACGCGAGATTGGGAATATGTTTGCCGACTGCCGCGAGGATCGTATCGGCGACATCCTCGCGGATCGCATCCCAGTGCCGGTCGCCTGAAAGCCGATAGGGATAATATTTGAAGAGCAGGCTCATCACATGATGGCCCGGCGGCGCCAGGCTGTTGTCGAGCGCCGATGGCAGCAGCACCCCCACATAGGATGTGAGCGGAAGTTCGCCGGCCTGCGCCAGTCGATAATTTTCTTCGGCCTCGTGCCGCGTCGGGAGGATCGTGATCGACGAGCCGCGCGCGATCGCCTGCTCCGCATCCGGAATGCCGGCGAAATGCGGATCGCCGTTGAGCGCGAGGTTCATGCGCAGCGAGGCATGACCCATGCGCAGATGGCCGATGCCCTCGGCGAAATCGGGATCGAGATGTTCGCTGCCGACGAGCGTCAGAAAGGTCCGCTTCGGGTCTGTATTGGCCAGAACGAAGGGCGCGCGAATCTCCTCACCCCGTTCGAGCCGGACACCGACTGCCCGGCCGCCTTCGACGATGACGCGCTCGACCGGCGCATCGGTACGAATGACGACACCATGCTCACGCGCATCGGCGGCAAGCGCCTGCGTCACCGCGCCCATCCCGCCGCGCGCGAGACCCCATTTGCCGCGGCGGCCTTCGAACTCACCCAGCACGTTGATGAAGAACGGAATCGCCGAGCCGGGCGCATCCAGAGAGGAAAAATTACTCGAGACGCAATGCACGGCGTAGATCTGCCTGACTGCTTCGCTCTCGAACCAGCGTTCCATGAGATCGTTGGCGGAGAGGGTAAACATCTGGACGAGGAAATGCCGGTCCTCGGGCGTCAGCTTGCGCATCCCGCCGCCGATCTTCAGCATCGACAGAATCGAATCGAGCCCGCCGGCGAGGGACGGCGGCTCGCGCAATAGCTGGTTGCGCACCACGTCGCCGACCCGCTGCAACTGCGCCGAGAGCCGACCCATCGCGTCATAGTCGCGATTCGAGAAGCGGGCGATCTGGGCCCGGTCATGAACCTCCTCGCCGGTGAAAAGCGCCGTGCGACCCTCGCCGAGGATATCGAGCGAGCCGCGATAGGCGATCGTTTCGAGCCCGTGCCGTTTCAGCTCGAGGTCGCGAATGATCTCCGGGCGCAGCAGGCTCAACGTGTAGGAGGCGATCGAGTTGCGGTAACCCGGGTGAAACTCCTCGGTGACGGCAGCCCCGCCGACGATCGGTCGCCGCTCCAGCACCAGCGTCTTCATGCCGGCGCGGCCGAGATAGGCGGCCGCGGTCAGGCCGTTATGCCCGCCTCCGATGACGATCGCCTCGAAGCCGCTCATGCTCCACCCCGCGAATCCGGCGTCCGCGCCTTGATCCGGCGGCTGTCCGCCGGCCGACGTTTCAGCCAGGTTTCCCTGTCGAGCCAGGTTGCCCGCATGCCGCCCACGAAGAGACGATTGCGCCGCCGGATCCAGTTGCGCAGGTGTTTCATCATCGAGCGCATCAGCAGCGTGCGGATCTTCGTGAAATCCAGACGATTGTGATCCGCTTCCCGCAGCTTCGCGAGATCCTCGAGCATCGCCATTAGGACAGTCACGGCATGGGCCGCCGCGCCCTCGAGCTCGATCAGTTTGTCGCCGCCGCGATCGAGAAGTTGTTCGCTCAGATTGCGATCGTGCCGCCGCCATTCCAACAGCGGCTCCGCCAGATAATAGGCGCCGTCGAGCAACGACGCCCGAAATACCAACGGCAGATCGTAGCCGGCCGCTAGCACAACGCGATCGATACCGCCGAACAATGCGAACACGTCGCGTCGCCATGCCATGGTGGCGCCCAGCATGGTGCGCTGCCAACCATCGGTCAGCAGCTTTTCCATCCTGAAGCGCCCGGAGGGGGCGTCGCCGACCATCAGGCCGCTGCGCTCGCGCGCGGCGTCGGTGACATAGGCATCCGACGTCACCAGCGATACGTTCTCGCGCTGCAGCGTTTCGACCAGGCGCCTCGCCCGGTTCGGCAACGCCACATCGTCGCCATGCGCGATCACGATGATGTCGTTGTCGACCAGTTCGAGAACCCGGTTGTAGTGGTTCATCCCCATATTTTCCGAGTTTCGGTTGAGCCGCAGACGATGCGGCCCCGAATAACCGGCGACAGCCTGCTCGATTGCGGCCCATGTACCGTCGGGCGATGCGTCATCGGAAATCAGGATGTCGAGGGGTGGGCCTTCCTGGGCGAGCGCGCCGCGTACCGCATCGGCCGCAAATTTCTCGTGCTGGTAGGTGACCAGGACAAAGGCGACTGTTGGTTCGCTCATTCGCGGGGCATTCCTTGCATCAGCCGGCCTTGCATCAGCCGGCCTTGCATCAGCCGGCAACCTGCGCCCGCGTCGCCGCTGCGAGCAGGGCAATCCGCGCCGCCTCGAGCGCGACCGAATCGCGCGACGCCCAATCGTTCATCCGCGCGCGGAAATCCGCAATCGATCGCACGAGATCGATCCGGTCGGGATCGGGCAGCAGGAAATAGCGGGAGACGAACGCGCGGTCCGCCATCAGCCTCGGATACTGCGCATAGACCAGGTCGGGATCGACCGGCAGGCTGCGATCGTCGGGCCGGCCGATGCGGCCGAATCCAAACGGCATGCCGGCACCGCGCACCGCCGCCGAGACCTTCACGAGAAGAGGCGATGCCATGACCTCGAACCCGCTGACGCCGAGGCTGAGCCGCAGATCGTTGAGCCCGACATGCACCTCGTCGACCCCGTCGATCGCCACGATATCGTCGATGATGGTGGCCGAGCGCGCGGTTTCGACCAGAAGCACCGTTCGCGCGCGACCGCCCACCCGATCGACGAACGTCCGCACCTCGTCCGCCGTATCGAAGAAAGGCAGCATGATCGATCGCGCGCCCATCGCGATCACGCGATCGATCTCGTCGCCGAGGCCGGGGTGCGGCGAATTGATGCGCACGAAGAGCTCTGCTTTCACGAGCGCCGCGCCGACGCGGGCGACATCGGCCTCTTCATGGGTCGATTGCCAGGTATCGAGGTTCTGTTGCCGTGCCGCCTTGCCGATCCGTTCGAGATCGGGACCGATGCGGGCGATGCCGGCGGCCTCGGCGCGACGCGCGATCGCCGGATCGTTGGTAAACAGCGTCAGCACAAAACGGTCGCCGAGCCCTGCTGCGCTGACGGCGGCCAATGGGAAATCTCAGGCGAAGCGATAGGGAATCTGCGGATGATCCGGCGGTACCCGCCAGTCGTCCGGATCGCCATGCTCGAATATCATATCCGTGGCATTGACGAAGCCCGAGACCTCGCCCGACGGATTCTGGACGCCATGCCAGAGCTTGGGGGGAATGACGACGGCGCGCGGCCGCATCGGGCCGATCACCAGAGCATTCACCTTGCCGCGAGTCGGCGACCCTTCGCGATCGTCGAACAAGACGATTCGCAGCACGCCGTTCGTGACGATGAGGATATCGGTCTGCTTCGCATGAAAATGCCAGGCGCTCACCACACCCGGTTGCATGACCACATGCACCATCTGGCGGATAGCAACCGGCGGGTCGAACCAGTTATCGCAGAAGAACTCGGTGGTCGTGCCGCCGACCCGGGTGAACTGGTTCTGGAGCTCGCGCACCTGGACGCCGGCGATCGGATCGAGCAGCAACTCGCCGCCAGACGTGACCGTCGCAACGTCCTTGACCGCGCCTTCGAGCATGCGCCCCTCCCGGATTTCCCTGCACGCCGCCAACCGGCACAATGCAGGGCAACGATACAAGGCGCCGACCGGCTTTGAAAGGTCGGCGGGGGCCAGGAATCCGCGCAATCCGACGCATACCGCGCCGATGGGGAGCCACGAAAATGACTGCCACGACCTGCATCCGCAATGCCGACTGGGCCCTCCTTCACGACGCGGCCACCGGTACGCATCGATATCAGCGCGGCGGCGATATCGCCTTTACCGGCGACCGTATCGTCCATGCCGGCGGGCATTATGGCGGCGCGGCCGATCGCGAGATCGACGGCCGGCACCTCTTCGTCATGCCGGGCCTCGTCAACATTCACACGCACAGCTCGACCATGCCGCTGTTCAAGGGCATTCGCGAAGACATGGCCAATCCGCGGCTGTACATGAGTGCGCTCTATGATGGCTGGAACCTGTTTGCGACCGATCCGGAAGACAAGGTCTGGAATTCGCGTTTCGCCTATGCCGAGTTGCTGCGCTCGGGCGTCACCACGGTCGTCGACATGTGTTACCCCTATCCGGGATGGATCGATGCGCTGGCCGAGAGCGGGCTGCGCGGTTATCTGGCGCCGCTCTACGAATCGGCGCGCTGGGGCACCGAGAACGGCCACAGCCTTCATTATCGCTGGAGCGAGGATGGCGGGCGCGATGCGATGGCCACCGCATTCGACCTGATGGCCGAGGCCGAGCGGCATGACAGCAGGCGGCTTGCTGCGCTTGTGGCGCCCATGGCGGTCGATACCTGTACGCCCGAGCTGTTGCGCGAGAGCCATCGCGCCGCCCTCGATGCCGGACGCCGGATCCAGATTCATGCCGGCGAATCGATGATGGAGTTTCTGGAGATGACACGGCGCACCGGCCGCACGCAGCTTGAATGGCTCGAGGAGCTCGGCGTGCTCAGCCCGGAAACCATCATCGGGCATGGCATCTTTCTCGATCATCATTCATGGCTGCACTGGCACCGACAGGAGGATCGCAACCGGCTCGCGCGCAACGGCACGTCGCTCGCACATTGCCCGGTCGTGTTTGCCCGGTACGGCATCGCGCTGGAAAGTTTCGGCC
>JBBDMS010000060.1:0-11480 GCA_040878185.1 Dongiaceae bacterium | reverse complement strand
GGAACACCAGGATCTCGATATCGGGCGCGAAGAACCCGATCAGTTCCTGCAGCCGCGCGACGCGGGCGTCGTCGCGCGCGACATGAAGGATGTCCGCCGCCCCCGCCCCGGAGGCAACCGCATGATGACGACGCGCAAAGGCACCGAGCGCCAGCGCATCGGCGCCTTCGGGCACACCGGCCAGACGAACGAGGCCGGGTTTCTCCAGCGGAAGATCGGGCAGTTTCACAGGGTGGCGCTTGATGGATCGAATTTCAGGAGCAGGTCGAGCACGTCGGAACGATTCTCGTCCGGGACGGGCGCCAGGCCGGCGAGCCAGTTGTAGAGGTCCGGATCGGGAAATTCCAGAATACGTTCATAGCAATCGAGCTGGGTTGCGGTAAATCCATCGAGATAGCGCGCCGCGAACCGCTCGAGGATGAGATCGAGCTCCTTGTTGCCGCGATGCGCGCTGCGAAATCGCAGGCGCCGTCGCTGCGTGTCGTCGCCGGTCGTACCGGTCATTTCGAGGTTCCGGCAAGGACAATCTCGACGCCCGCGGCGCCGAACAGGTCGGCGATGCGCCGCGGCGGGGCAGCGTCGGTAATCAGATAGTCGACCGCATCCGCAGCGATGAGCCGCACCGGCGCGCGGCGCTCGAATTTGGTACTGTCGGCGGCCACAATCACCTGTTCCGCCCGTTCCATGATCGCCCGCGAAAACTCAGCCTCCTGCATGTCGTGCAGCATGAATCCCGTCTCCCCGTCGATCGCCGCGACCGACAGGACCGCATAGCGCACGCCGAATTGGCGCACGAAGGCATGAGCCTCGACACCGAAAGCGCCACCGTCATGGGCGCGCAACTCGCCGCCGGCGAGGAACACGCGGTTGCCGTTGCGTGGCGCCAGAATCTGCGCAATCGCAACCGAATTGGTCACGATATAGAGATCGCGGTGGTTCTTGAGCGCCTGAGCGACATAGGCGGTGGTCGAGCCGATGTCCAGCATCAGGGAATCGCCGTCCTCGATCATCGCGGCGACACGGCCCGCGATCCGTTCCTTGAGCGCGCGCTGTTCGTTCATGCGCTGCTGAAAGGTCGGTTCGTGCAGCAGTTCGGGCAGGTGCACACCACCATGCACCTTGCGCACCAGCCCCTGCGCCGCCATCAGACGCACATTGCGCCGGATCGTTTCCTCCGAGACATCGAGCCGGTGGGCGAGATCGCCGATGCGGAACGAACCCTGCAGGCGCAGAAGTTCGAGAATTTCGAGCTGACGTTGCGTTGCCTGCATGCGTCGTCCTTCCGGGTGGCGGCAAGCTGTGGCCCGATATAACGGAACCAACCAACCAATTCGGCCCGCCCGGTCCATTTCCGGCACTGCCCCGATATTGGGAATTATGGCGCCATAATCAACAAATTCGCACATATTCTCACAAAACTGCATGTACTCCGTTGACAGCATGCGCGAATCTGGCGGACTCTTCGCTCCGGCGGGGACCCCCGCATCCGGCGTCGGCCATGCCCGTTTCACTCGCGGCGGTGGCCGGAATTACGCGTACGGGAAAACCAAACCGCACGAGGGAGGACTTCGCATGCGGATGCAAAAGATTGCGGCCCTGGCGTTCGTTGCCGCGGCCAGTTTCGGACTCGCTTCTTGCGACGAGGGCGAGGAAGCAGCGGCCCCCGAAGAAACATCACAAGCCATTCCGGAATCGACAGACCCGATCAAGATCGCGCTGTTCGACTGGACCAGCGTCAACATCAACGCGCACATCCTGGGCGAGATTCTGACGCGCCAAGGTTACACCGTCGAATATGTGACCGCGGACTATCTATCGAGCCTGACGACCGGCCTGACCAACGGGGATCTCACCGTTGCAATGGAACATTGGGATACCACGGCCAACGACGCCTTGGCCGCCGCGGATGCGACCGGCCAGGTCGAGCGTCTCGGCACGCTCGGGCCCCAGGCCAAGGAAGAATGGTGGTACCCGATGTACATGAAGGAAAAATGCCCGGGCCTGCCCGGTTGGGAAGCGCTCAAGGATCCCGCCTGCGCCGAGGCATTCTCGACGCCGGAGACGGCACCGCAGGGTCGCTATCTCGGCGGTCCGGTGACGTGGGAAGGCTATGACGACGAGCGTGTCGAATCACTCGGCCTGCCCTTCCAGGTCATCCATGCGGGCACCGACGCGGCGATGTTCGCCGAACTCGATGCCGCCTATCAGCGCAAGGACCCGATCATGCTGTGGATCTATTCCCCGCATTGGGCTCCGGCGAAGTACGAAGGAGAATGGGTCGAGTTCCCGGAATATTCCGACGAGTGCTACCAGGATCCGAGCGTCGGCGTGAATCCCGACATGGCTTACGACTGCGGCAAGCCGTTCGGCGATATCTGGAAGACGGCTTGGATCGGCATGAAGGACAAGTGGCCGCTCGCGCACAAGATTGCGGCGGCCTACACGATCGATGCCAAGGAACTCGGCCTCCTCGGCGCGCAAGTCGACCTCGACGGCAAGACCATCGAAGAAGTTGCCAAGGGTTGGGTCGATGCCAATGAGGCGAAATGGAAAGGCTGGGCGGGGCAGTAATTCAGCCTATCCCCGCGTTTAATCGAAACGGAGCGAGCGGATCGGCTGTCATGGTCGACCCGCTCGCCTCTCGTTTAGGGGCTGCAATCTGACCATGGCGACCGTCTCTTCGGCACCCGTCGTTCGTACATCGGCCGCCACGTTCAAGACGCGGCCGGTCAAGCTGTCGGGCAAACACATCTGGAAAGTGTTCGGCCGCAACGCCGAGGCGTTTCTGGCGGCGAACGCGACACCCGATCCCGCGCAACTCCATGCGGCGGGCCTCGTCGGCGCGGTGCGCGATGCGACGCTCTCGGTCCATGAGGGCGAAATTTTCATCATCATGGGCCTCTCCGGCTCCGGCAAATCGACGCTGTTGCGTTGTCTCTCGCGGCTGATCGAGCCGACGGCGGGCGAAGTTTTGTTCAATGGCGCCGATCTCCTGAAGGCGAGCGAGCGCGAGCTGATCGAAATCCGACGGCATAAGATGGGCATGGTGTTTCAGCATTTCGCGCTGCTGCCGCATCTCACCGTCATCGAGAACGTGGCGTTTCCCCTCTCGGTCCAGGGCGTCGACCGCAAGACCCGCGAGGAACGCGCGCGCGAGGTGATCGAACTCGTCGGTCTCAAGGGCCGCGAAGGTTTCTATCCGCGCGAGCTATCGGGCGGCCAGCAGCAGCGCGTCGGCATCGCGCGCAGTCTCTCCGTCCGACCGGAAATCTGGTTCCTCGACGAGCCCTATTCCGCGCTCGATCCGCTGATCCGGCGCGAGATGCAGTCGGAACTGCTGCGCATCCAGGCGGTGCTGCAGAAGACCATCATCTTCATCACGCATGATTTCGACGAGGCGATCCGCCTTGCCGACCGCGTAGCCATCATGAAGGACGGCGAGATCATCCAGATCGGAACCCCGGAAGAGCTGGTGATCCGCCCCGCGACGAGCTATGTCGCCGAATTCACCCGCGACGTCGCGCGCGCCAAGGTGATGTCGGCGGGCCGGGTGATGGTGCCGGCGACCAGCGGCGACTTCGCGAGCCGCGTCTCGGCCGATGCCAAGATCGCGACCTTTGCGGCGGACATCGTCGCTGCCGGCCGACCGTTCGCCGTGGTCGACGAAGCCGGCGCCACGATCGGGCAGATCGAACCGCGTGCGGTGATCGATCTGCTGGCCGGGCGTGAGTCGGTGGCGTGACCGCGCTCGAACTGTCCTGGCAGGGTTCGGCCGCGCGCGTGTCGCGCTGGTTCTGGGTCTGGCTCGCAGCGCTCGGTGCGACCGCCCTGCTCTGGTATTTCGATACCGAGCTGCCCTGGTTCGACGACTACCCGAAAGACTGGATCGTACCGCTGGCGAAGTACACGACGATCGTCATGTCCGCGATCAAGAACAACATCTCGGGCGTCACGCGTTTCATTTCGAACGGCATTCTCAATCCCGTCCTGCAATTCCTGATCGATCTCCTGGCCCAGGGTTTCAAGATCGGTCGCGGCCCCGATCTGATCGAACTGCCGCGCCTTTCCTGGGTCGGTATCGTCGGCACGTTCGCGCTCGCAGGCTATGCGCTGGGCAACTGGCGCCTTGCCGCGCTGAGCGGCGGCTGTTTCCTCTATATCGCGCTGTTCGGACAATGGGATAGCGCGATGACCACGCTTGCCTCGATCATCATGGCGGTGCCGATCGGCGTCGCACTCGGCCTGCTCGTCGGAATCTGGGGTTACCGCTCGCCGCGCCTGCGGACCTATGTCATCGATCCGCTGCTCGATCTGATGCAGACGATCCCGACCTTCGCTTATCTGGTGCCGATCCTGCTGCTGTTCGGCACCAATCCAGTTTCGGGCATGGTTGCAACCATCATCTTTGCGATGCCGCCGATGGTGCGTGCGACGATGCTCGCCCTCCAACAGGTGCCGGCGGAAATCGGCGAATTCGGCACGATGGCGGGCTGCACCCGCCGTCAGCGTCTCTGGCGCATCCTGATGCCCTCGGCGCGGCCGCTACTCATGGTCGGCGTCAACCAGGTCATCATGATGTCGCTCAATATGGTGATCATCGCCTCGATGATCGGCGCCGGCGGTCTCGGCTATGACGTGCTGCTGGCGCTGCGGGCGCTGAAGATCGGCGCAAGCCTCGAGGCCGGCCTCGCGATCGTCGTCATCGCGATCGTTCTCGACCGGCTGAGCCAGGCCGCCGTGCACACCGTCAGCACGCGTCGGCTCGACATGCGCCCGTTCTGGCAGCGCTATCCGTTCCTCTTCGCCGCGATCGCGCTCGTGGTCATTACGACGCTCGCGAGCTTCGCGATACCACCGCTCAACCGCATTCCCGAAGGCTGGACCGTTACGCTGGCCCCCTATGCGAAGCAGTTTATCGACTGGATCAACATCAACTACTACGACTATATCGAGACATTCCGCGTCGCCTTACTGCTCAACGTGCTCAATCCCGTGCGCGATCTGCTGGTCGACCTGCCCTGGTTTGCGGTGGTCGGGCTGATCGGCGTGGCCGGCTGGCAGTTCGGTGGCTGGCGGCTCTCGCTGCTGACCATGTCCCTCACGACCTTCTGCGCGCTGGTCGGTCTCTGGGACAAGACCATGAACACCGTCTATCTCGTCGGCGTATCGGTTGTGATCTCGTGCCTGATCGGCGTGCCGCTCGGGATCTGGTCGGCGCGCAGCCGGATCGGCAATCGGATCCTGACGCCGGTGGTCGATCTGCTGCAGACGATTCCAGCCTTCGTCTATCTCATTCCTGTGGTGATGCTGTTCCGCGTCGGCGACGTGTCCGCGATGATCGCGATCGTGGCCTATGCCGTGGCGCCGGCCATCCGCTACACCGACCACGGCATCCGGCAGGTATCGCCGCAGATCGTCGAGGCCGCGAAGGTCGCGGGTTGCACACGGTCGCAGATTCTTTTCCGCGTCCAGTTGCCGCTGGCGCTGCCCGAGATCATGCTCGGCGTCAATCAGGTGATCATGCTGGCGATCGCGATGGACATCATCGCCGCCATGGTCGGCACCCGCGATCTCGGCCAGGAGGTGTTCATCTCCCTCGCAAAAGCTGATGTCGGCCGCGGCATCATCGCCGGCCTCTGCGTCGCCTTCATCGGCATCGTCGCCGATCGGCTGGTCGGTGGCTGGAGCCGCAAGCTCCGGCAGCGTTTCGGCATGGTCGGCTGAGCCCGGCGCGTCCACATCCCGATTTTGTCCAGCACGCATATGACCGACCCGCGCCAGATTGCTGCCAGCCTCGCCTGCTGGAAAGGCAAGGTCGATCCGCAGCCGCTGGGCGGCGGCATCACCAACAAGAATTACGTGGTCGCCGATGGCGGGAAGAAATATGTCGTGCGCATCGGCGCCGATATTCCCGTGCATCAGATCATGCGGTTCAACGAGCTGGCTGCGAGCCGCGCGGCGCATGCGGCGGGCGTCTCGCCGCGTGTCGTTTTCGCAACCGACGGCGCGCTGGTGATCGACCATATCGACGGCCGCACCTATGGCGAGGCCGATGTCGCGACCCAGGCCAATCTCGAACGGATCCTGCCGCTCGTCGCGCGCGCGCATCGCGAGATACCCAAACATCTGCGCGGCGCGGCGCTGGTCTTCTGGGTGTTCCATGTGCTGCACGACTATGCGGGCGCGCTGAAGGACGCCAACAGCCGGTATCTGCCGCGTCTGCCTGAGCTCCAGGCGACCGCCGAGCGCCTCGAGCGCGCGGTCGGTCGCATTGACCTCGTCTACGGGCATAACGACCTGCTGCCCGGCAATTTCATCGACGATGGCGATCGCCTCTGGCTGATCGACTGGGATTATGGCGGATTCAACAGCCCGCTCTTCGATCTCGGCGGCCTTGCCTCCAATAATGGGCTTTCGCCCGATCAGGAGGAATGGCTGCTCGAAAATTATTTCGACCGCCCCGTCACGGACGAGCTTCGCGTCCGCTATCACGCCATGAAATGCGCCTCTCTGTTGCGCGAAAGCATGTGGAGCATGGTTCAGGAAACCCATTCGACACTCGACTTCGACTATGTCGCCTACACCGCCGAGAACATGCGCCGCTTCGAGCGCGCGTGGGCCTCGTTCCAGGCAATGTGACCCGGCCATGGCCGAACTTCCCAAGAGCGCGAAGGCAGTTATCGTCGGCGGCGGCATCATCGGCTGCTCGACGGCCTATCATCTCGGCAAGCTCGGCTGGACCGACACGGTTCTGCTCGAGCGCAAGAAACTGACCTCCGGCAGCACGTTCCATGCCGCCGGACTGGTCGGCCAGCTCCGCACCAGCGCCAACATCACGCAACTCCTCGGCTATTCGATCGATCTCTACAACCGAATCGAAACCGAGACCGGGCTTGCGACCGGTTGGAAGATGAATGGCGGGCTGCGCCTCGCCTGCAATGCGGATCGCTGGACCGAGGTGAAGCGCCAGGCGACGACGGCGCATTCCTTCGGCCTCAAAATGGACCTACTGACGCCGAAGGAGGCGCAGGATCTCTGGCCGCTGATGCAGGTCGACGACGTAATCGGCGCCGCCTTCCTGCCGACCGACGGCCAAGCCAATCCGAGCGACATCACGCAGGCGCTGGCGAAAGGCGCGCGCCAGACCGGCGTCACGATTCTCGAAGACACCAAGGTGCTGTCGATCATCGTCGAGGACGGCCACATCCGCAGTGTCGAGACCGACAGGGGCCGGATCGAATGCGAGATCGTGGTCTGCTGCGCCGGACAATGGTCGCGCGGCTTTGCCGCATCGGTCGGCGTCAACGTGCCACTGGTTTCGGTGCAGCATCAGTACATGGTGACGGAGCGGATCGAGGGCGTCGCGCCGAACCTGCCGACGCTGCGCGATCCCGACCGCCTCACCTACTACAAGGAAGAGGTCGGCGGGCTGGTGATGGGCGGCTACGAGCCCAATCCCCTGCCCTGGGCCGAGGACGGCATTCCCGAAGATTTCCACTACACGCTGCTCACCTCCAACTTCGATCATTTCGAGCCGATGGTGGAGCTTGCGCTCGGCCGCGTGCCGGCCTTGCAGACGGCCGGTATCAAGGAGCTGATCAACGGGCCGGAAAGCTTTACCCCGGACGGCAATTTCATTCTCGGCGAAGCGCCGGAGTTGAAGAATTTCTTCGTCGGCGCGGGCTTCAACGCCTTCGGTATCGCGTCGGGTGGCGGTGCCGGGATGGCGCTCGCCGAATGGGTCGTGCGCGGTGAACCGCCCTACGATCTCTGGCCGGTCGATATCCGCCGTTTCGGCCGGCCGCATTTCGATACCGATTGGGTGCGCACGCGCACCATGGAAGCCTATGGCAAGCATTACATGATCGCCTGGCCGTCCGAGGAATATGCGAGCGGGCGACCCTGCCGTCGCTCTCCGCTCTACGAAATCCTGAAAAGCGACGGCGCCTGTTTCGGCGAGAAGCTCGGCTGGGAACGGCCGAACTGGTACGCCGATCTCAAGAAGGGGGAGAAGGCGGAGGATCGCTACAGCTTCGGGCGGCCGAACTGGTTCGACGCCGTCGGTCGCGAACACAAGGCCGCGCGCGAAGGTGCCGTCCTGTTCGATCAGACCTCGTTCGCCAAGTTCCTGCTGACCGGGTCCGACGCGGAGAGCGCCCTCACCTGGATCTGCTCGAACGACGTGGCGAAGCCGGTCGGCAGGGTGACCTACACGCAGTTGCTGAACGAGCGCGGTGGCATCGAATGCGACCTGACGGTGACGCGCATCGCGCCGGACAGTTTCTACATCGTGACCGGCACCGGCTTCGCGACGCATGATTTCGACTGGATACGGCGCAACATTCCTGCCGGCGCCAGTGCGCAGCTCGTCGACATCACGTCGGCCAATGCCGTGCTGTCGCTGATGGGACCGAAGGCGCGCGAGATTCTGGCGGCCGCCACGCGCGACGACATTTCCAATCACGCCTTCCCCTTCGGCACTGCGCAGCGCATCGGCATCGGTGGCGCGCCGGTGCTCGCACTCCGCATCACCTATGTCGGGGAACTGGGCTGGGAACTGCATATCCCGGTCGAATATGCCGTCAACGTCCATGCGGCGCTGATGGTCGCGGGCGCGCCGTACGGCCTGCGCAATGCCGGTTATCGCGCGATCGAGACGCTGCGGCTCGAAAAGGGCTACCGCGCCTGGGCCGGCGATATCGGACCGGATTTCACGCCCTTCGAGGCCGGCATGGGATGGGCGGTGAAACTGCGGAAAAATGTCGATTTCAACGGCCGCAAGGCGCTGGAGGCGCAGAAATCCGGCAGCATGAAGCGGCTGCTCGCGACTTTCACCGTGGACGATCCCGGCGTCATTCTGCTCGGCCGTGAAACCATTCTGCGCGACGGCAAACCGGCCGGCTGGCTCGCGAGCGGCGGCTGGGGTTACACGGTCGGCAAGAATATCGGCATCGGCTATGTGCGCAATGCCGGCGGCGTCGATACGGATTATGTTCTGGGTGCGCGCTACGAGCTGGAAGTCGCGACCGAGCGCGTGCCCTGTTCGGTCACGCTCGACCCGCTCTACGACCCGACGATGGCGCGGATCAAGGGCTGACAGCGGAGCGGTTGCCCGCAGGCGGAGGCGGCGCTAAGTCACCCGATGTGACCCGGCAGCTTTTGTCGTCTCGAGTCGGTATCGGAAGCCCAATGCGCCCGGAGATCCTGTTCCCGCTCTTCGCCCCGGTGACGTCGCTGCAGGGCGTCGGGCCGCGCTTTGCCAAGCTGATCGAGAAGGCGGCGGGACCGCAGGTGGTCGACCTGCTCTGGCACATGCCGGCGGGCATCATCGACCGGCGCTTCTCGCCCAAGCTCGCCGATGCGCCGGAAGGCGCGATCGTCACCCTCACGTTGCGCGTCGACAAGCATTTCCCCTCGCCCGCCGCCGGCAAGCGCCCCTACAAGGTGCGCTGCCGCGACGATACCGGTTTCATCCATCTCGTCTTCTTCCGCGCGAAGGCCGACTACCTCAAGAAGGCGCTGCCCGAGGGTGAAGTGCGCGTGGTCAGCGGCCGGATCGAGAAGTTCGGCGACGAGCTGCAGATGACCCATCCGGATCACATCGCACCGCTCGACGACGTGCTGACATTGAAACGGGTCGAGCCGGTCTATCCGATGACGGCGGGCCTGACGCCCCGCATCATGGGCAAAGCGGTCACCGCCGCCGTCGAGCGCGCGCCGGTCCTCGATGAATGGATCGAATCCCGTTTCGTTGCCAAACAGAAATGGGCGCCCTGGCGCGACGCGCTGCAACGCGCCCACAACCCCGAAGAGGAAAGCGACCTTCTGCTGACGACGAAATGGCGCGAGCGACTGGCCTATGACGAGCTGCTGGCGAACCAGCTTGCACTCGCACTGGTGCGGCAGCATCAGCGCCGCCAGCGCGGGCGTTCCCTGAGCGGCGGTGGAGCGCTGCGCGCAAAGGCGATCGCATCCCTCCCCTTCACGCTCACGAACTCGCAGATGCAGGCGCTCGGGGAAATCGCCGCCGATATGGGTATGGACCTGCGCATGCTGCGGCTGTTGCAGGGCGACGTCGGCAGCGGCAAGACGGTGGTCGCCCTTCTTGCGATGCTGATCGCGGTTGAAGCCGGCGCGCAGGCGGCCCTTCTGGCGCCGACCGAAATTCTTGCCCGGCAGCATTTCGCGACCATTGCACCGCTTGCCGAAGCGGCCGGCGTACCCGCCGCCCTGCTGACCGGTCGCGACAAGGGCAAGGCGCGCGATGCGATTCTTGCCGATCTCGCCTCGGGTAAGATCGGCATCGTCGTGGGTACGCACGCGTTGTTGCAGGAAGACGTCGATTTCAAGGATCTCGGCCTCGCGGTCGTCGATGAGCAGCATCGCTTCGGGGTGCATCAGCGTGTGATCCTCGCCGAGAAGGGCGCCGCCGCTGACATGCTGGTCATGACTGCGACACCGATCCCGCGCACACTCAT
This sequence comes from Dongiaceae bacterium, assembly GCA_040878185.1. Classification (GTDB taxonomy): domain Bacteria; phylum Pseudomonadota; class Alphaproteobacteria; order Dongiales; family Dongiaceae; genus JAWXBK01. The sequence goes on along the minus strand of JBBDMS010000060.1, from coordinate 1,002 downwards.
GCTGACCGCCTATGGCGATCTCGACGTGTCGCGTCTGACCGAGAAGCCAGCCGGCCGCAAACCGATCGATACCCGCGCCGTGCCGCTCGGCCGCATGGAAGACGTGGTGGGCGCCGTTTCGCGAGCGATCGACCAGGGCGGTCAGGTCTATTGGGTCTGCCCGCTGATCGAAGAATCCGAAGTCGTGGACCTCGCCAATGCCGAGGCTCGATATCGCGATCTGGCGCAGCGTTTCGGCGAGAAGCGCGTCGGCCTCATCCACGGACGGCAGCGCGCGACCGAACGCGACCGCACCATGGCGGCGTTCGTTGCCGGCGAGACCGGTGTGCTGGTGGCAACCACCGTGATTGAGGTCGGCGTCGATGTGCCGAACGCCAGCGTCATGGTGATCGAACACGCGGAGCGGTTCGGTCTTGCGCAACTGCACCAGCTTCGCGGCCGGATCGGGCGCGGTGCGCGCGCCTCGACCTGCGTCCTGCTCTATCAGGCGCCGCTGGGCGAAACCGCCAAGGCCCGTCTCAAAGTCCTGCGCGACACCGATGACGGATTTCGCATCGCCGAGGAGGATCTGCGGCTGCGTGGCGCCGGCGAGTTGCTGGGCACGCGCCAGAGCGGGCTACCCGCGTTCCGCCTCGCCGATCTCGCCGTGCATGACGAGTTGCTGAAGGCAGCCCGCGACGATGCGACTCTGGCGCTCGAGCGCGATCCCAATCTGACCGGCGACCGCGGCCGGGCGCTGCGGGTTCTGCTGTATCTGTTCGAGCGCGACGCGGTCGTCCGGACGCTTCGCTCCGGCTAGGTGGTCGAAGCCGGAATCTTGACCTTGCGCTTTTCAGGCGGTCGGCGATCCGGTGGAGTCACGATGCCTCCCGAGACAACCATTTTGATACCCTCTTCAACCGACATGCTGAGCACCGTCATGTCTTTCCTTGGTATGAACAGCAGAAACCCAGAGGTCGGGTTCGGAGTCGTCGGCATGAACACGTTGATCACCTCGTCTTC
>JBBDMS010000059.1:0-220039 GCA_040878185.1 Dongiaceae bacterium | reverse complement strand
TCCGTCCGACGATCTGAAAGTCATTCTCGAAAGTTTCGGCCTCCAGGGCCGGCGGATTGGTGTCGAATACGAAGCCTACGGCCTGACCGGTCGCAACGCGCTCCGGCTCAACGCGGCGCTCGCGGGATTCTGCACGCTTGCCGATGCATCCGACCTGGTCAGCCGGTTGCGTCTTGTGAAAAGCCCAGCAGAAATCGCGTATGTCCGCAAGGCGGCCGATCTCGCCGACCTGGCGCTCGACGAAGCGAACAAGCTTGCGGGGCCCGGCGTCTTCGAGGGCGACATTCTCGCGGCCATGCAGGGTGCGATCATTCGAGGCGGCGGTGACGATTCTGCCAACGAGTTCATCATTGGATCCGGCAATGACGCGCTGCTATGCCGCTATTTTACCGGCCGACGGACCCTGAGCGAACGCGACCAGCTCACTTTGGAGTTCGCCGGCGTCTACCGGCACTATCACGCCTGTCTCATGCGCACCATCTGCATCGGCGAGCCGCCGGCTCGTCAGCTCGAGATGCATGACGTGGCCGTCGATGCGCTCGAAGCCTGCAAGGTAGCGCTGAAGCCCGGCCGACCAATCGGCGAGGTGTTCGATGCTTATGCGCGCGTCTGCGATGCGGCGGGATACCGCACCCATCGCATGAACGCGACGGGATACAGTCTCGGCTCCACCTTCGCCCCGAACTGGATGGACTGGCCGATGTTCTACCACGGCAATCCGGAAATTGCGGCGCCCGGGATGGTCTATTTCATCCACATCATCATCGCCGATAGCGAGCGGCGATTGGCGATGACCAACGGTCAGACGGTGCTGGTGACGGCGAATTGCAACGAATCGTTGTCCACCCGGCCCACGAGTCTCGTTATTCGATAGCGGTCTTCGCCGCAGGCGGGGCGAAAGCCCCCGATCCCGCGTAAATCGAGCGATTCCGTGCTGCGCGTTCGACCGGCTGGAACCGTCGCGCCGATCAGGGGTTATCTCCGGTATCCATCATCACGAGCGCGTTGCTGCCGGCGGCGGCGACGCGCCACCATGGCGAGGCGATCATGAAAATCCGCGACGTAATGACACGCGACGTGCGTACGGCCAATCCGGACCAGACGATCCGCAGTGCCGCGCAGACAATGAAGGAAATCGATGCCGGCGCCATTCCGGTCGGTGAAGATGACCGGCTCGTCGGGATGATCACGGATCGCGATATCGCGGTCCGGGCGGTTGCCGGCGGGCTCGGTCCCGATTCGAAGATCCGCGAGGTCATGACCCCGGATATCAAATATTGCTTCGAGGACGACGAGCTCGCGACGGTCGCTGGCAATATGGCCGACCTGAAGGTGCGGCGCATGCCGGTCGTCAATCGTCAGAAGCGGCTGGTCGGCGTCATCTCGCTCGGCGATTTTGCTGACGACAAGCCGGCGCAGGAGGTTCTGATCGGCGTCAGCCGGCCGGGCCAGCCCAACTCGCAGTAGTCGACTTAGCGTCGGCCGGCGGCCGGCATCCCTGCTCCGTACCCGGGCGTCAAAGTCGCGGGTAACGGGTCGACGGCGCTATTCATGTTATGCGACGTTCCAGCCTATTCTCTTGCCCATCTGACGCCAATCTGACGCCCATCTGATGGCGGCCGCTGCGGCACCGGGAGCGAGGGAAAACGACGATGCGTCTTGATCGGATCCATGCGAGTCCGCTGTCGGATTGCACCAAGGGCATGCCCGGCGGCATGGAAGAGTTCGCGCTCGCCGACATCGCGAACCGGCATTGGAACATCCTCAAGGAAGATTTGCCGTTGCCGGTCGCGGTCCTGAAGGAAACGGCGCTGCGCAACAACCGAAACTGGATGCGGCAGTTCCTCGAACGCAGCGGCGCTAGGATCGCTCCGCACGGCAAGACGACGATGAGCCCGCAATTGTTCCAGATGCAGCTCGATGACGGTGCGTGGGCGATCACGGCTGCGACCGCGCATCAGGTTGCGGTCTATCGGCGCTTCGGCGTGGCGCGGATCTTTCTCGCGAACCAGCTCGTCGGCCGCGCCAACATCGCCTTTGTCCTGGCGGAACTGAAGCGAGACCCCGATTTTGATTTCTATTGCCTGGTCGACAGCATCGATGGCGTGGACCAGCTCGCACGCCTGGCCGGCGAGATCGGCGCGGGGCGTCCCTTGCAGCTTCTTGTCGAGCTCGGGGTCGAGGGCCATCGCACCGGCGCCCGAACCTTGGACGAGGCGATAGCGGTCGCGCGCCAGGTCAAGGCGCACGAGCCGCTGCTGGCACTGCGCGGGATCGAAGCTTATGAGGGCGTACTGTGCGGTGCCGACGATGCGGCGACGGACGCGATGGTACAGAAACTGCTCGACGGCGTGGTCCGCCTTGCGCAACGCTGCCGGGACGAAGCGCTCTTTGCCGCGGGGCCGATCATTCTCTCGGCCGGCGGCAGCGGCTATTTCGATGTCGTGGCGCGGGCCCTTCGCACTCACGATCTCGGGCCGGATGTGTTCGTGCTGTTGCGCAGCGGCTGCCATATCACGCATGACGCAGGGCCGATGCAGCGCAACTTGGCGCGGATTCTGGCCCGCTCGCCCGAGGCCAAGGACATCGCGCCGGCGCCCTCTCCGGCGCTGGAAGTGTGGGGTTATGTGCAATCGCGCCCGGAACGAAACCGCGCGCTCGTCACCATCGGCAAGCGCGATATCTCCAGCGATGCGGAGATGCCGACGCCGATTCTCTGGTACCGACCCGGCACCCAGGATCCGCCGCAGAAGCTGGGTGCCGATCATCGGGTGACCGCGCTCAACGACCAGCACGCCTACCTCGCTTTGCCGGCCGACAGCCCGCTCAAGGTCGGAGACATGGTGGCCTGCGGCGTATCGCATCCCTGCACGACCTTCGACAAATGGAATGTCCTGTGCATCGTCGACGACAATTATAATGTGACCGGAGCGGTGCGGACTTATTTCTGATTCGACGGCGTAATCGCAATCGGGCGTGCAGCAGGGCCGGCAGAATGTTCCCACCGCAACGCATCGTCTGTCTCACCGAAGAAACCGTCGAGACGCTCTATCTGCTCGGCGAGCAGGATCGCATCGTCGGCATCTCCGGCTATTGCGCCCGCCCGCCCGAGGCGCGGCGCGACAAGCCGCGCGTCTCGGCCTTCATCTCGGCGGATATCCCGAAGATCCTGGATCTGCGGCCCGATCTGGTGCTTGCCTTCTCGGATCTTCAGGCAGATATCGTGGCCGATCTTCTGCGCGCGGGCGTCACGGTGCACGGCTTCAACCAGCGCAGCGTCGCCGAAATTCTCGACATGATCCGGTTGCTCGGCGCGATGGTGGGCGCCGCCGATCGGGCGGAGCGACTGGTTGCAACGCTCTCCGCCGGTCTCGATCGGGCCCGCGCGCAGGCTGCGACCATGAAACGGCGACCGAAGATCTATTTCGAGGAATGGGATGATCCCATGATCTCTGGCATCGGGTGGGTCTCGGAGCTTGTCGGGATCGCCGGCGGCGACGATATCTTTGCCGATCGCGCGGGCCGGAAGGCGGCAAAGGATCGCATCGTCACGGTGGCCGATGTCATCGCGCACGCGCCCGATATCATCGTCGGTTCCTGGTGCGGCAAGAAATTCCGGCCGGAGAATGTGGTGGCTCGCCCCGGCTTCGATGCCGTGCCCGCGGTCCGGCGGAACGCGCTGCACGAGGTCAAATCGGCATTGATCCTGCAACCCGGCCCGGCCGCGCTCACCGATGGGCTCGCGCGGTTGCAGGCGATCGTCGGCGGCTGGGCGAAGACCGGCTGAACGACCTGAACGACGTAGCGGCGGCCTACAGTCTGGATCAGCCACGGGGTGCCGGACGCGGCCGATATCGCCCCTTCGCACGAGCTGGATATAGCCTCCAGCTCAGCGCCATGGCGGATTTCCAAGACTAATTTCCGATATTTCTATTGACGATTGTCGACAATCGTACAAGAGTTGGCTTGGCTCAATCAAAGCTGAACGCTGATTGGCACTTTCACGCAGCGTTTTGGCGCCCCGGACTCCAAAAAAGATTAGGGAGGCTTAGGTGACACTGTCCGTTTCTGACACGCTCGGTGAAATCAAGAAGCTTATCAATCAACATGCTTGGCGCGATCAGCCAACCTATCGCGCCTTGATGGATGAAGATGTTTCGATAGACCAGCTTCAGATATTCGCGCTGCAATACGGCGTCTTCGCATTGCACAACCACAATTATCACGGCCGACTATACGTTACATGTCCCGATGCGGAATGGCGCACGCGGATCGCGGAAGTCGTCTACGAGGAAGGGACCGGCAGGCTTTTTGCGGACGGGGTCTCGCACAACGAGCTCTGGCTGCGCTTCGGAGAATCGATTGGGCTCACCCGCGAGGCCATGTGGACGGCGCGACTCTGCCCGGGAGCCTTGGCATTGCGCGTCTATTTCGAGTGGATCTGCGGCAAGACATTCCTCGAGGGATGCGCGGCGCACATGCTGGCTGGCGAGGCGCAGGTCACCGGAATTTTTATTCGTATCGCTGAAAACCTAAAGCGTCTTCACGGGCTGTCCGACGAAGCGGTTTCCTTTTTCACCGTTCATGACGTTGCCGACGGAGATCATTCGAGCGTCGGCGTGGAGCTTCTAGGAAAGTTTGCGCCCACGGAGAGCGACCGACGGCTCGTGCTCAAGACGGTGGAAGACTATCTCGGCATCGAGGATCTGATGTATCGCGGCATCTACGAAGAAATGCAGAAGGCGGCGTAGGCCGAACATCAGCGCCAGCCCTCGAACCGCCAGCGTCTAACAACGAGCGTGATGTCTTAGGTCAATACAAGATAAACCAGAAAACTGGGAGGATTATCAATGACGAAGCATGTATGGCACCGGGGTCCCCTGCTTGCTGCGACCGCGCTCGCACTTGCGACGATCGTAGCATTCGCCGGCACGAACGCAGTCGCGGAAGACGCGTGGTCGGCAAAGGTGGTGCAGACCGAGCCAGTTTTCGATCTGGCCAACGGTATGCTCGTTCCGGCCGATTATCAGTCGCTGGCCACCAGCGACATATCGCAGAAATGGTCGGTATGTCTGCTCGTGCCACATACCGGCAGCGAATATTGGGTTGCCTATACCTACGGTGCTGTCGAGGAAGCAAAGCGCCAGGGCATCAGTCTCAATATCTTCTCCGCCGGCGGCTATTCGAACGTCGCCGGCCAGATCGGCCAGCTTGAGGATTGCGTAACCAATGGCGCAAACGCGATCGTGCTGGTGACGACATCGCCGGCCGGGCTCAACAACGCGATTGCCGAAGCACGCCGCAACGGAGTCGTGATCGTCGATGCTGCCAACGGGGCCGAAACCAAGGATATCGATGCCCGTGTCGTGGTTTCCTACCGGCGCGTCGGTCTGACGGTTGGACAGTATCTCGCCGAAAAACATCCCGCGGGATCCGGCGAAGTGACCGGGTTCTATCTGGCGGGCCCTCCCGGTGCCACCTATGTCGAAGCGCTGCGTCAGGGATTCTATGAAGGCCTCGAAGGGTCGGACGTCAAGATTCTTGAAGATTATTATGCGCCGAGCAACAAGGCGGAGCAGTTGCCTTTGGTCGAAGACGGTCTGCAAGCCTATCCGGACGTGGACTATATCATCGGCGGTGCGCCGGGCATCGAAGCGGCGCTCGATACGTTGCGTCAGATGGATAAGGACATTTCACTGATCGCGACCTTCCAGACGCCGTTCGTGTGGGATGCCGTCGAAAAGGGCGAAGTCGAGGGTGTTGTCTCCGACTTTGCCGTACTCCAGGCTCGCCTTGCCATCGATACGGCATTGCGAATCCTTGAAGAGAAGCCCTTCATGCAGGACGTCGCACCTGACTCGCTGATGGTCGATGCCGGCAACGTGAGCGACGTGGATCGTTCGACGTCGCTGGCGCCGGCCGGCTGGGAACCGGTCTCCAGCGTCGAGTAAAGTACAGCGAAAGGCGCGGATGCTGGCCGTCGCCGGCATCCGCGCCTCCGATGCTGTCAACCGTCCAGTCTTTGGCGACAGAGTGGGCACAGAATGCGCGCCCGCTCTTTCCAGTCGCGCTGGCGGACCGACGGCACATCGCGACATTCAGTAATAATCGCCAGGTCGGCAACGTGAGACGCGCGCCCAATGACGAATGAAAAGAGCCGGCCAAAACCGGGCGCATCCCGCGGGGTGGAGTTTGTCACCAAGCGCCTGCTGGGAGCGTTGGGAATTCTCCCGTTCCTTCTTCTGATTGCTGTCGCCTTCTTTGCGATCATCGAGCCGCGTTTTCTGTCGGTGGGGAACATATCGAACGTCACACGACAGGCGACCTACCTGGCGATTCTTTCGATGGGTAAAATGCTGGTGCTGGTCACCGGAAATTTCGATCTTTCGATCGGTTCCAATGTGGCGCTCGTCAGTATTGTTTCCACCATCGTCATGGTCGGTGTCATCACCGCAGACCCGACGGCGGTTGCCTTGGCGATCATGCTCGGGATCGGTGCCGGGCTTCTGGTGGGTTTGGCAATCGGCCTGTTCAACGGTATCGGCGTTGCCGTGTTCAACGTCAATTCTTTCGTCATGACCCTGGGGACGCTGTCGATCGTCTTCGGTCTCGCGCTCATGGTTACTGGCGGCCTGCCGGTCTATGGCGCACCGCAGGCCTTCAGCGACATCTTTGCCTATGGCAGTCTGTTTGGCGTTTCCGTGCCGGTGCTGGTCACCGGCGGCCTCTTCCTGATCCTCTATGTCGTCCTGAACTGGACGCCTTTGGGACGCTATCTTTATGCCATCGGCAGCAATCGACGGGCCGCTCGTCTCACCGGTATCAACACCACGCTTTACATCATCGTGGCCCATGTGCTGTGCGCCGTGATCGCCGCGATCGGCGGCCTTCTTCTGACAGCGCGAGTCGCGACCGGCGAGGCCGGTCTTGGCGAAACGCTGCCGCTTGCGGCGCTCACAGCCTGCGTGATTGGCGGTGTCTCGCTATGGGGCGGCACTGGCCGGCTCAGCGGGGTGGTGCTCGGCGCGTTCTTTATCTCAATGCTGACCAATGGAATGAACCTGATCGGGGTGAATAGTTATGGCCAGATCCTGGTCACCGGCGCTGCGCTGATCATAGCGGTCATTGCCGACCAGGCGCGGTTGAAGCTGTTGGGTCAGCGGCAGAGAGACTGAGAGGCTACATTCCGGCCGTTTCACGCTTCGGGGGGCTGATCAAAATAGGCGGAGAGAATGTTGGGCTCCGTGATGTCTTCACCAACGAAATGAGTCCGGATGGAGCCGTTGTGGACGACATAGACCCTGTGACAAAGATTAGTGATCTCTGCGATGTCCGAGCTGATCAGGACGATGGCGATGCCGCGCTCGATCAGAGACTTGAAAAAATCGTAGATCTGCGTCTTGGCGCCGACGTCGATTCCGGTGGTAGGCTCGTCGAAAATAAATACCTGGGTATCGCGACCGAGATAGCGGGCAATCATGGATTTCTGCTGATTGCCGCCGGAGTAGTACGTAATTTCGCGTTCGGTATCGAGCGGCGATACCGACATCTGCGAGGCGAGCTCGCGTGCCCTGCGCCGCTCGCGACGCCGGTCCAGAAGGCCTGGGACGCAGGTGAGCAAATCCAGGAACGAGATCGAGATGTTCTCGCGCAGATTCCGCCCGGGCATGATGCCTTCGCGTCGGCGATCGGCCGGAACGTAGCTGACGCCGCCAACCAGCATCCTGCGCGGTCGGATCCGATCGACCGGCTGGCCGTTGTATCGCATTTTGCCGCTGGCTATCGGACTCACCCCGAAGCAGGCGCGTCCGATCTCGGACTTGCCGCAGCCGACCAGTCCGGCAAGGCCAACAATCTCGCCTTCGCGAATTTCGAGCGAAACATCCTTCACGCGACCGTCGACGGTGCTCATCCGATCGAGGGTGAGCACAGCCTTTCCGGGCCGGTGCGGGATCGTCGGGAAAAAACCGCCCGGCTTTCGACCGGTCATCAGTTCGACGAGCAGCCGATGGTTCGCCAGGTCGACCGGCAGGGTGCGCACCTTGCTGCCGTCGCGCAGCACCGTGATGAGGTCGCCGATCTTCTGCACTTCGGCGATGCGATGGGTAATGTAGATGATGCTGACTCCACCTTCCTTGAGCCGCCCCAGTACGTCGAACAGGACGCGCTGCTCCTTGTCGGTCAGCGACGCCGTAGGTTCGTCGAGAATCAGGACACGGAGCCGCGCGCTCAAGGCCTTGCAAATCTCGACCATCTGCTGCTCGCCGCGCGAAAGCGAACCAACCGATGCCGACGGATTAAGGTCGAACCCCAGCGACGCTATGAGCCGCGCGGCGGCGGACCGTCGCGCGCGACGATCGATGAATATCCCGCGGCGCGGCGCCAAACCGAGAAGGATGTTTTCCTCAACGGAGAGATCTGGCGCGAGGCTGAACTCCTGAAAGACCGTCGCAATTCCAGCCCGGCGCGCCTCAGCGACGGATCGAAGTACAATCGGTTGGCCATCAAGCAGAACGGCACCCTCGTCGGGCCGGATCGCGCCCGACAGGATATTGATGAGGGTCGATTTTCCGGCGCCGTTCTCGCCGAAGAGCACATGTACTTCGCCAGCCTTGACGTCGATGGAGACATTGTCGAGTGCGCGCACGCCCGAAAAGTTCTTGCCGATGCCGCGCGTCGCCAGCACGGGAACAGTTGGGTCCCCGCGAGAAATGGTTGTCGACAATTCGAGCTGTTCCAGCATAGACAACTCCTGTCACGGATGACGACGAGACCAGGACGCACTGAGAACAAACATCGATCCCATGCGCTCCTGCTCATGCGACGATTGAAGAATGCAGGTTGCCTGTCAAGGCCGCCATGAGGTGTCGTCTGCCAAAATCGACATTAAAGACCAAGCCAATCACCGCAAGCTCGGTTGCGAGAGATACAGTCGTCCCGCAATCGATTCCCATACCTTGAAAGGCATGCCACATGCATCAGGTAAAATTGGACCTGAACGAGATTCCCGATGGCGGCGCCATGATCGTGCAGGTCGATGAGAAATTACGAATCGGCGTGTTCCGTGCCGGCGACAGGGTGGCGGCGATCGACAACCGATGTCCGCATGCCGGCGCGTCCCTCGCCGAGGGAATCTTCGACGGCACGATCGTCAAATGCCCGCTGCATGGGTTCAGGGTCAATGTGTGGAAAGGGGTCGGAAATGCCGGGAAACCGGTGCGAACATTTCCTGTCTCCGTCGATGGTGAAGAGGTGACGATCGTCATCGACGATCGGAAACAGCTTTGAGCCGCTTCGGGCCATTCCGATGCAATTTGCCTCCGTCCGAGTGCGTGACGGCGGTGCGCTGCAAATGATCCGTCGATGCCATCGACCCGGAAACGAGGCGGGCCGACAGACGCCAGAGAATCGCACGCCCTGCAGCCGACGTGAGCGACCGCGCGCCCGACATTATCGTCGGTTCCTGGTGCGGCAAGAAGTTCCGGCCCGAGAAGGTGGTGGCACGCCCGGGCTTCGATACCGTGCCCGCGGTTCGGGCGAACGCGCTCCACGAGGTCAAATCGGCATTGATCCTGCAACCCGGCCCGGCCGCGCTCACCGATGGGCTCGCGCGGTTGCAGGCGATCGTCGGCGGCTGGGCGAAGACCGGCTGAACGACGCGGCGCGGGCCGGAACGATCCTTTCAGTCGAGCCTTGCGTGCCCGCCATAGCGCAGGCGCAGCTGATCGACGACGATCGCCAGGATCAGCACCACACCGACGACGATCTGCTGCACATAGCTCTCGATCTGGATCAGGTTCATGCCGTTGGTCAGCAGCGAAATGAAGAACGCACCGAGCAGCACATTCCCGACCCGGCCAATACCGCCAAACAGCGATACGCCACCGATCACGCAGGCCGCGACCGACTGCAGAACGAGATCCTGGCCGATCGTCGCTTCGCCCGATGCGGTGCGTGCCGTCAGCAGCAGCCCGGCGATCGCCGCCAGCACGCCGCTGCCGATATAGGCGTAGAGCAGATAACGGGTGGTCTTGATGCCGGAGAGGCGCGCCGCGCGCCGGTTGCTGCCGAGCGCATAGAAATAGCGACCGGCCGGCGTCCAGTTGAGAACGAAATAGACGATTACGAACAGGCCCGCGGTGAAATAGACCGGGGCCGGGATCGAAAACAACCGTCCGTAGCCAAAGATCAGGGAATAGGTTTCCGGCACGCCGAAGATCGGGCTGCCGGAGCTCAAGGTGAGCGCGGCGCCGAAGGCGATCGACAGCATGCCAAGCGTCATCATGAAGGGCGGCACGCGCAGCAAGGCGACGCCGATGCCGTTGATGACGCCGACGCCGACGCCGACCGCGAGCCCGGCGCCGATGCCGGCCGCCATCGCGAGCCCGACCGCATCGGGGCTGGCACCCAGAACCTCGACCATGACGATCGCGGAAACGACGCTGACCAGCGCGATGATCGATCCGACCGACAGATCGAGGCCCGCGGTCAGCAGCACGATCATCTGCCCCATCGACACGATGATGAGATAGGTCGATTGCCGCAGGATATTCAGCACATTCGGCAGCGAGAGGAAGCGCGGTTCCTGCAGGCCGAAAAACAGCCCCGACAGCACCAGCAGGATTAAAAGTGGCAGGATCCCGCCGCTGAGGAACGCCCGTTTCACCCCGGCGAAAATCCTGTCCGATTTGCTGCGCGAGGCGGCGGGGATGTCGGCAGGCAGGTCCGTACTCATGGCGCTATCCGTTGTGAAAAAAGTTTGCCAGGATTCTCTGTTCGTCGATCGTATCGCCCTCGAGCTCGGCGCGGATCGATCCGTTGGCAACCACATAGACGCGGTTGCACAGATTGAGGATCTCCGGCAGTTCCGAGCTGATCAGCAGCACGCCGTTTCCGGCGGCGACCAGTTCCTGAAGGAACTCGTAGAACTCGACCTTAGCGCCGACATCGATGCCGGTGGTCGGTTCGTCGAAGATGAAAAGACGGGTCTTCCGCGCGACGGATTTCGCGAGCAGCACCTTCTGCTGGTTGCCGCCCGAGAATTTGGTGACGTCCGATTCGATATGTGGCGGACGGACGCGCAGCTTTTCGCACAGCCGCCGGGCGAGTGAGCGTTCGGCCCGGCGCCGCAGCACCCCGCCGCGTGCCAGTTCGGGCGTATCGAGTACGGCCAGCGACATGTTCTCGCGCATCGAACGGTTCAGCATCAGGCCTTCGCGGTGCCGGTCCGAGGGAATGTAGGAGAGCCCGCGTCGCAGCATGGTGGCGGGCGAGGGATCAGCCACCGGCGCACCGAGAAACTCGATGCTGCCGGATTCGATCGTGTCGACGCCGAAACAGGCGCGTCCGATTTCCGACTTGCCGCATCCGACCAGGCCGGCGAGCCCGACGACTTCGCCGCCGCGCACCGCGATCGACGCGCCGAGCACGCGCTTGTTGCGGGTCGTCAGGTTGCTGACCGACAGCAGCGTCTCGGCCGGCTCGTGCCGGATCCGCGGAATGAAATTCCCGATCGGCCGCCCGGTCATCAGTTCGACCAGCGCCTTGTGGCTGACCTCGGCAATCGGCAGCGTGGCGATCTTCTGTCCGTCGCGCAGCACCGTCACGCGGTCGCCGACCTTCTCGAGCTCGGCGATGCGATGCGTGATGTAGATGATCGCGGCGCCCTCTGCCTTCAACGTCGCAACCAGCCGGAACAAGGCCGCGGTCTCGCGTTCGGTCAGCGACGCGGTCGGCTCGTCGAGAATGAGGATGCGGGGGTGGGTCACCAGGGCCTTGGTGATCTCGAGCATCTGTTGTTCGGCGCGCGAGAGCGCTGACACGACCGTGCGCGGGTCGAGCGCGAAACCGAATTCCTTCAGCGCCTGCCGGGCACGCTCGCGAATGGCGCGCTTGTCGAGAACGATGCCGCGCATCGGCTCGATGCCGAGGAAGATGTTTTCCTCCACGGTCAGGTCGGGCGCCAGGCTGAAATCCTGGAACACGGCAGCGATACCGCGCTTGCGCGCATCGTCGACGGAATGCAACTCGATGCGTTCGCCGCGCAAATCAATCGTGCCGGAATCGGGCTTCAGCGCACCGGCGATGATGCTGATGAGGGTCGACTTGCCGGCGCCGTTCTCGCCGAACAGCACATGCACTTCACCGGCGCGGAGGTCGAAATCCACATTGTCGAGAGCGCGCACGCCCGGAAACCGCTTGCTCGCACCAACGATGCGGAGCGCAACCGGATCGGCACTGGGAACCGGCCCGGCACCGCGTTGGCCCGCCGCGATCGGTGCGTCGCCCGCTGCCGCACGGAAATCGAGCGCCTCCGCCCGGCCGGCCTGCGTCATGCCCAGTTCCGCCCGTGTGCCATCATGATGGCGGGTGATCCTCTCCCAGCTTCCCTGTCCGGCGTACGGGTGTTGTCAGCCCCGTTTCCGCCCTTTGCCGCCGGCCCCGATGATGCCCCAGGCATCGACCTCGACCAGCAGTTCCGCACTTGCAAGCGTTACATTGCCGATCAGCACCGCGCACGGAAAATCGCCGCTGAAGAACTGCCGGCGCGCCTCGATGAAGGCCGGCCGGAAGCGGATATCGGTCAGATAGACGGTGATCTTCAGCACGTCGGACATATCGGCGCCGGCTGCCTCGACCAGCGATTTCATGTTCTTGAGCGTCGCGATCGACTGTTTCAGCGGATCGTTGCCACCGACCAGGCCGCCCTTGATGTCGCGGGCGACCATGCCGGAGAGCATGAACTGGTCGCCGACGACGAAACAGTTCGACCACAGGCCGGCCTCGGGTTCGCGGACCTTCGGGCTGATGATCCGCTTCTTGCGCAGACCGGCTTCGGCGGGTTTGGCTGGCTTTTTCATCGTCGTTCGGATTCCCTGGTTGATCGGTTCAAATCGGATGTCAGGCGGCGTCGGCGCGCTGGAGCGCCTGCCAGACGCGCAGCGGCGTCAGCGGCATGTCGATATGCCGGACGCCGAGATGCCAGAGCGCATCGACTACGGCGTTGGTGACGGCGACCGGTGCACCGATCGTGCCGCTCTCGCCCGCGCCTTTGACGCCGAGCGGATTGGTCGGGCACAGGGTTTCCTGCGATTCGAGCTGGAACGACGGCAGGTCGTCGGCACGCGGCATGCAGTAGTCCATGAAGGTCGCGGTCAGGAACTGGCCGGTCTCCGGGTCGTAGCCGCAATCCTCCATCAGCGCCTGACCGATGCCCTGGACGAGACCGCCGTGAATCTGGCCCTCGACGACCATCGGGTTGATGACCAGCCCGACATCGTCCACGGCGAAGTAGTCGCGCAGCGTCACCTTCCCTGTATCGGGATCGACCAGCACGGTGCAGAGATGGACGGCCGATGGAAAATTATAGGTGTCGGGGTCGTGGAAGACCGTCTCGTCGAGACCGAGCTCGAACCCTTCCGGATAGTCGGCGCCGCGATAGGCCATGCTCGCGACTTCCTTGAAGGTGACCGCGCGATCCGTTCCCTGCACCACGAAGCGTCCGCGCTCGAACAGGATATCGGCCTCGGCGCATTCGAGCATGCGCGCGGCAAGCCGGCTGCCCTTGGCAACGATCCGGTCAGTACCCTTGGCGATCGCGCTGCCGACCACCGACAGCGAGCGCGAGGCATAGGTGCCCATGCCGTAGGGAATGCGATCGGTATCGCCTTCCACGACGTCGATATCGTCGATATCGCAGCCCAGCCGGTCGGCCACGATCTGCGCGTAGGTCGTGCCATGCGCCTGACCGTGCGAATGGCTGCCGCAAAGGACGCTGATCTTGCCGGACGGATGCACGCGTACCGTCGCGACGTCCCAGAACCCGACGCGTGCACCCTGTTTGGCGATCAGCTTGCTCGGGCCGGCGCCGGCGCAATCGAGGAAGGCGGCAACGCCAATCCCCATCAGAACGCCCTTCTTGCGCAACTCGGCCTGCTCGGCCCGCAACTGCCGGTAATCCGACATCGCTTCGAGCTTTTCCATCAACAACGGAAAATCGCCGCTGTCATAGGTGATCTGCATGGCGGTCTTGTAGGGAAACTCGTTGGCCTGGATCAGGTTGCGCGTGCGCAGCTCGACGATGTCGATGCCGAGTTCGCGGGCGCCGTTCTCGACCAGCCGTTCGACGACGAACAAACATTCGGGCCGCCCCGCGCCGCGATAGGCATCGACCGGCGTGGTGTGCGAATAGGCGCAGCGGACGCGGCAATGGATCGCCGGAATCTTGTACAGCTCGGAGAGCATGGGCGCATAGAAGTACGTCGGAATGCAGGGCCCGAACGGGCTCAGATAGGCGCCGACATTGGCGATCGTATCGACCTCGAGGCCGAGGATCTTGCCCTCCGCATCGAACGCCATGCGACAGGTCGTGACGTGGTCGCGCGCATGGGTGTCGACGATCATGTTCTCGACGCGCGTCGATACCCATTTGACCGGCCGGTCGACCAGGCGCGACGCCCAGAGCAGCGTCGATTCCTCGGGATAGTGATAGATCTTCTGCCCGAAGCCGCCGCCCACATCGGGCGCGACAACGCGGATGCGCTGCTCAGGAATGAAGAGCGAGCTTTCGGCGAGCCACTGACGAACCATGTGCGGGTTCTGGGTCGAGGACCAGAGCGTATAACGCTCGTCGACCATGTCGTACTGGCCGACGATGGCGCGCGGTTCCATCGGTACGGCGGTCACGCGATTGTTGGTGAGCGCCAGCGATGTGACGTGATGCGCCTTGGCGAACGCGGCGGCGACCGCCTCGCGGTTACCGGCTTCCCAGTCGAGCACCTGGTTCGTGCCGAATTGTTCATGGACCAGCGGTGCGCCGGGATCGAGCGCCGTCGCGGTCTGCGCGATCGCCGGCAGCGGCTCATAATCGACCTCGATCGCATCGACCGCATCGAGCGCCTGCAGCCGCGTCTCTGCGACCACCAGCGCCAGCGTGTCGCCGACATGGCGCACGAACTCGTCCACCAGGATCGGGCGCTTGACCTCGTTCATCGGCGTCCCGTCGCGCGAGGTGACCAGCCATAAAACCGGCGAGGTGCCGAGGCCGTCGGCCTTCCAGTCCTTGCCGGTCAGAATGCGAATGACACCCGGCATCGCCATCGCGGCGGAAATATCGACGTTGCGGATGCGGGCATGCGCGTGCGGGCTGCGCAGAAATGCGGCATGGGCCATGCCCGGCAGACGAAGGTCGTCGACATACCGGCCCTGGCCAGTGAGAAAACGAAAATCCTCCTTACGCTGGACCCGCTGGCCGACGTACATGCTGTTCCTCTCGTTCAATGCTGGATCGGCCGCCGAATTTCGGCTGGCTTGTTGAGTTGTTGTTGACGCCCCGGACTGCCCTCTGTAGATTGTCGACAATCGTCCATATTGACGCAACAGTGTCAAGGCATTCCGATGGCGACGGCAAGTATCGCGACGGCCCGAGACGTCCTGGGGGAAGTCGAGCGTCCGATCAAGAGCGTAGCGGATCTCGCGCATGACCAGTTGCGCCGGGAGATTGTCGCGGGCGAACTGGTGCCCGGCGAGGCGCTCCGTCAGGCCCATATCGCGGAACGACTCGGTTTGTCGCGGGCGCCGGTGCGCGAGGCACTGCAGCGGCTCGAGATCGAAGGTCTCGCGGTTCTGCGGCCGCGCCGCGGCTACGTCGTTGCCGACCTGGACATCGTCGAAATCGCGGACATCTTCGAGATGCGGATCTGGCTCGAAGGCCGCGCGAGTGCGCTGGCCGCGGGTCGTCGCACGATTGCCGATCTGCGCGCCCTCGAAGAACTGATCGCGCGGATGGACGAGTGCGCGCGCGGCGATACGGTCGATATCGTCACCTGGGCGGCGCTCAATCGCGAATTCCACATGAAACTGTTTCAGATCAGCGGCCGCCGGCAGCTCTGCCGCATGGCGCTGTCGCTGCGCGATTCGGTCGAGCGATATGTTCGGGTCGACTATGCGCTGAGCGAGATGCTCCGGCATGCGCAGCACGAGCATAAGGGGATTTTCGCGGCCCTGAAGGCGGGCGATGCCGAGCGCATCGAATCGCTGAGCCGTGCGCATTGCGAGCATACGCGCGACCGGCTGATCGCGTCCCTCGCGTCTCATCAGGAATAGTAACGGTTTCGTCAAAGCATTGGCACTGGGAGGACAGTAAAATGGCACGATATTTGTTCAGCAACGGCACGGTCATCGATTGCACCGGCGATCGGCCGAAGGAGCGCGCGTCGGTTCTGGTCGAAGGCAACAAGATTGCCAAGATCGGTGGCGCTGCCGAGGTCGAAGCCGCCGCCAAGAAGGGCGGTGCCTACGAGACGATCGATGCCTCGGGCATGACGATCATGCCGGGCATGGTCGATTGCCATGTGCATCCGTCCTACGGCGACATCCTGTCGTTCGAGGAGCTCGACTTCTATCCTGGCGTCGAGTACCGCACGCTGCGTGCCGCCGTCGATATCAAGAAGGTATTGCGTGCGGGCTGCACCAGCATCGCGACGCCGGGCGGCACCTGGAACATCAACGTTGCGTTGCGCAACGCGGTCAATGCCGGGCTGATCGAAGGCCCGAGAATGGCAGCGGGCGGCCACTATATATCGACATATAACTCGATTGGATCGCCCTGGCCGACGCATCTCGAACATCCGAAATCGAGCTTCGGCGTACTGTGCAACACGCGCGACGAGATGGTCGTGCAGGCCCGCAAGGAGATCAAGGAAGGCGTCGACATCGTCAAGGTCGCGGGCGACGGCGACTCGCTGACGGCCGACGGCACGTTGCTCGGCAGCATCAGCTATGACGACCTCAAGGCCATCGCTGACGTGACGCATATGATGGGCAAAGCCTGCACCATTCATGCGCGCTCCGGCCGCGCCGCGGCCGATGCGGCCCGCGCCGGGTTCGACTGGGTCATCCACGCCTCGTTCCTCGACGACGAGCAGCTCGGCGTATTCGAGAAGCTGCGCACGCCGATCAATCCGACTCTCAGCCTGCTCGCCAATTCGATCGACTGGGCCGACGAACTCGGTATCCCCTCGCGCGTGACCGACTACTACAAAATGGAGCTGGAAGCCGCGAGCAAGGTTCTTACCAAGGCGCACAAGGCCGGCATCATGATGATGGCCGGCACCGATTCGGGACAGGGTTCTGTGCCCTACGGCGAGTGGCATGCGCGCGAGATGGAACTGATGATGACCTATCTCGGCATGAGCAGCATGGAAGCGCTGCTGGCCGGCACCAAGAACGCTGCGTTCGCGATGGGCAATGTCGATGTCGGCACACTGAAGGTCGGCGGTTTCGCCGACATTCTGCTCGTCGACGGCAACCCGCTCGCCGACATCCAGGTGCTGCAGAACAAGGCGCTGCTCAAGGTCGTCATGAAGGACGGCGAGATCGTCGATACCAAAACGCCGTTGCCGATTGCCACAAAGTATCCGTGGGAGAAGCCGCTCATCGCATGGAGCCGTCTTGCGACGCAGGACTACATCCGCGAAAGCGCCCGCAACAAGCCGAAGTGGATGCAGAAGCGGCCGCAGGCCGCGGAGTAAAGCCCGCGGTCTCCGGTCCGTAAGCCGGCCCCCGCGATCGCCGTTCCGGTCTCCCTGTGACGGGACGGCGGTCGCGGTGCCGGCGACGGGAAGCAATGTCCGAAATTCGATGAACGCGACGAGGAAGAGAGCGAAAGAATGCCGTTTTATCAATCCGATGGTCTGAAGCTCTATTACGAGGAACATGGCAAGGGCGATCCGCTCCTGCTGGTTCCGGGGTTCGGATCGGACACGACCGCCTGGGTCGATCAGGTCGATGATTACAAACGCCGCTTCCGCGTGATCCTGATGGATATTCGCGGCGGCGGACAATCCGAAGTGCCGGAGCCGGGTTTCGGGCCGAAGGATCTGGCGCGCGACGTCATCGCGCTGACGCAGCATCTCGGCCTCGAGAAGATTCATTTCGGCGGCTGGTCGCTGGGCGGCGCCGTCGGCCTCGAAGTGGCGCTTGCGAAGCCTGACTTACTGCGCACGCTCTCGCTGCATTCGAGCTGGGAAGGCGACACGCCGCCACACATGCGCCGCTGGATCGAGATCCGGCGCCGGATCATTGCGGCGAACGATCCGGTCGTGAATTTGGGCACGCGTGTCGTCAGCTTCTTCAGCACCGACTTCGTCAACGAGCATGAAGACCTGATCGACGCTTATTTCAAGCGGGCCCAGGCCAATCCCCATCCGATGACCGAGAAGGGCATCGCCGGGCACGCCCAGGCTTGCCTGCTGCACGATGCCGGCGATCGCATCGGCAAGATCAAGGTACCGACATTGGTCACCGTCGGCAGCCAGGATCGTTCGACGCCGCCGGGCCTGTCGCGAACCCTGCACAAAAAGATCGCCGGGTCGGAGTTCATCCTGATCGACGGTGCGGGTCATTGCCCGATGTACGAATCGACCAAGACGTTCAACACCATCAGCCTCGGTTTCCTGATCAAGCACAGCGCCTGAGTTCGGCGCCGCCGCGATATCGAATCGAAGAGACCTAGAAAGGTTATCTCCATGAGCGCAGACGACGTGAAGCATTCCGACCCGCATACGGCAGAGACGCTGCGGCGTATCGACGAAATTGCGGCCGCCTTCAACCGCCAGGATGTGGAAGCGATCGCCCGGTATTTTGCGCCGGACGGCGAGTTCCTGTTCCCGAACGGTCCCGATCCCTGGGGTCGTCGCCTGATCGGACCGGATGCGATTCGCGATGCGCTGGCCAAGCGTTTTGCCGTCGTTAGCGACATGCGCTGGGAGTCGATCCGGCGCTGGGGCAACGGCGACATGGCGGTGTCGGAATGGGTCGTGAAGGGCACACAGCCCAACGGCGAGAAGATCGAGTATCTCGGTTGCGATCTGTGGGAATTCGAAAAAGGCAAGATCACCAAGAAGGATACCTACTGGAAGATCGTGAAGAAGGACTGACTCGATGCGCTCGGGACGTTCCGGCGGTTTACGCCGAAGCTTCCTCGGGGATCGAACAGTGGGTGCATCAACAACATACATGCCCGCCGGCAATGACCGCCGGGCCACACCGCAAAGGTCAGGGAGGACCGCAGATTATGAATGACGGCCATCTTTTCAGAAATGCTGCCGCTGCGTTAATCGGCGGCGCTCTTGCGATTTCGGTCGGAACGGCTGCGATGGCGGCCGACTGGAGCATGCCGGTTACGGTCTTTGCCGATGACGGTTCGGCCAGCCAAATGGAATACGAGCCGATAGACGTCAGCCAGATCACGCAGAAATGGAACCTTTGCGTGATCTTTCCGCACGTCAAGGATCCGTACTACATGGCCTACACCCACGGCTCCGTGAGTGAGGCGCAGCGCATCGGCGCGAAGCTGCAAATTCTTGCGGCCGGCGGTTACACCGAACTCGCCAAGCAGATCTCTCTGGTCGAGGATTGCGTGGCCGGCGGTGCCGACGCCGTCATCATTACGGCGGTTTCGACGGAAGGCCTGAACCCGGTCATCTCCGAGACCGTGAACGCCGGCATCCCGGTCATCGATCTCGGCATCGGCGTCACCACGCCGGACATCAGCGGCCGCGTCACCTCGAGCTACGAGGCGGCGGGTTCCAATCTCGGCGATTACCTGAAGGCCCGCCATCCGGAAGGGTCGGGCAAGGTGCAGGTTCTGTGGCTGCCGGGGCCGGCCGGCTCGGGCTGGGTCGAAGACGCGACGCGCGGCTTCCAGGAATCGATCGTGGGTTCCGACGTCGAAGTCGTGAAGGTCATGTATGGCGACACCGGCAAGACCGTGCAGATGAAGATGATCGAGGACGGCCTGCTCGCCTATCCCGACATCGAGTACATCGCCGGTGCTGCCCCGGCGGCGGAAGGCGCAGTCCAGGTGCTGCGTCAGGCCGGCGTCGAAGGTATCGAGGTTATGTCGTTCTATCCGACCCCCGCCACCGTTGCGGGTCTGAGCGACGGGTCGGTCTCGGCGGTCGTCTCCGACAGCACGGCGATGCAGCCACGTATCGCCATCGACATGGCGGTGCGCATGCTCGAAGGCATCGACGGCCCGAAGAATGTCGGCCCCGGTTTCGTTACCATCGATGCCGACAGTGTCGGCTCGTGGGATCCGACAACGACCCTGGCGCCGGAAGGTTGGGAACCCGTCTTCGAAGTGGAGTGACATCGTACGACATCGGCTCGCGGCCGGCGGCGAGGCCCAGCGATGGGTCCGCAGTCCAGCCGCGGCGGATCTACAGGGAGGTTTGAATGAACCGTTCGCTGATCCGGCCGATCTCGGAAGACGAGATCAGGGCGTTCGAGGAAGATGGCGTTGTGTGCCTGCGCGGCATGTTCGATCCGGACTGGGTCGCACGAATGCAGGAGGCGGTTGATCGCACGCTGAGCCGCCCGAGCCAGTGGGGCGCCGACATCAACGCGAAGGGCAGCCAAGGCCGCTTCGCCATCGACACATTCATGTATCTCTACGACAAGGACTTCCGGGACCTTGCGATCGAATCGCCATTGCCGGAAATCGCGGCGCAGTGCCTCCGCTCGAAGCGCATCAATCTGATGTGGGATTTCTTCCTTGTGAAGGAACCGGGTTCACCGCATCCGACCAACTGGCACCAGGACCGGCCCTTCAACTGGATCGACGGGACCCAGGCGATCAGCACCTGGACGCCGCTCGACATCGTGACGCTCGACAGCGGCGCCGTCGAATACATCCGCGGTTCTCATAAATGGGGCAAGTATTTCGAACCGATCGGCGCCGACGACAAGAACAGCAAGAGCTTCTTCAAGGGCGCCGACAACGATCCGGATCTGCGCGATGGCGGCGACGAGCTGCCGGACATCGATGCCAATCGCGGCGAGTACGAAATCATTCACTTCGATTCCGGACCGGGCGATTGCGTCGTCCATCATCTGAACATGGTGCATGGCGCGCCGGGCAATTTCTCCACCCGCCGCCGCCGTGCGGTCTGTCACCGTTACACCGGCGACGATGCGACCTATGCGCCACGCCGCAGCAAGTTCCGCGTGGTGCCGCCGCGCGAGCCGGGCCTGAAAGCCGGCGATCCGTTTCCGCAGGACCATGACCTGTTTCCCGGCGTGTGGCCGCGGCGGCAGAACGTGCGCCTGTGGGACGGGCTTCTGACCGAGCAGGCCGGCGCGCGGTAGGTTTTCGAGCGACCGGTACGGGCCCTTGCGGCGGCGGACCGGCGTCGCGCGTCCCGCCGGGCGCGCGTCCTTTCACATCTGGAGATACGACATTGAAACTGGTGGCGTTTGAACGGGATGGACGTCCCGGGCTTGGTTTGTGGGAATCGAACGGCACGATCCGCCCTTATCGCATCGGCGTGGATGTGGCAGCGGGCGGCGTTCGCGCGGCGATCGATGCCGCGCTCGACGGCATCGCCTTGACGCATTCCGGCGAAACGCTCGCTTTGTCGGATGTGCGGTTGCGCGCACCGATGCCGCGGCCGCGCCGCAACATCTTCTGCATCGGCAAGAATTATCGCGAACATGCGCGGGAATTTGCGCAAAGCGGGTTCGATTCGTCGGCGGGGGCGGGCGAGGTGCCCGATGCGCCGATCGTGTTCTCGAAAGTGCCGGAATGTGTGATCGGCCCGAACGATCCGATCCTGATCGACCCGGCGGTGTCTGCCGCGATCGACTACGAGGCAGAACTCTGCGTCATCATCGGTCGCGAAGGGCGCGGGATCGCCGCCGCCGACGCGCTGGATCATGTCTGGGGCTACACGATCGTCAATGACGTGACGGCCCGCGATCTGCAGGCCCGGAACAAGCAGTGGCTGATCGGCAAATCGCAGGACAGCTTCTGCCCGATGGGTCCGCTTGCCGTGACCGCCGACGAGATCGATCTCGGCAATACGCCGGTGCGCTGCTGGGTCAATGGCGAGCTCCGGCAGGATGCGAACACGCGCGATCTGCTGTTCGACGTACCGACATTGATTGAGACGATATCGGCCGGCATCACGCTCTATCCGGGCGATCTGATCGCGACCGGCACGCCTGCCGGCGTCGGCATCGGTTTCAAGCCGCCACGCTATCTCACGGCCGGCGACAAGGTTCGCATCGAGATCGGCGGCATCGGCACGCTGGAAAACACGGTCGTCGACCGCTCCGCAGCCGGCGCCGCCCGCGCGGCACGATAGCGATGCAGGAAGCCGCGATCCGGGGGCTCGCCGAGCGGCTCGCCCGGGCCCGCCTGGCCGGGGACCGATGCGAGATCGCCAATGGCGATCACCCGCAGACCGAGGCGGATGGCTACGCGATCCAGGATGAAGCGACCCGCGCCGTGGTGGCGAGCGGCCGGAAGATCGGCGGCTACAAGATCGGGCTGGTGACCGAGCAGATGCGGATCCAGACCGGCGGGCGCGAGACGCTGGGCGTCGATACGCCGGTCTACGGCACGATGCTGGCCGACCGCATCTTCCGCGAGGAAACCACGGTGCGCCACGCCGATTTCGTCCAGCTTTACATCGAGGGCGAATTCGCCATTCGGATCGGTCGCGACGTGCCGGTCGCCGCCAGCTACGACCGCGGCAATATCGGGGAATTCGTCGAGAGTTGTTTCGCGGCGATCGAGATCGTCGAATTCCGATTGCCCTACTTCGACTACACGCCGCCGCTGGCGCCGCTGATGATTGCCGACAATGGCAGCAACTGGGGTGCTGTGGTCGGCGAGCCGGTGACCGACTGGCGTGCGCTCGACATTCCCGCGCTCGGCGCCGAAATGCGGCTCGACGGGCGCCGCGTCGCCGAGGGCGCGGCCCATCAGCTTTTGGGCCATCCCTTCGAAGTTTTGGCCTGGATGGCCAATCATATGAACCGGCGCGGCCGCAGCCTCGCCGCCCGCGACATCGTACTGCTCGGTTCGGTGACGCCGAGCTTCCGGGATTTTACCGCACCCGCCGTCATCGGCGTCGAGTGGGACGCGCTCGGGAGCGTGGCTATTCGTATCGTCTAGCGGAGAGCAGGAGAGGCCGATGTCGATCGCCGAACTGGAAGCGCGCCTTGACAAACTGGAGTCGGTGGCGGCGATCCAGCGCCTCAAGGCGCTCGCCGCCCATCATGTCGACCGTTACGAAATAGACGCCTTTGCCGATCTCTTTGCCGAGGGCGGGGTGTTTGTCGGCGCGTTTCAGCAGCATCGGGGGCGCCAGGCAATCCGCGAAAACATCAAGCTCTGGCCGATGATGATCCACTACGTAATGAACCCGGTCATCGATGTCGACGGCGACCGGGCGGCCGGGCGCTGGTGCTTCCTGCGTCCGCAGACCGCGCCGAGCGGCAACCATTATCTCGTGGGCGGCTGGTACGAGGACGAATATGTGCGCATCGACGGGGCATGGAAGTTCGCCAGCGTCACGATCGCCAACCTGTTTTGCACGACCCATGAAGCGGGCTGGGACAACGGGCCCGTCATATAGTTGCGAAAACCGGGGACGCCACACGGCGCGCGATTACGCCCTCTATCTGCGCACCACTTTTCCAGCGATAATTGACAGCGATTCGCATTCGGCTTAATTTGTCGACAATCGATCATTCAGGGGTAATCGGATGCAAAAGGGTGCAGCGGCCATCGCTCAGGCCAAGAGCCTGCCGGATATCGTTTACGATCATTTGCGTGAAGAAATCCTCTCTGGCCGAATCGGCCCGGGCGCACCGATCCGCCAGGAACATCTCGCCGCCCGTCTCGGTGTCAGCCGGGCGCCGGTGCGCGAGGCCCTGAAGGCGCTCGAAGGCGAAGGGCTGATCATCTTCCGCCCGCGCCGCGGCTATCTGGTGACCGCGCTCGACCCCGACGAAGTCGAGGAGATTTTCGAAATACGCGCATTGCTCGAAGAACGGGGCGGATCCCTCGCGGCAAAGTTTCGCACGCAGGAAGATATCGAGGCGGTCGGCGATCTGCTGGAGCAGATGGAAGCGATAAAGCGCCCGACGCCGGCGGGTATCGCGCGTTGGGCGGCGCTGAACCGCGAGTTCCACACCCGGCTGTTTCAGTCGAGCGGCAAGGAACATCTCTGTCACATGACGATGGTGCTGCGCGACACGGTCGAGCGGTATGTGCGTCTCGATGCGGCGACGCAGGGCCGCATGGCGGACGCCGAAAGCGATCATCGAATGATCTACGACGCGTTCTGCCGCGGCGATGTCGGGGCCACCGGTCGGCTCAGCCGCGAGCATTGCGAGCATACTTGCGAGCGTTTGGTTCGGTCGCTGCGCACGCGCAAGGACTAGGCACGCCCCTCTGACGATCGTGGGCGCTCATGCCGGCATCGTTCGCCGGTCGGGATCGGCTTGTCACGGCGCTGCGCCGGCGCGCGACCGGCCGGATTTTGGGAGCAGGCATCGACGCCCGTCGTCGCTGACAATCATGGGAGAAGCGGAACGATGAACAAGATGAGCAGCGCAGACATCACGATGAGCGACATGCGCGAGATTCACGAATCCTTCAATCGCCACGATGTCGAGAAGATCGTCGGTTTCTTCAAGGACGACGGCGTGTTCCGGCTTGCGCGCGGGGCGGAACCCAAGGGGCGATCGCTGCGCGGCAAGAACGAGATCCGCGCCTTCCTCACCGACCGGTTCTCCAAGATCGGCGATATGAAATGGGAAACGATCAGCGAGTTCTGCTGCGGCAATCGCGGCGTCTCGGAATGGATGGTGACCGGCACGCTGCCCGGCGGGCAAAGGCTCGAAATACTCGGTTGCGACATCTACACCTTCGAAGGAAAGAAGATCGTGCTTAAGGATACGTTCTGGAAATCGACCGAGAAGCCCCTCTGAATGGCAGCCGTACCGGAAGGAGATAAAAGCGGGGCGACCATGGCCGATCGCGGGACGCTCGAACGGATCGTGTTTCTCGAAGGCGAGCTGCTCGACGGCAAGCGGTACGAGGAATGGCTCGATCTCTACACCGACGACGCGATCTACTGGGTTCCCGCGATGCCGGGCCAGAAAAGCCCCGAGAACCATGTCTCGCTGTTCTACGACGACAAGCACACGATGCTCGCCCGCGTGACGCGGCTGCGCCATCCCGAAATCCACGCGCAGCTTCCGGCCTCGCGCACCTGCCGGATCATTACCAATGTGGCGGTCGAGGATGCAGCCGGCAACGCCGAATCCCTGGACGTGACCTCGAGCCACATGATCGTCGAATACCGGCCGGGCTCGGAGCAGCGGATCTTCGCCGGTCGCTGCCGGCACACGCTGCGCCGGGACGGCGGGCGCTGGCGGATCGCGCGCAAGCGGTTCGACCTCATCAACTGCGATTCGGCATTCGCCGCCCTCACCGTTCCGCTCTGACACAATATCTGACGAGGAGTTTTCCGATGAACGCTTATTCGCCATCCGATCTGAAAGCGCTGGTCGAAGAAGAGCGGATTCACCGCAAGGCCTTTGTCGATCCGGATATCTTTCAGATGGAAATGGAGCGAATCTTCCATCGCAGTTGGGTCTATGTCGGCCATGTGAGCCAGGTGCCGCAGCCCGGCGATTTCTTCTCCACCCGGATCGGGCGGCAGCCGGTTCTGATGGTCCGGCATACCGACAACAGCGTGCGCGTTCTCTACAACCGCTGCGCCCATCGCGGTGCGCGCGTCGTGAACGAGGAATGCGGCAACGCCAAGCGGTTCCAGTGCATGTATCACGGCTGGGTCTACCGGACCGACGGGACGCTGGCCGGATTGCCGATGCAGGCCGACGAATCGGTCGACGGATTCGATTTCTCGAATCCCGATCTCGGCATGCGCCCGGTTGCGCAGGTCGATCAGATTCACGGCTTCGTCTTCGCGAACATATCGCCGGACGGGCCGGGGCTGCTTGACTATATCGGCGAGGCGCGGCACGCGATGGACGAGTTTGTCGCGGCGGCGCCCGACGGCGAAGTCGAACTCGCCGGCGGCTGCCATCGCTATGAGTACAAGGGCAACTGGAAGCATCAGCTCGAGAACCTGACCGACACCTATCATGTCATCGCGACGCATGCTTCGACCGTCGACCCCGACGGCAAGCAGTTTAAGCGCCGCAGCGGCACCGATGGCGCGGAAGCACGCTTCTATGACGATAAGAAACAGCCGGTCATCCTCGATATCGGCGTGTCGGTCTATCCGCACGGCCATTCCTCGACCGAATCGATGTTCCCCGAAGCGCAGACCGGCGGCATCTGGGAAGAGTATCGCCGGATCCTGGCGGAGAAGCGCGGACCGGAACGGGCCGATGAGCTGCTGAAGCAGAAGATTCACAATCTGACGATCTTCCCGACCTTCGATCTGCTGGTCGTACAGAACGCGATCCGCGTCATCTATCCGATCGCGGTCGATCGCACCGAAGTGCGCATCTATCCGATCCGCATGAAGGGGGCACCTGAAGCCGTCTTTCGCGAACAGGTTCAGTATGTGAACCTGACCCATTCCGCATCGTCCTTCGTTCAGACCGACGATCTCGAGGCATTCGACCGCATCCAGGTCGGGCTCGCGACCGAAGCGCAGGACTGGGTGCTGGCAACGCGCGGCCGCAAGCGCGAGCGGTTCGACAATCGCGGCGTCGGCCATGGCAACAAGACGACCGAGATCGGGCTGCGCTATCTGCATCGGCACTGGCTGGAGATGATGTGCGCGGAGTAACTGCCCGGCTGTCTAATCGCGGTCGGCGAGTTCCCGCAGCCCGTCCGCGAGCAGGTTGAAGCCGACCACCAGGCTCGAAATGGCGACGCTCGGAAAGATCGCCATGTGCGGATAACTGAAGATCACCTTGGCGGCGTCCTTCACCATGCCGCCCCAGTCGGGGGTCGGCGGCGGCAGGCCGAGTCCGAGAAAGCCCAGCACACCGATCATGATGATGGTCCAGCCGATGCGCAGGCAGGCATCGATGATGATCGGGCCGCGCGTGTTCGGCAGGATCTCGACCAGCATGATATAGGCGGCCGACTCGCCGCGCAGCTTGGCGGCGGCGACATAGTCGCGGGTGCGAAGCTCCAGCACCTGGCCGCGGACCAGCCGGCCGATCGCCGGCGACGATGAAATCGTCACCGCGAGGATGATGTTCACCGCCGATGCACCCAGCGTGGTGATCAGCAGCACATAGAGAATGAGAACCGGGAAGGCGAGAACCAGGTCGGAGAATCGGCTCAGGACCTCGTCGACCCAGCCGCCGTAATAGCCGGCGACCATGCCCATCGTGCTGCCGACGATGAGCGCGCTCAGGATGCCGAGCGGCGCCACGATCAGCACCGTCCGCGCGCCCCAGATGAGGCGCGAAAGGATGTCGCGACCGAGATGGTCGGTGCCGAGCAGGTAGGCCTCGCTCGGGCGCGGATTGGCGAGTGCGACATAGTCGATTGCATTCGGATCGTATGGCGCGAGCCACGGCGCGAGAATCGCGACCAGCACCCAGAACAGGACGATAAAACTGCCGATCATCGCGGTCGGCGAGCCGGACAAATAACGCACGGCCTTGACGACGCGGCCGATGAAGCTCGGTTCGTCGGGTTTCGGGACCGGTGCGGGACGGGCGAGCCGATTGCCAGTGTTGACGGTCATCGCCGGTCTATTTGAAACGGACGCGCGGGTTGAGCAGCATGTAGCCGAGATCGCCGATGAACTGCGTTCCGACGGCGATCGTCACGGCGATCAACGTTGCCGCCTCGATGATCGCGATGTCGCCAAACAAGGCGGCATCCATCAGCATCCGGCCGAAGCCGGGATAGGCGAAGATGACCTCGGTCACGACGACGCCGGTGATGAGCCAGTGGATCTGCAGCAGGATGACGGTGAACGGAGCGATCATCGCATTGCGCATGGCATGGCGAAGGATCACCTGGCGATAGGGCAGGCCCTTGAGGATCGCGGTCCGCACGAAGGGCTGTGCCATCACTT
Source organism: Dongiaceae bacterium (assembly GCA_040878185.1). Taxonomy (GTDB): domain Bacteria; phylum Pseudomonadota; class Alphaproteobacteria; order Dongiales; family Dongiaceae; genus JAWXBK01. The sequence goes on along the minus strand of JBBDMS010000059.1, from coordinate 192,164 downwards.
CGGCCATCGAGCCGCGCATGATGCGCGTGACATAGCCGAAATCGTACATCACCAGCACAGTGACCGGCAGGACGAGCTGCTGGGCGATGTTCCAGCGGCCGGTCGCTTCGAGCGGTGCCGTGCCCGGCAACCACTGGAGCAGCACGACGAAGACCGCGATGAAAATCACCGCCGAGGCAAACTCGGGAATCGACGAGGTGACGATCGAGAATAGGGAGATCGTGCGATCGCGCACGCTGCCGGGCTTGATGCCGGACAAGACGCCGAGCGTCAGCGACAGCGGAATGACGATCAGGAAGGCGATACCGGCGAGCAATCCGGAATTGGCGATCCTCTCCCAGATCACGTTGTTGACCGGTTCCTTGTACAACGTCGAATAACCGAGATTGCCAAAATATTTGTCGCCGCGCGGGTCCTGATAGGTTTCGCCGAGCGAGGCGTCGGCTGCCGGATCGGAGACGACGCCGATCAGCACGCCGAACCAGCGCGCGTAGCGGACCGGCGTCGGATCGTTGAGATGGAGCCGTTCGGCGAGGAGATCGACCTGTTCGACGGTCGCGAACGGTCCGAGCAGCTTTCGGGCAACGGAACCGGGCGTCGATTCACAAATGACGAACACCACCATCGATGCCAGCAGCATCGTGAGCGCCATCAGGGTAAGACGTCGGACGACAAAAACGATCATGAGACCCGACGGGCTGCCTCCGGGTGCGGCCGGCTCCGTCGCAAGCTCGGCACGTTAAGAGTGTCGGCGGTGATGCTGAAATCACGATCCTGCGGCAGTGAGCTCGAATAGCGCCGTAGGGTAAGCACCCGATCATGGTATGGAAAGCCCGCCTGCAGAGCCCGGCCGTTTCGGCCGCACTCCGCAGGCGGGACTTGCCTCTGCTTCGGGATCGGTCGGCGACTAGGCGGCCTCGATCGCCATCGTCTCCGGGAAGATGCACATCGAGGGATGGAGCGAGAAGCCCTTGACCCGACGGTCATAGGCGGTCTGCTCGTTCACCCAGATGCTCTGCAGCGTCGGGCCTTCGTCCTGGAGAATCTTCTCCAGTTTCGCGACGACCTTGCTGCGCTCTTCGACGTCGGCGATACCTTCGGCCTGCACCAGAAGCTCGTCGAACTCGGCGTTGCTCCATTCGAACAGGTTCCATTTCGCGCCGCTGCGATAGACCAGCGCGTAAAGCTGGATCGCCAGCGGGCGGTGGGCCCAGCTCGAATGCGAAACCGGCGCCTTGTCCCAGACTTCCCAGAACTGCGAACCGGGCATCACGTTGATCTTGAAGCGAATGCCGACCTGGGCGAGCTGGTCGACGATCGCCTGCGTCTCGGCGACTTCCCATTGCGGCTCGGCGATGCACTGCACTTCCGCATCGATGCCGTCGGGATAGCCGGCCTCAGCGAGCAAAGCCCTGGCCCGCTCGAGATCGACGCCCATCTTCGGCAGCTCGGCATATTCCGGATGGATCGGGCAGGCATGATGGTTCTCGGCCGGCAACCCGTTGCCGAGGGCGGCGGCGGCCAGAACCTTTTCGTTGTCGACGGCAAGCTTCATCGCGAGCCGCACCTTCGGATTGCTCCACGGCTCCTGCGTGACTTTCGTCGCGAAGGTCGCGGTGAGCGAGGTCACCGCGCTATACATCTCGACATGGTCCATCGACGTGACGGCGTCGATCTGGAACTGCTCGATGCGGAACAGGCCGTCGACCTGCCCGGATGCGAGCGCACCCAGGGCCGCCGCCGTGTCGTCGCCGAGATCGACGAACTCGAACATGTCGACATTCGCCTGTTCGCCCCAGTAATCGGGCACCGCCTTGAGCACGGCCTTGCGCTGCACTTCCAGCTCGACGAGCTCGAACGGACCGGTGCCGTTGCTGCCCACCTGGAACACGCCGCCGTCTTCCGGATCGAGCATCGTATTGGTGTAGTGGAAGAGATGCTCGGGGATCGCAACCTGCGGGACGCGCAGGTTGAGGCGTACCGTGTAGTCGTCGACCTTCTCGAGGGCGTTGGCATCCCACAGCGTGTCTTCGTTCTCGTTGAGGAGATACGGCTTCATCAGGCCGAGCGACGAGGAACCGGTTGCCGGATCGAGCACATGGTTGATGTTCCAGATCACGTCATCGGCGACGAACGGACGTCCGCTGCGCCAGGTCGCTTCCTTGCGCAGGTGAATGGTCCAGCTCCGCAGATCCTCGCTCGGCTCCCAGCTTTCGCACAGCAGCGGAATCGTGACGTTGTCGGCGCCGGTGCGGGTGAGGGTCTGCACCACCGGGAAGGTGATGTTCGAGAACATGAACCAGCCAAGTGCATGCGGATTGCTGAGATCGGGCACGCGATGGCCGACGCGGATCGTGCCACCCTGCGGCAGATCCTGTGCGCGCGCGACCGGCATGCTGGCGCCGCCAGCGATCGCATAGGCGCTGGCGGCCGAGAGACCGAGCAAAGTCGCCGTGCGCAGAAACTCGCGCCGGTCGACGCGGCCCGCATCGAACTGTTCGACGAGCTTCTTGATATAGGGATGGGTCTTGCGGGTAGTCATCGGACGAGCCTCCCGGGTTCGGGGTGGTGAAGATCACGCCGGTTTCGCCACCGGCAGTTTATCGATTGTCGAAAATCGTAAATGTTGGGGCATCGTCGGTCAATGGCGAAATCCCCCGCATCGATGCCCCGCGGGGCCGTTTTCGGCGCCGGGAACGATCCCGATGCCGCAGCATTTCCGGCGCCAACTTTTTCTGCGCCGGGTCATTCTTGCGTGCCGCACCAGGCGACAAGCAGGCGGTTAAACGCCTCGGTCCGATCGAGCATCACCATGTGCGAAGCGCCGCCGAGCACATGCATGTCGGCGTTCGGAATGAGCCGCATCAGCGCAAGGCCGCGCTCGACCGGGACGGTGCGATCCTCCGTCGCCCAGATCAGCAGCGTCGGCATCGTCAGCGATCCGAGATGCGGGTGAATATGCTGCTCCTGCAGCTCGACATATTTCAGGAAGTCGGTTTCCGATTCCGGCAGATTGCAGAAGATCTCGAGCTGGTTGCGTGCCGCCGCGCGCCGATAGGCGTCGCGAACGATCGTTTCGTATTCCGTGTCATGCAGCTTGCCGAGCCGATTGTTGCCGGCGACGTAGGATTCTTCGCTCGCGGTCAGCGCGCGGAAATCGTACGCGTGGCTCGATGCTTCCATCCAGCCGCGATCGGCATCGCCGCCGAGCCGCGGCGCCGTGCCGCCGGTGGTAGCGAGCACCAGTTTGCGTGCCAGCGCCGGACGGACGATGGCCATGCGGGCCGCCATGAAGGCGCCCTCGGAATGGCCCAGAAGAATCGCTTCGTCGATGCCGAGCGCATCGAGAAATGCGAGCGCATGATCGACCCGTTCGAGGCGGTTGAAATATTTTCCATCCTTCGTCATGTCGGTGCGGCCGAAGCCGATCTGGTCGAACGCGATGACGCGGAAGGATCGGGACAAAGCGGGAATGGTTCGAAACCAGGCGCCATACGCATCGCTGGTGGCGCCGGCGCCATGCATCAGCACGATGACGGAGCCTTTGCCTTCGTCGAGGTAATAAGTGCGGCAACCGCCCGCATCGATGAATTTGCCCTGCATCGATACCTCTGTCGTCACGCGTGGAGCCCGCCGCGGCTGGACGCCGAGTTTGGCATACTGTAATACAATCATACGATCTATTGGGCGGGAGACTCAAGGGCCGGCCGCGCGTTCGCCAGGGACGAAAGCGCCGTCTGGCCGATTTTTCGCCGGGGCCGAACACGGGTTATGGCGGATAGCCGCGGCTTTTGGTTAGGCTCTCCGCCGCCGGCAGGGTCCGGTTCGGGCAAATCGGCTCGATCCCGGAGGATGCCGGCCGCCATCGCCGGCCTGGTCGGAGGAAGACAGGAATGCCCCTCGTTCGGTTACCTCACAGCGAGACTTTTTATGTGGAGGAAGGCAGCGGCACGCCGCTGGTCCTGATCCACGGCATGGGCGGCGACCACACGGTCTGGGACTGGCAGGTTCCGGCGCTGCGCGATCGCTTCCGGATCATCCGCCCCGATAATCTCGGCCATGGCCGCTCGGAAAAACCGGCGGGGCCGTGGAAGTTCCCGCAGTTCTCGCAGCAGATCGTCGAGCTGCTCGATCATCTCGCGATCCCGCGCGCGGTCGTCGCTGGTTTTTCGCTGGGCGGATCGATCGGGCAGGCGTTCGCGGCCGACTATCCGGATCGCATCGCAGCCCTGATCATCGTCAGCTCTGCCTGCGCGCGCACCGCGTAAGAGCAGGCTGCGGTCGATGCACGCGTTGCACAAGTCGCGGCCGGCGGACCGCCGGCCGTTGTCGATGGTGCGCTCAAACGCTGGTTCACCGACGGATTCGCCAGCAAACACCCGGCGCTGATCGAGTATTGGCGGGAGCGCCTGCTGGCCAACGACCCGGTACCTTACTCCGCGGTCTATCAGCTTTATTCCGAAGTCGATCGGCAGTTGCTCCACCGGCTCGGCGAAATTCGAACGCCAACCCTGGTCATCACCGGCGACAACGATCCCGGGCAGACGACGCGCATGGCGCAGGAGATGAACCACCGCATCGCGGGATCCGAGCTGCAGATCTTTCCCGGTATCCCGCATATGTCGACGCTGGAAGCGGCGGACCAGCTCAATGCTGCGATCGCCGATTTCGTGCAGCGCCGGGCCGGCAAGGTCTAGCGCGCGTTGGCGCACCAGCCTCCGAGCAAGCGATTGAACGCGTCGGCGCGGTCGAGCATCACCATATGCGAGGCATCGCCCAGCACATGCAGATCGGCATGTTTCGCGATGCGCTGCAGCGCGACGCCGCGCTCGATCGGCACGGTCGGATCGTTCGCAGCCCAGATCAGCAGGATCGGCGCCTTGAGCGAGGCGAGATGCGGATGAACATGCCGCTCCTGAGTCTGGATATAGCCTTCGATACTGGTCTCGCTCTCGGGCAGATGCCGGAACATCTCGATCTGGCCGGCCGCGCGGCCGCGCCGATAGCAGTCGCGCAGGATCGCCTCGGCTTCGGGATCGCCCGACATGGCGAGGCTCGAATTGGTGCGGATGAAATCGTCCTCGGTATCGACGCCGCCGGCATAGTCGTACGCCGCCTTGCTGGCTGCAAACCATTCACGGTCGCGATCGCCGCCCAGCTTCGGTGCCGTCGCACCGCTGGTCACGATGACGACGCCTGCGGCGAGGCCGGGGCGCTGGATCGCCATATAGGCGGCCATGAACCCGCCCTCGGAATGGCCGACCAAAAACGCGCGGTCGATCTTCATCGCATCGAGGAAGGCAAAGGCATGCGTGCAGCGGTCGACGCGGTTCACGTAGCGTCCGTCCTTCGGCATGTCGCTGCGGCCAAAACCGATCTGGTCGAAGGCGACGACGCGGAAGCGGCTCGCCAGCGCCTCGATGGTGAAGCGCCAGGTGCACCAGCTATCCACGGCGACCGAGGCGCCATGCATCAAAAGGACGACCGGGCCGTTGCCGCGGTCGATGTAATGGGTCCTGACCCCGTTCGCGTCGATATACTTGCCTTCCACGGGTATTTCTCCTCTCAGCGTTCTGAACGGTGGGATCGCTTCTCTGTCGTGCCGCGTCGTTGCGCGGCGGCGCTCCGGGAGCCGCGCGCATGAGCAGCGATTCGACCGCCACGGCACCGACGACGACGCGCTGGCCGGTCTATGGCCTCGTGCTGATGGCGCTCATGATCGTGAGCTGGGGCATGAACTGGCCCGCCTCCAAATTCGCATTGAACGAGGTCGATCCACTGTTGCAGCGCACGATCGCGCTTGCCGCCGGCGGCACCGGCCTGCTCGTGCTCGCGCGAATCTTCGGCTTTTCCCTCCGCGTTCCCCGGCGCGAATTGCGACCCCTGATCTCGGTCACGCTGTTTCACATTACCGGCTGGCACGTCGCCTCGGCCTACGGGCTGTCGATGATGCCGGCCGGTCGCGCCTCGATCATCGCCAACACGATTCCGATCTGGGTGACGCTGCTCGGCATCTGGCTGTTGCGTGAGCCGCTGACCTGGCGCCGCACGATCGGCCTTACGCTCGGTCTCGGCGGGCTTGCGCTGTTGATCGGGCCCGACATCGCCGCGCTCGGCAAGGCGCCGCTGGGTGCGCTTCTCATGATCGTCGCCGCGATCTGTGCGGGTGCCGGTACCATCGGCATGAAAGCCTATGTCTGGCAGACGCCGCTCACCGTGCTGGCCGGATGGACGGTCCTGGTCGGGGGTATCCCGATCTATCTCGCCGCCTGGCTGACCGGCGCCGGGCTGACCGACGCCGCGCAGGCCGCGGGCGGCATCAGTTTCCAGGCCGTCGCCGGCCTCTGCTACACGGTCCTGATGGCAACGATCTTCTGTCACTGGTGCTGGTTCAAGATCGTCATGCTGTTTCCAGCACCGGTTGCCGCCATCAGCATGTTCGGCGTGCCGGTCGTCGGCGTGCTCGGCAGCGCTGCGTTGCTGGGCGAGACAATCGGGTGGGCCGAAATCGGCGCGCTCGTCCTGGTGCTGGCCGGCATTGCCTGCGTCGTCCATGCCAAACGCCCGCCCGTCATGCCGCCGACCGTCGACGGCTGAACGCCGCCCTCTCGCAACAGCATCAACCCATCGATCGACTGATCCAGAAGGAAACCCGACATGGCCATCACCCGCGACTACGTCGAATCGCTGTTTCGCAATCTCGAAACCGGCAACCGGCAGGCTTTCTTCGACAAGATGGCCGACGATGTCGAAGTCAGCATCATGGGTAACCACACGCTGGCGGCGACCTATCGCGGCAAGGAAGAATTCCTGACCAAGGCGCATGGCCGCATCAACCGCATCCGCAATCCCAACGTGCCGCTGAAGATTTCGGTCCGGCATGTGCTGGTGTCGGGCGATCACGGTATTGTCGAAATGCATTCGATCTCGACCGCGCTTAACGGCAAGCCGATCGAGAACACCTATTGCTGGATCTGCCGCTTCGAAGGCGACAAGATCCGCGAAGTACGCTCGTATACCGATACGGCGTCGATGGAAAAGGCGATTCTGGAGAACGAGGCCGATCTCGACCGAAAGAAATAGGCGCACGATCCTCACACCGGAATTCGGCGATCACGCGATGCCCTCGGGCCAGAGCAGTTCGAGCGGCCGATTATAGAGAATGTCGTCGATCAGCGCGTCGGGAATGCGCGGGATCGCGACGTCCGGACCCCAGTCGTTGATCGCGCGGAAGGATTCACGCGCCGCCGCCGGGGTCTGGATCGGGAAATCCGATCCAAACAGGATCTGGTCGGTCACGCCATAATCGATCGCGAGCATCAGCGCGTTGTAGCACTGCCATTTGCGGTAATAGCGCGCCGAGAGATCGGTATAGAGCTGGCGATGCTTGCGCAGCAGCAGCACGGTCTCGGCAATCCAGGGCTGCCCGATATGGGCGAGGATCATCTGCAATTCGGGAAAGGCGCGCGCGATCTTGTCGAGCAGGATCGGATTGCCGTACTCGAGCGTCGATTGTGCAGCATAGGCGGCCGACTGATGCCACAGGATCGGCACCTTGAGCTCATTGGCGATCTCGTAGAATCGCCAGGCCTCGCGGCACCAGGGATGGAACCCGGCATAGACCGGCGAGAATTTCAGCCCGTGCAGCCCGAGCTTCACGATGGCGCGTTCGAAATCGGCCGGCCCGGTCGCATCCGCCGGATCGGCGCAGGCGAAGCCCACGGCACGGCCGCGATATTCCTGCACATATTCGGCGACGAACTCGTTGGGGATATGAACCCCGAGCCGGTTCCATTTCATCGCGATGACGACGAACTTCTCGCACCGGGCGACGACATGTTCGCGGTGAGCCGCCGGGCTCGCATCGACGCTGCGCCCGGTCTTCTTCCCCATCTCCGCCTGCTGATCGGCGCCGATATGCTCCGGCAGCCAGAGATTGGTATGCCAGTCGATCAGCGGCCGCCCGGGCTCAGAATTTTGCGGCTCAGGGCTTTGTGCCACCGCCGGCTTCCTTCGCCTGTTCGGCCAGCACCCGGCGCGCGATCCGGAACGCTTCGACGCCGGCCGGCACGCCGCAATAGATTGTGATCTGCATCAGCGTCTCGCGGATCTCCTCGAGCGAGCATCCGTTGCGCAGCGCGCCCTTGAAGTGGATCTCGAACTCATGCGCGCGATTGAGCGCAGCCAGCATGCAAAGATTGTTCAGGCTGCGCTGCTGGCGCGAGAGCCCCTTGTTGCCCCAGATGCGGCCCCAGCAATATTCGGTGACCAGTTTCTGGAATTCGCGATTGAAATCGTCGACATTGGTGATGGCCGCGTTGACATATTCGTCGCCCAGCACTTCGCGGCGAATCGCCAGACCGCGATCGAAATCTTCGGAGCTCATCGCCTGTTCTCCTGGAGAAGTTCACGAGAGGACCGCCTGCGGCGGTCTGCCCCGATCTGATAGCGCAACCGCTGCCGGTCCGCCATCGCGATGGCCGGTCAGCGGGCGGCGACGCCGACCCGTTTGGCTTCGACCGTGGCAGGATTGCGGCCGCGGATCTTCGGCATGACCTTGTCGGCAAACAGCTTCATGCTGCTCATCGTGTATTCATGCGGCATGCCGGACCAGGAGCTGTTGATCAGCAACTGCTCGATGTTGAGCTCGTCCTGAAGCTCCTCGATCTTGTCGATTACCTGGGCTGGCGTGCCGAATAGCAGCGAACGGTCGTTCACGAACTCGAACGTGAGTTCCTTCTTGAGGGCGGCTTCCTGCTCGGCGGGCAATTCCTCGTCCGGATTGAGGAAGATCTTCGGCCCGCGCCAGTTGCTCCAGTTCAGGTACCGCATCAGATAGGACTCGGCCATCCGGCGCGCTTCGGCCTCGGTTTCGGCGACGAACGTGTCGCGCATGATGCTGACGCCGCTGCCGAAGGGTATGTTGCGGCCACGGGTTGCGGTCGCACGCTCCTGGTAGAGGCGGAAGCGTTCCTTCAGCGTCTCGACCGGCGGGCGCCACATGATGATGCCCATGTCGTTCTCGGCCGCGAACTGCACGGCGAGCGGCGAATCGACGACCTGCCACATCGGCGGCATCGGCTGCTGCAGCGGGCGCGGGAAGGTGGAGATGTTGACCAGCTCGCCGGTTGCGGTGTCGATATAGTCGGCGTCGTTGACCGGATGCGCGCGGTCCCAGCGGAAGCCCGGAGCCGGAAACGTGTAATGGGTGCCCTTGTGCGAGAAGATGCGCTGCGAGAGCGCCTTCTTCAGAATCGCCACCGTGTCGGCGAATACCTTGAAATTCTCTTCCGGATTGCGCGGATCGGCCGCCGGGTTGAGGTTGACGCCCTCGAGCCCGTAATTGCCGCGCCCGACGCCGAGCTCCAGGCGGCCGCCGGAGAGCTGATCGAGCAGCGCGATATCTTCCGCGAGCCGCAGCGGATGCCAGAAGGTGATGATTGCCGCGGCGAGGCCGATGCGGATGTTCTTGGTCCGCGCGGCGATGTCGGTCGCCATGATGATCGGGTTCGGCAGGATCTCCCGACCCCAGATGCTGAAATGATGTTCGGCGTACCAGATGCTGTCGAGACCCGCCTGGTCGCAGAAGGTCGAGAGATCGCGGATGTCGTTCAGACAGTCGAGATAGACGCGTTCATGGCGGGGATTCGACGGGTTGCAGAAATAACCGATCTTCATGATGGTGCCTCCGATCCATGTGCCGAAAGCGATATCCGGCTGTCCGGGGCCTTAGGGAACGCCCGCTCCCGGCTTCTGGACAGGAACTATACTATAATACAATCATACAATCTGCAACGTGCCGGGGCGAGAATTTCCGGGCGGACCCGGCTGGAACCCGCCATTTCCGGCCCTCGGTGGGCGTCGCTACCGGCCCCATGGCTCTGCTAGAGTGCCGCCGCCGGGCCTGATGGATGGTCGGGCTCGCGGGCCAAGGATCGGATCTCGATGCCTCAGGGGAAGAGCCAAAGCAAAATCGCGCTCCGTATCGACCGGAGCAGCACCACGCTGCGCGCCAAAACGATCGAGGCGCTGCGCGAAGGCATCCTGAGCCTCCAGTTCAAACCCGGCGACCGGCTGATCGAACGCGAGCTCTGCGAAATGCTCGGCGTAAGCCGAACCTCGATCCGCGAGGCGCTGCGCCATCTCGAAGCCGAAGGGCTCATCACCAGCGAGCCACATCGCGGCCCGGTTGTGGCGACCGTGACGCCGGAGGAAGCACAACAGCTCTACGAGGTGCGCGCCGTACTCGAGGGCTTCGCGGGTCGGCTCTTTGCCGGTCGCGCGAGCGACACGGCGCTCGGCAAACTCGAGCGGGAAGTCCGTCGCTATGAGCAGGCCGCCAAGCGTCTCGATGTCGACGAGGTGCTCGACGCGCTCGCCCGCTTCTACACGATCATTTTCGACGAATGCGGCAACGTCTTTGCCCGGAACATGATCGTCTCGCTGCGGGCGCGCATGCAGTATCTGCGAACCACCACCATGTTCGGACAGAGCGAAGCGGACACCGAACAGTCGATCCAGAATTTCCGCCGCATCCTCGAAGCGGCCAAGGCGCGCGACCCGGATGCGATGGAAGCGGCCTGCGTCGCGCAGGTGCGCCATGCCTCGTTGGTCGCGTTGCAGGTGCTGCGCGATAGCGCGGCGGCCGGCGAATAGACTTGTCCGAGCGCTTTGCACGGTCGCTGCGACGGATGGCGGCGTCATGAAATCGTCGATGCGCTGCGGCATGGCCGGCTGGCTTCTGTCGATACTGCTGCTGGCCGCTTGTGCGACGCCGGTTGCGCCGCCGGTACCGTTCGACGGCAAGCTCGCCTGGCAGCGCAGTATCGAAATCGCGGAAGCGGAATGGGCGACGTTCGGCAACCAGCTCGTCGCCTATCGCTACGATGCGAACGGGCGCGAAGTCCAACTCATCGATCCGACCGGCTATACCGAAGACGATCGCCCGGTTTATCCGAATATGGTTGCTTATTGGGCAGCGGTCGGCGAAGGCGAATTCGATTCCTGGGCAAGCTGCTATGCCGGTTGGGAGCGCAAATGCCCGTGGCATCTGCCCTGGTCGGCGGCATTCATTTCCTGGGTGATGGTCGAGGCGGGCATGCCAGCCGACCGGTTCGTTCCCAACGAGAATCACTGGACCTATGTGCGGGATGTCGTCGCCCGCGCCGGTGAGCCGGGCCGGGCTTTCCTGCCCGAGGCGGTCGATCGTTATCGGCCGCAACCTGGCGATCTGATCTGCAAGACGCGGGGCGGCGCCGAAACGCCCGATTTTGAGACGCTGATGAATGATCCAGGCGGGCCGGGCGAATTCCTGCCGATGCATTGCGATCTGGTGATCGTCAATGGCGGCAGCAGCATGATTCCCGACGGGTTCATCGAAGCGATCGGCGGCAACGTCGCGAACTCGGTCTCGAAGAGCCTGATCCCGAGCGACGAGGGTTACCTCGTGCCCGGTCGCGTCGGCGCGTGGTTCATCATCCTGCGCAACGTCTACGGCGCGCTACCGCTGGTGTGACCGCATGGCCGGCGGGCCGCCGGCCGATCCGATTAGACGCCGACGATTGCCAGAAACACCATCAGGCTGCCGACCCACGAGGCGATGAACAGGATCGTCCGAAGCCAGGGAATCGCCAGCATGTAGACGAGCGCATGGGCGAGGCGCGACCAGAAGAAGATCGCCGAACCGGCCGCCGTCTGCTCGTTGTCGAGCCCGGCCATGTGCGCGGTCAGTACCAGCGCCGCAAACGGCACCAGATTCTCGACCATGTTGAGATGTGCCCGCTGTGAGCGCGTTGCCCATTCCGGCAGCGGCTTCGGTTCCGTCGGATAACCGACCGTGTCCGAAACGCCCCAGATTCCGAAGCGGGCGATCACATAGGGCACCCACAGCAGCAGGCAGAGAAGGGAAGACCATGTGAGGTAATGCAGGTCGACAGTCATCGCGATATCCCCCATGTCGCGCGCCGCTTCCGCGGCAATGCCCGAAGATTACCGGCGAATCGCCGATTCGGCCAACCCGGCCGCGGGCCGCCGTTCGGGGGCAGCCACTCAGGCCGCGCGACTGGCACAGCCGATACAGGTCGGCACCGCGGGATCGCTTTCCAGCCTTTTCGGTTCGATCGGCTCGCCGCAGGCGACACAGAACCCATAGTCGCCGGTCTCGATACGGGTGAGCGCTGCCGCGATTCGTGCCCGCTGCTGCATACGATGGCGTTCGGTCGCACCGGCCATTGCCTGCATCTGCAGCGCATCCACGCGCGACAGGCGGCCGACACTCTGCTGGTCGAGTTCGACCGGTCTGCGGCTGTCGGCGCTGCTGCGACTCAGTTCCTCGATTTCGGCCTTCCGGGCAAGCAACCGTTCGCGGGCGGATTTCGGATCGGTCGGGATGGTCGTCACTCCTTTTCTGATATGGCCGCGATCGAAGCCGGTTCGCCGCTGCCGGGCGCTGCGACACATTCGAATGCGTCGACATCGCCGATCGCGACGCGCATGTAATGCTGGCCGGTGCCGGCAGGCCAGGGGCCGAGCAGCGTGACGGGGGCTGAAGTCACGATCGCGCCTTGTGCCGCCGCGATACATTGCCGGCGCGCGTCGTCGACGTCCGCCGCCCGGTCGAAGGACGGCTCGAGATTAAAATGACCCGCGCGAAGCAGGGCCGGATCGAAATTCCATCCGGCCGCCGCCGTCCAGGCGACCGTGCCGTGCTGCCAGAGAATGCGGAGAACGGAGCCGGGTTCGAAATCGGCAAGAAAAATGCCGGTTGCTGCCGTCGTCGTTTGGGCCGCGATCTCGCCGATGCGATCGTCGGGATGCAGCAGCGGCGACGAGAACACGGGCTGCGCGGTGTCGGAGCGCATGCCGGCAAGGAACACCGCAAGACTGCTGCCGTCGGGCAGCGTTTCGAATTGCGCCGGGTCGATGGCGATTGCGGGCAGCCGGTCGTCCAGATAGGCGAGAATACGCTGCTCGATCTCGACGATGCGATCGTTCAGCGCATCGGAGGCACAATGGCGGCGCTGCAGATCGTCGTTTTCGGCGTTGCAGATCGAGCGGATGATTTCGATCGCACCCTTATTTTCCTCGAGCAGCCGATCGTAGGCGGCGAACCCCAGCACCGCTGCCGCAATGTTGCGTCCGAACGCGAGCCGCGCCTCCAGCACGCTTTCGCCGTCGCCGATACAGAAGCCGGGGTCGATCGCCATGCCCGCGGCCATGCAGGGCTCTTCGGCGGCAACGGGGTTGGCCGACAGACAGGTCAGGCCGACGCCGAGCGCCGCAAGCGAGCGGAGCCGGGAGCGCGCTATCCCGGTTTCGGCATTACCAGCTCCCGGTATTCTGCATCGACGCCCAGGGCTCCTTCGGTGCCAGGCTTTCGCCTTCCTGCAGCAACTCGATCGAGATGCCGTCGGGCGACCGCACGAATGCCATATGTCCGTCGCGCGGCGGGCGGTTGATCGTCACGCCCTTGTCCAGCAGCCGCTGGCAGGCGGCGTAGATATCGTCGACGCGAAAAGCGAGATGGCCGAAATTGCGCCCGCCCTTATAGTCCTCGGTATCCCAGTTGTAGGTCAGCTCGACCAGCGGGGCTGCTTCCTTCTTCGCACGCTCCACATCGGTCGGCGCTGCCAGATAGACCAGCGTGAACCGGCCCTTCTCGCTTTCGTAGCGGTCGACCTCGGCGAGGCCGAGTTTGTTGCAATAGAAATCGAGCGATTCGTCGAGGTCCTTCACGCGAACCATCGTGTGCAGATAGCGCATTGCCGTCATGCTCTCCCATTTGTCCCGTATCGACCTGGTTCGGCCGGACGGTCTGGCCGCTATCGTCCCGGCTTCCGGCTCTACGCGTAACCCAGCCCGGGATACGAGGCAATGCCGTCAGAGACGGCATCCGCGCAACGTTCAGGTACCTTCGACCGGCCTTGTCGCCGTCACATCGGCGGGATTCGCTGCCTCCGGTTGTGGCGGCTGCGTTCGCAGCCGGCTCTTCCGCAATTCGCCATGCGCATCGAGGATCGGATAGGCGACCGAGGTGAGATGCGAGTTGATGCGCTTCAGGTCGCGCATGATGTCGAGATGCAGCGCCGAGGTTTCGATCGACTGCACACGCCCCGATCGCAGCCGTTCGAGATGATGTTCGCTGCCGGCGCGCTCGAGATCGCGCATCGTTTCCTTCTGCGCCAGCAGCTCCCGCGCGGAATCGATATCGCCGGACATGTAGACGCCGAGTGCGAGCTGCATGTTGTCGACCACGCGACCGTGCATCGTCTCAAGCTCTTTCCAACCCTCGGCCGAGAAAGACAGGCGATTGCGGATCTTCTTCTGCGCCAGTTCGAGCAGGTTCTTGTCGACGATGTCGCCGACATGCTCGAGATTGGTCGTGAAGGTGATGGCGTCGATCAGGCGGCGGCTTTCCTCTTCCGAGGTGGCGGCGCGGCTTGCCTCGGTCAGATAGAGCTTGATCGCTTCGTAGAGCGTATCGACATCGTCATCCATCGTGGAGATGCGCTCGATGAGCTTCGGATCGTTGTCGCGCAGGACCGCGATCAGCTCGCGCAGCATGGTCTCGACAATGTCCGCCATGCGCAGCACTTCGCGCGATGCGGCGGCGAGCGCCAAAGACGGCCGCTTGATGACGTCGGGATCGAGATAGCGCGCCCGGATCGTGCCTTCGGCCTCGCGCGTGTCGGGCAAGAGCCGGTCGACCAGCTTGGCCGCGAGGCCGGTCAGCGGCAAAAAGAGGACCGTCAAAGCGAGGTTGAAGGCGGTGTGGAAATTGGCGATCTGCCGCGCCGGCCCGCCGTTCACCGCGGCGATATAGGGCATCGCGAAGGTGAGGAAGGGCAGGGCGATCAGCGCGCCGACGACGCGGAACATCAGGTTGCCGAGCGGTATGCGCCGCGCCGTCGGGGGTTCGGCGAGCGACAGCATGAACGGCACGATGCCGGCGCCGGCATTGGCGCCCAGCACCAGCACGAAGCCGAGTTCGAGCGGCACCACGCCGCTGCCGACCAGCGACATGACGAACAGCACCATCGCGACGCTCGAATGCGCGAGCCAGGTCAGAAGGGCGGCGACGAGGAGAGCGATGACCGGTTCGCTGCCGAGCGCGGTCAACACGGTCTGCATCGCCGCGCTGTCGCGCAGCGGCTCCGACGCGCCGACGATGAGGCTCAACGACAACAGCACGAGGCCGAGGCCGACCAACGCGCGGCCGACATGGCGGACGATCCCGTTCTCGGTCGCGAGAAAGGCAACGACGCCGATCAGGATGAGGACCGGCGACACCCAGTGCAGGCCGAACGACAGGACCTGGACGACCAGCGTGGAGCCGACATCGGC
Source organism: Dongiaceae bacterium (assembly GCA_040878185.1). Lineage (GTDB taxonomy): Bacteria > Pseudomonadota > Alphaproteobacteria > Dongiales > Dongiaceae > JAWXBK01. Next base: position 176,822 of record JBBDMS010000059.1, on the reverse strand, counting down.
ACCGAGCATCAGGGCGAGACCGGCGGCGGTCGTCACCAGCCCCTTCGAGGCAAACGAAACGGCGAGCGTCGCCGTTGCCGTCGAACTCTGCAGCAAGGTCGTGACGCCAAGCCCGGCGGCCCAGGCCTTGAACGGATTGCGCAGCGAACTTGCGAGCACGCGGCGGAAGTCGCTGCCCCAGGCGCGCAGGATGCCGGTGCGGACCATGCGCACGCCCCAGAGCAGGAGCGCTACGCCGCCCGCGATATTCAGCAACAGTTCGGCACCGTTCATTGCGACAACAGACTGGTTGGCGCCGCCGCAGGACGTGGCTGCGGCTGGTCGCGGATAATCGGTTCGGTTGTGATCGGCGCCGATTGTAACATAACGGTAATAATTAGGAAGGCGCCGGCCTTGCGGCAATCCATCGCGCACCACCGCCGGCGCGCGGGCACGCGCGTCGAACAGTCGGAATACCGGCTTAGTAGTAGGCGTCGCTCGGGCCCTTGTACTCCTGGATCGTGTTGCCGCCGTCGACCACGATCAACTGGCCGGTGAGATAGCTGGCTTCTTCCGAGGCGAGAAAAACGCAGACCTGGCCGATTTCGTCGGGCGTGCCGGGGCGGCCCGCCGGCGTGTTCCGGCCGGCGATGATTTCCTCCTCGCGGGACGAGGCGGTCTGGATCCAGCCCGGCCCGACCGCGTTCACGGTAACGCCTTTGGGGCCTGCCTCGATCGCGAGGCTGCGCGTCATGCCGAGCATGCCGGCCTTCGCGGCCGAGTAGCCGGTCGCGTTCAAATTGCTGACGATCGGGCCGGTGACCGACGAGACATGGACGATCCGGCCATAGCCGCGCCGATACATCGACGGCAGCACCGCCCGCGTCATGCGGAAGGCCGTTGTGAGATTGCGCGCGATCGCCTCGTCCCATTCGGCATCGCCGATCTTGTCGAACCGCGAGGCGCGCTCCTTGCGGCCGACCTGCGTCATGCCCGCATTGTTGACCAGGATAGCGATCGGCCCGAGCGCCTTGGTTACACGCGCGACCAGCTCGATCGCCGATTTCGGTTTCATCAGATCGGCGACGAATGCCGCCTTGGTCGTTTTGGTACCCGGCAGTTCGTCGAGCCGGTCGCGGATCCGCCGCGTGGTCGAGGTGATCGCAACCAGCGCGCCGCGTTCGGCGAGAATGCGCGCCGTCGCAAAGCCGATTCCGTCCGCGCTGCCGGCGCCCGTCACCAGCGCCACCCGCCCTTCGACCCCCGCCATGACCCGCCTCCCGTTGCTCCCGGCCTGCCCCCATTATTCCACGGCCGGCCGCCAGGGCGCAGGGTGCGGCCATTTCCGGGCCCGGTTACGGCCAGACCCGGCAGCCAACCGGGCTTTCCCTTCCGTTTCAGTATCTTGACGGGGCGGCCCTGGCATACCAGATACGGTCACGAGCGGCGCCTTGATCGGGCCGCTGCCGGTTCTGCAGGCGTGCCGAAGTCGGGCGCCGCGAGTGGGATCGGGATCTGGGCTCGCTTTTGGAAGGAGGGGCCGCCGTCATGAACCGAGTCAGCCTGTTCAATCACCCGCTGCTGTTGGGCTTCGATCAGCTCGAACGCACGCTCGATCGCATCAGCAAGCAGGGCGACAATTATCCCCCCTATAACATCGAAGAGCAGGGCGAAGGCCGACTGCGCATTACGCTCGCGGTCGCCGGCTTTGCCATCGACGATCTCGATATCCGTCAGGAAGACAACCAGCTCGTGGTCCGCGGCAAGCAGAGCGACGATGCGAACGGCCGCGCCTTTATCTATCGCGGAATTGCCGCCCGGCAGTTCCAGAAAGCATTTCTGTTGGCCGAAGGCGTTGAAGTTGCGGGCGCTGCCCTCGAGAATGGCCTGCTGCATATCGATCTCAACAAGCGGCCGGTCACCAGCCAGGAACGACGAATCGAAATCCGTCGAGCTGGCGTGCATGCGTGAACAAGGAGAGTGAAATGGACGAAGCGACCAAAACGCGGCTTGAAAAGCCGCAGCCGATGACGCGGCCGGAATTTTCCGAGCTCGGCGTCGGGCATCTCGCTTACGTGCGGGCGATCCAGTTCAACGGCATGCCGGCTTTCGCGATCTACTCCGCTGCGGGCCAGCAGCTCGCCGTCGTCCCGACACGCGACGCCGCGGTCGGCCTCGTGCGTCAGCACGACATGGAACCGGCCAGCCTCCACTAGGCGCCGGCCGCCACCAGGCGTCTTCGAAGCATGCCGCCCCGGGAATTTGCCCCCGGGCGGCATTGCATTTTTTGGGGCATTTTCCGATCAGTCAGTGCTTTCCGAAAAGCTTCGATAGTCGTCGACCAGACCCGTAAGCGCGGTCTCATAGATGCGCTTGCCGGCTTCGACCGACGCGCGTTCCGGGTTCGAGCCCATGCGTCCGTCGGGAAACCGCCGCCGGAAATCGTCGGCCTCGTAGATCGGACCTTCCGGCGCGCGTCCTTCAAAACGGATGTCGCGCCGCGCTTCGTCGGGATAGGCGTACCAGGTGAGCGACACTTCCGAGCAGGTGGCGTGCGAGCCTTCGTCGGCACCGAACAGCTCGCTGCTCAATCCCCGCATCCCCGGCGCGTCCCACCAGTTGCGCAGCTTGCAGCGCAGGCCCGGCCGGTTGGTCGCCGCGATGCCGAGACTCGATTCGGCATAGAGCTCCGAGAATGCCGCCGTCAGCGTCGCGATATTGCCGCCATGACCGTTCAGGAAATAGAAGCGGTCGAAGCCGTGCCGCGCCAGCGAGTTCAGCCAGTCCAGCACGACCGCGATCATGGTGGACGGACGCAGCGTCACCGATCCGGCAAAGCCCAGATGATGCTGCGCCATGCCGACCGACATGGTCGGCGCGATCGGGGCGCCGGTCTTTTCGCTGAGGCCCTTCGCGAGGATTTCAGGGCAGAGCGCATCGGTCCCGATGAAGCCGTTGGGGCCGTGCTGTTCGGTCGATCCGACCGGAATGACGATCGCGGTCGAGCGCTTGAGATACGCCTCGACATCGGGCCAGGTGGAAAGCTGCAGGCGCATCGTTGGGATTAAGGGCCTGTCGGCCGGTCAGGCGGCGTGGCTTTGTGCCGCCGAGGTCAGCACGGCATAGAGCGCGTCGGCGGTTTCGCTGCCGCGCAGTTTTTCGCAGATCGTGCGATCGCGAAGCAGGCGCGAGACGCGCGCCAGGGCCTTCAGATGATCGGCGCCCGCGGTTTCGGGTGCGAGCAGCAGGAACAGCAGGTCGACCGGCTGGTCGTCGACCGCGTCGAAATCGACCGGCGTTTCGAGGCGTGCAAAAAGTCCGTAGATCGATTGGAGACCGGGGAACCGCCCATGCGGGATGGCGATACCGTTGCCCACCCCTGTCGTGCCGAGCCGCTCGCGCTCGAGCAGGACGTCGAACACATTGCGCTCGTGCAACCCGGTATCCACGGCCGCGCGCCGCGCGAGCTCCTGCAGCACCTGTTTCTTGCTGGTGGCCTTGAGCCCTGCAATGGTGCGCGACGGGGTAATCAGATCTTCGATTTCCATAGTAACTCCGTTACAGGGGTCATGCGCGCAGCAGCCGTCAAAGCAGCGCGCCCGCCTTCCCCTTGTCAGCTCGTTCGCTCGCCTGCGGCGCCGTCAGCGATTCCCAGGCGCTTTGATGCGATTCGCATGACCGATGGCATTACCGTTATCGGGTGGAAGTTGGCCGCAAAATCCCGTTCGATGTGCGTGCGCAAAGCGTCCGATATGAAGCTTGCCGTTAACGTCGATCTGCATGAAATCCGTTCAACGCCTGGCCGCTTGCTCTATCCCGCCTCGTCGCATTCGGGGCCGGCAATCGCGAGGCGCGGACCATAAGAAGACCCCCCTAGCCTGTCAAGCTTGACCGGCCTCCGATTCTGCCGCGTCAGGCGCGTGGACGGATCCTTCGGGCGCGACCGCCGCCGGTCTCCCGGCGACGCCGCGACGCGGGCGGAATCTTCAACGATTCCCGGTATTTGGCGATCGTCCGCCGGGCGACCGCCCAGCCTTCCGCGGCGAGCGCCGCCGCGAGCGTCGCATCGCTCAGCGGCCGCGTTTCGGCAGCGACCAGAGCCACGATTCGGCCGCGCAGACGGGCTGTGGAAAACCCCTCGGTTCCGGCCTGCGCGATACCCCGGTCGAAGAAGAAATCGAACCTGTAAAGTCCGCGCGGTGTGGTCATCGTCTTGTCGGCGATCGCACGGCTGATCGTGCTTTCGTCGAGTTCGAGTTGCGTCGCGAGCTGGCGCTGCGTGAAGACCTCGAGCGCGGTCGCGCCCTCTTCGAAAAAGCCGCGCTGGCGATCGACGATCGCCTCGGCAATCGCGAGAAGCGTGACCGCCCGTCGCTCCACGGCCGAAAGCAGGCCGCGCGCCGCATCGAATTGCTGGCGCAGCGTGTCTTTCGCCTCGCGCTGTCGTGCGGCCGCATGGAGGCGGCGATAGCCGGCGAGATCGAGCGCGAAGCCGGCGCCGAGTGCCGGATTGATGCGAACGCGATACCGGCCGCCGTCGCGCTCGACCAGGATGTCCGGTACCGTCCAGACGGTCGGGGTGGCAGCGAACCGCAAACCGGGCTTCGGATCGAGAGAGCGGATGCGCCGGATCATGGCGTCGAGCCGTTCGCGATCGACGTTGCAGCGCGCGGCCAGCGCATCGCGATCGCCCGCGGCGAGCAGCGCGAGATTGGCGAGCAACGTCGTCATCGCCGGATCGTCGCGTTCACCGGGATCGAGCTGCAAAGCGAGGCAATCGGCTAGATTGCGCGCGAATATGCCGGCGGGTTCGAACTGGCGCAGCCGCGTCAGCACCTGGTCGACCGCGTCGCGCCCGACGCCGAGCATCGTCGCGACCTCGCCGGGATCGCCGGCGAGATAGCCGGTTTCGGCGCAGAGATCGATCAGATGCAGTGCGATCGTACGGGCCAGCGGATCGGCAATCTCGAGACGGAGCTGATCGATCAGATAGGCGCGCAGGCTGGTCGCGCCCGGATCGGCGATCCCCTCGATCGGGTCGGCGGCGGGCGCCGGAGGAGCACCGGCCGAAACCGGCGGCATCGGCAGCCCGCCGCGGCCGATCGCAGTGCCGCGCTGGCGGTGCGGTCGAATCGCATCGCCCTCGGGCCCATCCTGGCGTTCCAGAAACGGGTTCTCGACGAGCGCCGCCTCGATCAGGGCCGCCAGATCGCCGGCCGGGAGTTGCAGGATGGACAGCGACTGCTGCTGCGCCGGGGCCAAATGCTGGGCCTGCTTTTGAACGAGCGCGCTCGCAAGGCGGGCCATCGCGGTCAGAGCGAGAAGCGTTCGCCCAGATAGACGCGCCGCACGTCGGGATCGAGCACGATCTCGGCCGGCCTTCCTTCGCGCAGCACGACACCTTCATGCAGGATATAGGCGCGATCGACGATATCGAGCGTGTCGCGCACATTATGGTCGGTGATGAGAACGCCGATCCCGCGATCCTTGAGATGGGCGACCAGCTCGCGGATATCCGCTACCGAAATCGGATCGATGCCGGCGAACGGCTCGTCGAGCAGGATGAAGCCGGGATCGGTCGCGAGCGCACGCGCGATCTCGACGCGGCGCCGCTCGCCGCCGGACAGCGCCGAAGCCGCCGCATCGCGCAGATGCGCGATCGAAAACTCCTGCAGCAACCGGTCGATGCGCGCTTCGCGGCGTTCGCGCGCCGGCTGCACGACGTCGAGCACGGCGCGGATATTTTCCGCAACCGTCAGCCCGCGAAACACCGAGGCTTCCTGCGGCAGATAGCCGACGCCGAGTTTCGCGCGGCGATACATCGGCAGCGCGGTGATGTCGGTGCCGTCGATCGCCACGGTACCGGTATCGGTCGCGATCAGGCCGGTGATGATGTAGAAGCAGGTGGTCTTGCCGGCGCCGTTCGGACCGAGCAGACCGACCACTTCGCCGCGCTGCACCGATACCGTCACATCGCGCAGCACCGGCCGCTTGCGGAACGATTTTCCGACACGCCATGCGACCAGGCCGCGGTCGGGAATCGTCTCCGCCCGCGCGGTAAGATCTGCTTTTGCGTCCGCCACCATATCCCCTGTGATTCGTCTTGCGTCCGTCGGCTGCTCGGGCATCGGCAGATCGTCAGTCGCCGGGCACGATCAGGGTTTGCACGCGGCCGTCGTCTTCGCCGCTGCCCAGCAGCCGGCTTACACCGGATCGCAGATTGAATTCGGCAAAATCGCCGTTGAGCTGGCTTTCGCCCTGGGTGATCTTCACACCACCGGTGAGCGTGGCGATTTCGGTATCGAGATTGTAGACCGCCTTGCCGGCCCGCGCGATTTCATCGCCGCGCTGGATCCGGACCCCCCCTTCCGCTTCGACCTGGAAGAGCCCGACTTCGCCGCTATCGTCCTCGCGAAAGAACCCGGTCAGCGTATCGGCACGGACCCGGCGGTTCTCCGCTTCCTGTACGACTTCGGCATCGCCGCGGGCGACGACCACCTGCTGGTCCTGCCAGTATTCGAGGCTGTCGCGCGCGGTGATGATTTCATTCTCCGTCTCGACCATGAGGTCGCCGCCGGTCATCACCAGCACCTTCCGCTCGACATCGTAGACGGCATATTCGCCATAGACGGTTTCGCCGGGCGAGGTGAGGCGCACATTGCCGGTCGCCTCCACGCGATAGATCTCGCCGGCGGTCGTTCCGTCGCCGCGATAGAATGCCTTCAGCGTGTCGGCATAGACCGCGAGATCGCCGCGCGCGATACGGGCATTGCCGCGCGCAATATAGACGCTCTCCTCGCGGCGCCACTCGATGCCGTCTTCGGCGTCGATCTGGATGTCGCCACTGGTCGCGCCGACGTCGAAACTGCCGATCGATTGCGCGGCGGCGTGCGGTGCGACGAGCGGCCCCGCCAGCAGGGAGGCCAGCAGGCAGACCAGCAGCGCCAGCGCGATGCGGCGAAGGCACCTAAGTTTCATTCGGCCTCGACCTCCTGATCCTCGCCGGCCGCGAACAAATTAAGCCGCGCCGGCCCGTTCAGCAGGATGCGCTCGCCGTCGTTCATGACGCGAAACCCGGCCGCCGTCAGCTCGCCCGCCGGTCCGTGCCCGCTGACGGGCTGATCGCTGCTCGTCGTGCCGGTGGCGAGATCGACGTTGGCGCCTTCGGAACTGATTTCAAAGCCGCGATCGTGAAACACATTTACGCCGCCCGACAGTTCGAGCCGCCGCGCGTCGCGGTCATAGTGACCGCCCGACGCCATCAGCGCGACCCACGTGCCGTCACCGAGCGTAATGTCGGCGCGCGGCTCGATCAGGTCGATGACACCGGAGAGATCGGTGTTCTGCTTCGCCGCATCCGCGGTGATCGAAAACGGCCGGTCTTCCTGGTCCATGCCGTCGAAGCGCAGATTGAGCATCGTCATATTGTTGATGTCTTCGGTCGACAGCTCAGTGATGCCGATCTGGAAGCGGCTCTCTTCGAGATTGCTCTGCGACCAAAAGATCAGCAGCAGTATGAACAATGTCGCGACCGTCGGGAGCAGCAGCTTGAGCGTGCGCCAGAGCCGCGTTCCGCCGGGACGGCGCAAACGCGGCGGGCGGGCCGAAACCTGCGGCGGAAAGGTTTCGGCTTTTGCCATGCTGCCGCTCAGGCCACGCCTGCCCGCAGGCAGTCGTGAATATGAAGAATGCCGACCGGCTGCCCGGCGACGGTGACGAAGAGGCTGGTGATGGCGTTCTCGTTCATGACGCGCAGCGCCTCGGCGGCGAGCGCATCGGGGCGGATCGTGTGCGGTGTGCCGGTCATGATGGCCGCGGCCGGCTTCTTGAGCAGATCGGGCGCCATGTGGCGGCGCAGGTCGCCGTCGGTGATGATCCCGAGCAGCGCGCCTTTGTCGTCGACGATGCCGACGCAACCGAAGCGCTTCGCGGTGATGACGAGGATCGCCTCGTCCATCCCGGTGGTCGCCGCCGTCACCGGCACTTCATCGCCGTCATGCATCAGGTCGCCGACGCGCAGCAATTTGCGGCCAAGCCGGCCGCCCGGATGCAGGTTGCGGAAATCCTCCGATGAAAAGCCGCGCCGCTCGAGCAGCGCGATCGCGAGCGCATCGCCGAGTGCCAGCATCATCGTGGTTGAACTGGTCGGCGCGAGCCCCATCGGACAGGCTTCTTCGGCCGGCGGCAACAGGAGGGCCACGGTCGCGAGATCGGCGAGCGCGCTCGGCGCACCGGAGGTGATGCCGACGAAGGGAATGTTGAACCGCTTGCAGTGATTGAGGATGTCGCCGAGTTCCGGCGTGTCGCCCGAATTGGACAGCGCGATCAGCGCGTCCTCGGTGGTCAGCATGCCGAGATCGCCGTGGCTCGCTTCGGCCGGATGCACATAGAGCGCGGGCGAACCGGTCGAGGCCAGGGTCGCTGCGATCTTGCGCGCGACATGGCCGGATTTGCCCATGCCTGTCACGACGATCCGGCCGCGATGGGCGAACAGCAGGTCGACGGCGCGCTCGAAGGCGCCATCGAGGGAGGCGGCAAGCGCCGTCACGGCAGCCGCTTCGGTCATCAGCACGTGACGACCGGTCGCCAGCGATCCGGCGGCCGGCCGGGCGGGGGTCGACGATCCGGTTTTGCGGGCAAGGCTCATGGCGATGGAGTTTACACCCAAGCGGTAAAGCGCGGCGACAGCGGACTTTTTCGACCCGAATACCGGCCGCTTCGCGCCGTCCGCCGCCTCAATGCTGAAAGATGTCTTCCTCCGGCCAGCCGGCAAGGTCGAGCCGGGCCCGGGTCGGCAGGAAGGCGAAGCAGGACAAAGCGAGCTCGCTGCGGCCGAGCCGCGCCAGCATCGCATCGAGTTTCTCCCTGAGCGCATGGAGATAGGCGACGTCCGAGGCCGCATAGCGCATCTGTTCCTGCGTCAGCTCGGGGGCGCCCCAGTCGGAACTCTGCTGCTGCTTCGAGACTTCGACGCCGAGCAGATCGCGGCACAGATCCTTGAGCCCATGCCGGTCGGTGAAGGTACGGGTCAGCTTCGAGGCGATCTTGGTGCAGTAGATCGGCTGGACATCGACGCCCAGATTGCGATGGAGCATCGCCACATCGAACCGGGCGTAATGAAAGATCTTGGTGACGCGCGCATCGCCGAGCAGCGCCGTGAGGTTGGGCGCGCGATGCTGGCTGCCGGCGCCAACCGCCGGGATCTGCACCAGATGGCAAACGCCGTCGCCGGCCGAAAGCTGCACCAGGCAGAGGCGGTCGCGCGTGAGATTGAGACCCATGGTTTCGGTATCGACCGCAACGGCGCGGCCGAGATCGAGCCCGTCCGGCAGGTCGTTGCGGTGAAACTCGATTCGAAGATCGCTCATGACACGTCCCCGAGCGATCGCCGATCGCTCCTGATCTCTTCGCCGGCGATCGGCAGCCGCTCTCGATCGGTACGCAGGCGATGGCGATTCGCTTGCGCTATGCTTTCGGGCGCGCGAGCGGCGCCTTGCGTCTCGTCATCGCAGGGCGCCGATCCAAAGCGGCGACAATTCGATGGTGCCCAGGAGAAGACTCGAACTTCCACGACCTTTCGGCCACAGGTACCTGAAACCTGCGCGTCTACCAATTCCGCCACCTGGGCATTGAGGGCGGGTCGCCAAGGGGCGCGATTGTCGCCAAGACCCCCTCATTGTCAATCGGTTTTGGGCCTTTTCTCGGCCTGCCGCGTGGCTATATTGGCGCGCACCCGCCAATATCGGAACGGACGGGTGACGGGATCGGCATTCGCGCCGGGAATTGAGGCATGGCCAATCGATCGGTGACCATCTTCGGCGGCACGGGCTTTGTCGGCCGCTATGTCGTCCAGCAGCTCGCCCGTCGCGACTGGGTGATCCGGGTCGCTGCCCGGCGTCCGGCCCAGGCGCAGTTCCTGAAGCCGCTCGGCCATGTCGGGCAGATCACGCCGATTGGCGCCAATATCCGCGACGACGCGTCGGTCGCCGCCTGCATCGAAGGTTCCGATGCGGTGATCAATCTGGTGGGCATTCTCTATTCGAGAGGCCGTCAGTCCTTCGAGGCGGTTCATGTCGATGGCGCGAAGCGCATCGCCATGGCCGCCCATGCGGCCGGTGCAACCCGTCTCATCCAAATGTCGGCGCTCGGCGCCGATCCGGATTCAATCTCCGATTATGCGCGCTCGAAGGCGATCGGCGAGCAGGTCGCGCGCGAAGCCTTTCCCGATGCGACGGTCGTTCGGCCCTCGATCATTTTCGGGCCCGAGGATTCCTTCTTCAATCGCTTCGCCGCGATGGCGCGCATCGCACCCGTCTTGCCGCTGATCGGCGGCGGCCGGACGCGCTTCCAGCCGGTCTATGTCGGCGATGTCGCAGCCGCGATCGCGACGATGCTCGACCGCCCGGAAACCGCCGGCCAGACCTATGAGCTTGCCGGACCGGAAATGCTGGAGTTCCGGGCGCTGATGGAACGCATGCTGGTCGAGATCGGCCGGCGGCGGTTGTTGCTGCCAATTCCGTTCTGGGCGGCTGGAATCATGGCGACATTCCTCGGCCTTTTGCCGGTGCCGCCGCTGACCCGCGACCAGGTCAGGTTGCTGCGGGCCGATAATGTCGCCAGCGGTGCCGCGCCCGGATTCGCCGCGCTCGGTATCGAGCCGACCGCGATGGCGGCGATCCTGCCGACCTATCTGCGCCGCTATCGGCGCGGCGCGCGGCTGTAGAAGCTTTCGGACCCGGGCTTCAGGCCCACCAGCCTTCGACATAGACGAGATAAAGCAGCAGCCCGCCGAGCAGCAGGCGATAGATGACGAACGGCGTGAAGTTCGCGCGTTTCAGCCACTGCATCATGAAGGCGATCGCAAACAACCCGGTCAGCACGCAGAACGCCCCGGTCGTCAAAGCGACCTCGAGCTGCGCCCTCGATCCGGTTTCGTAGAGCTCGTAACCCTTCCACAATCCGGCCGCCGAGATCGCCGGAATGGCGAGCAGGAACGAGAAGCGCGCCGCCTCCTGCCGCTCGAACCCGACGAGGCGTGCCGCCGTCATGGTGACGCCCGAGCGGCTGGTGCCGGGAATGAAGGCGAGCGCCTGCGCGAAGCCGACGAAGAGCGCCTGCGCCAGGGTCATGTGTTCGACCCGCCGGATCGTGAGGCCGATGCGGTCGGCGATCCAGAGCAGGATGCCGAAGCCGATCAGCGTCCAGGCGACGATCTCGACCCGGCGGAACAGGTCGCCGGCATATTCGTCGATCAGATAGCCGGCGCCGAGGGCGGGGATGGTGCCGAGCAGGAGGAAGGCGGCGAGCTTTGCCCCCGGGTCGAAGCGCCCGATGAAGAGGCGCGCGATACCCGCCAGCATCCGCCCGACATCGCGCCAGAAATAGATCAGGACCGCGACCAGCGTGCCGACATGGGCGGCGACGTCGACCGCCAGCCCCTGATCCTCCCAGCCGGTCAGCGCCGGCACCAGGATTAGATGGCCGGACGAGCTGACGGGCAGAAACTCGGTCAGGCCCTGAATCAGTGCCAGGACCAGAATCTGGATAAGCGGCACGCTCGAATCCCCTGCAACTCCGCGGCCGCTTATACCATCGGCGGGATACCGCCCCAAGTACAGGATTAGTTCCGAATTGATTACCAAATCGGTCGTCCGGGACTCGCACAACATGGTGGTTTCTGGCTTGAATGCCCTCCTCGCTATAATTTAAGGTCAGATACCGTGACCTATCGGTCATTTTCCGTTCGCAACGCTGGAAAGATTGGCGTATAGCCCGAGCCCCTGATCCCCGAACCTGCCCCCCGAACCTGCCCGGGGAACGGGGCCTCGACATCTCGAAGCGTAAGGGAGCCGCCTCGATGCCGAACCGCCTTCTCAAGTTCGTTTCGCTGGCCAAGGCGATGCCGGAAAAGCGGCAGGCTGCCGACCGGCGGGCGGATTTTGCCGAGATCTACGACGAGTTCGATCCCGAGGCCGCCGCCGAGCAGGCCGGGCGCTGCTCGCAATGCGGCGTGCCCTTCTGTCAGGTCCATTGTCCGCTGCACAACAACATCCCCGACTGGCTCAAGCTGACCGCCGAGGGCCGGCTCGAGGAGGCTTACGAGATGGCCGCCTCGACCAACAATTTCCCCGACATCTGCGGCCGCATCTGCCCGCAGGACCGGCTCTGCGAAGGCAATTGCGTCATCGAACAAGCCGGGCACGGCACCGTCACGATCGGCGCGGTCGAGAAATACATCACCGACACCGCCTGGGAACGCGGCTGGGTGAAACCGGTCCGCCCGCTGCAGGAGCGCGCGCAGAGCGTCGGCATCATCGGTGCCGGGCCGGGCGGCCTTGCGGCGGCGGAAGAACTGCGCCGCCGCGGCTACAAGGTGACGGTCTATGACCGGTATGACCGGGTCGGCGGTCTGTTGATCTATGGCATTCCCAATTTCAAGCTCGAGAAACAGGTCGTCACGCGCCGCGCCGACCTGCTGGCCGCCGGCGGTGTCATGTTCAATCTCAATTGCGAAATCGGCCGCGACCTTTCCTTCGATGAACTGCGCGCGCGGCACGATGCGGTCCTGATCGCAACCGGCGTCTACAAGCCGCGCGAGCTCAAGGCGCCCGGTGTCGGTTCCGGCGGTATCGTTCAGGCGATCGACTATCTGACGGCATCCAATCGCACGGGTCTCGGCGACCGGGTCGCGAACTTCGAGTCGGGTCTGCTCGATGCCGGCGGCCGCCGCGTCGTCGTGATCGGCGGCGGCGACACCGCCATGGATTGCGTGCGCACCGCCGTGCGTCAGGGCGCGCTCTCGGTCTCCTGCCTCTATCGGCGCGATCGCGAGAACATGCCCGGCTCGCTGCGCGAAGTCGGCCATGCCGAGGAAGAGGGCGTGAAATTTCTCTGGCTCGCCCAGCCCGAAGCCTTCGTCGAGAAGAACGCGCGCGTGGCCGCTGTGAAAGCGCAGCGCATCCATCTCGGCGTGCCGGATGCGACCGGCCGCCAGGTGCCGCGCGCGATCGAGGGCGAGAATTTCTCGGTCGAGGGCGATCTGGTGATCAAGGCGCTCGGCTTCGATCCCGAGGATCTGCCGGCGAATTTCGGCACGCCTGCGCTAGAGGTCACGCGCTGGAACACGATCAAGATCCACCACCGCCGCATGATGACCTCGCTCGACGGCGTGTTCGCCGCCGGCGATATCGTGCGCGGTGCCTCGCTCGTGGTCTGGGCGGTGCGCGACGGGCGCGACGTGGCGGCGCAGATCCATCGCTACCTCAAGGCGAAGGTAGCACCCATGGCCCAGGCTGCGGAGTAGCGGCGATGCCCAAGCTTTATGACAGCGCCATCTCCGGCAACGCCTACAAGGTGCGGCTCGCGCTCGCTTTGCTCGGAATTTCGTACGAGCGCATCGAAATGGATATCGATACCGGCCAGACGCGCACGCCCGAGTATCTCGCGAAGAACCCGAACGGCCGCGTGCCGCTGCTCGAGCTCGACGACGGCACGCATCTCGCCGAATCGAACGCGATCCTCGTCTATCTCGCGGAAGGCTCGACCTTGTGGCCGGACGGGCGGCTCGCGCGCGCCCGCGCGCTGCAATGGATGTTCTTCGAGCAATACAGCCACGAGCCCTATATCGCCGTGGTGCGCCACTGGCGGCATCTCGGCGCGCTGACGCCGCAGCAGGAAGCCGAGCTGCCGCAGCGCGTCGCGAAGGGCTATCAGGCGCTCGACGTGATGGAGCAGCATCTGACCGGCCGCCGCTTCTTCGTCGGCGAACGCTGCACCACCGCCGACATCGCGCTCTACGCCTATACCCATGTCGCGCCCGAGGGCGGCTTCGATCTCGGACGCTATCGCGCAATCCGGACCTGGCTCGATCGCATCGCGGCCGAGCCCGGCCATGTGCCGATTACCGGCGCGTCGGAGAAGGCAGCATGACGAGACAGAAGAAATCCGGCGGCATTGATCAGGCCGCCTTGTGGCAGGCGAACGCCGCGCATCTCGCGAAGAACGGGCTCTACGATCCGGCCGATGAGCATGACGCCTGCGGCGTCGGCCTCGTCGCGACGATCGACGGCAAGCCGCGGCGCGAGGTCGTGCTGGCGGCGATCGGCGCGCTGAAGGCGGTCTGGCATCGCGGCGCGGTCGATGCCGACGGCAAGACCGGCGACGGCGCCGGCATCCATCTGCAGATACCGCAGGATTTCTTCCGCGAGCACGTGCTGCGCTCGGGCCATGCGGCGGGCCGCGAACGGCTGGCGGTCGGCATGGTCTTCCTGCCGCGCACCGATCTCTCGGCGCAGGAGCGCTGCCGCGTCATCGTCGAGCGCGAAATTCTCGGCTACGGCTACACGATCTATGGCTGGCGCCAGGTGCCGGTGAACATCGAGGTGATCGGCGAGAAGGCGAACGCGACGCGGCCCGAGATCGAGCAGATCATGATCTGCAACAGCCGCGGCGTCGACGAGGAGACCTTCGAGAACGATCTCTACATCATCCGCCGCCGCATCGAGAAGGCGGCGATGGACGAGCAGATCAAGGAACTCTACATCTGTTCGCTCTCCTGCCGTTCGCTGATCTACAAGGGCATGTTCCTCGCCGAACAGCTCACCGCCTTCTATCCCGATCTGCTGGACGAGCGGTACGTCTCGAATTTCGCGATCTATCACCAGCGCTATTCGACCAACACCTTCCCGACCTGGCCGCTGGCCCAGCCCTTCCGCGTGATCGCGCATAACGGCGAGATCAACACGCTCAAGGGCAACATCAACTGGATGAAGGCGCACGAGACGCGCATGGACACGCCGACCTACGGCGCGCATATGGCGGACGTGAAGCCGGTCATCCAGCCGAGCGGTTCGGACTCGGCGGCGCTCGACAACGTGTTCGAGGCGCTGGTCGGCGTCGGGCGCAATCTGCCGATGGTCAAGACGCTGATGATCCCCGAGGCCTGGGCGGATCGCGTCACCATGCCCGAGGCGCATCGCGATCTTTATTCATACTGCAACTCGGTGATGGAGCCGTGGGACGGACCGGCCGGTATCTGCGCCTTCGCCGGCAACTGGGCGATCGCCGGCATGGACCGCAACGGCCTTCGTCCGCTGCGCTATGCGATCACGCAGGACGGGCTGGTCGTTGCCGGTTCCGAAACCGGCATGGTGAAGCTCAACGAGGCCGAAATCGTCGAGAAGGGCCGCGTCGGTCCCGGGCAGATGATCGCGATCGATCTCGCCAACGGCCGCTTCTACAAGCATCGCGAGATCATGGACAAACTCGCGTCCGCCGCCGCGTTCGGCGACTGGGTGCGCAACATCACGATGCTCGACACGCTGATCGCCGCAGCACCGGGCAAGCCCTCGATCCTCGATCGCGACGCCTTGCGCCGGCGCCAGACGTCGGTCGGCATCACAATGGAGGATCTCGAGCTGATCCTGCATCCGATGGTCGAGGAGGCGAAGGAAGCGGTCGGCTCGATGGGCGACGATACGCCGATCGCCGTGCTCTCCGAGCAGTATCGCGGCCTGCATCATTTCTTCCGGCAGAATTTCAGCCAGGTGACCAACCCGCCGATCGACAGTCTGCGCGAGGCGCGGGTGATGACGCTCAAGACCCGGCTCGGGAATCTCGGCAACATCATGGATCAGGCCGAGGGGCAGTGCCATCTGCTCCAGCTCGAATCGCCGGTGCTGCTGACCGCCGAATATGAGGCGATGCGCTATCACATGGGCGAAAGCGCGGTGCTGGTCGATTGCCATTTCGATCCGGCCGACGGCGAACATGCGCTGCGCGACGCGATCCAGCGCATCCGCCGCCAGGCCGAGGATGCCGTGCGCGGCGGCGCGGTGCATGTGATCCTGACCGACGAGAATGTCGGCGGCGCGCGTGCGCAGATTCCGATGATCCTCGCGACCGGTGCCGTGCATACGCATCTGCTGCGCCAGCAGCTCCGCACCTTCACCTCGCTCAATGTGCGCTCGGCCGAATGTTTCGACGTCCATCATCTCGCCGTGCTGATCGGTGTGGGTGCGACGACGGTGAACGCCTATCTGGCTGAGGCCTCGATCGCCGATCGCCAGGCGCGCGGCCTGTTCGGTGAGCTCGATCTCGATGCCTGCCTTGCGCGCTACAAGGTCGCGGTCGATCAGGGCCTGCTCAAGATCATGTCCAAGATGGGCATCTCGGTCGTCAGCTCCTATCGCGGCGGCGCTTTGTTCGAGGCGGTCGGGCTCTCGCGCACCCTGGTCGCGGAATATTTCCCGAACATGCCCTCGCGCATTTCCGGCATCGGCATGGTCGGCATCCAGCAGAAGATCCTCGAACTCCACGCGCGCGCTTTCGACGAGGCGCTGATCGCGCTGCCGGTCGGCGGCTTCTATCGCTACCGGCGCGGCGGCGAGACCCATGCCTGGGAGGCGGGGCTCATTCACACGCTGCAGGCCGCCGTCGCCAGCGAGTCCTACCAGACCTACAAGAAATTCAGCGAAGGCATCACCGCGCAGCCGCCGGTCGCGCTGCGCGATCTGCTCGGCTTCCGCCACAAGCGCGAGCCGGCCTCGGTCGACGAGGTCGAATCGATCACCGAAATCCGCAAGCGCTTCGTGACGCCGGGCATGTCGCTCGGTGCACTCTCGCCCGAAGCGCACGGCATGCTGAACGTCGCGATGAACCGCATCGGCGCCAAGTCCGATTCCGGCGAAGGCGGCGAGGATCCGGCGCGCTTCCGGCCGAAGCCGAATGGCGACAACGAAAATTCGTCGATCAAGCAGGTCGCCTCCGGCCGCTTCGGCGTGACCGCCGAATATCTCAACAACTGCCGCGAGATCGAGATCAAGGTAGCCCAGGGTGCAAAGCCGGGCGAAGGCGGCCAGTTGCCGGGTTTCAAGGTGACACTCGAGATCGCGAAGCTGCGCCATTCGACACCCGGCGTGATGCTGATCTCGCCGCCGCCGCATCACGACGTCTACTCGATCGAGGATCTGGCCCAGCTCATCTACGATCTGAAGCAGATCAATCCCGATGCGAAGGTTTGCGTGAAACTGGTCGCGCGCTCCGGCATCGGCACGATCGCGGCCGGCGTCGCGAAGGCGAAAGCGGACGTGATCCTGATCTCCGGCCATGTCGGCGGCACCGGTGCCTCGCCGCAGACCTCGATCAAGTTCGCCGGTGTGCCGTGGGAGATGGGGCTCTCCGAAGTGCATCAGGTTTTGACCCTGAACCGGCTGCGCCACCGCGTGCGCCTCAGGGTCGATGGCGGCATCAAGACCGGGCGCGACGTGGTGATCGCGGCTTTGCTCGGCGCCGAGGAATTCGGTGTCGGCACGGCATCGCTGGTCGCGATGGGTTGCATCATGGTGCGGCAATGTCATTCCAACACCTGTCCGGTCGGCGTCTGCTCGCAGGATCCCAAGCTCAGGCAGAAATTCACCGGCACGCCGGAGAAAATCGTCAACCTGTTCAGCTTCATGGCGGAAGAGGTACGCGAGATACTGGCCTCGCTCGGCCGCCGTTCGCTGAACGAGGTGATCGGCCGCACCGATCTGCTCCAGCAGGTGAGCCGGGGTGCTGCCCATCTCGACGATCTCGATCTCAATCCGCTGCTGGCGCAAGCCGATCCGGGCGATGCGCCGCGTTACTGCACGCTCGAGGGCCGCAACGAGGTGCCCGACACGCTCGATGCGCAGATGATCCAGGATGCGCGCCGCCTGTTCGACGACGGCGAAAAGATGCAGCTCCAGTACAATATCCGGAACACGCATCGCGCCGTCGGCACGCGCCTCTCCGCGATGATCGTGCGCCGCTTCGGCATGACCGGCCTCAAGCCCGGCCATGTGACGGTGCGTCTGCGCGGTTCGGCCGGGCAGTCGCTCGGTGCCTTCGCCGTGCAGGGCCTCAAGCTCGAAGTGCTGGGCGATGCCAACGACTATGTCGGCAAGGGGCTGTCGGGCGGCACGATCGTGGTGCGGCCGCTGCCCTCTTCGACGCTCGCCACCAACGAGAATACGATCATCGGCAACACGGTTCTCTATGGTGCGACCGCCGGCAAACTGTTCGCGGCGGGGCAGGCGGCCGAGCGCTTTGCGGTGCGCAATTCGGGCGCCGAAACGGTGGTCGAGGGCTGCGGCTCGAACGGCTGCGAATACATGACGGCGGGCACCGCCGTGCTGCTCGGCCGGGTCGGCGAGAATTTCGCGGCCGGCATGACCGGCGGCATGGCCTTCGTCTATGACGTGGACGAATGGTTCCCGCGCGCGGTCAACACCGACACCGTGATCTACCAGCGCCTCGCCTCGGCGCATTGGGAGGCGGAATTGCGCCGCCTGATCGAGGAGCATGTCGCGGAAACGCAGTCGCGTTTCGCAGCCCAGCTTCTCAACGACTGGAAACTGGAACGCGCCCGGTTCTGGCAGATCGTGCCGAAGGAAATGGTCGAACGCCTCGAACAGCCGCTCGACGACATGCCGCCCAACGATACGCGCGTTGCCGCCCAGCCGGCGGAGTAGCGATCGTCACGGCGCGCTCGCCTGGCGCAGATAGGCGATCAGATCGCGCCGCTCCTGTGCGTCCTTGACGCCGGCATAGGTCATTTTCGTGCCCGGCACGTAGTTGCGCGGCGCTTCGAGGAACGCGTCGAGCGTTGCCTCGTCCCACACAATACCGGAATTTCTCATGGCTTCCGAATATTCAAATCCCTCGAGCGTTCCGGCCGTGCGCCCGAACAGGCCGCGATGCATCGGGCCGATCCGGTTGCGGTCGATCGAATGACAGCCCTGGCAGCGTTCGTATAGCGCTTCGCCGGCGGCGATATCGACATCGGATTCGGCCCTGGTCTCGGCGAAGAGCGCGGGAAGGATTGCCAGCAGGGCGACTGACAGGGTTGTGGCGGCGCGGATCATATTGTCGCTCCCGGCGAATGTCCCGCGGTGGGTCGCACCGCGGGACTGTCGATCGGATTGTGCGAAATCGCTGCAGGGTCAGGAAACGAATGCGACCGGCACCGGATTTTCGCCCAGCACATGCAGCAGCACCGCCCAGTGCATTGCCTCGTCGGCCATGATGCTGGCAGCAGCCTGGGCGAGAGCGGAATCCCCGAACAGCGGCACAGCGCCGTAGTAGGCGCTGGCGGCGCCCTTCTCGAGCCCGGCTGCAAAACGCAGCACATCGGCCTGCGTCTTCAGCTGGTCGACCGGGAAGTTGTATTGCGCTTTCGGCAGGACCGGGGTGCCGCCGAGTTTGGCAACGGTCTGCGCCAGCACGTCGGCATGTTCCTTGTGGTGTCCCTGAAACTGCACCGCCACATCGAGCACCGGCTTTTCCAGAAGGCCGCTTTCGGCACCGACCTGATAGGCGGCGATGCCTTCGTACTCGAGTCCGAGTGCCGTGTTCAGGATTTCGGCATCGTTCGCCATGGTATCGGCAGATGCGGCGCGCGACGACATCGCCGACTCGCAACCGGCAAGCAGCGCGATGGCACCGGCGGAGAGTAGCGCCTGGCCGCCGCGCAGCAGCAATGTGCGGCGCGGTGTCGCGAGGGTGCGGGACGGATCGGCAGATGCGATGGCAGAAAGTTCGGGCATGACTGGCCTCCTTGCATGGCTCGATATCGGCGCCGGAATCGGTGCCGATATCGTTCCTACGCACGGGAGGCCAGAACGGATGCAGCTGGCGTCAGGGTGCCGGATCTTCGATCGCGTGAAATGCGCCCTGGAGGATGATCGGTCCGGTCGCCTGACCGGTCGGCGAACCGCCCGGCGGCTCGACGCTGATGGCGAGGATACTGCCGGGCGGCAGGCTGTCGCGCCCGGCCGGCAACGCGAATTGCTGGGTACCCCGGGTGACCAGACCCATCGATTCCGGCGCGCTATCCGGCGCAATCAGCCATAGTTCGAAGGCCTGTTCGGCGGCCGGCTCGGGCGGCACCAGCGGGCTCAGCGAGATCGTTCCGGCATCGGGATCATAGGAAGCAAGCAGGGCGGCGGGCGCGTCGGCGGTTTCCAGAACCGCGACGAAGGCCGGTGTTTCGACGGAGGTCCGATCAGCGATCGCGACCGCGATCAGAACCAGCGCCGCCAGCGAACCGGCGATGCCGGCATTCCGCCAGAAGTTCAGACAGTACCAGAGGCCGGCATTCGCGATGCTCGGCACCGCGCCCCGGGGTCGGGCGAAGAAAAACGCGAGCAGGCCGACCGGGCGCCGTTCGCGGGTACCGTCCAGCGAGCGCTCGATGCGCTGCCAGGTGGCGTGTGCGGGCGCGACCGGCTCGACGGCGCTCGTCAGCGGTTGCAGCCGCGCCTCCCATGCGGCGACCCGGGCCGCAATGTCCGGATCGCGCGCGATCAGCCGCTCGAAGCGCCGCCGCGCGTTGCCGCGCATCGTGCCGATCGTATATTCGCCAGCCAGCCGATCTGTCCGGTCGGGGTCGCGCACGGTCATGTCTCCAGACATCGTTTCAGGCGCTTCAGACTTCGCCGTATCCAGCTCTTCACGGTTCCGACGGGTGCCGCCATGCGCGCGGCCACCTCGTCGTAGGTCAATCCCTCCCAATAGGCGAGCAGCAGGCTGCGCCTGGCCGCCGCCTCCAGCTCCTCCAGGCATTCTCGCAATGCCCGCGATTCTTCGCCCGATGCCGCCATCGTCTCAAGATCGATGTCCGGATCGGCCCGGTTCTCGCTCCAGGCCGGATCGAGTGCCACTTCGCGCGCTCGCCGCCGCAGCCCGTCGATCGCCTGATTGCGCAGGATGCGGATCAGCCACGCCTTCGACGTGCCGCGGCGGCGATCGAAGCTTCCCGCATGCCGCCAGACGGCGAGGAAAGCGGCCTGCAGGGCGTCCTCCGCATGGGCCCGGTCTTTGAGGATACGCAGCGCGATGCCCAAAAGTTGCGGAGCGGTCGCCTCATACAGGATACGCAGGCTGGCGCGGTCGCCCGAGGCAACGGCCTCGATCAGCCCGGCATCGCGCGCGTCGGTCGTATCATTGGGCGTGCCATCGGGCGTGCCATTCATCGTGCCGCCGATCCTGTCACGCCCGTTGCTCGCCGGCTAGTATCGGCGCCGTCGGCTGCCGCGGCTGGTGCGCAACCGGTTCTGGCAGATCGTGCCGAAGGAAATGGTCGAACGCCTCGAACACGCGCTCGACGACATGCCGCCCAACGATATGCGCACAGCCGCCCAACCGGCGGAATGACGTGATGCAGTTGCAACGAAGGCAGTTGATTACACCTCTCACTCGGTAAGGCTGGACGCCGGGTGATGCCGCTCATGGTGGTTCTGGGTCTCGAAATATCCAAGAGCCGTCATCGCCGGGCTTGACCCGGCGATCCATCGTGCCGAGGCTTGGTCGACGGTCGTTGCGCAATGACCTTTCAAGCTCTCCGCAAACGAGTACGGGACCGCGATGGATTGCCGGATCAAGCCCGGCAATGACGATCATGGTCGGGGCGCAACGGCAACAGGCGTTTCGAATTGGTCAGGATCGTTAACCGGACCCGCCTGTCACGCGCAATGCGCTTGGGCTAGTATCGGCGCCGTGATGCGGCTCCTCTACCATTTCTCCCTCGACCCGGCTTCGCGGTTCGCGCGTCTCGCGCTCGCGGAAAAGAAACTCGATTTCGCGCTGCGCGAGGAACGCGCCTGGGAACGGCGCGAGGCCTTTCTCGATCTCAACCCGGCCTGCGAAGTCCCGGTCCTGGTCGAAAGCGAGGGGGCGACCGTCGCCGGTGCACCGGCGATCGTCGAATATATCGACGAGACCTCGGGCGGCGAATCGCTGATCGGCACCGGCGCCGTGCAGCGCGCCGAGGTGCGCCGCCTCGTGCAATGGTTCATGGCCAAGTTCGACCGCGAGGTAACGCGCTATCTGCTCGGCCAGAAGGTCATGGACCGGCTGGCCGGCCGGGGCGTGCCGGATGCGATGCTGATCCGCGCCGGGCTTACCAACCTGCGCTTGCATGTCGACTATCTCGGCTGGCTGGCCGAGCATCGCAACTGGCTCGCGGGCGAGCGCTTCTCGCTCGCCGACATCGCAGCCGCCGCCCATGTCTCGGTGATCGATTATCTCGGCGACATGCCCTGGGACGCGAACGCGGCGGCGAAGGACTGGTATCAGCGGATCAAGTCGCGCCCGAGCTTCCGGCCGCTGCTCACCGATCGCGTCACCGGCGCGCCGCCGCCGGCGCATTACGCCGATCTGGATTTCTGATCGGACGAGCTTGGGTCGATTTTGCAGTACCGTTCTGAGGTCCCATCCCCTCATTGTCATCGCCGGGCTTGACCCGGCGATCCACGGAATTCACCGATTCGATTTCGATTGCTTTCGCCCGGTGCAGCGGCGCGGTGGATGCCCGGGTCAAGCCCGGGCATGACGGATTTGGTGCGAATCAGTTGGTCTGACGTTCATCCGTCCGCGCGGCAACGTTACTCCGGAACCGGGGCGGTTGCTTCGAGATTGGCCTGCGCCGCTTCGGCGGTCGCCGAGCCGGGCACGAGCTGCACCACCTGCTGCCAGTCGGCGCGCGCCTCGTCGATCGAACCCGCGATCGCAAGCAGCATCCCGCGTTCGAAGATCGCCTCCGCGTTCTGCGGCTCGACCTCGAGCACGCGCACGATATCTTCCATCGCGAGTTCGGTCGCTTCGACGAAACGGTAGGCGCTGGCGCGCAGGATCAGAATGTCGGTGCGGGCGGGCGCCATCTCGGTTGCAGCGTTGAGATCGTCGATCGCTTCCCAAAAGAGGCCGGCGCTGGCCTTGGAGACCGCGCGGTCGATGACGAACTCGACATCGTAGGGCGCGAGCACGATCGACTGGTCGAGATCGGCGGTCGCGCGGTCGTAACCGCCGGCGAGCATCCAGGCCTGCGCCGCCTGCCCGAACAGATCGGCGATGGTGCGCGCCTGGTCGGGCGGCAGTTCGCGCGCGAGCCGCTCGAGCATCTCGGCCGCTTCCTGGTAACGGCCGAGCCCGATCAGCGAGATGGCATGGCAATGCTGTGCGGCGGCGCCGCCATTTTCGGCGACCCAGGCGAGGGCCTGGCCCTCGGCGGCCGCGGGATCGCTCCGCGCCATCGTCATGCAGGCCGCATAACGCTGGTTGGCATCGGCCAAGGGGGCGGTTTCGATTTCCTGTGCCGGTGCCGGGCCCGCAATCGCGCACAGCGCGACAGCCATGCCGAACAGCGCCATGCGGGTCGAGAGCCGGAATAGATGTCGGATCATGTGCAGACCGATCGTTCGATGAGCTCCGGCCGGATCGGCCGCAGACCAGGGCTTCGATATGGGTGCGGAGCCTCGCCACTTCGATGCCCGATTGCAAGTCTCTGCTTGTGCTAGAAATCGGGCCATGAACGAGCCCGGTTCTCCGCGCCTTTTCTGCTTCGGCCTCGGCTACAGCGCCGCGTCGCTGGCGATGCGGCTGTTGCCTGCCGGCTGGCGCGTCGCGGGTACGGCGCGCACTGCGTCGAAATGCGCGACGCTGGCAGCCGGCGGCATCGCGGCGCATCGCTTCGATCGCGACCGTCCGCTGGCCGATCCGGCCGTCGCACTGGCCGGGACGACGCATCTGCTGGCCTCAATCCCGCCCGATGCCGCCGGCGACCCGGCGCTCGATTGTCATGCGGACGACATTGCCGCCTGCCGCGATCTGCGCTGGATCGGCTATCTCTCGACGACCAGCGTCTATGGCGATCGCGGGGGCGACTGGGTCGATGAAGGATCCGAGTTGCGGCCGAGCGGCGAACGCGGCCGGCGTCGCGTCGCTTCCGAGGAGGACTGGCTCGCACTCGGTGTGTCGATGGGCGTGCCGGTGCAGATCTTCCGCCTCGCCGGCATTTATGGGCCGGGGCGCAACCAGCTCGTCGCGCTGCGCGAAGGCCGTGCGCGCCGCATCGTGAAGCCGGGCCAGCTCTTCAGCCGCATTCATGTCGAGGATGTCGCGCAGGTGCTCGAGGCCTCGATGCGGCAACCCGATGCCGGTGCGGCCTACAATGTCGCGGACGACGAGGCGAGCGATCCCGCTCTGGTCGTCGAACACGCGGCCGGGCTGCTCGGCATGCCGGTGCCGCCGGTGGAGCCGTTCGAGACCGCGTCGCTCTCGCCGCTGGCGCGCAGCTTCTATGACGACTGCAAGCGCGTGCGGAACGAGCGCATCAAGCAGTCGCTCGGCGTGCGCCTCCTTTATCCGACCTATCGCGAGGGGCTGGCGGCGCTGCGCGAGACGATCGACTGAACCAGCGCATCGAGCGTTTCGGTCAAACGCGCGAGATCGGTCGGTTCGGAAAGCCGGTGATCGCCGCCCTTGATCAACGTGACGACGGCGTCGCTGCTTGTCAGATGCGCGGCGAGCCGGGTCGAGGTCTGCCATGGCACCGACGTGTCGTTCATGCCGTGCAGCAGTCGCACCGGGCAGTCGAGATCGATCGGCCCGCCCAGATGCAGATGGCGCCGTCCGTCCTCGATCAGTCGCATCGTGATCGGCAGCGAGGCGCCCTCGGGATCGCGCCAGATGCCCTCGCGCGTCAATGTGTCGCGCAACGCGGTGCTCGATTTGCGCCAGATCAGTTCCTCGGTGAAATCGGGTGCGGCGGCGATGCCGATCAATCCGGCGACGCGCTGTTTTCGCGCGAGCGCCAGGTTCAGCATGATCCAGCCGCCCATGCTCGAGCCGATCAGGATCTGCGGCCCTTCGGTCAACCGATCGAACGCGAAGAGCGCATCCGCCGACCATTCGCCGATCGTGCCGTCTTCAAACCGGCCCGATGAACGCCCATGTCCCGTGTAATCGAAACGCAGGAATGCGTACCCCGCCTTGCGGCAATGCGTTTCGAGCGCACCTGCCTTGCTGCCGGTCATGTCCGAACCGAAGCCGCCCAGGAAAACGACGCCGGGGCGGCCATCCGCGGTGCGGCGCGTGCTTCGACGGTAGGCGATTGTTGCCCCGTCGCTGCGTGCTAGACTCTCATACGCGAACGCGTCGGCCGTTTCTGCGGGTGCGGCGGTCTTTGGGTCGGGATTTCGGTCGGGCATTGGATATCGACATTCGTTGTAGGTGCGGGCGTTGCAGGCGGGGGCGTTGCGGGCGCGGGATGGGAATGGACGTCATATGGTAGTCGCCATCTTGTCGGATAGCACGGCCGACGCCGCGCGCCCTGCGTCGTTGCCGGGCGTGCTGCATCTGCTGCCGGAGCTCGACGGCGGGCCGCGTTCGCGCGCGGTGATCGACATGGCGGTGACGATCGTCCGAGGCGGCGGCCGCGCCGTGATCGCAAGTCCGCCCGGTTCGGCGATCGTCGATGTGCAGCGCGCCGGCGCGCTGCATGTGCCGCTCGCGCTCGATCGCGACAATCCGGTGACGCAGCGCACCAATGCCGGACGGATCGAGACGCTCATCCGAGAGCAGGGCATCCGTCTCGTGCACGCGCATGGCCGCAGTGCCGCCTGGAGCGGGGCGCGGGCGGCGCGGCGCAGTCATGCGGCTTTCGTCGGCACCTTCCATCGGCCCTATCTGCCCGGCGGCCTGTTCGGCGGCAGCGGTGCCAAGGCGATGGCCGAAGCGGATGCGACGATCGCGGTCTCGTATTTCGTGCGCGATACCGTGATCCGGCATTTCCCCGCGCTCGAGGAAACGCTGCAGGTGATCCCCTACGCCCTCGACATGGATCGCTTCGATCCGGCACGGGTGAGCGCCGAGCGGGTCGTGCATCTAGCGACCCAATGGCGGCTGCCCGACGGCGTGCCGGTGGTGATGGCGGGCGGCCTCGCCGCGCGCAGGAGCGGGCATGCGCTGCTGATCGAAGCTCTGGCGCTGATCGCCGAGCGCGATTTCTATTGCCTGATGTTTGCGGCGGCGGATGAATTCGAGACGACCCAGCGCGAATTCGAGGAGCTTGCCCGCCAGCACGGAATCGGTGCGCGGGTCCATCTGCTCGAACCCTGTCGCGACATGCCGGCGGCCCTGATGCTGGCCGACGTGGTGGCCGTACCCACGGCCGAACCGGAACCGTTCTCGATGCCGGCCGCCGAAGCGCAGGCGATGGGCCGGCCGGTCGTCGCCGCCGACCACGGCGCCGCGATCGAACAACTGACCGGCCAGCCGATGGCCTGGCTGGTCCCGCCGGGCGATGCGGCGGCGCTGGCCGCAAGCCTTGCGGCCGCGCTCGACCTCACTTTGGTCCAGCGGCAGCATCGCGCGCATGACGTGATCGCGGGTGCGCGCATCCGCTACGGGCGTGACAGTGTCGGGGAAGCGCTGCTCGGCATCTATAACCGACTGCTGCCGGACGACGCGCCCGCCGCCTTGACAGGGGAAGGCTAGCCCGTAGAGTGCCGCCGCCCGCGCCGGCGGCCCCGAAAAGGGCGTTTTCGGCGCGTTTTCGACCCTATCCGAGCGGAGTTCCATGGTTACGATCACGCTTCCCGACGGAAGTGAGCGACGCTTCGACGGCCCCGTTTCGGGCGACGAGGTCGCGCGCGCGATCGGCCCGGGCCTTGCCAAGGCGGCGCTGGCGATCAAGGTCGATGGCGAGCTGCGCGATCTGTCGCGCCCGATCGAGCAGGACGCGAAGATCGAGATCGTGACGCGCGATCATCCCGATGCGCTGGATTTGCTGCGCCACGATTGCGCGCATGTGCTCGCCGAAGCCGTGCAGGAGCTATATCCCGGCACGCAGATCACGTTCGGGCCCGCGACCGAGACCGGGCTCTATTACGATTTCGTGCGGGAGGAGCCGTTCACGCCGGACGATTTCCCGAAGATCGAGGCGAAGATGGCCGAGATCGTCGACCGCGACGAAAAGATCACGCGCGCGATCTGGGACCGCGACGAAGCGATCCGGTTCTTCAACTCGATCGGCGAGAAATACAAGGCCGAGCATATTGGCACGATCCCCCGCGACGAACCGATCTCGATCTATACCCAGGGCAAATGGACCGATCTCTGCACCGGCCCGCATCTGCCCTCGACCGGCAAGCTCGGCAAGGCGTTCAAGCTGACGAAGCTGTCCGGCGCCTATTGGCGGGGCGATGCAAAGAACCAGCAGCTTCAGCGCATCTATGCGACCTGCTGGGCGAACGAAAAGCAGCTCGCCGACTATCTCCACATGCTGGAGGAAGCGGAGAAGCGCGACCATCGCCGCCTCGGGCGCGAGATGGATCTCTTCCATCAGCAGGAAGAGGCGGCCGGCATGGTCTTCTGGCATCCCAAGGGCTGGACGCTCTATCGCACGCTCGAGCGTTATATGCGCGCCAGGCTCGATGCGGCCGGCTATGTCGAGGTGAAGACGCCGCAACTCGTCGATCGCAAGCTGTGGGAGGCCTCGGGGCATTGGGAGAAGTTCCGCGAGAACATGTATATCGCGGAGAATGAAGAAGGCATCCGCGACTATGTTGCCGACCCGAAGCAGCGGATCTTCGCGCTGAAGCCGATGAACTGCCCCTGCCACGTGCAGATCTATAACCAGAAGCTGACCAGCTATCGCGAGCTGCCGATCCGCATGGCCGAATTCGGCTCCTGTCATCGCTTCGAACCGGGCGGTGCGCTGCACGGCATCATGCGCGTGCGCAACTTCACGCAGGACGATGCGCATATCTTCTGCACGGAGGACCAGATCACGAGCGAAAGCACGGCGTTCTGCGATCTGCTGCAGCTCGTCTATCGCGATCTCGGTTTCGACGAGATCGTCGTGCGCTTCGCCGACCGGCCGGCGGCGCGCGCCGGCGCCGATGCGATCTGGGACAAGGCGGAGAACGCGCTCAAGGTCGCGGTCGAGGCGGCCGGGCTTTCTTACGAGATGGCGCCCGGCGAGGGCGCGTTCTACGGGCCCAAGCTCGAGTTCCATCTGCGCGATGCGATCGGCCGTTCCTGGCAATGCGGCACGCTGCAGGTCGATTTCGTGATGCCCGAGCGGCTCGATGCGACCTATATCGGCGAGGATGGCCAGCGCCACCGCCCGGTCATGCTGCATCGGGCGATCATCGGCACGTTCGAGCGCTTCCTCGGCATCATGATCGAGAACTATGCCGGGCGGATGCCGTTCTGGCTGGCGCCGGTCCAGGTCGTGGTCGCGACCATCACGGGCGATGCCGACGATTATGCCCGGGAGGTCTCGGCCGCCATGAAGGCCGCCGGCCTCAGGGTCGAAACCGACCTGCGGAACGAAAAGATCAACTACAAGGTTCGCGAACACTCGCTCGCCAAGGTTCCGGTCATCGCCGTGGTGGGCAAACGCGAGGCAGAAGAGCGTAAGGTGGCCTTGCGCCGCCTTGGCGGCGACAAGCAAGAAATCCTTGCGCTCGATGAGGCCCTCAATAGACTTGAGGATGAGGCCGTATCGCCCGATCGACGGACGGCCGCCTGAGGGGAATGGGGCCCTCCGCCCGTTTGGCGGGCGGCCTGCCGCCGAACCTGTTCCAGCAACAAGAGGAGAAGTATCCATAGCCAGACCATCTTTTGCCCAAGCACCGCAGCGCGAGGGGCCGCGCATCAATCACGAAATCAATGCCCGGGAGGTAAGACTGGTAGGCGCGGACGGGGCCATGCTCGGCGTCGTACCGATCCGCGATGCGATCGCCCAGGCCGAAGATGCCGGGCTCGATCTGGTCGAGGTGTCGCCGAATGCGGCACCGCCGGTCTGCAAGATCCTCGATTTCGGCAAATTCAAATATGAAGAGCGCAAGCGCAAGCACGACGCGCGCAAGAAACAGCGCATCATCGAAGTCAAAGAAATCAAGATGCGTCCCGGGATCGACATTCACGATTACCAGGTGAAGATGCGTGCGATTCAGCGCTTCATCGAGGAAGGCGACAAGGTCAAGGTCACGATGCGATTCCGCGGCCGCGAAATGGCGCACCAGGAACTCGGTCTCAAGGTTCTCGACCGCGTGCGGGGCGACATGGACGAAAAGGCCAAAATCGAGCAGCTGCCCCGGCTCGAGGGGCGGCAGATGATCATGATCATGGCGCCCAAGTGATCGGCAGCGTGATCGATCGCGTGACCGGCGATGCGGGGGCCGATCCCTGAGATCCCGGACTGGCGTACCCGACATGACACTCTCAGACGTTGCGATCCGGTCGAGCGAACCATGAGCGGCGCGCGCGAACCGGATGGTCAGAACCCATCCAACCCGGCGGACGGTGGCGCGTTAACGGATCGCGCTGCCGCCCGCGTGGTTGTGCTGCCGGAGCGCCGGCCGGCTTTGCCGATTGGCGATCTGATGGCCAAGGCGGGTCCGGTTCCGGACGTCGTCACGGAGGTCGTCGGCGATGGGGCCGGGGATGGTGCCGGGAGGCCGGCGGCACCCGCCGGCTTCGTCCTGCCCTCGGCGCTTTCGTTGCCGCCCTGGACGCCGCCGGTCAGCGGGGCGCTGGCGGCGATTTTCGGCATCGCCGCGCTCTTCAAGATGGCGTGGATCCTGGCGCCGCTGGCAATCCTCCTCGCGATTATCGCGGGCCTGCGCGGCCATCACGGCTGGGCGGTGATCGGCCTCGGGACGGCGATCGTCGGGCTGCTGGTTTCGCCCTGGTTCTGGACCTTTCTCGGCCTCGCCTGGCTCTATCAGATGTGGGGCTGAGCCGGCGGTCTTCGGGCCCCGGCGCGGTATCCCGCCCCGGCTTGCCTTGGCGGCGAGCCCTCCTGTATAACCCGCGCGCCGTTTTCCAGCGGCCACTGGGCCTGATTTACGGGCATGCCCAACCGCGCGGCGTTATCCAAGAAATCCAAGGACTTCCAAATGCCCAAGATGAAGAGCAATTCGAGCGCCAAGAAGCGCTTCTCGTTTACCGGCACCGGTAAGGTGCGCATGAACCCGGCCAACAAACGCCACGGACTCGTCAAGCGTCCGAAGCAGATGAAGCGTCAGACGCGGGGCACCGGCATCGTTGCAGATGTCGATGCACCGAATATCAAGCGCTATCAGCTGCCCTACGGCGACAAGTTCCAGCGATAAGGAGCCCGGATCATGGCACGAGTAAAACGCGGCGTTACCACGCACGCACGCCACAAGAAGATCGTGGATATGGCGGCCGGCTATCGCGGCCGCGCCGGCACGAATTTCCGCATCGCCATCGAGAAGGTCGAGAAGGGGCTGCAATATGCCTATCGCGACCGGCGCAATCGGAAGCGCGAGTTCCGCGCCTTGTGGATCCAGCGCATCAATGCGGGTGCGCGCGAGAACGGGCTCACCTACGCGAAGATGATGAACGGTCTGAAGCGCGCCGGCATCGAGATCGATCGCAAGGTGCTGGCGGATCTGGCGGTGCGCGAACCACACGCCTTCGCAGCCCTGGTGAAGCAGGCCGAGTCCGCTCTTCCGAAGGCCGCCCCCGCGAAAGCCGGTTGACCCCGATTTCGATATTACGGCGTTCGTTTCTGTCGATGGCTCTGGCAGCGGGCCTGCTCGCTGCCGCCTGCGATAATTACGACGCCGATATCGAGGCGGTGCAGGCGGCGGAGTTTGCGCCGGGCCGGACCAACGCCGAATTCGCCGACGAACTCGCCGGTCCCGACGGCTCGGTCGCATGGTCGGCGGAAAAGGTCGACGGCCGCGAGGGGACCGTCCGTGTCATCGCCGACATCGAGCGGCCCGCAAGCTCCGGCCGGGCGCATGAAATCCGTTTCGAGTATCTGCACGACCGCGGCACCGCCCGGATCCGGCTCGACCGCGCGCTCGTCGACGGGCGCGAGCAGAGCCTGCTTTCGGGCATGCTCAATCTGCTGCTGATGCAGCTCGACTAGCCACGATCGATCCGGGACAGACATCGATGACATCTGGGATGACATCTGGGATGACATCCGGAAAAAGCCATGAACCCGCGCGCGATCCTTTGGATCTGGAGCGGTTCCTTGTCGCACGCCAGCGCGTGGGCGATGTCGACGGCATGATCGCGCTCTACGAGGAGGATGCCATCCTCGACAGCAGCGACGGGCGAGTCTGGCGCTGACGGCAACGCGCATGTCCGGCGGAAGGATCACCGTCGAAGTGGCGCGGCGGCAGGCCGATGGGACCTGGCTCTGGGCCATCGACAAGTTTACGCATGGCTGAGGCTTAAGACCGGTCGGCGGCTGCGGGCCCGGTCATTCGCTGCCGGCCCGGTTGAGCCGATTGACCCTCTTGCGGCCGCGCACTTATAGTCCGCCGCACTGTTTTTCGGGGCCGAACGCGATGGATTTTCCGGCGGATCTGCGATTTACCGACTTCTACGCAAGGATGCGGCCCGCCTCTTTCGGGCCGTGCCCGGCTTCGTCGCACTGACGGCCGACCGGCACGGCGGAACAGAGGACCAGACGGGGGCCGATCCATGGCGATCGGCCCTTTTTTCATGAGACGGCCCCTTATCGTTGAACGGCAGATGCGATGACCGACTCCAGCAAAATCGACTACAAGGCGATCGAAGCGAAATGGGTCGCGGCCGCTACGGCTGCGAACGATCCCCAGACGCTCGAAGCGATGCGCGTCGAGGCGCTCGGCAAGAAGGGCGAAATCAGCCAGCTCATGAAAAAGCTCGGCGGGCTCGATCCCGATCAGCGCCGCGAGGCCGGCCTCAAGCTCAATGGCGTCAAGGACGCGGTGCAGGCGGCGATCGAAACACGCCGCAACGCGCTCGACGAAGCCGGTCTCGAAACGAAACTCGCGGCCGAACGCATCGACGTGACGCTGCCGGCACGACCCGAGGTCGAAGGCAGGCTGCATCCGATCAGCCAAACCATCGACGAGATCGTCGCGATCTTCGGCGAGATGGGTTTCTCTGTCGCCGAAGGGCCGGACATCGAGGACGATTTCCATAATTTCACGGCGCTCAACATTCCGGCCGATCATCCGGCGCGCCAGATGCACGATACGTTCTATCTGGCCGCCACGGACGGCAGCCGCCACTCCAACCCTGCCATCCGCGGCGGCGACCCCGCTGCCCTCGGCGACGCCAACCCTATCGCTCGTGCTAGCGAAGGGTCGGAGAGTGGTGCGAGCGATGGCCGCCCCGCCAACCCTGCCGTCCGCGGCGGGCCGCAGCCGGTGGAGAACGATAAGGACTCCAAACGCGCGAGCGGCAACGGGGTTGGTGGGGCGGCCGTTGCCGCTCGCGAAAACCTTCTATTACGCACGCACACCTCGCCGGTGCAGATCCGTCACATGAAGGATCATCCGCCGCCGATCCGCATCATCGCGCCGGGCCGCACCTACCGGAACGACAGCGACATGACGCACACGCCGATGTTCCATCAGGTCGAAGGGCTCGTGATCGACGAGGCCTCGCATATGGGCCATCTCAAGGGCTGCCTGGTCGATTTCTGCCGCACGTTTTTCGGCATCCCCGATCTGCCGCTGCGTTTCCGCCCGAGCTTCTTTCCGTTCACCGAACCGTCGGCCGAAGTCGATATCGGCTGCTCGCGCAAGGGCGGCGAACTCAAGCTCGGCAATCACGGCGACTGGCTCGAGATTCTCGGCTGCGGCATGGTGCATCCGAAAGTGCTTGAGATGGGCGGCATCGATCCGATGCGCTATCAGGGATTCGCCTTCGGCATGGGGATCGAGCGCATCGCGATGCTGAAATACGGCATCCCCGATCTGCGCACCTTCTTCGAGGCCGATCTGCGCTGGCTGCGCCATTACGGCTTTGCGCCGCTCGATGTCCCGTCGCTGACCGGGGGCATCGCTAGATGAAGTTCACGCTCGACTGGCTGAAGAACCATCTCGCAACCGACGCCGATGTCGGAACGATCGGCGCGAAGCTGACCGCGCTCGGGCTCGAGGTCGAATTCATCGAGGACCGCGCGAAGGAACTCGCCGCCTTCACGGTCGCCTATGTGACCGAGGCGAAACTGCATCCCAATGCCGACAAACTGCAAATCTGCATGGTCGATACCGGCAGCGGAGTCGTGCAGGTGGTGTGCGGCGCACCGAATGCGCGCACCGGCATGAAGGGCGTATTCGCTGCCGCCGGCACGCGCATTCCCGGCACCGGGCTCGAGCTGAAGAAGGGCGTCATCCGCGGCATCGAATCGAACGGCATGCTCTGCTCGGCGCGCGAGATGGGTCTTGGCGACGACCATGACGGCATCATCGATCTGCCGGCGGATGCGCCGGTCGGCGCGCCCTTCGCGCAAGCGATGGGCCTCGACGATCCGGTGCTCGATATCGCGATCACGCCCGACCGCGCCGATTGTCTCGGCGTCGCCGGTGTTGCGCGCGATCTCGCCGCAGCCGGTGCCGGCAAGCTCGTGCCTTTCGACCAATCGCCGGTTGCCGGCAGCTTCGTGAGCCCGGTCAAATGGCGCATCGACCTGGCAAGCGATTCCGTGGCCGATCCCACAGCCTGCCCCTATGTCGCGGGGCGCTATTTCCGCGGCCTGAAGAACGGGCCGAGCCCGAAATGGCTGCAGGAGCGGCTGCTGGCGATCGGCCTTCGGCCGATCTCGGCTTTGGTCGACATCACCAATTTCGTGACCCACGATCTTGGCCGGCCGCTGCATGTGTTCGATGCGAAGAAGCTCGCCGGCGATCTGACGATGCGCTTCGCGAAGCCGGGCGAGAAAATGCTCGCGCTCGACGGGCGCGAATACACGCTCGATCCCTCGATGACCGTGATCGCGGACTCAAAGGCCGTGCACGGCATCGGCGGCATCATGGGCGGCGAGGAAACCGGCTGCACCGAGGCGACGACCGAGATGTTCCTCGAAGTCGCCTTGTTCGATCCGAGCCGCACCGCGCGCAGTGGCCGGGCACTCGGCATCGAGAGCGATGCGCGCTACCGCTTCGAGCGCGGGCTCGATCCGCAATCGGCGCTCTGGGGACCGGAAGTCGGCGCAAGGCTGGTGCTCGAACTCTGCGGCGGCGAGGCGAGCGAGGTCGTCAGCGCCGGCGCGCTGCCGGCATGGCAGCGGCGCATTTCATTCCGTCCGGCGCGGGTCGCAGCGTTGGGCGGCGTCGCGATCGCCGAGGACGAAATGCTTTCGATCCTGCGTGCGCTCGGTTTCACCGTGACGCCGTCGGGCGCGGCGCGCGGCGAGACATTCGATATCGACGTGCCGTCCTGGCGGCACGATGTCGAGGGCGAGGCGGATATCGTCGAGGAGATCGTGCGCGTCGCCGGCTATGACCGGATCGCGGCGGTGTCGCTGCCGCGGCTCTCGGCGCTGCCCGAACCGGCGGTCACGCCGGCGCAGAAGCGCGCCTCGATGGCGAAGCGCCTGCTGGCCGCGCGCGGCCTGATGGAGGCCGTCACCTGGTCCTTCATGCCGGCGGATGCGGCGCGGCTCTTTGGCGGCGGCGATCTCATGCTGGCCAATCCGATCAGCGCCGACCTCGATGCGATGCGGCCCTCGATCCTGCCCAACCTGTTGACCGCGGCGCAGCGCAACGCGGCGCGCGGCTTCGGCGATGTCGCCTTGTTCGAGGTCGGCCCGCAATATGCGGATGCGACGCCGAAGGGTCAGTCGCTGGTCGCGGCAGGCCTGCGCGTCGGTGCAAGCGGGCAGCGGCACTGGCAGCAGAAGCCGCGCGCGCTCGATGCGTTCGATGCGAAGGGCGATGCACTCGCCTTGCTCGCTTCACTCGGCGCGCCGGTCGAGAATCTCCAGGTCACGACCGATGCGCCCGCCTGGTATCACCCCGGTCAATCGGGCGTGCTGCGGCTCGGGCCGAATGCGATCGCGTCGTTCGGGGCGGTGCATCCGCGCGTCCTGAAGGCGCTCGACGTGAAGGGGCCGGCGGTCGCGTTCGAGCTGTTCCTCGATCGCGTGCCGGAACCGCGCGCGAAGGGAACCGCACGCCCGCCGCTGAAATCATCGCCCTATCAGGCCGTCGAGCGCGACTTCGCGTTCGTCGTCGATCGCGATGTGGCCGCCGACAAATTGCTGCGCGCCGCCAAAGGTGCGGACAAGGCGCTGATCCGTCAGGTCTCGATCTTCGATCTGTTCGAGGGCGCGTCGATCGGCCAGGACAAAAAGTCGCTCGCAATCGCAGTCACCCTGCAGGCCGACGACCGCACGCTGACCGACGAGGAGATCGAGGCGGTCGCGGCGAAGATCGTGGCGGCGGTGAAGAAGGCGACCGGCGCCGAACTTCGGGGCTAGACGCGGCGCCCCATTTGCAGCGGGCAGTGCCGCCACCCTCAGCCCAGCTATCGCCAAAGCCGCCCGCCGATTATATGCTCTTGCCTTCTCTTCAGGCACTTGAAGAGCCGTGTATCCGGGGGGAGCAATACTGCGATGGGCGATTTTCGAAGGACGTTCTCTGTCCGCCGTTTATGGATCATCCTTTCCGTCGGTATGGCGGTCATGTTCGGCGCCCTTCTCGGTCTCGGGTGGGAAATTTATCAGAAGGCGCCGCCCATCCCCGCAGCGGTGCAGTCAGAGTCCGGCCAGGTCATTTACACGCGGGAAAACATCCAGGCGGGACAGCAGGTCTGGCAGTCGATCGGCGGGATGCAGCAAGGATCGATCTGGGGGCACGGCGGATATCTGGCGCCGGACTGGTCCGCGGATTGGCTGCACCGGGAAGCGGTCGCGCTTCTTGCAATCATTTCGGCAGACGGTCGCTTCACGAACGAGGCGGCAGAGGAACAGGCCGCCTTGCGGCAGGCCGCGCTCAGCACGGAGATGCGCAAGAACGCATACGATCCCGCTACAGGAATTATCACGGTCAGCGACAATCGTGCGCGCGCGATCGACGAAGTCGAGCAGCATTTCAGCGCTCTCTATGAAGGTCGCGGCGAAGAAGCCCTCGAACTGCGTCGTCAATACGCGTTTCCCAAGGAAGCATTTCTTACGCCGGACGAAACGCACAATCTTTCCGCCTTCTACTTCTGGACGGCCTGGGGCGCGACCACCAATCGGCCCGGCGATAGTGTGACGTACACCAGCAATTGGCCCTATGAACCGCTGGTGAACAATCGGCCGGCGGCGGCCATCTTCATGTGGACGATCATCTCGGTCGTTCTTCTCCTCGCGGGCATCGGTGCAATCGTCTGGTATTACGCCAGACAATACGACCAGTGGCGCGATGAACTGCTGCCGGAGGGCGGCGTCGCGGCTGTCGACCTGATGGATCGGTCGATTGTCACGCCATCCATGCGCGCCACCGCGAAGTATTTTTGGTTGGTCACGGCGCTTTTTGTTACGCAGGTGCTGTTGGGCATCGTGACCGCGCATTATGCCGTCGAGGGACAGGGTCTCTACGGTTTGCCCCTCGCGGAATACTTCCCCTACGCGGTGACGCGAAGCTGGCATACCCAGCTTTCCGTTCTATGGATCGCGACAGGGTTTCTGGCGGCGGGACTTTACGTCGGTCCGCTGTTGTCAAAGAAGGATCCGAAATTTCAGGTGTGGGGCGTCAACTTCCTGTTCGGCAGTCTGTTCGTCATTGTCGTTGGTGGTTTCGCGGGACAGTGGTCCGCGGTGAACCGCTTCATCACAGACCTCGATACCAATTACTGGTTCGGGCATCAGGGATGGGAGTATGTCGACCTGGGGCGCGTCTGGCAGATCTATCTTACGATCGGATTGCTGTTGTGGGTCGTCCTCGTTCTCAGGGCGCTCTGGCCGGGACTGCGCGCGACGAACAGTCGCTCCGTCATTTTTCTCGTCATCGTTTCGGTCATTACAATCGGCCTCCTTTATACCGCCGGCCTGATGTGGGGCAAGAAACCGCATCTGGTGCTGGCTGAATATTGGCGCTGGTGGCTTGTTCATTTGTGGGTCGAAGGCATCTTCGAGGTGTTCGCCACCGCCATCATTTCGTTGCTGTTCGTT
The DNA here is from genome assembly GCA_040878185.1 of Dongiaceae bacterium. Taxonomy (GTDB): domain Bacteria; phylum Pseudomonadota; class Alphaproteobacteria; order Dongiales; family Dongiaceae; genus JAWXBK01. The sequence goes on along the minus strand of JBBDMS010000059.1, from coordinate 140,119 downwards.
CACATGGGCCTCGTTCGCACATCGACCGCAACCGTGATGGTGCTCTTTGCCACGATCATTTTCCTGTTTGGCGGGGTGCTGGGGACTTTCCATCATTTGTATTTCACCGGCACGCCCATTTCGGTCATGGCAGCGGGCGCTGCATTTTCCGCGCTCGAAGTCGTGCCGCTTATGGTCGTCGGATTCGAAGCCTACAACCACGCGAAGATCGAAGGGCAGGCGCCGTGGAAGGCCAATTATCGCTGGCCGTTCATGTTCCTTGCAGCGGTGTTGTTCTGGAATCTCGTCGGTGCCGGCATTTTCGGCTTCCTGATCAATCCGCCGCTGGCGCTCTATTTTATGCAGGGCCTGAACACGACCGCCAATCACGGTCACGCCGCGCTGTTCGGTGTCTACGGCATGCTCGCCCTTGGCCTGACGCTCTATTGTGTGCGGGGGCTGACCGATGTGCGTTTGTGGAACCAGAAGGCGCTGAAACTTTCCTTCTGGTGCCTGAACATCGGTCTCGCCATGATGACGTTCCTGTCATTGTTGCCGCAGGGCATGTGGCAGACTTACGCGAGCGCAAGTCATGGCTATTCCTACGCCCGCTCGGCCGAATTCATGCAAAGTTCGATCATGCATATTTTGGTCTGGATGCGCGTACCCGGCGATGTCGTCTTCAGCGTTGGCGTTGGCGCATTTGCCGTGTTCATGTACCAGGCGTTCGCCGCCCGTCGGGCGAGCGCACGTCTGGGCGGATCGCTTAAGCAACCGGCGCGTGAGGCGATCTGACGAAACGTCACGGCCCAAGCCGATACGCGCGGTCGATCTCGATGAAATGAGCACACGGGCTGGAAGATGCCCGCCTGTTGTTTCGTTCTATCGCATCGTCGTTTCTCCGGGTTCGCCCGAGGCGGCTGTTGTGGCCGTTGTCGGGGCGGTCGTTGGGCGGTTGTCGGGGCGTTTATCGTCGCCATTCCCCATCGGTCGATCGCTGCACGGCAGAGCCGCGCCATCCGGTTTTCGCCGATCCGGCGGTAGAGCCGGGCTGGCGACACAGGGGTGCCGGGCGTTCACGGCCCGGCGGGTTGCGTGTCCGAAGCCACGACGTGACCCCGATGTTGACGGACGCCATCCCGACGGATCTTCGAACCCGCCAGGGCCTTGGAGCGCAATGCCGCTGTGTACGGCATGGCGTCCCGGTCGCTGCGCGAACCGGTGATATCCGGATACGCGCGGGGCCCGTGATCGAGGTGGCCCGCCGGACCGGGCGGGCCTTCGGGGATGGCGCGGCTCAGCCGTGCAGCGATCCCGATTGCCGGGTTACGGGAACGGCGTCCATGAAACGCCGCGCCCGCCGGAATCCCGGCAACCGCAGTAACGCATATTACGCATAAACTGTCAACAGAAAATCGCTGGGATTATCTCTGGGCCCGGTCAGCAGCGCATGGATACGCCGGGCCGTCGCGAGCCGGTCGGCCAGGGCTGGCCGTTCGCCGAGCGCGTGTTCGCCGATCAAGGCGAGATAAGCGAGACGCGTGCGCGTGACGACATCCGGTCCGCGCGCGCCCATCGCGGCGAACAGATCTTCGAGATAATCGAGCCGGGCGCGATCGATCCGCGCCAGAGCCGCGCGCGCGCCGGGGTCGGTTCGAGCCCAGAGCCGGATCGCCGGTTCGGGGCTCGCCGCCCCTTCGCGCGCGACGGTCTCCATCAGCGCCCAGAGCCGGTCCGCGGCACTGCCGCCGGCCGCCTCGACCCGGTCGATCACGCCCATCGCCGCGCGGGTTTCCCAATGCGCGAGGAGGGCCGCGAGCAGCGCCGGCCGGTCGTCAAAATGATGATAGAAGCTGCCCTTGGTCGCGCCCAGCCGGCGCGCCAGCGCCTCGATCCCGACGGCTTCAGGGCCGCCTTCGGCCAGCAGCCTGAGGGCGCCTGCGATCCATAAAGCGGGGCCGTGGCGGGTCGGTCTTGCCATCGCCTGAGAATAACATACTAGGAGGTATTTTATCTAACGCGGCGTTATATACGATAGAGTATGTAAAGATCGGCCGGGCCGGATTGCGGCTGGTGACGGGGCCGGATTGCGGCCGGCGAGAGGGCCGGCTATCGACCGCCGCCGCTTCCCGATAGAGGCGGGGAACTCGTTGCGGCGGGCGCGCCTCGCCCCTATGTTCCAGCGGCCTTGCGGGCCGGTGCCCCCGGGGCTGCTCCCGGAAACCCGGTTTCCGCAAGCCGATCCGACTGGCCCATCCGAGCGGCCTTGACCTATTCGAAGATGCGAACGAACGCAGCAGACTCCGAAGCCGCCTCACCCCTGACCCTTTGCCGAGCCTTGCCCGAACCGACATGACCGACCTCGCGCATATCCGGAATTTTGCGATCATCGCGCATATCGATCATGGTAAGTCGACGCTGGCCGATCGGCTGATCCAGCGTTGCGGCGGGCTCTCGGCGCGCGAGATGAAAGAGCAGGTGCTCGATTCGATGGATCTCGAGCGCGAGCGCGGCATCACGATCAAGGCGCAGACGGTTCGGCTCGACTACACCGCGAAGAACGGCGAGACCTATGAGCTCAACCTCATGGACACGCCCGGCCATGTCGATTTCGCCTACGAGGTCTCGCGCTGTCTTGCGGCCTGCGAAGGATCGCTGCTGGTGGTCGATGCCAGCCAGGGCGTCGAGGCGCAGACTCTCGCCAATGTCTATCAGGCGATCGAGCATAATCACGAGATCGTCCCGGTCCTGAACAAGATCGATCTGCCGGCCGCCGAGCCGGAGCGGATCCGTCAGCAGATCGAGGACGTGATCGGGCTCGATGCGTCGGACGCGGTGCTGATCTCGGCCAAGACCGGCCTCGGCATCGACGACGTGCTCGAGGCGCTGGTCAATCGGCTGCCGGCGCCCAAGGGCGATCGCAATGCGCCGCTGAAGGCGATGCTGATCGACAGCTGGTATGATTCCTATCTCGGCGTCATCGTGCTGGTGCGCGTCCATGACGGCGTAATGAAGCCGAACATGAAAGTACGCATGATCCAGACCGCCGCGACGCACGAGGTCGAGCAGGTCGGTATCTTCACGCCGAAGATCGTACGCGTCTCCGAGCTCGGGCCGGGCGAAGTCGGTTTCATCACCGCCGGCATCAAGCATGTCGCGGATTGCCAGGTCGGCGACACGATCACCGAAGAGCGCCGCCCGACGGCGAAGGCGCTGGCCGGTTTCAAACCCTCGGTGCCGGTCGTGTTCTGCGGCCTCTTTCCGGTCGACGCCGCCGATTACGAGCGGCTGCGCGACAGCCTCGCGAAACTGCGCCTCAACGATGCGAGTTTCCAGTACGAGCCGGAAACCTCGGCGGCGCTCGGTTTCGGCTTCCGCTGCGGGTTTCTCGGGCTCTTGCATCTCGAGATCATCCAGGAACGGCTCGATCGCGAGTTCGATCTCAACCTGATCACGACCGCGCCCTCCGTCGTCTACCGCGTGCATCTGACCGACGGCTCGGTGAAAGAGCTGCATAATCCGGCCGACATGCCGGAGACGATGCGCATCGAAAAGATCGAGGAGCCGTGGATCCGCGCGACGATCCTGGTGCCCGACGAGCATCTCGGATCGATCCTCAAGCTGTGCGAGGACCGCCGCGGCGAGCAGGTCGAGCTCACTTATGCCGGCAGCCGCGCGATGCTGATCTATCGCCTGCCGCTCAACGAGGTGGTGTTCGATTTCTACGACCGGCTGAAATCGGTCAGCCGCGGCTATGCGAGTTTCGACTATCAGATCGACGAGTATCGCGAGGGCGATCTGGTGAAGCTCTCGATCCTGGTGAACGCGGAGCCGGTCGATGCGCTCGCCTGCATCGTGCATCGCAATTACGCCGAGCAGCGCGGTCGCGCGCTCTGCACGCGGCTGAAGGAGCTGATCCCGAGACAGCTTTTCAAGATCGCGATCCAGGCGGCGATCGGCGGCAAGGTAATCGCGCGCGAGACCGTGGCCGCGTTGCGCAAGGACGTGACCGCGAAATGCTATGGCGGCGACGTGTCGCGCAAACGCAAGCTGCTGGACAAGCAGAAAGAGGGCAAGAAGCGGATGCGGCAATACGGCAATGTCGAGATCCCGCAATCCGCCTTCCTCGCCGCGCTCAAGATGGGCGACGGCTAGCCTTGCTGCGGCTTTCTATCGCGACTTGAAATAGCGGCGCTTCGAATCCGCGCGCCGGCGGCGGCGGCGTACCAGCGCGAGCAGCAATCCTGGAATGCCGAGCAGCAGCCAGGCGGGTGCGCCCAGCACCGTCCTGATGCCGTTCCAAATGCCGGTCGAGAGATTGCGTTCGATCGTTGCCTGGAGCCCGTGCAGGCTGCTCTGGTGCAGGTCGAACCAGAGCTGATAGCCGGAGACGATGCTCCACTGGCCGGCAACGAGCCAGAGATAGACTTCCCGCGCGAGCAGAGCCAGCGCGGCCGCGATCAAGAGCCAGCCGATGAGCCGGAGAACGATCATCCGGCAACCCCCCTTGGCAGCCGCGCCCGGAAGGCAGCGCAGCCAGGTCGGCAACCTTAGTGGATCGCCGCCGCCGCCGTCACCCCTGCCGCACCGCGATTAGAAAAAATGCCTGAGCGGATATGCAGGAATCAGGCGGCTTCGGTCGCCCAGGGTGCGAGCGGCGTCGTGTCGTCGGGCACCGATGTCCCGCGTTCGACGGCCGGTCGCGCGCCGACAATCTTCAGCCAGCGGGTCAGATGCGGATAGTCCTCGTCGCGGAACCCGTAGGCCTTCGGATTGTCGGCCCAGGGAAAGGTGGCGATGTCGGCGATCCCGTATTCCTCGCCGGCGAGATACGGGCTCTCGCGCAGCCGGCGGTTGAGCACGCCGAAAATCCGGTCGCACTCCTTGTAAAAGCGTTCGACCGCGCGCGGGTTCGGCGGGTCCGCATGCATGAAATGCCAGAGCTGGCCCAGCATCGGTCCGACATGGCCCATCTGGAACATGATCCATTGCAGCGTGCGGTAGCGCAGTGCCGGATCGGTTGGATTGAACCGGCCGCTCTTCTCGGCGAGATACAGCAGGATCGCCGCGGATTCGGCCAGCACGAGATCGGTCTCGGTATCGCGGATGACCGGGATGCGCCCGTTCCCGTTCATCGCGAGGAAGGTCGGATGGTGCTGGTCGCCCTTCGCGAGCCGGATCCGGGCAGCGCGATAAGGCAGCCCGGTTTCCTCGAGCATGATCGATATCTTGTGGCCGTTCGGGGTGCGTGCCGCCGTGTAGAGCTCGATCATGTCGTCTCCGTCTGAATGCGTTTGGACGCTGCCCGAAGGAAGCGCGGCCGACCTTAAGCAAATTTCGATGATCCGGCGACCGGCCTCGGCGTCGCAGCCACCTTGCGCGATGCGGTTGCAGAACCAAAGTAGGTAGTATCTAGTAACCGGTAACCTGATGCCATCGATTGGAGCCCCTGCCATGTCCCGTCCGCGCATCGACAGCCCCTGCCCCATGGACCGCCTGCTCAGGCTGCTGACTGGCCCCTGGACCACCTATCTGCTCTGGGTTCTTTCCGCCAACGGCCCGACCCGGTTCGGCGAGCTGAAGCGGCGCGTGCCTGGCATTTCCGCCAAGGTTCTGACCGACCGGCTGCGCATGCTGGAAGGAGCGGGCGTGATCTATCGCCAATACGAGGAATCGATTCCGCCGAAGGTGACCTACGGCCTGGCGCCGCGCGGTCAGGAGCTGCGTTCGGTGCTCGACGGCCTCAACGCGATCGCGCGGCGCTGGTCGGAACAGGATCAGGGCGCGCGCGCGACCGCGGCCGAATAAGGATCCCGTCGGCCGGTTAGCCCGCCCGCGCCCAGAGCCGTTCGGTCAGCATGCCGACCTTGTCCTCGATCGCCTGCGCGGCATCGAGACAGAGATCCTCGCGAAAGCGGGGCCCGATGATCTGCACGCCCATCGGCACGCCGTCATGGAGGCCGGTCGGCACGGCGGATGCGGGCAGACCGAGAAGATTGACCGAATAAAGCATGCTCTGCTCGTCGAGCATCTGCCGCATGCGTTCGATGCCGTTTCGGTCGTCGCCCTGCGGAAAAGGCGGCATCTGCGAGACCGGTGCGAGCACCAGCGGATAGCGCTCGAAGAAGCGGTTCCACTCGCGCAGCAGCCGGGTGCGATCGGCGAGCGCGCGGGCATAGGCCGGCAGATCGGCCACCGCCGTATCGCGCTCGTAATTGTCGATCACCTGGTTGACGTCGTCGGAGCCGTATTCGCGAATGGCGCCGCGCATCAGGTTGCGCAGATCGGTGTTGAGCAGCGTGCGCCACAAAGCGGCGATCTCGGCGACCAAAGGCGGGTCGACCGCTTCGACCGCATAGCCGGCATTCGAGAGATGGCCCGCCGCCGCGTCGATCGCGGCCGCGACCGCCGGATGGCATGCGAATCCCGCCGGAATCTTCGTCACCGCGACGCGGATCGGTTTTGGCAAAGCCGGTCCTTCGAGTGGTGCCGGCACCCACCAGGGATCGCGATGATCGGGCGCCGCCATGGCGGCGAGGCCGAGCCGCACGTCGCGAACGGTGCGCGCGATCGGGCCCTGCACGCTCATCAACTGCAGCGAGGGCGGGCGTTCTTCGCCGGCGCTCGGGTTAAAAGCCGGCACGCGGCCGAGCGAAGGGCGAATTGTCGCGACGCCGCAGGCGTAAGCGGGATAACGCAGCGATCCGCCGAGATCGTTGCCATGGGCGATCGTGCCGATGCCGAGCGCGACCGACGCGGAGGCGCCGCCGGACGAACCGCCCGGCGTCACGTCCCTGTTCCAGGGATTGAGCGTGCGGCCGCGCAGCGGATTCTCGGTGAACCAGCGCAGCGAAAATTCGGGCGTGTTGGTGCGGCCGATCACGATCGCGCCGGCCTTCAGCAGATTCGAGACGACAGCCGAATCGTCGGGCGCGATCTTGCCGGCGAAGGCGACGACACCGTTGGTGTTCGGCACGCCCTTCTGGTCGACATTCTCCTTGATCGTCACCGGCACGCCATGGAGGGCGCCGAGCGCATCGCCTGCCTTCTGCGCCTTGTCGGCGCGGTCGGCTACGGCGAGTGCTGCCTCCGACAGATCGAGCGTCACGGCATTGACCGATGCGTTGACTGTGCGCATCCGTTCGATCGCGGCTTCCACAGCAGTGCGAGCCGTCAAACGCCGCGCGCGGATTGAAGCTGCGGTTTCGACCGCGCCGAGCTTCCAGATGTCTTTATCCGTCATATCGTCCCCGCCGATTTTCAGGCGCGGAGCATAGCGAAAGGAAATATCGACGCGAGGGAAAAGGGACCGCGGCTTAATCCGGCCGCGGTCCATAACCATAGCGCAGGGCGATCAGGCCGAGCGTTCGCGGCCGAGCCAGCGCCAGACGCCGCCGCCCAGGATCGCGCCGCCGAGCGGTGCAACCCAGAACATCCAGAGCTGCTCGAGCGCGATGCCGCCGGCGAACAGAGCAGGCCCCGTGCTGCGCGCCGGATTGACCGAGGTGTTGGTGACCGGAATGCTGATCAGATGGATCAGGGTCAGCGCGAGGCCGATCGCGAGCGGTGCAAAGCCGGCCGGCGCGCGTTTGTCGGTTACGCCGAGAATGATCAGCACGAAGAACATCGTGAGAAGAACTTCGGCGACCAGCGCCGCGAGCAGCGAATAGCCGTCGGGCGAATGCGCGCCATAGCCGTTCGATGCGAACCCGGCCGTGACGTCGAAGCCCGCTTTGCCGCTTGCGATCACATAAAGCACGGCCGCGGCCGTGATCGCACCCGCGACCTGCGCGATCCAGTAAGGCAGGATCTGGCGCGCCTCGAAGCGGCCGCCGGCCCAGAGGCCGAGCGTGACCGCGGGGTTGAAATGGCCGCCGGAGATATGGCCGACGGCATAGGCCATCGTGACGACCGTCAGACCGAAGGCGAGTGCGACGCCGGCAAAGCCGATGCCGAGTTCGGGTACGGCGGCGGCCAAAACCGCGCTGCCGCAACCGCCGAAGACGAGCCAGAACGTGCCGAAAAATTCGGCGCCGAGTTTTTGAAGCGTTGGCATGAAGGACCCCCTAAAGCTGAAACGGTTTGGGCCGAATCAGTGCGTCGGATTCTGCGCGCGCCTCGGCGTGAAATCAATCTGAGCGCCGCTCGATGGCTGTCGCGTGGATGACAGGGCGTTCGCGCAGGCCCGGAATCGCAGGCCAGCGCCGGCGGCAGGATTCGTTGCTTTGGCGGGTCTATTTGAGTAGCGTCCCGCCGCCGGCCGGTTGCCTTCGGGTGCCCGGCCCGGGTCATGGTCGAGGAGGGGTGGCCGAGCGGTCGAAGGCGCACGCCTGGAATGCGTGTAAGGGTCAAAAGCCCTTCGTGGGTTCAAATCCCACCCCCTCCGCCACCAATTCGTCTCTGCAAATGCCAACCGCCGATGGCGAAGGCATCTGGGTGGCGGAAGAAACGGCGCTGCGGAAAGGGCAGGCTCTACCCGAATCTGCGAGAAGTTCAGGGGCTCGGTTCGCTAGCTACAAAAGTTCCCTGTTCGGTACGAACGGGAGTTTCGACGTAACTCCCCGCCTGCATGCAGGATGCGGCGTTCCGAACGCAAACCGGGGCCCGAAGGCCCCGGCTCGATTCTGGAAACTATACAGTCCGTTCGACTCCGATCGAGTTCAGACTTGCTCGAAATACTGGAACTGCATCTCGCCAGTCGGCGACACGTCGATCTTCAGCGTTTTGCGATGAATGAAGGCTTCCGGTTCGTGCGAAATCCAGACATAGGCGCCGGTGTCTTCCATGATCTCCTGCATGCGCAGATAGATTTCGGTTCGCCGCTCCGGATCGGTTTCGAGGATGCCTTCCTGATAGAGAGCTTCGAACTCGTCATCCGACCATCGCTCCCAGTTCCAGATACCGACCTGATCGCGCTTGAACCACTGGAAGGGATCATACGCATCGGGCGCCGATGAATACCGCATGGTCCAGATCTGCAAATCCTTCCAGCCTTCGCCCGCGCTCTCCTGACCCATCTCCCAGAACGCCCCGCTTTCCTGTGGCAAAACGGTGGCCGTGATTCCAACGGCGGCGAGTTGCGCCTGGATGATCTGGCCGCCGAGCATGGTCTCCTGTTCGTTGAGCACCTTGAGTTCGAGTTCGAGACCGGATACGCCGGCCTCGGCGAGAAGCTCCTTCGATTTTTCGGGATCGTAGGAATATCTCGTTTCCTCGCGCTCGCCGAGCAGGCCGGGCGAAACGATACCGTGCGACGGGAACGCGGTGCCATTATAGGCGCCGAGCAGGATCGCATCGACGTCGATGGCATGCTGGATTGCCTGGCGCACGCGAATATCCTGCAGCTTGGGATGCTCGGTGTTCATGCCGAGCCATTGATAGTTCAATGCGCCCGCGATCGTGATCGCGCTGTCCGGCGGCAGGTTCTCCTTGTATCGCGCGTAGGTGACGGGCGAGAGAATAGTCGCATCGACCTCGCCGGCCTCGTAGGCAAGGGCCGCTGCCTGATGCTCATCGACGACGAGGCCGACGACGGTGGTGAAGGTCGGCTGCGGGCCGGTCCATTCCGGATTGGGCGTGAGCGTGACCCGTTGCTGCTGGCGCCATTCGAGCAGATACGGACTGCAAGTCGCCGGCGCGTCGGTCGTGTATCGACCGCCGACGCTTTCGGTCGCCTTCTGCGACATGATCGCACCGGTCTGCGCGCAGAGCGTGGTCAGCATGAAGGGCGAGAATGGCACACTGAGCACGATGGTGCCGCTGTAGGTGTCGCTGATCTCGACCGTCTCGTATGCCTCGTAATTGCCCTTCCACTCGCTGACCTTCATGCGATCGAAGGAATAGGCGACGTCCTCCGCCGTCAGCTCGCCGAAGCCGTTGGTCCACATGAAGCCCGGTTTCAGCGTGAAGTCGATATGCGTCGGATCGCTCCAGCCGATATTTTCCACGTAGACCGAGGGCCGCCAGTTCAACTCGCCATTCTCCTGAATGTAGTCGACGAGCGAGGGAAACAGCGCATAGATGATGTCGCTCTCCGGGTGGCCGCCGATATTGTAGCCGGGGTCGAGCGATGTGATGTCGCCGTTCAGTCGGACGGTCAGCGTCTGACCATTTGCCGCGGTCGCATGGCGCATCAGCGGCGTGATAAAAGTTGCCGCGCCGGCCATGGCCGACGTCGCAAGGAACTGCCGCCGCGTTGGCAGGAAGCGTTGCATGGTCAAGTCCTCCCTTGTTTGTCGATTGTTGTAATCTTTCTTTCTCTGTTGCTGCATCGGCCTCCGCAAATTCCGCGTCAGACGCCGTTTCGGGGAACCCGTTCCTTCCAGCTTCTCTGGAAGATCCGTTTTCCGTCATCGATCGCCTCGACATCGGTATCGATCATGAATTCGCCAGCGGTCGCGGAAAGCCGCGTCTGCGACCGGATCTCGACATTCCAGCCGTCGCGGCGGCGGGTACTGTGCCAGTTCCACGTCGCCTTCGCCGATATCGGGTCGTCTTCCGTGATCGAGTATTCGCAGTTCATGCCGTCGCCGACCTCCAGATCGATCGCCTCGATCCGATAGAGGCCGCCATCCTCAACGAGCCGCATGATCCAGTTGCCGGTTGCGATATCACGCTCAACCTTGCGGGCGGAGGAAGCGGGCACGATCACCGTCGTCTTTGCCGGCGGCGCGACAACGGCCGGACCGAACGGAGGTGGAGCCGGCTCATCCGCGCGCAACGGCCGCACCGGAAGTTCGATGCCGCTTTCGCCTGTCCGCAGCGAGAGTGCAACGGGCGCCGCCGACGGCCAGATCAGCGGCCAATTGGTTGTCGCAATGGCGATGCGAATTCTATGCCCGGCGGGAAAGCGGTGCGCACAATCGTTAAGCTGGACGGTTATGTCGGTCCACTGGCCCGACACCATGTCGGCGATCTTTTCGTGGCCGTTGCGATGGGTCAGATTCAGAAGCCCGTATGAAACGCGCCGCGACGTTCCGTCCGGCGCCACATCGTTGAGCCGCACGACAATCGCGCCGCCGGGCTGGTTGACCGCGATCCGCAATCGCGCGACCGGCGCACCAAGAATCTCGAGTGCCGCATCGAGCGGCGTGCCGTCGAAGGTCAGCGAGCGGCCGTCGTCCTCGCGCTGGTCGATCGCGAGATCGGGACTTTCGCCGCCGAGCCCGTAGGGACACCAACTGCCGGCCGCGACACCGAGCGTTTGCGGCGAGCGATGCTCGAGCACGGTCGGCACTTCGTCCGCTTCGCTGCGCAACCCGTCGCGATCGAAAAACATTCTTCGTGTTTCGATGTTAGTCGAAGGCCAGGTCGGTTCCGTCACCCAGCGCCCGGGAATCGCCTTGAGAAGGGCATCGGGCTTGACCGGCTCCTGCATCCAGACGCGATATTCCGGCTCGTCCATGATCCCGGTGTTCGTGCCCTTGAGCCAGTGATCCCACCAGCGCAGAGCCTCCTGCAGGAAGCCGATCGCGGGGCCCGGAATGCCGTTCTCCGGATATTTATGGCCCCACGGCCCGACGAGGCCCTTGCGCGGGCTTTGCAGATTGGCGAGCAGGCGTGGCACCGCATTCGAATAGCCGTCTTCCCAGCCGCCCACGGCATAGACGGCACATTCGATGTCGGCGTAGTTCTCGCAGACGGAGCCGTGGCGCCAGTAATCGTCGCGCCGCTGGTGGCGCATCCAGATATGCGATGTCGGTGGTTCCCAGTGCTCAAGCCGCGCAAGCCACTTCTCGCGCCAGTCCTTGCCGGCAATCTCGGGATCGGACGGCCGGGTCATGAAATGATAGAAGGCCGAGCCCCAGAAGAATCCGTCGGTCAGCAGGCAGCCTCCCATGAAATGCACGTCGTCCGCATAGCGGTCATCGGTCGAACAATGGGTGATGATCGCCTTGAGGGCGGGCGGCCGGCGGGCGGCTACCTGCAGGGAGTTGAACCCACCCCATGAAATGCCGGTCATGCCGACCGTGCCGGCGCACCAGGGCTGGCTCGCGATCCAGGCGATCGCCTCGACGGCGTCGTCCTGTTCCTGCTTCGGATACTCGTCGGTGATCAGACCCTCGGAGTCGCCGGTGCCCCTGATGTCGAGACGGATGGACACATAGCCGTGTCCGGCCCAGTAGCGGTGGCGGCAATCGTCGCGAACGCGCGTGCCGTCGCGCTTGCGATAGGGGATATATTCGAGGATCGCCGGGACCGGGTTCTTTTCCGCGTCTTCCGGCATCCAGAGCCGAGCCGACAGGCGGACGCCATCCGACATCGGGATCCAGACATGCTCGATCTCGGTGACGCGGTGCGGAAACTTATCGACGATGCGCTCGTTAGTCGCCATTCGCCTGGATTCCCTTCATGGCGCGGGCACGCCGCCGCGTGCGATTTCAACGATGCTACGGGCCGCCGGAAGCGTGCGGCAATCCTAAGGTGTCCTTGTTGCTTATGCTGCCTGACCCAATTACCGTACCAAGTAGCACCAAGGACAGAAACCGATTTCGAGCGGCCTTCCGATCGGCGTGCAGCTCGGCGCGCGCCCGGCCGAGGAGCATTGGCTGATCGCGCTCGGCAGCCAGCTCGAGCAGGCGATGCCGTGGGCCGGCCGCCTGCCGCCGCTGCATGTCGCGAGGCTGGCGGGCGGCGCGGACTGAACGATACGAAGGGCGATCGTGCGCAGTGACACACCGTCGCCCCTCGCGAAACCGACGGTTCATTAGCCGGCAGGCCGTCACCACCGTTGCAGCGAGGGGTCAACTACGAGGAAGGCGTCGGTGGCACGTTCCGATGCAGGGGTGGTTCTCCGATTTTTTATCGGTCGAGACGGCTTCTATCTCGAGATCCGAAGGGATATGAGACTTCCGCCGACGTGAATTCGGTGGTCTCGCTATCCCATGACCAAGTTTAAAACATACATGCGCATCCCGGGCTGCTGGGCCCGCTCAGGAAATGCTGCCACCGGCCTCCGAAACCGATAGGATTCTATGGATTACGCTGTATTTTCCCATTGATCAGGGAATTTCAGACTGAGACCCGTTCCGCCTGGGACCTGGTACACCGCCACCGGGCCGATTGCGTACCGAATGCCGGTCGCCCGCGTCGACCGGATGTCGTTTCCTGAACGCAAAGAAAGCGTCGCACCATGACCCGTGAGGCTGCCTCTGCCATGTCGCCGGATGACGCCGTTCTGACGCGCGAGCGGACCGATCCGCTGCTGCAGCCTTTGCAGATCCGGCACCTTCTGTTGCGCAACCGCGTGATGAGCACGAGCCATGCCGCCGGCCTCGAGGAAGACGGCATGCCGGCGGAACGCTACCAGCTCTATCACGAGGAGAAGGCGCGGGGTGGGCTGGCGCTCACCATGTTCGGCGGTTCGTCGAACGTGGCGCCGGATTCGCCCAACGTGTTCCGCCAGCTCAATGTGGGCGAGGATCGCGTCATTCCCTATCTGCAGAATTTCTCGGCGCGGGTTCATGCGCATGGCGCGGCGCTGATGTGCCAGATCACGCATCTCGGGCGTCGCGGCGATGCGTTCGTCGATTCCTGGCTGCCGACCATCGCGCCCTCGCGCGTGCGCGAGACATTGCATCGCAATTTTCCGCGCGAGATGGACGAGCACGATATCGCGCGCGTGGTCGAGGCGTTCGGCGACGCGGCGGCGCGCTGCAAGGAGGGCGGGCTCGACGGGCTCGAGACCTGCGCCGGCGGCCATCTGATCGGCCAGTTCTTCTCGTCCGACACCAATCTGCGGACCGACCGGTTCGGCGGTTCGATCGAGAACCGGGCGCGCTTTGCCCTGATGGTCCATGAGGAAATCCGCCGGCGGGTCGGCGACGATTTCGTGGTCGGCATCCGCATGGTTGTCGATGAAGGGATCGGCCGCGGCGTGACGCGCGAAGACGCGCTCGCGATCGCGCATCTGCTCGAGCGCGCCGGCACGATCGATTTCTTCAACTGCATCTACGGCCGCATGGATACCGAACTCGCACTGGCCGAAGACAATATGCCCGGCATTACCGAGCCGATTGCGCCGTTCCTCGACGCGATCGGCGCGTTCCGCCGCGAGGTGTCGCTGCCGGTCTTTCATGCGGCGCGTATCCTCGATGTCGCGACGGCGCGCCATGCGATCCGCGAAGGCATGCTCGACATGGTCGGGATGACGCGCGCGCATATCGCCGATCCCCAGCTCGTCAACAAGATCAGGAACGGCGAGGAGGAACGCATCCGGCCCTGCATCGGCGCCTCGCATTGCATCTACAAGAAGCCATCCTGCATCCATAATCCGGCCTCGGGCCGCGAGACCGAACTGCCGCAGCGGATCGCGCGCTCGTCCACGCCCGGCCGCAAGATCGTGATTGTCGGCGGCGGGCCGGCCGGCCTCGAGGCGGCGCGGGTTTCGGCCGAACGCGGCCATTCGGTTTTGCTGTTCGAAGCGGCGGCTGCGCCCGGCGGCCAGATCCTGACCGCGATCCGCGCGCGGGCCAGACGCGATCTCATTGCGATCGTCGACTGGCGCGTAGCGGAAATCGCGCGGCTCGGCGCGATTATGCGACTTAATCGTTATGCCGAGCCGGAAGACGTGCTGGCCGAGCAACCCGACACCGTGCTCATCGCGACCGGCGGCGTTCCCGATCTCGACTGGCTCGATGGCGCCGAACATTGTTCGAGCGTCTGGGAAATACTGGATGGCAGTCCGCCGTCCGGTCAGGACGTGCTGGTCTTCGATGGCACCGGGCGGCATGAGGCGATTTCCTGCAGCGATCATCTGGCGGAGGCCGGCTGTACGGTGACGCATGTGACGCCGGACGATCGGGTCGCGATCGAGATGGGCTATACCGAGCGGGTGGTCTATCGGAAGCGGCTCTATGAGCGCGGCGTCGATATCGTCTGCGACCGCCGCCTCACGAACGTCGAGCCGGCGCATAACCGCCTGCGGGCGACGCTGGTCAACGAACTGACCGGCGCCGTCGAGACGCGGGATGTCGACAAAATTGTCGTCGAGCACGGCACCATGCCGGTCGACGAGCTCTATCATGCGCTGCGCGGACAATCGGTCAATGACGGCGTGACCGATATCGCGGCATTGCTTGCGGGGCGCAGCCAGCGGAAAGCGACGGCGCCGGCGGACCGTGGCTTCGACCTGCACCGGATCGGCGATGCCGTCGCGAGCCGGTCGATTCACGCGGCGATCTACGACGCGCTGCGGCTGTGCGCTGCCATGTGAATTTGGGCGATATGAATGTGGGCGATGTTGTCCTGAGCGGCGACGGCGAAAAGCCCCGCGCCTAAAAGGAAAAAGCGGGGGCGGCGGACAAAGAGACCGCCGCCCCTCGTTAGATCAGGTCTGGGCCAGATCAGTCTGGGCCAGATCAGTCAGCGACCGATCAGCCGCCAGCCTGCACTTCGTTCGCGAGCGTCTCGTAACGCTCGCTGACGGCGGGATCCAGCCCCTTGAAGTAGAGGCTGCCGTCGAGCACCTTTTGGGGATCGGCAAAACCGAGTTCCGCAAGCCGTTCCTCGGGCAGGAGCTCGTAGGCCTTCGCGTTCGTTGAACCGTAACCGAAATTGTCGATAATCCATGCGCCGGATTCCGGTGCGGTCCAGGCATTGATCAGATCGTAACAGGCATCGATGTTCTTCGCGTCCTTGTGGATCACGAAGCCCGACACCCAGGTGAGGATGCCTTCCTTCGGCACCATCAGGTCGACCGGTATGCCCTCTTTCTTGAGGTTCACGAGCGACATGTTCCATGAATAGGCGGCAACGATCTCGCCGGTCGCCATCGCCTGTTCGAACTGCGTCGTGTCGTCCCAATAGAAACGCAGCAAGTCGCGCTGCTTGATGGCCATCGCCTTCACCTCAACGAGCTGTTCGTCGCTGAGGTCGTAGATATTCTTCATGCCGAGAGCGAGCGCCGCGCACTGGACGATCGAATCGGCGGCATTGTAGAAGGCGAGCCGGCCCGCGTAACGATCGTCGTAGAGCAGGTTCCAGGACGGGTTTTCGAGATACTCGGGATCCACCAGATCGGTCCGGTAGAGGACCGAGCTGTTACCGAACTCGGCGGGAACATTGAAGATCTGGTCATCGACGACGATCGTCTGCTCGTTCCGCACAGTCTCGAAAATATCGTTCCAGACCGTGACGCGAGAGATGTCGATCGCCTGCAACATACCCTGATCGTGCCAGCGCTGCACATTGTAGACGCCGGGATGCATCACGTCAGGCGTATAGCCGGCGAGAATCTTGGTCATCGATTCTTCTTCGTTGGCGATATAGCTGACTTCCGGCATACCGCCGTACTTCTGGATGTACGAAGTCAACATCTCCGGTGCGTCGTAGCCGGCCCAGGTGTGATAGATGATCTCACCTTCGGCCTTTGCCTTCCGAGCGCCGAGCGGCGTCATCGTCACGCCGACGCCGGCTGCGGCCATCATCTTGAGGGCGTCGCGTCGCGACATGCCCGCGAACAAGTTATTTCCCATCGTGGTTTCCTCTGTCTGCGTTAAGGTTTCTATAACGATCCCGCGCGTGGCTCGCACGCCCGGATCTGCTGTCGCTTCATTGGGCACACTTCATTGCTGCACGTTCTCCTTCGCCTGTCTGGATGTTCCCATCCGGTTTGCACCATCGTCATGCCGTCCGGGGACTGTCTCCACGATCCGCAGCAGAACATCCGCGGCAATCGCCCGGTCGGGTAAAATCATCAACGGATTGACATCGAGCTCGACCAGCCGGCCGCGCTGCGAATGGCCGAACTGCGCGAGACGGAAAATCGTCTTCACGATGCCCTCGATATCCGCTGCCGGCGCGCCCCGATGCCCGTGCAGCAGCGGCGCGATGCGCAAGGAGAGCAGGGCGTCGCGGATCGACGTCGGGTCGGTCGGCAGCAGCAACGTCGCGGTGTCGCGCCAGATCTCGACCAGCGTTCCCCCGGTGCCGATCAGCATCACCGGCCCGAACAGCGGATCGTGTCTTATGCCGACCAGAAGCTCGGCAATCGGCTTCGGCACCATCCGTTCGACCAGAAACCGGTCGGCCGCCATACCGGGCCGGAAGCGTTCGACGGACAAACGAATGTCCTCGACCGCGGCCGCGACCTCGGCGGCGCTGTTCAGTGCCAGCCGCACCGCGCCCGCCTCGGTCTTGTGCGGCAGATCGGCATGAACCAGCTTCACGGCGACCGGAAAGCCGATCGCCGCCGCAACGGCGGGCGCGTCGGCGGCGCTCGTTCGTTGCCCGAGCGGAATTTCGATGCCGGCCGCGGCTATGATCTGCTTGCCCGAAAACTCGTCGAGCAGGGAGGCCGATGCGATGTCGACGAAAGCGACCGGCGGCATAGAAAGCGGGCGGGCTGTCGCCTTGTCCTGCTGGCGAACGCGCAGCCGGCCGAACCGGATCGCGCCGGCGATCGCGGTGACGGCGGTATCGACCCCCTGCAACGGTGCAACGCGGCCCGCCAAAAGCACACGCCGCGCCGACTCGGGCAGGTTCTCCGCGATCGAGCTGACGACGAAGGCGGGAATGCCGGCGCGGTTCGTGGCCGCGATGAAGGCCGCGCTGTCGATCAGCGACAACTGGTTGTCGGCGAGGGTTTCCGGATCCCTGCCATCCTGTGAGACGACAAAATCCTGCACGAAGAGGGCGGCGTCGTATCCGTCGCTGAGCAGCGCGCCGAACATGGCTTCGAGTTCTTCGCGCTTGCCCCAGAGCGGCGGCGTGTAATCGAGCGGGTTCGACACGGTGGCGATCGGCGGCAATGTCTTGCGCAGCGCGGCGCCGGCTGCGGCCGATGGTTGCGGGAAGGTAAGACCGTTCCGCTCGCCGAGGTCGGCCAGCACGGTTGCGTCGCCGCCCGAACAGGTGACCGCGGCGATGCGGTAGCCGGCCGGCGCACCCGCCGTATCCAGCAGCTTCAGCGTTTCGAGCAGCTCGGTCGGCGTGCGGACGCGGATGACGCCCAGCCGCTCGAACAGCGCATCGAACAGACTATCGGTGCCGGACAGCGAACCGGTATGCGTCGCCGTTATCTTCGCGCCGGTTTCGGAGCTGCCGGCCTTCAGAATGACGATTGGAATATTTTGCTCGACAGCGCGAGCGGCGGCTTCCGCAAAGGCGTGGATGTCGCGCAGGCCCTCGCAATAGACGCCGATGGCACTGACGAGCGGATCGTCGATCAGCGTGTCGATAAGATCCTCGATGCCGATCACGGCCTGGTTGCCGCAGCTTATGAGATAGGCGAACGGCACCGATCGCCGGCTCATCGTGAGGTTGGTGCAGAACAACCCGCTCTGCGACACGATTGCGACGCCGCGATCGATCGGTCCCGCGCCATGGCCGAAGGGCCAGAGCAGGGTCTTGTTCACGTAATTGAGGATTCCGAGACAGTTCGGACCGACCAGCGCTAGATCGCCGCTGGCTGCAATCAGGTCGCGTTCGATCGCGGCGCCATCGCTGCCGGTCTCGCGAAAACCGGCCGTGTAGCAGACGGCGCCGCCCGCACCGATCCGTGCGAGCGAGGCGACCGTTTCGACCGCGGCGTCGACCGGCATGGCGAGGAACACGGCATCCGGCGCTTCGGGCAGCGCATCGACGCTGGCGAAGCAGGGTTGTCCGCCCAGTTCGCTGCGGCGCGGATTGACGCCCCAGATCGGCCCGGCGAATCCCGCATCGGCACATTGCCGGGCCGCGAGTGCTGCGCTGTTGCCGCCCACGAACGCGACATGCCGCGGCGAGAGCAGGCGCTTCAGATTGATGCGTTGCTGCGGCGTCATGCGCCCAGCGGCCTCAACAAAGACCGCGAAATGATGTGGCGCTGGATCTCGGACGTGCCGTCCCAAATCCGGTCGAGCCTGGCATCGCGCCACAGCCGTTCGACCGGCAGATCTTCCATCAGCCCCATGCCGCCGAAGATCTGGATCGTATTGTCGGCGGCCCGGCCGACCATTTCCGCCGCGAACAATTTGGCCATCGCCGCATCCTCGGGCTGCATGGTTCCGGCATCGGCCTTGCGCGCGGCATGCATGACCATCAGATCGGCCGCGCGCAGCTCGGTCGCCATGTCGGCGAGCTTGAACGAGGTGCCCTGGAACTTGCCGATCGGCTGGCCGAACTGCTTGCGCGAGGCCGCCCATTCGGTCGCAAGCTCGAGCAGGCGCTCGGCCCGGCCGCAGCAGCCGGCGGCAACCCAGACTCGGCCCATCTTCAGCCAGCGCTCGGCGAGCTCGAGCCCCTTGCCTTCGTCGCCGAGAATCTGGCTCGCCGGCACCCGCACGTCGTCGAAGGAAAGCTGGAAGGTCGGATAGGCGCGCTGCGCCGCACAGCGCGGGCCGCGCGCGATCGCGAAGCCGGGCGTGCCGGCATCGATGAGAAAGGCCGTCACCCGCTTGCGCGCACCGCGCGGCGTTTCATCGGTGCCGGTCACGGCAAAGACGATGGCAAAATCGGCGGCGCAGGGCGCGCTGATGAAATGCTTCGATCCGTTGACGATCCAGTCGCCGCCGTCACGCGCGGCGCGGGTCTGCATCGACATGATATCCGATCCGGCACCCGGCTCGGTCAGCGCAAAGAATTCCTTCCGCTCGGCACGGACGCAGGGCAGCAGATAGCGTTCGATCTGGTCGCCTTCGCAGGCCATCAGGATCTCCGAGGGGCGATGCACGAAGCCGTGCAGGCCGAAACTGGTGCGGCCGAACTCGCGCTCGAGCACGGCAAGGTTGACCGAATCGAGGCCGCCGCCGCCGACCGATTCCGGAATGTTGGGCGCATAGAAACCCATCTCGAGCGCGCGCTTGACGATCTGGCGGCCGAGTTCGAGCGGCACTTCGCCGGCGCGATCGACCGCCGCTTCGTGCGGGCGCAACTCCTGTTCGACGAAGGCGCGCAGGGAGCTTGCGAGCATTCGCTGTTCCTCGTTCAGGAGCAGGTCCATCGTCTCCATCGTTCCTTCGTGCCCGGCGCGCAGGTGCCGATCCGGAGAACGCATCTTCGACTTGCCGTTTTTCGATCATCCCGAAAATTCGGCAGCTTTAGCGTTATTTCGCCAGGAGGTCGGGGCGGTCAATGGGCGCCGCAGAAACCGCAAGCCGGGCGGTGAAGTTTGGACAGGTTCGGGCAAGGACCGCCCCAGCTTGTCGAAAACCGGAGAATCCTGGCGAAAAACCGGCGATCCGACGGGCGCGGTCGGCGATGATCGGGACCGCCGGGATGGCAAAGCAGGATTCAAGGAAAGGCTCGGACATGGAGGGCAAGGCAAACGCCGCCGTGAAGATCGAGCGCCGCGGCCGCGTGCTCGAAATCACGATCGACCGGCCGAAGGTCAATGCGATCGATCGCGCCACGAGCAAATTGCTGGGCGAGGCGATCCGCCAACTGCACGAGGATCCGGGCCTGAGCGTCGGCATCATCACCGGCGCCGGCGATCGCATCTTCTCCGCCGGCTGGGACCTCAAAGCGGTCGACAGCGGCGAACAGCAACTCGACAACTGGTGGGAAACCGAAACCGATATTTTCGGCGGCTTCGCCGGAGTCGTCGAAAACTGGGTGCTCAACAAGCCGGTGATCGCCGCGCTGAACGGAATCACGATCGGCGGCGGTTTCGAGATCGCGCTCGCCTGCGATCTGATCGTCGCTGCCGAACATGTCGAATTCTCGCTGCCGGAAATGCCGCTGGGCATCGTGCCCGACGCAGGCGCCCTGCAACGGCTGCCGCGGCGGCTGCCCTACAACATCGCGATGGAACTGCTGCTGCTCGGCCGGCGCATGACGGCCCAGGAAGCGGCCGGGTATGGGCTGGTGAACGCCGTCGTACCGGCCGACCAGCTGATGGTCAAAGCGCGCGAGTGGGCGGACAAGCTTGCGGCTGCCGCACCGCTGGCGCTGCAGACCATCAAGGAAGTGCTGCGCGCGATCGAGGCGGACACGATCGAGGGCGCGTTTCGTCGGATGCGGACCGAGAATTTGCCGGTCTATCGCGCCATGCTGAAATCCGAGGATGCCAAGGAAGGCGTTCGCGCCTTCGTCGAAAAACGCGCGCCGGTCTTCAAGGGCCGCTAGAGCAAGGATAAGGAACGATGCCACGCAAAAACGTTAAGGATGTTCGCCGCGTCACCTGCCTCGGTGCCGGTCCGATCGGCGGCGGCTGGGCAGCCCACTTTCTGGCGCGTGGCTACGATGTGACGTCCTACATGCACGATGCGGGCGAGGAAGCGGCGCTGCGCCGCATCATCGATACCGCCTGGAAATGCCTTGAGCAGATCGGACTAGCACCGGGTGCGACGCGCGATCGCCTGACCTGCACCACCGATCTGGCCGCTTCCGTTGCCAACGCCGATTTCGTTCAGGAATCGGTGCCCGAAGTTCTCGCGGTCAAGCAGGCCGTCTATGAGCAGCTCGGACGCCTCGTACCGCCGGATGTCGTCATTGCGTCGAGCACGTCGGGCCTGTCGATGAGCGACATCCAGGCGCGTTGTTCGACGCCGGAGCGCACGGTCGTCGCCCATCCTTTCAACCCGCCTTATCTGCTGCCGCTGGTCGAGATGGTCGGCGGTAAGAAAACCGATCCGGCGGCACTCGCCTGGGCTGCGGATTTCTATCGCCATGCCGGCAAGGCGCCGCTGGTGATGACACGCGAGGTGCCGGGCTTCGTCGCAACGCGGCTTCAGGAAGCGGTCTGGCGCGAGGCGCTGCACATGATCGAAAACGGCGAGGCGACGCCGGAGCAGATCGATATCGCGATGGTGAACGGGCCGGGGCCGCGCTGGGCATTCGCTGGTCCCTGCATGACGTATCACATCGGCGGCGGCGAAGGCGGGATGGAATATTGTCTCGATGTGTTCGGCCCGGCGTTGAAGCTGCCCTGGACGCGATTGGTCGCGCCGGAACTGACGCCCGAGTTGCGCAAGACATTGATCGACGGCAGTGCCGAGATGGCGGAAGGGCGCTCGTTCAGCAATCTCACGGAGGAGCGCGATCAGGGTCTCGTGGCAGTCGCACAAGCCTGGCAGAAGATCGGGAAGTTCATCTAAGGCCGGATCAGCGTTTCTTCGCGGGCGCCAGCGACGGCGAGAAGCCGAGCCAGATCGGGTCCGGGTCGTCATGCGGCCACGCATTGCGATATTCGCGCGGCCGCTTCTCGAACAGATCCGAGAAGGATTTGGCAAAATGCGACAGGCTGCCATAGCCGCAGGCGAGCGCAATCTCGCGAATCGATAGCGACGTGTTGGTGAGCAGCACGCGGGCATGCTGCAGCCGCAGCGTCCGGTAATAGGCGACGGCCGAGCGGCCGACATGATTGATGAACAGACGCTCGAGCTTGCGCTGCGACACGCCGACTTTCGCGGCGATCGCCGGGATCGCCAGCGGCTCCTCGACATGGCCTTCCATCAGCCCGATCGCGAGGCGCAAGGTCGGATGGACGATCTCATGCTGCCCGCCGCGCGAACTGCGCTGCGGCTCGTTCGCGCCGCGGATCGGAAAATGCAGGATATTGTCGGCGACCTCATGCGCGAGCCGCATATCGTGCCGGCTGCCGATATCGGCCAGCATCGCATCGACCCCGGCGGTGCCGCCCGCGATGGTGATGCGATTGCCGTCATCGACGAACAAACGCTCTTCGGCGCGGACGTCGGGATAGGCCTCGAGAAACGCGCGAACGCAGTACCAGAGAACGGCGATGCGCCGGTTCTCGATCAGCCCGGCGCGGGCGAGGATGTAGGCGCCGATATCCATCGCGCCCAGGCGGACGCCGCGCCGGTCCTGCCGCCGCAGCCAGGCGAACAATTCCGGATTGTCGTAATGCTCGGAATCCCAGCTGCCGCAGACGAAGACGGTCGAATCGCCCGGCACCCGATCGGGCAGCGCGAGCGTCGCCTGGATCATGCCGTTGCTGGCGGTCACCGGCCCGCCGTCGGGCGAGAGGAAGCTCCAGTCATAAAGCCGCCGCCCGGTCAGATAATTGGCGACGCGCAGCGGCTCGATCGTCGCCGTCAGCGCCATCATGTTGAAACGCGGGACCAGCACGAAGGCAAACCTTGCCGGCTCGCGGCTTGCGTCGGGACCGTTCATCGTCGGGCATCTCCGTGGACCGGCCGCTCCGTAGACCGGCCGCTCCGTAGACCGGCCGCGGGCCAAGGGCCCTCCCGGCCGATACTTGGCGAATATACATCATTTGGTACGAAATTCCGCTAATCGCGTTGCGAGAACTTGCCACCATGAGAGCCTGCCAAGGACGGCGGCCGATCCGGCCCCGGGCGGCCGAAGCGAATGTCGGGAGACCTGCCATGAACAGAGACGTCATCATTTCCTGCGCCGTGACCGGTGCCGGCGATACGGTCGGCAAGAGCAACAAGGTTCCGGTGACGCCGGAACAGATCGCAGCCGCCGCGATCGAAGCGGCGAAGGCCGGTGCTGCCATCACGCATATCCATGTGCGCAATCCGGAAACCGGAAAAGGATCGCGCGACGTCGCCTTGTTCCGCGAAGCGGTCCGGCTGGTGCGCGCCAGCGGCACCGACGTCATCATCAACCTGACGGCCGGCATGGGCGGCGACTGGGTGCCGAGCGAAAACGATCCGAGTGTCGCTGGACCCAACAGCGACATGGTCGGGCCCGAAGAGCGGCTCGCGCATGTGATCGAGCTGCGGCCGGACATCTGCAGCCTCGATTGCGGCTCGATGAATTTCGGCGACGGCAAGGAAATCTATTTGAGCCCCGCCGCCTATCTCCGCACGATGGCGAAGATCATCCGCGAATGCGGCGTCAAGCCCGAGATGGAAGTGTTCGAACTCGGCCATGTCCGGTTCGCACGCCAGATGTGCGACGAAGGGCTGATCGAATCGCCGCCTCTGTTCCAGATCTGCCTCGGCATTCCGTGGGGCGCCGGTGCCGACACGGAAACGATGCTGACGATGCGCAACGCGCTGCCGTCGGGCGCCGCCTGGGCCGGTTTCGGCATTTCGCGCATGCAGATGCCGATGGTCGCGCAGGCGGTCATCCTCGGCGGCAATGTTCGCGTCGGCCTCGAGGACAATATCTATCTCGATCGTGGCGTGCTCGCGAGCAACGGCGATCTGGTCGCGCGGGCGGGCGAAATCATCCAGCGCATGGGCGCACGCGTCGTCGGCCCGGACGAAGCGCGCAAGATACTCGGCCTCAAAACGCATTGAGGCGCGCTGGCGCCGCGCGTAACGATACACGCGTGCGCGGTTTGATGGATCGGTCCTGAGAAAACAAAACGGCGGTGCGTGTCGAGCGCACCGCCGCTTTTTTGTTGAGATACTCTTTCAGTAAGTCGGGGCTTCAGTAATTCGGGTCGGGCTCGCCCGCATAACCCGTCTCGTACATCTCGCGCAGCAGGCTGCAATCGATCGCCCGCGTCGCCGGGACGATCGCCTGGTTGAGGCCGACCGTCTTCCAGACTTCGTTGGTCAGCGAGAAGGTGCGCCAGATCTGGCCGTTCGCCTGGTCATGCGGCGGTTCGCCCGGTGCGACGCCGCAGAACTGCGCCGCCTCCATGAAATCGTACATGCGCAATGCCGCATCGAGCGACGTGCCATCGGTACCGAGCACCCAGTCGACGTCGGCGATGGGATAACCGAGCACATCGGCGATGATCGCATTGCCTTCGGCCACGTTGGCGCGCCACCAGGCGATGCCGTCGAAATAGGCACGCATCGCCTGGATCGCGACGTCGCGCCGGGTATGAATGAAATCCGTGTTCATGAAAACCGAATCGGAGAGCAGTGCGGTCTGCAACCAGTAATCCTGCTTGGCATTCGAGATCGACTTGCTGCCTTCGAGATTCTCGACGATCTGGCTCGCCCAGGGATCCCAGGTGTAGCCCGCGGCCACGTCGCCTGAGATCATGGCGGCGGCGACTTCCTCCGGCGTCAGGTTGACCCAGTTGACTTCGTCGGCTTCGACGCCGCCTTCCTTGAGCCACAGCACCATCATGAGCTGCGCGATATATCCTTCGAGCGCGCCGACGGTCTTGCCGCGCAGGTCGGCTGGACTGTCGATACCGGGGCCGGCCAGAATCTGCGACGAGCCGTAATCGAGGCTGGCGAACGAGACCAGCCGGATCGGCATTTTCTCTTCGGCGATGATGGGCGCGTAGTCGATGGTATTCATCAGCAGGTCGGCCTGCCCGGCCGCGAGCAAACCGTGTGCCTGGATCGGATCGTCCATGTAGACGATGTCGAGATCGAGATCGGGCGCCAGGTTCTTTTCTTTAATCACGCTCCAGATTGCATAAGGCGGCCAGCTTACGCCGATCATCACCGTCAGTTTTTCGGCGGCCAGCGCCGCCGAACCATTCGCCATGATCCCGCATGACAGGATCAGTCCGGCCGCCATCGCAGGCAGCCGTCCCGAACGCAGATATTCCAGCATGGTTGTTTCCTCCCGTTACTTGCCGTCGGAACAAAGTCGCCCGGGACGAAAGATGCGCCGGATCGCCGTTATGGGGCGGCGTTGCCGATCGCGTTGCGGACGAGCGACTGGAAATAGATGGCGCCGCGCTCGCGGGCGGGACTGAGCCGTCCGTTCCGGTAGACGCCACCGTCGAGATTGCGCTGCACTTCCTCGCAGATACCGATGTCTTCCTGCATCGTGATCTTCCAGTCCCGCGCGATTTTCTCGGCGAGCTGCGGATCGTTCTTCGGCGTCCAGAACATGTGCCGGAGGCGCGTCTGTCGGACGCCGGCCGGGATCACCTGCTCGCAGTTGAACTCGAGCTCGGAGAAATGCACGAGCAGGCCCGGAAATTTCAGAATCCAGTAGCCCTTGAACTTGCGCTCGAGATCCCAGGCCTGATACTCGACCGGAAAGCCGACGAACTTGCCGTTCTCGTGGATGTTCACGTCGTAGGCGTTCGGGCCGACCGCCTGCAGCAGCCAGGTGTGAACGAAGGCGAGGTGATAACCCTCGACGCCGTTCTCGCCGTAGAGCTTCCAGTTGGCATTGCCCTCGATCTCGACCGTCTTCGCGTAATCGAGCGTGTCGGTCGAGGGATAGTCGCGCGCGATATCGACGATATCGCCGAGCCAGTCGACGAGAGTTTCGGTCTCCGGCGAGAGCGTGACGAAGACGAGGCCGTTCCAGGTTTCGACCCGCACCGGAAACAAACTGTGCGCGGCCGGATCGAATTCGCCGCCCGCGGAAAAGCCCGGTGCCAGTTGCAGCGTGCCGTCCAGATTGTATTTCCAGCCGTGATAGCGGCAGCGCAGCGCGGTCGCCGGTTTGCAGGTGCCGGTCCCGTCGGTGAGCAATCGGCCGGCGCGATGGCGACATACGTTGAGCAAGCCGGTGAGCCCGCCATCGTTGTTGCGCAGGACGAGCACGGAAAGCCCCCAGACATCCGCGACGACATAGTCGCCCGTGGCGGCGAACTGATCGCTGCGCGCAAACAGGAACCAGTTGCGATGAAAGATGCGGTCCCGTTCGAGCGCGAAGACATCGTCGCTCGTGTACCAGGACGCGGGCAGCGTCGGCGGATAGTGGCCGGGCTCATAGTGACCGGGCCGATCGGGCGATGCGGCGGTCGCGTCGGATGCCAGTTGGGTCGTCACCGCGATCTCCGGAAAAACGAATTGGCGTTCCGATAATCTCAATAAAATCCATTAAAGCATCATAATTAATGAATTAACAAGCTGATTTTGTCAGAATATTGCAATTATTACATAATTTCAGTAACTTATCCGAACCTTCGCCTGAACTGGCGGGTTAGCGACCCGCCCGGCCGGGCCGGGTGCAGCGGCCGGCAGGGCCATGCGAGAATGCGGAGTCGCCTGCCAGCCTTGTGTCGCGGAGGATGAAATTGTGTCGGATGCCACGCTGAAGCTGTCGGTCGCATCGGTTTCGCCGGCCCCCTCGGAGGGCGAGCGCTATACCCTCGACGATGTCGACCGCACCATTCTCCGGCTGCTGCAGGATGACGGGCGGCGGCAGTACGGATCGATCGCGCGCGAACTGGGCGTGTCGGATGGGACCGTCCGCAATCGCATCATGCAGATGCTCGATGCCGGCGTGTTCCGCATCTTCGCCGTCGCCGATCCGGTGAAGCTCGGCTATGAAGGCTATGCGATGCTGCTGATCCGGCTCGCCGCGGGCGCCGATCCCGACGAGGTCGGCGAGCATTTCCAGAATCTCTCCAACGTCACATTCGTGACATCGACCGCCGGGCAATATTCGCTACTGGTCGAGGTCGTCGTCGAATCGCCGCAGGCGCTGCATGATTTTCTTCGCCTCGAATGTCACAGCCGCAAGGACATCGCCCAGGTGGAACCGCTCATCGGATTGAAGATGTACAAGAACGCCGTGCAGTGGAGCATTCCCGCGGCGTCGCCCAGGGGCGCGTAGATGCCGGTCCTCGAAGTTTTCCAGTCGCTCTGGGCGATGGAGCGGCGGCGCCCCGACGGCAAGGAGTGGTCGCTCGACGAGAAAGTCGAGATGATCGCCGAGGCCGGCTATGACGGGATCGATGTCGTCCATGGCGATCCAAACGGCAAGGGAATCGAGAAGCTGCTGGCGCGGTTCGGGCTGGCCGCGACGATCACCGCCTTCCCCAAGGGCATCGACGATCTCAAGCCCGCGATTGCCCAGGCGAAGGATTTCGGCGTCCGGCATCTGAACATCATCGGGCAGGTCTTTCCCTTTACCGTCGCCGAGGGCGCGCGCTTCGTGAACGGCTGGCTCGATCTCTGCGAACGCGCAGATATGCCGGTCACGATCGAGACCCATCGCGACTGCCTTACGACCGACATGCTCTATACGTTGCAGTTGATGGAGGCGGTGCCGCAGATGCGGCTCTGCGCCGATCTCTCGCATTTCGTGGTCGGGCGGGAATTCTCCTGGCCGATCAGCGACACCGTCCATAACCAGATCCAGAGCGTGCTCGACCGCGCCGATGCCTTCCAGGGCCGGGTCGCGTCGCGCGAACAAATTCAGATCCAGATCTCTTTCCCGCAGCACCGCGACTGGTTCGAGCTGTTCCAGCTCTGGTGGCGGCGCGGTTTCATCTCCTGGCGCGGTCGCGCGGGCGCGAACGACCGGCTGAATTTTCTCTGCGAACTGGGTCCCAAGGAATATGCGATCACCGGCGCCGACGGATATGAGCTTTCCGATCGCTGGCAGGAGGCGCTCGCGATCAAGGAGCGCGTGCGCGCGATCTGGTCGGAACTCGATGCCGAGGGCGACGGCGCGCGCGCGACGCGGCCCTAGTCTCCTGCTGTCGAACCGGCGTCAATCCGCCGGCGCGCGTCCTTCCTCGCCGAAGAATTCGCGCGCGAACGACAGAAAGGCGAGCGCCGCCGGCCGCAACCGATGGTCCGCTAGATGCACGCCGGCGATCCAGGCGGGCTGCAGGCTGTCGGTGAGCGCGACCGCCTTGGTGCGTCTGCCGTCATAGGTCGTCGATGTGCGCGACGGGTGGTTGAGGATCGAAAAACCGAGCCCGTTGCCGACGAAGCTGCGCACCGCCTCGACCGAGGCGGTGCGATAGCGGACCTGCGGCGTGAGCTGCAGCGCACCGAAGATCGCCGCGAAATAATCGCGGCTGATCGGCAAATCGAGCAGCACGCAGGGCTCGGCATGGATGTCGCGCAGCGAGATGGCCGGACGCCGCGCGAGCCGGTGCCCGGCCGGCAGTAGCACATAAGGCGGCAAGGCCAGCAGTCTTTCGATGGCGAAGCGCCGCGGCAGCATCAGATCGTAAGTGAGCGCGACCTCGATCTCGCCGTCGAGCATACCGTTCTGCAGCGCCGCCTGGTCGCCCTCGCGGAAGGCGAGCTCGATCTCGGGATGGCGCGCGGTAAACCCGCTGATGATGCCGCCCAGATAACGCGGCAGCAGGTAGGTGAGGCAGCCGATCGAGAGCGTGCCGCGCAACGCCTCGCCGACGCCGGCGAGATTGGCCGAGAAATCGTTCGCCTGCGACAGCAGCTTGCGGACTTCGCGCAAGACCTCGGTGCCGGCGGGGGTGAGGGCGACACCGCGCGCATGCTGGCGCACGAATAGCTGGACGCCGAGCGAGCGCTCGAGCTGGGCGATCGCCAGCGAGATCGAGGGCTGCGACACGTTCAGCGCCCGCGCGGCCAGCGTGACATTGCCGCGTTCGGCCGCGGCCGCGAAATAGCGCAGGGCCCGGAGCGAGAAGTCTATCAAGATTCCTGATCCATTCTATTTGATAATTATATTTCTATATCATGCCCTCGTTTGCAATCCTTGCCTTCCGGTACCCGGAAGGGGCGCCAACCGGGTCGCGGGACCAGTAACGGAACGAACCACGAGACGAGGTGGGGGACGAGGATTCGATGCCGGAAGATGCAGGCGAGACGCGGGACCATCGCGAGTTTGTGGTCAACCGGCCGGTTCCGCGCATGGGAGAGCATCCCAATCTCCGCACCGGGGCGCAGTTCCGCGAGAGCCTGCGCGACGGGCGGCATGTGATCGTCAACGGCCGCGACGTCGCCGACGTCACCACCGAGCCGACGCTCCGTCGCGGCATCGACTGGCTCGCGCAATATTTCGATGCGCAGCACGCACCCGAAACGCAGGACCGGCTGACGACGATCGATCCGGATTCCGGCGAGCGCATCTCGACCGCCTGGATGGTCCCGCGCACGATCGAGGATCTCTGGCGCTACGACGATCTGATCAAATGCAGCACGTCGATGACCTTCGGCAATTTCGGCCGGCCGGTCGATTACGGGCCGGTCAAGGCGATCTCGTTCGTCGCCTGGGATCATCTGATCCGGCAGGACGAGCCCGAGGCGCACGACAAGATCATGAACTTCCTGCGAGTCGGCGCGCGGCACAATCTGGCCAGCGCCGATGTCATCATCGACGTGCAGGTCGACCGCAAGATGCCGATGGCGGAGCGGCCGAGCCGGCTGCGCGTGGTCGAGGAACGCAAGGACGGGATCGTCGTCTCCGGCGCGAAGGCCGGCAATTCGGCGATGGCGCAGGGCAATATCGGCTCGATCTCGATGCCGCCGCCGGTGCCGGGCATGCCCGAGGAATGCATGTTTTGGGCTGCTATTCCCGCCAACGCGCCGGGGCTCCGGCTCCTGCTGCGCGAGGCGACAACGACCGGAAACGAAGGGTCCGAGGACCATCCGCTCGATGCCGACGGCGAGGAATCGGACGGCATCCTGATCTTCGATCGCGTGTTCATTCCGTGGGAGTATGTCTTCAGCTATCGCAATCCGAAGATCGCGTCCGTCTACAACATCCTCGGCCAGTTCGCGTTCTGGAAGATCGCAAGCCGGCTTTCCTATCGCGCGGAAATCTTCGCCGGCGTCGCCCAGCTCATCGTCGACGCGCTCGGCACCGATCACATTCCGGCGGTGCGCGCGCTGGTCGCCGAGGTGATCCACTATGCCGCCACTCTTCGCGGCATGATGACCGCGGCGATCGAACGCGCGACGCCGACCGAAAGCGGCGTGATGCTGCCCGACCATGTGTTCGTCACCGCCGGCCGCCTGCATTCGATCGATTCCTATCCACGCATCATGCAGATCCTGCGCGAACTGAGCGGACAGGGGCTGATCGGCCGTGTGCCGCAGGCGACCTGGGACCGGCCCGACGTCGGCCCGCTGCTCGACGCGTATCTGCCGGGGCACAAGCTCTCGGCACGCGACAAGAATCGCCTGTTCAATCTGGTCTGGGATATTTCCTGCAGCCCGAGCGCGATGCGGCTCGCTTTGTTCGAGAACATCAACGCGACGCCGGCGCCGGCGCTGCGCGAAGAGCTCTATCGCGTCTACGATCGCAGCGCCGCGGTCGCCGCCATTAAACGGCGCGCCGGCATCGCCTGACCTCTCACCCGTCGAACCCGTCCTTGCGCGAAGTCCCGTTCCCGGCCCCGCCGTTCCGTCGCGGCCGGCCGCGCCTTTAACTCAGCCCTGCCAACGAATTGCTTTTTCCGCAATGGATTATGGAATTTTGCTGAAAATATAGCTCTGGAGAGAGTTCCATATTGACTTAGGCATCCATCTCGGCAGAATCCTGCGGAATGAGCAGGCGGCTTCCCGAGGGATTCCGCCATTTTTCCGGACGCCAGGGCGCGGGGGCAGGGCATGGCAGAGAGCAGCCAGAAATCGGGCGCAGGGCGTCGCCGCAAACGCGCGGCGGGTGCAGCCGCCGCCGACGCCGAAACGCCGCTGCGCTCGGACCTGCCGCGGTCGGCCGTGCTCGCCTCGCCGACCGATGAGTTGAACCAGGCAATCGTGCGCCTGCTCCAGGACGACGGGCGGCTGCCCTTCAAGGATATCGCGGATGCGCTCGACGTGTCGGAAGGCACGGTGCGCAACCGCGTCAACTGGATGAAGGCATCCGGCATGTTGCGCATCGTTGCGATCGCCGATCCGACGTCGATCAACTACACCGCCGATGCGATGATCGGCATCAAGGTCGCACCGGGCAGCACGCCGAAGCGCCTGGCCGAACGGCTCGTGCCGCATCCTGAGGTCGTCTACATCATCTGGGTGTCCGGCCGTTACGATTTGCTGGTGGAGATCGTTGCCGATTCGCGCGACCAGTTCATGACTTTTCTCGAGCGCCACTGCTTCGACCAGAGCGATATCGCCTCGGTCGAGGTGATGACCGGCCTCACCATGTACAAAAACCAGTTTCTGCTGAAACGCGCGCTCGCCTGAACGTGTTCGCCTGAGCGCGTTTGGCCGATCATCCGAACGAAATCGAACCAGAAGCCTGGGAGGAATAGGCAATGTCGTTGAAAGACCCGCAAAATCTGGCCGAATCGCTGCCCGACAAGGAACGCGTGAAAGAGGCCAAAGCGAAACTCGTCGAGGCCGGCGTGAAGTATGTTTACTCATGCTGGATCGATCTTCTCGGTATCCCAAAGACCAAGCCGGTGCCGATCGAGGATTTCGAATTGCTGTGTGCCGGCAAGGGGCCGCAATTCGCCGTCCATTCCGTGTCGTTCGTGCCGGAGCTGGGTGCGTCCGACTCCGATCAGATTCCGGTGCCGGATCTCGATACGCTGGTGATCTGTCCGTGGGACCGCAAGGCCGCGTGGATGTTCGCGGATCTCTGGTGGGAAGATAAGCCCTACTACAACTGCCCGCGCCAGATCCTGAAGCGCATCGTGCGCGACGCGGCGAAGGCGGGCTATGCCTGCTATGCCGGCGTCGAGCCCGAGTTCATCGTGATGCGCTGGGAGAACGGCCAGCCGGTCAAAGCCTTCGACGACGATCCGCGCGAGCCGGGCGCGCTGCGCCCACGCCGCCAGGCCTTCGGCTACGACATCGAATATTCGGTCAACTCGATGGGCTTCCTCGGCGACTGCATCGACATTCTCCAGCAGCTCGGCTGGGGCATGCATGACGTGGTCTGCGAAGGCGCCTATTCGCAGTTCGAGCTCGATTTCCATTACACCCACGTGCTCGAAATGGCCGACCGCTTTGCCTTCCTGCGCGTTCTCCTGAAAGAGATCGCGAAGAAGCACGGGCTGTTCATCACCTACATGCCGAAGCCGACCACCGGCGACTGGCGTTCGGGTGCGCATATGAACACCTCGCTGCAGCCGGCCGACAAGAAGGGCATCAATCTGTTCGGCAGCAGCGAGAAGGGCTGGGCGGACGAGACCTATCTGGCAGTGGGCGGATTGCTGAAGCATGGCGGTGCTATTACCGCACTCGCCTGCTCGACGGTGAATTCCTATAACGGCCTCGTGCCCCGCGTCGGCGGCTTCGAGGGCGGCACCGTCACCTGGGCACCGACTCAAATGACCTACGGTAACAACAACCGCTCGGCCATGCTGCGTCTGCCGCAAACCCGTTACTGCATCGAAAACCGCGCTGCGGATATGTGCATGAACCCGTATCTCTCGCTCGGCCTGACGACGGCGGCGATGGTCGACGGCGTCGTGAACAAGATCGATCCGGGCAAGCCGTTCAATCGCGATCTCTATTCGATGACCGACGACGAGATCAGGAATGCCGGCATCAAGCGGCTGCCGCGCAATCTGCTTGAGGCTTGCGAAATCCTGAAGCAGAGCGAGTTCGCGCGCAAGACGCTCGGCGACAAGATCATTCACTCGTATCTGCGCTATAAGATGGACGAGTGGGAGCGCTACCATCAGACCGTGACCGACTGGGAGGTGCGCGAGTATCTGCGCCTCTATTAGTCCGGAATCAGTCCGGATCGGGGGCCGGGAGGGCCGGATGACGGCGGATTACGAGGTCTTTTCGCTGGGTCGCGTCACGCTGCAGAACGGCGTGACGCTGCCCGATGCCAAACTCGCCTACAAGACCTATGGCGAGCTCAACGCGCGCAAGGACAACGTGGTCGTGCTGCCGACCTTCTACACCGGCACCCATGTTCGGAATGAAGCCTATTTCGGGCCGGGTCGCGCGATCGATCCGGCCCGTCATTTCATCGTCTCGCCGAATACGTTCGGCAACGGCCTCTCATCGTCGCCGAGCAACATGCCGGCCCCGTTCGACGGGCCGCGCTTTCCCAACATCACGCATTTCGACAATGTCGCCTGCCAGCATCGCCTGCTGACCGAGCGTTTCGGCATCGAGCGGATCGCGCTGGTTGCCGGCTGGTCGATGGGCGGCAGCCAGTCCTATCAATGGGCGGCGCAATATCCCGACATGGTCGGCGGGATCGTGCCGTTCTGCGCCTCGGCCCGCGTCTCGCCGCATAATTATGTGTTTCTCGCCGGGGTGAAGGCGGCGCTGACGGCCGATGGCGACTGGAATGGCGGCAACTATGCGAAGCCGCCCGAACGCGGTCTGCGCGCGTTCGGCCGGGCCTATTGCGGCTGGGTGTTCTCGCAACAATGGTTTCGCGAGCATCGCTATCGCGAACTCGGCTTCGAGACCGTCGAAGCGCTGCTCGACGACTGGGAGCAGGACCATCTCAACCGGGATGCGAACGACCTGCTGGCCAAGATCTGGACCTGGCAGCATTGCGACATCAGCGCCAATGACCGTTACGGCGGAAACTTCGAGCGCGCGCTGGGCGCGATCAAGGCGCGCGCCATCCTCGTTCCCTGCACCACCGACGTTTATTTCCCGCCCGAAGACAACGAGATCGAACAGCGCCACATGCCGAACGCCGAGTTCCGGCCGTTCGCCTCGATCTGGGGTCACGTCGTCGCGTCGGGCGGCCGCGTGCCCGAATTCCATCGCTTTCTCGACCGGGCCTTCGCGGATGCGCTCGGCACCTGAACCGCGCACCGGGGATATCGCGCTCGCGACAATAAATTGACGGAATTCGTAACATTCGTCGTTCCCAAGAAGAATCCGGTAGCAGGCGGTTGACATGTCTGCGAATTCCGTAGAAACCTTCGGGAAAATCACCGGCTCGTCGACGAAGCCGGGACCGGGAGAACTGGGCTTGAGAGACGTCTACGCATTGGTACCTCCTCACGAGGAGGAAGAAGTCGCCATGGCCTCGCCCGAAGACCGGCGGGCGCTGGGCGCCGACGAACTCAATCGCAAGATCATCGCCAAGCTGCAGGAGGACGGCCGCATGCCGTTCTCCAACATCGCGAAGGATCTCGGTACCTCCGAAGGTACCGTGCGCAACCGCGTGCATCAGATGATCGAGGCGCGCGTGCTCAAGATCATCGGCGTCGCCGATCCGCTCGCGCTGGGCCACGAAGGCTATGCCATGGTGGCGCTGACTGTAGCTGCAGGCGCCGATCCGCGCGAAGTCTCCAAGCGCTTCATCGATTGCGAGAACGTCACGTACGTTCTTTTCGCGGCCGGTCGCTACGATCTCCTGGTCGAGGTGATCGGCAAGGATCACGTCGATCTGCGCCGCTTCCTGCTTGAGCATTGCTACGGCCAGGCCGACATTGCCTCGGTCGAACCGATCATGGCGCTCGCCTTATACAAAAGCCTGCCGAAATGGGGCCGCCCGTGACCGCCATAACGCCCGCCGATCTGTCAGCCACCGCAAGGCCGGCGCGGGTTCGAAAACAGCGCTGGTTCGAGTTCAAAAGATCGATTCCGCGGCGCTCGATCATCCTGCTCGGGATCGGGATCTGGGTAATCTTCTTCGGGCTGTGGGAACTCGCGGTGGTTTTCGGCTGGGTCAACGCGACCTTCATGCCGCCGCCGCAGAAGGTGCTGGTCGGTCTCTACGAGCTGATCGTCGAAGACGCGTTCATCGTCGACATCGGCGTCAGCATCTATCGCATCGCGTTCAGTTTCGCCCTTGCCTGCGCGGTCGCGGTGCCGCTCGGCATCCTCATGGGCTCGTTCAAGCGCGTCGAGGCGTTCTTCAATCCGCTGGTCTCGGCCTGGCGCTATCTGCCGGCGCCGTCCTTTATCCCGCTGCTGCTGATGTGGTTCGGCACCGGCGACAGCCAGAAGCTCGCGCTGCTGTTCATCGGCGTGCTGTGGTTCCTGATCACGCTCATCATGGATCATGTGAAATCGGTGCGCACGGAGCTGATCGAAACCTCGGTCACGCTCGGCGGCAATCGCTGGCAGGTGCTGTGGACGGTGGTGATCCCGGCCTCGATGCCGAACATCGTTGTCGCGATGCGCCAGATGCTGGCGGTGAGCTGGACCTATCTGGTCATCGCCGAAATCGTCGCCGCGACCGACGGCATCGGCGCCGTGATGATGCGCGCCAAGCGTTTTCTGCATGTCGACAAGATCATGGCGGGTATCCTCGTTATCGGCATTCTGGGGTTGCTGTTCGATTTCCTGTTTCGCATCGCGCACAAGTTGCTCTTTCCGTACATCAACGAACGGAACAACTAGGGCGCTGCGGTATTGGCCGACTGCCCGCGCATCGCTCCGAACGGGGCGGCGCACGGCAGAGTTTATCGAGAAAGAAGTATCAGAAGTGGGAGGTTTGATATGCAAAGCAACATCGTCACGACGCGGATCGTGCGGGCCGTTTCGGCACTCACAGTCGCCGCGTTTCTTGCGATTGTCGGCGGTCATGCAGCGTCGGCGGCCGACCAGGTGCGCGTGGCCGGACTGACCTGGCCGGGTTACGGGTTTTGGTTCATCGCGCAGGAGAAGAATCTCGCACCCGATCTCGAGATCATCTACCAGACCATCGAAGATCCTTATGAATCGTTCGCGCTCGCCTCGTCGGGCCAGCTCGATATCGTGTACAGCACGATCGAGTTCGCCCCGATTGCGGCTGCGGAAGATTTTCCGATCAAGCTGGTCGCCTACGGCAATCTTTCGCACGGCACCGACAAGATCATCGTCGCGCCGGGCATCGAGAGCGCCCAAGACCTGCGCGGCGAGAAGGTTGCCGTGCTCGAGGGCGGTCTTGCGCAGCTTTATATGGCGATGTGGCTCGAAGCGAACGGCGTGCCCTACACCGAAGTCGAGTATGTCAACCTGATCATGGACGACGCGGCGACGGCGATGATCGGCGGCGACGTGAAGGCAGCCGAGTTCTGGGAGCCGTTCGGTGCCAATACGCTCAAATCCGTCGAAGGCTCGAAGATCATGGCGACATCGGCCGACGAGCAGTGGGAAAAGAACGCGCTGATCGCCGATGCGCTCTTCATGAGCGATGCATTCATCGAAAATCGCGAAGTCGCGCTGAAGGCGATGCAGGCCCTCTACGACGCCATCCAGTGGTGGAAAGAAAACCCGACCGAGGGCAACCAGATCATCGCCGAAGGCATGAAAATGACCGTCGAGGATGTCGAACTGGTGATCGGTGCCGACGGTACCGGCCTCGATGGCGGGCTCTATCCGTACACGTTCGAGGAAACGGCGCGGTTCTGCGGCTCGATGCCGGGCGACCCGCCCTTCGGCCAGACCAACGGCCAGATGGCGGATCACTGGCGCATGACCAACGAGTGGTGGATCAAGTTCGGCCTGATGACCGAGACGCTGGAGCCGGAAACCGGCAGCGACTGCACGCTGCTGACCGATCTTTACGAATCCGGTTACCGGCAATAAGCGAGATCCGGCAGGCATCGCGGGCGGCGGTGCGTTTCATCGTCGCCGCCCGCCGCTGCCCGATCGTTCGGTGACCCCGCATGAGGCACGCATGATGACGGTCGAGACTGTAGAGAAAGTCGGCACGGGACAGCGTCCGGCGCGCGGCGCGAAGCTGGTCGTGTCGCATGTCTCAAAATATTTTCATCTGGCGAACGGGCTGAAGATCGAAGCGGTCGCCGATGTGTCGTTCGATGTGCTGGATAACGAGCTCTGCGTGCTGCTCGGTCCTTCGGGTTGCGGAAAATCGACCGTGCTCAGGATGGTGGCCGGTCTCGAGGAGCCGTCGGTCGGCGAGCTCAGTCTCGACGGCCGCGAGATTCTGGGCCCGGGTCGCGATCGCGGTATGGTGTTCCAGACCTACACGTCGTTCGACTGGCAGACGGTACAGCAGAATGTCGAATACGGGCTGCGCCTCAACGGCGTGTCCCGGGCCGAACGGCGCGAGCGCGCCGCGCATTTCATCGAGATCGTGCATCTCACCAAGTTCCGCGACGCCTATCCGAGCCAGCTTTCGGGCGGCATGAAGCAGCGCGTCGCGATCGCACGCACGCTCGCCAACGATCCGGCAATCCTGCTGATGGACGAGCCGTTCGGCGCGCTTGACGCCGAAACGCGCTGGAACATGCAGGAATTGCTGATCCGGATCGTCGAATCCTCGAAGACCACGGTCCTCATGGTGACGCACGACATCGAGGAGGCGATCTTCCTCGCCGACCGGATCATTTTCATGAGCCGCCATCCGGGCCGTGTCCGCGAGAATATCATGGTCGACTTCAAGGAAGGGCGTCGTTTCGACAACAAGGAAGAAGTGATCGAGATGCCGGGCTATTCGGTGCTCGAACACAAGATCATGCAGATGATGCGCGAAGAAGGGCACGGCTCGGACTGACGGTCCGCGGCCGGTTTCCGAACGGCCGGTTTCCGAACGAAGGAACCTGATCCATGTGCGGCGTATGCGGTTGCGGCGACAGCGACAAGCGGATCGACGGCGTGCCGGTCGGGCGGGGCCACGATCACACCCATCCGCATGATCGTTCACACGATCATGGCGACCATCACGCGCACGACCATGCACACGATCACGGTGACGGGCACGGGCACGCGCACGACCATGCACACGATCACGGTGACGGGCACGGGCACGGGCACGGGCACGATCATGCGCATTCCCATTCGCATGCGGCGCACGATCATCAGCACGATCACAGGAACGATCACGGGCACGGGCACGATCGCGGACAGGATCAGGGCGATCGCCGCGCGGCGGCGCCGGGAAACAAGTTCCTGCGCATCGAACAGGAAATCCTCTCGGAGAACGACCGGTTCGCGAGCGTCAATCGTGACTGGTTTGCCGAACGGGCGATTCTCGCGCTTAACATCGTCTCGAGCCCCGGTGCGGGCAAAACCAGCCTCCTCGCCGAAACGATCCGCCGCCTCGCCGGCCGCCTGCCGGTCGCGGTGATCGAGGGCGATCAGGAAACCGACAACGACGCCCGCCGGATTCGCGAGGCAGGCGCCGACGCGATCCAGATCAATACCGGGCGCGGCTGCCATCTCGACGCGCATTCGGTCGGCCATGCCGCCGAGCAGCTCAATCCGGCGCCCGGCTCGATCCTGTTCATCGAGAACGTCGGCAACCTGGTCTGCCCGGCGGCGTTCGATCTCGGCGAGGCCTGCAAGGTCGCAATCCTCTCGACCACAGAAGGCGTCGACAAGCCGATCAAATATCCCGACATGTTCGCGGCCTCCGAACTGCTGCTGCTGAACAAGGTCGATCTGCTGCCGCATCTCGATTTCGACGTTGCCGAGGCGCTCGAATATGCGCGGCGCGTCAATCCGGCGATCGAGGCGATCCAGGTTTCGGCGCGGAGCGGCGAGGGGATCGATCTTTGGATCGACTGGCTGGAGCGCCGGCATCGCGCGATCGTCCAGGCCCGTGTCGATGCGCTCGATGCGGAAGCATCGGCCCTTCGCAGCCGCCTGTGCGCCGGGCCGCCGGCAAAGCCCTTCACCATCGTCGCCGGCCGCTGACGATGCACGAGCTCACCATCGCCAAGAGCCTGATCGATCTTTCCTGCAAGCATGCGCGCGAGCGGGGGGCGAGCCGCGTGACGCGGCTTCATATCCGGCTCGGCTCGATGTCGGTGGTGCTGCGATCGCTCTATAGCTGTTTCGGCCCGGCTTCGCGCGGCACGCTGTGCGAAGGCGCCGTGCTGGAGATCGACGAGGTGCCGCTCTCGGTCCATTGCCGGCGCTGCAACGCGACCAAGCATCCGGCGGGACGTTTCAATTTTCGCTGCCCCGATTGCGGCGCGCCGACGCCGGACGTTCTGACCGGGCGCGAAATGCAGCTCATCGGCATCGATCTCGATTACACGCGCCTCGATGGCGCGACCGCCGCAGTACCGGCAGCACCGGGTACCGCGAGGGCGGCGGCGGTCTGAGAATTTACCGTGAGGAGAATGGGATGACGACGCAGGGACAATCGATCTGGGAAATCGTGCCGCATCAGCATCGCGGCCCGTCCGGACAGAGCGGCAAGGACGACCATATCCGTTCGCCGAAGCTTCATAACGGCACGTTCAAGGCGAGGGGTCTCGCGACCTTCATGGGCGCGCCCTATTGCGAGCCGGAACGCAACAAGATCCGTGCGATGGGTGCCAAGGTGTGTTTCCTCGGCGTGCCGCACGATCACGGCAACATGGTGCGCGCCGGTACCTCGCAGGGTCCCGCCGGCATCCGCGAGGCCTCGACGCAGTATTTCCCCTACATGTTCGAGTACGACGTCGATCTGCTCGATTTCTTCAGGCTGGTCGATTGCGGCGACGTGCCGGCGATTCCCGGCAACAACGCGCGCAGCCACGAGCTGATCTATGCCTATGTGACCGAATGCCTCGAGGCCGGCGCGATGGTGATCCTGGTCGGCGGCGACCATTCGGTGCCGATCCCGGGCGCGAAGGCGCTGTCCGATTATCTGAAGAACGGCAAGATCGGCTATCTCCATGTCGACTGCCATCTCGATTCGGCGCCGGACTGGGAAGGCAACATCCTCACCAACTGCTCCGGATCCTCCCGCGCGCTCGAT
The DNA here is from genome assembly GCA_040878185.1 of Dongiaceae bacterium. GTDB lineage: Bacteria > Pseudomonadota > Alphaproteobacteria > Dongiales > Dongiaceae > JAWXBK01. The sequence continues at coordinate 100,105 of JBBDMS010000059.1, read as the reverse complement.
CTGCCGAATTGCAGCGCCGCGAACATGGCGCATATGGGCTCGCGCAACGGCCTCAATCCGAAGGACTGGGTCGATACGCTGATCGACAAGGGGGCGCGGCTGCTGCCGATGCACGAGTTCGCCGACCGCGGGGTCGACGCCTGCACGCGCGAGATCTTCGAACGCGCGTGGAACAGCACCGACGGCGTCTATTTCACGTGGGACACCGATTCGCTCGATGCAAGCTGTGCGCCGGGCACGACCGCGCCCGAGCCGTTCGGCATCAAGGCGCGCGAGGCAATCCAGCTTGCGCGCATCGCCGGCGAATACGGCGCCAGCATCATGGAGATTTCCGAGCTCTGTCCGCTCTGGGATGCCAACAACATCACCAGCAAGCTGTCCTGCTGCATGGTCTACCACTTCCTCGGAAGCCGGGCGAAGACGCTCCGCGACCGCGGCATGAAGGCCTGAGAAAACAACCACGTCACTGCGGCCAGTCCCAACTGTCGCCGCGATCCGACATTCGAGGAGCAAAACGACCATGAATCCTGCCAAGAGTTACGAGCATCTTTTTTCGCCGCTCGACAAGGGCGACGAAGCGTTCGGATCGCCGGGCGTCATTTCTTTCCTGCGCGCGCCGCATATCGAGATGAAGCCCGAAGCGATGAAGGCATCCGGCGCCCGCTTTGCGTTCCTCGGCGTGCCGTTCGAGGAAGGCAATATCGGCAAGCCGGGCAGCGTCGAGGGGCCGCGCGACATGCGGTTCATGTCGCACGAGTATTTTCCGTACTGGTTCGAGTACGAGGTCGATATCAACGGCCATTTCGTCGATGTCGGCGACGTGCGCATTCCCAAGGTCGATCCGAAGACCAGCCTGAGCCGGATCTACAAGGCGGTGCGCGCCATTCTAGAAGCGGGTCTGGTGCCGGTTCTATGCGGTGGCGATCACTCGATCACCATTCCGGCGGCCCGCGCGCTCTCGGATCATCTCGGCAAGAGCAAGAGCATCGGCTATCTGCAGCTCGGCGCCCATCTCCGGATGGCCGACGAATGGGCCGGGGAGCGCGAATCGAGTGCGAGCGTTCTGGCGCGCGTGACCGAACTGCCGAACGTCAAGGCCGCGAACGTCGCCCAGGTCGGCATGCGCAATTCGATGAACCCGAAGGACTGGTGCGATCTCGCCAAGGAGCGTGGCGTCAACATCTTCACGATGAACGAGATCGTCGATAACGGTATCGACAGCGTCATCGCCAAGGCGGCCGACAAAGTCTGGAAGGGCACCGACGCGCAATATATCAGCGTCGACATGAACGTGCTCGACGCCTCGGCGGCGCCGGGCGTCACGGCACCCGAACCCGGCGGCCTCGATGCGCGCGAGATGATGCGCGTCGCCAACCATCTCGGCGCCCGCGGCACTGCGAGCGTCATCGACCTGACCGAGCTTTGCCCGGTCGTCGACACGAACGGCATCACCACCAAGCTTGGTGCCTGCTTCCTGCTGCGGCTGGTGGCGGCTCTCGCGCGGGCCCGCGGCGAGCGCGTCGATCAATCGCTGCGGCGGCCGAGCCTCGCGACCAAGCGGGCCTGACCGGCAAGCGATGTCAGGCCGCCCCGAAAACCGTACAGCGAATGCGGCCTCGCCGACCGGCGAGCCGCTTCGCCTCACGCGGATTCTGGGCGGCAGCGACGATCCCGCGATGGCCGATCGGCTGCACGATCTCGCGCATGAAGGCCGGATCGAGGAGATCGCGCTGGGTCGCGACGATCTCGCGCGCCGCCGTATCCGCATCGCGACCGATGCCGGCACCGACTGTGCGATTGCGCTCGACCGTAGCGAGAAGCTGTTCGACGGTGCCGTGCTGCTGCTCGAAGCAGATCGCGCCGTTGTCGTGCGGATGGAACCGGAGCGCTGGCTCTCGCTCGAAACGGCGAGCCCGGCCGCCGCATTGCGGCTCGGCTACTTCGCCGGCAACATGCATTGGCGGGTGCGCTTCGAGGGCAGCATTCTCCATATCGCACTCGAAGGGGCGGCCTCGGATTATCTCGCGCGGCTCGACCCGGTGCTGCGGCAGGGCGGCGTGCGCGCCGTCGTCAAATGACTGGGATCGCGGCGCGCCTCGCGATGCTGCGTCACGGCGACAGCGCCTTTCCCGGCGGCACCGCGTCTTTCTCCTGGGGCCTCGAAACATTGGTGCGCGACGGTCTGGTGCGCAACGCCGCCGAGCTCGAGGCGATGCTGCAGGACCAGCTTCGCCTGCGCTGGGCGACCGGCGAACGCGCGGCGCTTTTGGCGGCGTGGGACGCCGATCGCGATCTCGCCGGCATCGCCCGCATCGATCATGTGCTCGAGGCCCGCACGCTGGCGCGCGAGTGGCGCGAGGGTTCGCGCCGCGCGGGTTCGGCGTTGCTCTCGGTCCATGTCCGGCTCGGCACGCCCGGCGCCGCCGATTATCAGCGCGCGCTTGCGGCCGGCGAAAACATTGCGCCGGGCCTGCCGGCGCTCGGCCATCTCACAGTGATGCAGGGACTGCTCTGGCGACAAAGCGGCATCGATCGTCTCGATTCAGCACTGATGGCGGCGCATGCGATCGTGCTGGCGGCGACCGGGGCTGCGATCCGGCTCGGCGTCATCGGCCATATCGATGCGCAGGCGATCGTCGGTCGCAGTGCGCCCTTGATCGCCGAGCTGCTGGCGCAAGAGCCGCCGCCGCTCCACGAGATTCATGCCTTCGTGCCGCTGGTCGAGATCGCCTCGATGCGTCACGAGATTGGCGAGATGCGTTTGTTTTCCAACTGACGCGATGCGCTGCGGAAAAGGGGAGGCTGCCCGATGCTGCTGACACCGACCGAACTGGAACGCCTGACGATCTTCACATCGGCCGAGCTGGCCCGCCGCCGGCGCGGCCGCGGGCTCAAGCTGAACTATCCGGAGGCGGTTGCCTTCATCGCCGACGAGATTCTCGAAGGCGCGCGCGACGGACGGTCGGTCGCCGATCTGATCGGCTATGGTTCGACGTTGCTCACGACCGACGATGTCATGGAAGGCGTGGCCGACCTGCTGCCGATGCTGCAGGTCGAAGGAACGTTCCCAGACGGCACCAAGCTGGTCACGGTCCACGACCCCATCCGGCCCGGCAAGAAACCGCTGCCGAAGGATCGGCGCATTCCCGGCGAGATCCTGCCGCTCGACGGCGAGATCGAGCTTCATGCCGGCCGTCGCGGCACCAGGCTCAAGGTGGTCAACACCGGCGACCGGCCGGTGCAGATCGGCAGCCACTATCATTTCTTCGAGACCAACGCGGCGCTCGATTTCGATCGCGCGGCCGCCTTCGGCATGCATCTCGACATTCCCGCCGGCACGGCCGTGCGCTTCGAGCCGGGCGAGAGCAAGGAAGTAGCGCTGGTCACCTTCGGCGGCACCGGCGAACTCTCCGGCCTCAACGCGCTGACCAACGGATCGGCGCATAGCGACGAGGTTAAACAGGCCGCGCTGAAACGGGCGCGCGAACGCGGCTTCAAGGGAGCCTGAATCATGGCGAAGATATCCAGGCGCGATTACGCGTCGATGTACGGACCGACCACGGGCGACTGCGTCCGGCTCGGCGATACGGCGCTGCTGGCGGAGGTCGAGAAGGATCACGCCGTGCCCGGCGAGGAATGCCTGCATGGCGGCGGCAAGACGCTGCGCGACGGGCTCGGGCTCGCGGCCGGCTATAACAGCGAAGACGGCGCGCTCGACATGCTGATCTCGAACGCCGTGGTGATCGATCCGGTGCTTGGTATCGTCAAGGGCGATATCGGCATCAAGGACGGGCGCATCGTCGGCATCGGCAAGGCGGGCAATCCCGCGATCATGGACGGGGTGCATCCCGATCTGATCTGCGGTGCCGCGACGACCGTGCGCGATGCGGAAGGGCTGATCGCCACGCCCGGCGCGATCGACGTGCATGTGCATTTCGACAGCGCCCAGCTCTGCCAGCATGCGATCTCGTCGGGCATCACCACGATGATCGGCGGCTCGCTCGGCCCCATCACCGTGGGTATCGATTGCGGCGGCGTCTTCAATGTCGGGCGCATGCTGCAGGCCGCCGAGGAATGGCCGATCAATTTCGGTTTTCTCGGCCGCGGCAATACCTCAAAGCCGCGCTCGCTCTACGACCAGATCGAAGGCGGCTGCATCGGCCTCAAAATCCACGAGGATTGGGGTGCGATGCCGGCGGCGATCGACACCTGTCTCGCCGTCGCCGACGAACTCGATTTTCAGGTTCAGCTTCATACCGACACGCTGAACGAAAGCGGGTTCCTCGAAACCACGCTGGCGGCGATCGCCAATCGCACGATCCATATGTATCACACCGAGGGTGCCGGCGGCGGCCACGCGCCCGACATCATCCGGGTTGCGGGCGAGCACAATTGCCTGCCGTCCTCGACCAATCCGACCAACCCGTACACGATCAATACGTTCGACGAGCATCTCGACATGACGATGGTCTGCCACCATCTCAACCCATCGATTCCCGAAGACGTGGCCTTCGCCGAAAGCCGGATCCGCGCCCAGACCATTGCCGCCGAAGACGTGCTGCACGATATCGGCGCGATCTCGATGCTCGGCTCGGACAGCCAGGGAATGGGCCGCATCGGCGAAGTCATCTGCCGCACCTGGCAGCTCGCCTCGAAGATGCGCGACCAGCGCGGGCGCCTCGCCGAAGAGACCACCAAACGCGGTGACAACGAACGGATCAAGCGCTATATCGCGAAATACACGATCAACGCCGCGCGCACCTTCGGTATCGCCGAGCATATCGGCTCGCTCGAAGCCGGCAAGCTGGCCGATGTCGTGCTGTGGCGTCCCGGCTTTTTCGGCATCAAGCCGGAACTGGTCGTCAAAGGCGGGTTCATCGCCTGGGGTGCGATGGGCGACAGCGCGGCCTCCCTGATGACCTGCGAGCCGGTGATGATGCGTCCGCAATGGGGCGCGTTCGGCCGGGCGAAGCAATCGCTCAGCGCCTGTTTCGTCAATCCCCTGGCGCTCGAAAAAAGCGTGGGCGAGCGGCTCGATCTGCGCAAGAAGCTGTTGCCGACGAAGGGCACGCGCAAGCTCAACAAGTCGCACATGCTGCATAACGATGCCTGCCCGAAGATGCGCGTCGATCCCAATAATTTCGACGTGTTCGTCGACGGCAAGCTCGCCACCTGCGAACCGGCCAAGGTCCTGCCGCTCGCGCAACGCTACATGCTGCGATGAACGTCACCGCAAAGCGACAGGGCGACACGCCAGGCAGCGAAGGCACGGCGCCGAGTGCTGCGCGCGTCGGCATCGGCGGCCCCGTCGGCTCGGGCAAGACCAAGCTGATCGAGGCGCTGATCCCGCGGCTCGATGCCGGCGGCTACCGCATCGCCGTCGTGACCAACGATCTCGTCACGAAGGAGGATGCCGAGCGGCTGCAGCGCAGCGGGCTGATCGACCCGAACCGGGTGCGGGCGGTCGAGACCGGCGCCTGTCCGCATACCGCCATCCGCGAAGACCCGACTTTGAACATCCAGGCAGCGGACCTGCTCGAACAGGCATTCCGGCCGCTCGACCTGATCCTGATCGAGAGCGGCGGCGACAATCTCGCCTCGACCTTCTCGCTGGACCTGGTCGATTACTGGATCTTCGTGATCGACGTGGCCGGCGGCGACGATATTCCGCGCAAGCGCGGCCCCGGCATCCTGCAATGCGATCTTCTGGTCATCAACAAGATGGACCTCGCACCGTATGTCGGTGTCGATCTGGCGCAGATGCGCCGCGAAGCCGAGGAGGTTCGCGAGGGCAGGCCGATCGTCATGACCAACGCCGCGCGCGGCGACGGCATCGACGAGATCATCGCGATCCTCGATCGCCAGGTCCTGCTGCGATGAACGTGCCGCTGCGCGAGCTTGCGACGGATCCCGTCGGCGACGGCAGCGCGGCGGGACGCCTTGCAGCCCTGCGGCTCGAGTTCGCCGCCGCGCCGGAGGGCGAGACCCATGTCGCGCGGCAATATGCATCCTATCCGTTTCATGTCTGCCGGCCGTTCCGCTTTGCGGGCGATCCGGCGGGCATGGCGACCGTCTATACGCAATCGGCTTCGGGCGGCGTCTACGAGCATGAGCGGCTTTCGATCGCGATCGAAACCGGCGCGGGTGCGGCGGCCCATGTGACGACGCAGGCTTCGACCATCGTGCACGAAATGCAGCAGGGGTTTGCCGAACAGACGATCGAGCTGCATGCCGGGCGCGATTCCTGGCTCGAATATTTGTCCGACCCGCTGATCCTCTTTCCCGATGCGCGGATCGAAACCCGGCTCCACCTGGTTGCTGCCGCGGGGGCGCGCGCGATCGTCGGCGATGCGTTCCTCGCGCACGACCCGAAGGGCAATGGCCGCCCGTTCGGCCGCGTCACCGGGGAAATCCGCATCGAGCGCGACGACGGTGGCACGATCGCGGTCGATCGTCTGTCGGTTTCCGGCGCAGATTTCTCCCGCGCGTTGCGTCAGGCCGATCGCGGCTTCGCGACGCATGGCAGCATGCTGATGCTGGCGCCCGAGGACGAATCCGCTCGCGCCCTCGATGCCATTCGCGCCTTGCTCGCCGTGCCACAGGAAACGCCGGGCGAAATCTATGCCGGTGTATCGATGCTGCCGCAGGGTGCGGGGCTCTGGACGCGGGCGGTCGCGCGCGACGGGGCCGCTCTTCGTCGCACGATGCTCGCGATCTGGTCTGCCATGCGCGAGAGCATGACCGGGATCGCGCCGGCGCCGCGCCGGAAATAGCAGTCGCTCCGGCGCGGAGGCTGAGGCCGCCGCCTGCCGCGTCCCCGGTTCATCCTTCCGGGTTGGCCTCGAATTCGGCCATCACTTCGGCCTCGGTCTGTTTGGGCAGGTCGCCGGCGAAGGCGTAGCCGTCCGGCTTGTGATCGATGAAGATTTCGCCGGCGAGCTCGAAGTTCTTCGGCTCGTCGAAGGCACCCACGCACATCACATATCTGTCGGCCGGCTTCAGATAATAGAAAAGATTGCTGCCGCAGCGTTTGCAGGAACCGCGCTGCGCCCATTCCGACGATTCATAGCGCAGGATGTTCTCCTCGCCGTCGAAGGCAAGCCCGGTGACGGCCGCGGCGAACAACGGGCTTCCCGCCCAGCGCCGGCACATCCCGCAATGGCAGGCGTGATACTCGGTTTCGACCTCTTTCGCCGTAAAACGTACGGCGCCGCACAGACATTGTCCGGATCCCGACGGCATCGTTCTCGTCCTCGCATGGTGGCGTGGGTGGCACAGGCTAGTCCGATGGTGTGGCGGGCCGGAAGGGGTTTCGTTCGGGCAATATCCCGCGCCGGCCGATTGACTCGTACGGATGGCCAAGAAAATATCGGATCGGGCCGCCCTGGTGTGCGATGTTCGAAGCACAATGCGGCGGATGTCGGATTTTCCGCCGATCAGCGGCCGTGCAGGGAGAGACCTCGATGACAACCGGGCTTGTCCACGACGAGCGTTATTACTGGATCGAGCTCGGCGGGTATCTGCCGCTCGGCGAATTCACGCAACCCTTCCCGGCGATGGACAGCCCCGAGGGCAAGCGCCGGATCCTCAATCTGGTGCGCGTGAGCGGCCTCATGAAGCATCTGGTCGAGCTCGAGCCGCGCTTCGCGACGGAGGACGAGCTCGCTCTGTTCCACACGCGCGACTATATCGCCAAGGTCCGGGAATTGAGCGAGACGCATGGCGGGAGCGTCGGCGATTTCACCGCGATCTGCGCCGGCGGTTACGATATCGCCAGGCTTGCGGCCGGCGGCTGCATGGTTGCGATCGATGCGGTGCTGAACGGCGACGTCGATAACGCATTCGCGATGGTGCGGCCCTGCGGCCATCACGCGGAAGCGGATCGCGGCCGCGGTTTCGCGATCTTCTCGAATATCGCGGTCGCGATCATGAGCGCACGGCAGCGTCTCGGTGTCGATCGCGTCGCCGTCATCGACTGGGACGTGCATCACGGGAATGGCACGCAATGGGCGTTCTACGACGATCCGGGCGTGCTCACGATGTCGATCCACCAGGACCGGCTCTATCCGGTCGAAAGCGGCGCGCTCGAGGAGCGCGGCACCGGCAAGGGCGAAGGCTACAATCTCAACATCCCGCTGCCGCCCGGCTGCGGCCATTCGGCTTACATTTCGACCATCGAGCGCGTCGTGGTGCCGGCATTGCAGGCGTTCCGGCCGCAGCTTGTCGTGATCGCCTCGGGATTCGATGCCAGCGTGCTCGATCCGCTGGCGCGGATGATGTGCCACAGCGAAACCTATCGCCGCATGACCGGACTGGTCATGGAAGCCGCCGCCGATCTCTGCGGCGGGCGGCTCGTCGTCTGTCTCGAGGGCGGCTATTCGCCGGTCTACATCCCCTATTGCGGCCTTCCGGTGATCGAAGCCCTGTCGGGTCATCGCACCAAGGTGGAGGATCCACTGGCGGCCTGGGTCGCCCAGATCGGCGGGCACGATCTGCAGCCGCATCAGGACGACGCGATCGAGCGGGCGGCTGCTTTGATTTCCGGCATACGCTGAGAAACCACAGCCGGTAACGGTGTTCGAGGAGCGTTGCGCCGCCCGCATGGGCGACAACGGCAGATGGCGTTTGACCGCGCAAGGCCAGTCTGTATCATCGACCTCCAACTCAAAAATGGGGGGACCAGTCATGAAAAAGACGTCTGATCGCCGTTCGGGTTCGTCGCTGTCGCGTCGCGCATTGCTCGGCTCGGGCGCCGCCGCCGGCGCGGTTGCCGCGACGGCTGCGGTCGGCACGGTCGCCGCACCGAAGATCGTGAAAGCCCAGAGCGGCGACCCGATCATCATCGGTACGGCTGCGGCCCTCACCGGCTGGGGCGCTGCCGACGGTCTCGATTTCAAGCAGGGCTGCGAGTTCGCGATCGAAGACATCAACGCGTTGGGCGGCATTGCCGGCCGGCCGGTCGAGTTCGTGGTCGAGGACTGCAAGGAGATGGGGCCGCAGAACAATATCGCGGCAACCCGCGCGCTCATCGATCGCCACGGCGTGCATGCGATCTGCAACGGCTACCTCGTCGGTTCCGGCGCGGAATACGACATCATCGCCGATGCCGAGGTGATGCATCTCAACTGCAACACCTACGAGACGACCGCGAAGATCGTGCGCGACGATCCGGAGCGCTATTACACGATCTTCAGCGACTCGACCGAAATCTGGTACGGCACCGGCCTCCTGGTCTTCCTGAAGAATCTGATGGAATCCGGCCAGTGGGAGCCGAGCAATCGCAAGGTCGCGCTCATCACCTCCAACAATCCCTATTCGGTGCTGATCGCCGAAACGATCCGCGATCACGCACAGGAGTATGGCTGGGAAGTGTCGCTCTACGAAGAAGTCGTGCAGCCGATCGCCGAATGGGGTCCGACACTCGCCAAGATCCGGAGCGACCCGCCGGGCCTGATCGCCAACACGCATTTCTTCCCGCAGGACATCGCGCAGTTCGCCCTGCAGTTCGCCGAGAATCCGACGCCGTCGCTGGTCTATATGCAGTACGGGCCGTCGATTCCGGAGTTCATCAATCTCGCCAAGGAAACCGCCGATGGCATCCTCTGGGCGACCGTCGTCGGTTCACTCGCGGGCGGCTTCGGGCTCAACTTCCAGCAGCGTTATACTGAGCGCTATGGCGAGAACGCCGGCTTCCGCAATGCCGGTCAGACTTACGATCTGGTGATGATGTACGCGCAGGCAGCATCGCGCAGCGGCAATCCCGACGATCCGAAGGCCGTGGCAAATGTGCTGCGCAATGCGACGATCCATCGCGGCGTTTGCGGATCGTGGAAGTTCGAGGCGGACGATCAGTGCGCGCGGCCTTATCCGGGCTTCACCACCGATCCGTCGCTCGGTCTGACGCATCACTTCTATCAGATCCAGGGCGGGCAGCAGGTCGCCGTCGGTCCGGCGCCTTACATCCAGGGCGAGTTCCAGCTTCCGTCCTGGCTCTAAAGGCCCGGTCGGGGATGGTCGCAGGTCGGCGGGCCCGGATAACGGGCGATGCCTGAAGCGATGTCGGATAAGGCGGGTACGGGCGGCACACCATTGCTGGTGTGCCGCAACGTAACCCGCCGGTTCGGCGCGCTGGTCGCCGTCAACAATCTCAGCTTCGACCTGCAGCCGGGGGAGATCCTGGGTATCGGCGGGCCCAACGGCGCCGGCAAGACCACACTCTTCGACGTCATCTCGGGCTTCATGGCGCCGGACGAGGGCGAGGTGCAACATCGTGGCGAGCGCATCAGCGGGCTGAGGCCACATCAGGTCTGTCATCACGGCCTCGGCCGCACGTTTCAGCTCAATGCCGCCTTCCCGACGCTGACCGTTTACGAGAACGTGCTCGCGGCGGCGCATTTCGGCGAGCCGAAGACACTCATGGAATCGATCCGGCTCGACCGGAAGGCGACCGAGGCGGTGCGCGAGGCACTCGATTTCGTCCGGCTGTCCGACCGGCAGGACCAGATCGCGGGCAGCCTGCCGGTCATCGATCGCAAACGCATCATGATCGCGGCGGCGCTTGCGGGCCGGCCCGACTGCCTCCTGATGGACGAGCCGGTGGGCGGCCTCAATCCCAAGGAAATCGGCGAGATGATGGAACTCGTCACGCGCGTGCGCGAGAGCGGGGTCGCCATCATTCTGATCGAGCATGTCATGCGGTTCCTGGTCAGCCTGTCGGACAGGGTGCTGATCATGCATCACGGCGAGCTGCTGTTTCTCGGCAAGGCCGAGGCGATGGCGCGCGACGAGCGCGTCGCGGAGGTCTATCTCGGCGCCAAGGCTGCGGCGCGCATCCGCGACTATGTGCAGGCGGGAGGCGCCTCGTGAGCGAACCGCTGCTCCGCCTCGAGAATGTCCAGTCCGGATACGACGATCATCTCGTGCTGCAGGGGATTTCGTTCGACGTGCCGGAAGGCAGTGTGGTCAGCGTGCTCGGCCCCAACGGGCACGGCAAGTCGACCCTGCTGCGGACCATTTCCGGGCTGCTGCGCCTGCGTGGCGGGTCGATCCGCTTCGCCGGCGAGCCGATCGACAAATGGCGCGTCGACCAGATCGTTGCCGCCGGCCTCGTCCATATCCCGCAGGGCGATCTCGTTTTCCCGCAGATGACGGTACGAGAGAATCTGTATCTCGGCGCCTATCTGCCGAAGGCGCATGAGCGGCGCGACCAGCAGCTCGAGCGGGTTTACCACCTCTTTCCGCGCCTCAAGGAGCGTTCGAGCCAGCTCGCCAGCACGTTGAGCGGCGGCGAGCGCCGGATGCTGGCGATCGGCCGCGGGCTCATGAGCCGCGCGCGACTGCTGATGCTCGACGAACCCTCGCTCGGCCTGGCACCGCTGATCACCGAGGAGATCTACGACAATATCCGCAAGCTGAAGGAAGAGGGCTACGCGCTGCTGCTGGTCGAAGAGAATCCCGAACGGGTGGCCGATACCGCCGATCATATTCATCTGATCGATCACGGATCGGTCGTCTGGCAGGGCTCCGCGCAGGAATTGCATGCCAACGACCATGTCCTTACAACCTATCTCGGAGTCTGAGCGATGGCCGCGCTGATCCAGACGATCTATTCCGGGCTGGTGCTGGGGGCGATCTACGCGCTGATGGCCGTCGGCCTGACGCTGATCTTCGGCGCGCTGCGCGTACTCAACCTCGCCCATGGCGCGCTGATGATGATCGGCGCCTATGTCTCGTGGCTGACGGCGGAATGGATCGGTCTGCCGGCGTTTCTCGGCCTGCCCGTGTCGTTCATCACGATGATGCTGGTCGGGTTTGCGATCTACAAATTGTTGATCGGTCCGATGATCGGCAAGCCGAACTGGGAGACCAACACCTTCATCGCGACCAGCGGCCTCGCGCTTGCGCTGGAAAGTTTCGCGCTTCTGGTGTTCGGGCCGCGCAATCAGGCGCAACCCTTCGCCATCGCGGGCAATTTCCAGTTTCTCGATGTGACGATCTCGTATCAGAACCTCGTCATCATGGCGGTCGCGGCGGTCGCGCTCATCCTGATGGAGCGATTCCTGACGCAGACCCGATCGGGGCTCGCGATCCGCGCGACCGCCCAGCTTCCCGATGCGGCGCAGCTCATGGGCATTCGTCAGGATCACGTGTTTCTGCTGGTGCTCGGGCTTTCGAGCGGGCTCGCGGCGCTGAGCGGCGTGCTGCTGAGCTCGATCTTCTTCATCGCGCCGACCTTTGGTTTTCACCCGATGCTGAAATCCTTCATCATCTGCATCTTCGGCGGGCTCGGAAACATACGCGGCACGCTCTATGCCGCCTTCATCATCGGCATTACCGAGGCGCTGGTCTCGCTCTATCTCGGCGTTCGGTTCGCGCTGCCGGTGATGTTCGGGCTGATCATCGTGGTGCTGATCTTCCGGCCGACCGGCCTGTTCGGCCAGCGCGAGGTGGTGCGGCTATGAACGGTTCCCCGATGGCAACCGGTCTCGGCCGGCACTGGCCCTGGATCGCGGTCCTTGCCTTTGTCGCGCTGCCCTGGCTCACCGACGATCGCTATCTGCTCGCGATGATCATCCTCTTCTTCGTCTGGTCGCTGGTCGTGGTGCAGTGGAATCTCGTGCTCGGCCAGGCCGGCATCTTCTCGCTGGTGCAGTTCGCGATCTTCAATCTCGGGGCCTATTTCACCGCGATCGTCGGCACGCATCTGCAGATTGCGCCGGCTTTGTCGCTGATTCCCGCCGGTCTGTTCTGCGCGCTCTTCGGCCTGCTGGTCGGCCTTCCCTGTTTGCGATTGCGCGGGCCATATGTGGCGCTGCTGACGCTCGCCACGCATTCCGTCGTCTATCTGATGATCTTTGCCGATACCAGCGGCTTCACCGGCGGCGGATACGGGCTTTACGGGTTCGGCGATTACGGGTTCCGGGACATGTTCGGCAGCTTCGGCCAGCTCGTCGCGTATTATTATGTGGCGCTGATCCTGCTCATCATCGCCTGCCTGGTCGCGATCTGGGTGATGCGAAGCCCGCTCGGCCTCGCCTTCCGCGCGCTGCGCGATTCCGAAGGCTATGCCGGCGCCATCGGCATCAGCCGATATCGCTACCAGCTCATCGTCTTCACGCTGACTTCGTTCTTCATCGGCGTCGCGGGGTCGTTCTACGGTACCTATCTCGGCCTGGTCGATGCGACCGGCTTCGATTTCGGCACGCTGATGTTGCTGCTGGCGATGATCGTGGTCGGCGGCATGGGCACGCGCTGGGGGCCGATCCTCGGCTGCGCGCTGCTGATGGTGCTGAGCGAGTTCATGCGCGACTATCCGCAATGGCGGACCATGGCGGTGGGCGGCACGGTGATCGTCTTCCTGCTGCTCTGGCCGCGCGGCATCGCCGACGGGCTTGCACGTTTGTTCGGCCGATCGGCGAAAAAGCCGGTCGCGCCGGCCGAGGCGAACAGCGCCGGTTGAACGCCGACAGGTGAACGCCGCCGGTTGAACGCCAACGGGGGCGGCGCATCCGGCCAGCCGGTGACACCGTCTTTGCACGACCCTCGATCGCAACGGAACGGACGATCATGACTAGAAAAACGGGATTCCTGAGCCACGAACTCTATATGTGGCACGACACCGGCAATGCCGCGATCTTCTATCCGGCGGGCCTGACAGTACAGCCGGGCGAGCATGCGGAGAACGCCGAGACCAAGCGGCGCTTTCGCAACGTCCTCGAAGTGTCCGGGTTGCTCGACAAACTGGTCGATATCCGGCCACGCCCCGCGACCGAGGACGAGATATTGCGTGTGCATCGCCGCGAGTATCTCGAACGGATCAAGGCGCTCTCCGCCGAACGCGGCGGCGACGCTGGCGAGACGACGCCGTTCGGTCCCGGCAGTTTCGAGATCGCGCTTTTGTCGGCGGGCGGCACCATGGCGCTGACCGACGCGGTGATGACCGGCAAGATCGACAACGGCTACGCGCTGGTGCGTCCGCCGGGCCATCATGCGGAGCCGGATCGCGGCCGCGGCTTTTGCATTTTTTCCAACATTCCGGTCGCGGCGCAGCACGCGCGCAAGGCCTACGGCATCAGGCGCATCGCGGTCGTCGACTGGGACGTGCATCACGGCAACGGCACCGAGAAGATCTTCTACGAGGACGAAGAGGCGCTCACGATCTCGATCCATCAGGACAACTGGTATCCCGCCGATTCGGGACACATCCATCAGACCGGCGATGGCGCGGGCAAGGGCTATAACATCAACGTGCCGCTGCCGCCCGGCTGCGGACGCGAGGCCTATGTCGCGACCTTCGAGTGGGTCGTGGCGCCCGCTTTGCGGCGTTTCCGTCCCGATCTCATTTATATCGCCTCGGGTTTCGACGGTTCGATCTACGATCCGCTCGGCCGCATGATGGTGACCTCGAATACCTATCGGAAGCTGACGCAGATCATGCTGGAACTCGCCGACGAACTCTGCGGCGGGCGCCTCGTATTATCGCATGAGGGCGGTTACTCGGCCGCCTATGTGCCGTTCTGCGGCCTCGCGGTGATGGAGGAGCTGTCCGGCATTCCGACCGATATCGAAGACGTGTTTGCGCAGTTCATCGACACCTGCGGCGGCCACCAGCTCTACCCGCATCAGGACGAAATCATTTCGAAGGCGGCGGCCCTGGCGAACGCCATTCCGTCGCGTTGACCGGGCGGGCACGAGACCCAAGAGAGGCAGGATCATGACGGCAGCAGAACGCGGCACGATCCGCACGTCGGGCGGCGCCGATCTGGTTTACGAGACGCACGGCGCCGGCCAGCCGATCGTGTTCGTCGCGGGTCTCGGCGACGATCGCACAAGCTGGGCTGCGCAGATTCCCGAATTCGCGCGCGATCATCTGGTCGTCGCCTTCGACAATCGCGGCATCGGCGAAAGCTCGGCCCCGCCCGGCCCCTACACGACCGAACAGATGGCCGACGACGCGCACGATGTCGTGCGCCATCTCGGGCTCGATCCCGTGGTCGCGGTCGGCTCGTCGATGGGGGGTGCTATCTGCCAGCAATGGGCGCTGCGCCATCCGGCCGACATCGATCGGCTGGTCATCACCAATAGCTGGGCCGAGCAGGATCCGTTCTTCGCGGCGCTGATCGGTCACTGGATCTCGCTGGCGGAGATGAACCAGCCGCGCCATCTGGTCGAGAGCCTGCTGCTGTTCTGTCATTGCCCGGATTATCTGTTGCGCAAGCCCGAGACGGTCGCCGCCTTCCTCGCAACGCCGGCGCCGCGGCTGCAGGGCATCGTCGATGCGGGCCATGCCTGCCTCAAGCATCACACGCTCGAACGCGCGCACGAGATCGCGCATCCGGCCCTGGTGATCGCCGGCGAGCAGGACATTCTGACGCGGCCCGCGCTTTCGCAGCGTCTGGCCGCCCGGATGCCGAATGCGCGTTACGAATCGCTGCCGACCAGCCATATGGTCTTCTGGGAGATGCCGGACGAATTCAACGCGCTGGTGCGGCGGTTTATGGGCGAATAGGCACCCGCCGGACCGGCCTTTCGCCGGGTCCGCACAAATGCTTACATAGGCGGTAATTCCGTAAGCTGGTCTCGGCGCCGGGGAATTACATGGATGCTGGAGAGCCGATAGGACGTGCGAGGTTCGGCGATTTCCAGCGCGAGGCCGCTCTGCGCCAGCGCCAGGTCAGCTACAATGAGCTGACTTCTACGCCCGCACCGATCGATGCCGGACAATCGGCGCCATCCCGACCGAGCCGCTTGCAGCTGCGAAAAATCGATGTGTACCGACTGCTCGCGCCCTATGTAAGCGTGCGCTTCTGGACCCAGGTGCGCGCCGTCGCGCCGCTGGCCGTGTATCTCGCCTTGTTTCAGCTTGTCGTGCTGCGTCAGCAGGTGGATGACGGCTTCGCCATACTGGCGGGTTTGCTTGCCGTCATTCTCGGTCTGATGCTGTTCATGGAAGGGCTTGGCCTCGGTGTGATGCCGTTTGCCGAGGCCATCGGCAATCGGTTGCCGAAGCGCCAGCGCCTGCCCGTGGTCCTGATTGTTGCCTTCATTCTGGGCGTCGGTGCGACCTTTGCCGAGCCGGCCATTGGCGCCCTGCAGGCGGCGGGGACCATCGTCGATGCCGGGCGGGCACCCTATCTCCATCTGCTGCTCAACCGGTGGAGCGATGCCCTGGTGCTGGTCGTCGGCGCCGGCGTCGGCATTGCAGCCGTGCTCGGCACGATTCGCTTCATCTACGGCTGGAGTCTGAAGCCGCTGATCTATCTCGTGCTGGTTCCGACGCTGGGGCTGACTGCCTACTTCATGACCGACGATCAGCTCGCCACGACGATCGGTCTCGCATGGGACAGCGGTGCCGTCACCACCGGCCCCATCACGGTGCCGCTGGTGCTGGCGCTCGGCATCGGCATCGCGGCAGCAGTCGGAAAGAGCGAGTCTTCGCTGTCCGGTTTCGGCATCGTGACACTCGCATCGCTGTTCCCCGTTCTTGGCGTCATGTTACTCACGCTCTGGATTTCGACCGGCCAGTCGCCGGACGCGGCCCTGTCGGCCGCGACGGCGGTGCCGGCGGAAACCTCGATGCCGACCTGGATGGAAGGTTCGCCCGGAAACGAAATCGTCGCGGGGCTGCGCGCAATCCTGCCGCTGATCGCATTTCTCTATCTTGTCATGCGGGTTCTGCTGCGCGAACGGCTGCCTCAGGGTGGTGTTGTCGCTTATGGCATCATGCTGGCAGTGCTTGGCATGATCGTCTTCAACCTCGGTCTGACATTCGGCCTCTCGCGTCTGGGTGGCCAGTCGGGGAGCATGGTGCCTGCCGCCTTTACGTATCTGGAGACGGTCTTCGGGTCGCCGCTCTATCCCTACATTGTGGGCATCGGTGTCGCGCTGCTGTTCGCATGGCTGCTCGGATTCGGCGCGACGCTGGCCGAGCCGGCGCTCAACGCGCTCGGCG
Source organism: Dongiaceae bacterium (assembly GCA_040878185.1). Taxonomy (GTDB): domain Bacteria; phylum Pseudomonadota; class Alphaproteobacteria; order Dongiales; family Dongiaceae; genus JAWXBK01. Next base: position 83,154 of record JBBDMS010000059.1, on the reverse strand, counting down.
CCACGGTCGAAAGCCTGACCAACGGCGCGTTCCGGAAGCGGTCACTGATGTATGCCGTCTCAATCGGCGTTGCCTTCGGCCTGGTACTGGGCGTTGCCAAGATAGCTTTCGAACTGCCTCTCGGCGGCCTGTTGCTGCCGCTTTACAGCATCGGCGTGCTCATGACCGTCTTCTCTTCCGAAGAATTCGTAAACATTGCGTGGGACAGTGCCGGCGTCACGACGGGACCGGTAACAGTCCCGCTGGTGCTTGCCATGGGGTTGGGCTTTGGCGATGCGATGCACGTAACCGAAGGTTTCGGCATTCTCGCGATGGCGTCGATTTGCCCGATCATTGCCGTGCTGGCGTTCGGCCTCGCACTGAAGGTGAAGAATGCACGCCGCGCCAGATGGACGCCTGGTCTCACTGGGACGGAAGAGAAGCCATGAGAGAAATCACGGTTCTGACCGATGTTGCACTGATCACCTGCATCGTTCAGCGCGGCATGGCCGACGCCATGGTCGAGGCGGCCAAGTCGTCGGGCGCGCAGGGTGCGACGGTTCATTTCGGGCGCGGTTCAGGCGTCCGCGAGCGGCTCGGTATTCTTGGCATCGCTGTCGACGTCGAGAAGGAAATCATCAACATCGTGGTGTCGAGCGAGCAGGTCGATCGCATCTTCAACAGCATGTATCTGGCCGGCAATCTCGACACGCCGGGTATCGGCATCATGTATGTGACGCCGCTCGAAAAGGCGGCAACGTATATTCCGCCGGATGTGCTCGATCGCCTTGCGCGCCGCGGGACCGGGCCCGCCCGCCGATGACTGCTCCGGCCGGGTGCAAGCTCATCGTCGCATACCTTGCGCATGGCATGGCGCACGAGGTTGCAAACGGTTTGTATGAGAAGCTCCGGCTTTCCGCGGTTCATTACGGCCACGGGCGCAGCAGCGGCATGATGGATACGATAACCGGCAGCGAAATGGCCGAGGTCGATATCCTTTCCGTTGTCGTCACCGAGGCGCAGGCCGAAGAGGCCTTCGCGTTCATTTACGAGGCCGGACAAATCGACCGGCCGGGCGGCGGGCTAGTAACCCAGCTTTCGCTCGGCCATGCCGCCATTACCGGCCTGCCCTTGCTGGAAGAACCGGCCACTTAACTTCTTACCCCCTGTCGAAGACCGTTTTCGCTGCGCCCGGATCGCGCGAGCCGGGGGAGCGAAAGCCTGGCGCCGGCGCCTTGCCGCGGGCGGTGCGGCCTGCATATTGTCTGGGTGATCTCGTCCGTCGATCCCCGTGCGGATGTCTCACCCGGAGGAACTGGCGATGCCAGCCGAACCCGCCGCCGGCAATGCCGCACCCGGCAAGCTCGTCATCCGCAACATCGGGCTCCTGCTGTCGGGCGATCTCGACCGGCCGATCCTCGATGCTGACACGGTGATCGCGATCGACGGCAGAATTTCCGCGATCGGTTGCGCGAAGGATCTCGACCTTGCGGGTGCGGCAACCATGGTCGATGCGAACGGCATTGCGCTCGCGCCCGGTCTGATCGACAGCCATGTGCATCCGGTCGCGGGCGACTGGACGCCGCGGCAGAACCAGATCGGCTGGATCGATTCCTGCCTGCATGGCGGCGTCACCACGATGATCTCGGCCGGCGAGGTGCATATGCCCGGCCGGCCGAAGGACATTGTCGGCGTCAAGGCGCTTGCGATCACGGCGCAGCGCATGTTCGATGCGTTCCGCCCGAGTGGCGTCAAGGTGCATGGCGGCGCGCCGGTGATCGAGATGGGCATGACCGAGGAAGATTTCCGCGAGCTTGGCGCGGCGGGTGTGAAATATCTCGGCGAGGTCGGGCTCGGCGGCGTCAAGGACGGGCCGAATGCGAAGAGGATGGTCGCCTGGGCGCGCAAATACGGCATCCAGAGCACGATCCATACCGGCGGCCCGTCGATCCCCGGTTCCGGCCTCATCGACAAGGATGTCGTGCTTGAGGCCGATACCGACGTGGTCGGCCATATCAATGGCGGGCACACCGCGTTGCCGGACGATCAGATCCGCTGCATCTGCGAGGGCTGCAAGCGCGGGCTCGAGCTCGTGCATAACGGCAACGAGCGCGCCGCGCTCTTTACGTTGCGCACGGCGAAGGAGATGGGCGAGCTCCAGCGCGTCATCCTCGGTACCGACGCGCCGGCCGGCTCGGGCGTGCAGCCGCTCGGTATTTTGAGGATGATCGCGATGCTGTCCTCGCTCGGCGACGTGCCGGCGGAGATCGCCGTCTGCTTTGCGACCGGCAACACCGCGCGAATGCGGTCGCTCGATTGCGGGCTGATCGAGACAGGCCGCGCCGCGGATTTCGTGCTGATGGACAAGGCGCAGCATTCGGCCGGCAAGGACCTGCTCGCAAGCATTGCACTCGGCGATTTGCCGGGCGTGGGCATGACGATCATCGATGGCGTCGTGCGCTCCGGCCGCAGCCGCAACACCCCGCCGGCGACGAGACTGCCGGAACTGGTGAAGGGTTAGCCTGACAGATCACAGGGTTCGAAGCCGACGAACCAGCCGGCACGATCTCAGAAAAGGAATGACATGAGCCTCCACGTCATCGGTGCCGGGTTCGGCCGCACCGGCACGCTGTCACTCAAGCTCGCTTTGGAGCAGCTCGGGTTCGCACCCTGTCATCACATGGAAGAGGTGCTGAAGCGACCCGATCAGATCGCGTATTGGAACACCGCGGCCGCGGGCCGCCCGGTCGACTGGCACGCCGTTTTCGACGGGTTCCGCGCGACGGTCGACTGGCCCAGCGCGCATTACTGGCGCGAACTCGCTGCCGCTTTTCCCGATGCCAAAGTCATCCTGACAACGCGGCCGGCGGAGAAATGGTGGGCGAGCTTTTCCGAGACGATTGCGAAAATCCTCGGCATGCGCGGTGAGATAACGGATCCGAGTGTCCGCGCCGTCATGGATATGGCGGATGCGATCATCGCCCAGCAGACATTCGGCGGCAATCCGACCGACAAGGACCGTGCGATCGCGATCTACGAGCAGCGCAGTCGCGATGTTTGCGATGCGATCCCCGCCGACCGGCTTCTCGTGTTCAGCGTGGCGGAAGGCTGGGCGCCGCTTTGCCGGTTTCTCGGCAAACCGATGCAGCCCGGCGATTTCCCGCGTACCAACTCGACCAAGGAATTCTGGGATCTGGTGAAATAGGCCCGACCCCGGCGACGGTTGCTAGGCGAGCTTTCTCAGCAAGGCGAGCAGTGCTTCTCGCTCGGCGGCCGAGAGGGGTGCGAGCGTATCCTCGGTGATCGCAGCCGCCGCCAGGCGGGACCGTGCCACGAGACGGCGCCCTGCCGCCGTCAGAGCGACAACGCGATGGCGGCGGTCATCCGGATCGGCGCGCGTATCGACCAGCCCGCGTTCGGTCAGCCGGTCGACGACGCCCTTGACCGTCGCCCCGTCCATCGCGGCAAGCCGGCCGAGCCGGTTCTGCGATGTCGCACCCTCTTCTTCGAGTTTGGCGAGGACGGCCCATTGCATCGGCGTGAGATCGTGCCCGTCGCCCTGGCTGCCGGCGCCCATCCCGGCGGCGAAGATCGCGAGATGGCGCTGATTCGCGCGGCGCAGCAGGAATCCGATCTGTTCGTCGAGCCGGTAGGGCGCGGCGTGCGGATCGGGTTCGACCGGCCGCTCGGCCGGCGCCGGCACCGCATGTCGGGCGATCCGGTTCGTCACCGCAACCCGTCCTCGCCCTTGATCTCGCCTTTCGCGAGACCGCCAACGCGCGGCAGCGGCCGTCCGCTGTCGGTGACGGCGACCGCGACCACGATCTCGTTCGCGCGCGGCGCATCGGCGATGCGCACTTCCATGCCGTCGAAATGGCTGCGCACGAACGCGGCATCCTTGTGGCCGAGCGGAATATCGAGCGCGACGCCGGGTCCGCCGCGCTTCTTCGACGAGGGCACGAGCGCTGCACCCTTGCCGAGCACCTTGCGCAGCGGCGCGCCGAGCTTCGGATGCAGGATCGCGGCCGCATGTTCGAGCTCGCCATTCTCGCCGACGGCCGCCGCCTTGCCGTAGCTTTCGGCCTTGTCGCCGGCGATGCCGAGGGCCGCGACCGCGCGCTCGCCCAGAAGCCTGCCGAGCTCTTCGCCGATTTCCATCAACTCGGAGAGATCCTCGACATAACGCCCGGCGAAGGGGTTGGCTATTACGGCGATCGCCGCGGCACGCCGCACCGGCGGTTCCACCGCGCGGTCGAGTTCGCGGCTGGTTTCCTCCAGCACCGTCACGATCTTGCGGATATCGGCCTTCATCGGAGACCGTCCTTTCCTTCGATTTCGCCTGCCCGCAGGCCGCCGACGCGCTCATGCACGCGCGGACCCGTCGTCATCACCAGTGCCAGCAGGATTTCGTCGGCGCGCGGCGCATCGGCGATGCCGATTTCGATCGTGTCGAAATGGCTGCGCACATAGGAGGCATCGATATGCGTCACCGGCACATCGAGCCGTGTGCCCGGCCCGCCGACCTTCTTGGTGGAGGCGACGATCGCTTTGGCGCCGCCGAGCGCCTCGCGCATCGCATAGCCGCCCGGCACATGCCAGAGCGCGCCATGTTCGAGCTCGCCGGCCGAACCGACGATCGCGCCCTTGCCATAGCCCTCGATCGCCTTCGGTTCGCCGCCCAGCGCCGCAATCAGCGCGTTCGCCATCGCGATGCCGAGCGGCTTCAGATCGTCCATGTAGGGTGCGATCTCGGCAACATAGCGCCCGGCAAACGGGTTGTGGATCACGGCCAGCGCCGCCGCGCGCCGCTGCGGCACGGCGGGTTTCGGCCCGAATTCGTGGAAGATTTCTTCCACGGTCACGATCTTCTTGCGGACGACGACATCAGCCATGAACGAACTCTCTCCGGTCCGGTGTGAAGGCGGGTAGCGAGGCGGGCGCATCGGGCGAAGCGAGGCTTCGTGTCTCGCCCTGAAGATGCAGGGCCGCTTCTTCGATCAGGCCGCGATCGCGCAAATCGCGCGCGCAGGCGAGACCGGCCGACAGCGCACGGTCGATCTCGCCGTCGGTCAAAGGTGGAACCGCGCGGGTCACGAGGCGCGAGCCGAGATCGCTGTCGGGTTGGAGGTCGCAGGCCGGCGCGCGGGCAATACCGGGATGTCCGGGCAGGTCGACCGCGTTGGCGATGATCGTAGCGGCGGCATCGGCTTGCGCCGCGCTGGCCGCGAGCACCGTCACCGCATCGGCGATGCCGAACGAGAACGAGCGCCCGCGCCAGCCGCTGGTCGCGACGCCGCGGATGGGTTCGTCGGCATCGATCCGCGCAGTGCCGAACAGAGACGGACGGTCCGGCCGGTCGATCAGCGCGATCGAGAATGACGTGGCCGGCGCGAGGTGCAAGGCGATATCGCCGCCATTGTTCACGTAAGCGCGTTCGAGCTCGGGTGCCGCGCGGCGCATCCCGGCGAGCGTTTCTTCCGCGACGGCGCCGGCGACGGCAGCCATCGGCGTGACGAACCCGTAACAGGCAAAAGGCGCGACGGCATCGTGCATGCGCCCGGCGACAATGCCGGCCGGCGGGTATCCGCCGCGACCGACCGATGCGCGCAGCAGCGGCAGCTCGGCACAGAGCTCGTCGAGAATCGTCACAAAGCGCGCTGTCGCGGCATCCCGCGCACGCCGAATGTCGTCGCGCGCGCCGAACGCCTCGACGATCAGGTCGATCGGCCCGTCCTGCAGATGCAGGCGGCAGCCGTCGGGCAGCATGCGGATCTGCGCGCGGCTCATCGCACCGATCCCGAGGCGGCTGGCCCCGCCGGCCAGGGATTGTCGTCATGCGGCGCGACCGCGCGGCGGCCGGCCATGACGATTTCGCCGCCGCCGGATTCGCTGCTTCCGGCGAGCGATTCGAGCGGCCGGACCCAATCGAGATGGCCGCCGAGCGCCGCGTAATCCTCGAGCCGCATCGTGAACTCGATGGGCGCGACCAAAGCCGGCGTCGGGACATAGCCGAAGCCGTTGTCCGGCACGCGCGTGACGTCGACCATCAGCGTGATGCCGCCGCCCGGCCAGATATAGGCCGGCGCGCCGCCGCAGGTGACGCGGGTCAAGGCATCCCCGACCGAGCGGGTGAGCCTGACCGGGTTGTCGGTGACCCCGGCGCGCAGACTGCCGCCGGCCCCGCCCATGAACAGCACGGTGCAGAGCGCCGGCTCGCAGTTCTCCCGGATGCGCTCGACCGAAACGCGCAGATCGTCGGGCAGTTCTTCCTCGACCGGACGCAGCATGTCGTCGAGCCGGTAAAAGCCGAACTGTTCGCCGGTGGTACTCACCATCAGCATGGTGAGGCCCGGCCGCGCGCGTTTCGGATCGAACGGTTCGAGGATGGTCAGCGGATCGGTGATGTCGGTACCGCCCCAGCCGGTGCCCGGCTGCGCCACCTGAAAATAGCGGCCGGGCGTCGAACGGCGTCCCTTGAGGCGAATGCCGGAATCTTTCGCGCCGAGATAGCGGCCGGCCTGGTGCTCCGAAAGGACACCGGTGATGTGATCGTCGACCACCACGACCTCGTCGACCTTGCCGAACCATTGCTTCGCGAACATGCCGATGGTCGCCGAGCCGCAGCCGACGCGCATGCGCTCCTCGGCCGCGCCGTTGACGATCGGCGGCCCGCCCGCCTGCACGATCACCCTGGCGCCGTCGTCGACACTCAGCTCGACCGGCTTGCCGTTGCAGAGATCGAGCAGCGTCTCGCAGGTGACCCGGCCTTCCTTCTTGCTGCCGCCGGTCAGATGATGCACGCCGCCGAGCGAGAGCATCTGCGAGCCATATTCGCCGGTCGTCACATGGCCGACCGCTTCGCCCGCTGCGCGCACGGCGCTGCTCTCATGGCCGAGATGCCGGTCGGTGTCGATCTTCACCTTGACGCCGCAATAGCTGAAAATGCCCTCGGTGACGACCGTCACCATGTCGGTGCCGTCGATCTTCGCCGACACGATGAACGGTGCGGGTTTATAGTCGGGATAGGTGGTGCCGGCACCGATCGCGGTCACGAAATGGCGCTCGGGATCGATCAGGGTGCCGTCCCACGCTGCCGAATTGCCGAACGGCACGACGGCGCCGCCGGTCGTCAGCGTGCGGTCGAGCAACAGATGCGGATCGGTGCGCACGATCCGCCCGTCGATATTGGCATAGCGATCGCAGGCGCCGGTCATGCCCGGCTTCACGTAACACATGACCGGGCAGGCATCGCAGCGGATCTTGTCGCCGAGTTTCGCCGCCTCGGGCGCGGCGTTTCCTTCGGTGACGGAAGCCGTGTCGCTATTGGTGTGGGGTGCGCTCATGACCCGCTCCCGGTTGCGCGCACCTCGGCCGCCAGGATCGCGGCCCGCACGCGATCCGGCGTCGCCGGCACGCGATGCAACCGAACACCCGTCGCATCGTAGAGCGCGTTCATGATCGCCGGCGCGGTCGGGATCAGCGCCTGTTCGCCGATGCCCTTGGCGCCGAACGGGCCGACCGGCGATGCGTCCTCGATCAGGATCGATTCAACGGAGGGCAGATCGCCGGCGGTCGGGATCAGATAATCGTGCAGGTTCTCGCCGCTCCCGGGAAAGAATTCTTCCATGACCGCGAGGCCGAGCCCCTGCGCGGCGCCGCCTTCGATCTGGCCTTCGACCAAAGTCGGGTTGATTGCGCGACCGACATCGTGGGCCGCGACCAGATGCAATAGCCGGATCGTGCCGAGCTCCATGTCGACCTCGATCTCGGCGAGATGCGCGCCGAACCCGTAGACCGCGTAGGGCACGCCCTGTCCGTCGGCATCGAGCACGCTGGTCGGCGGGTTGAAGGTCGCCTCGCCGGCGAGCACATAACCGCGCGCATCGCGCGGCATGGCGGCAAGATGGAGGACCCGCGTCGCGCCGTTTTCGATCACGTTCACGCCGCCATCGGTAAACCGAATTTCGGCATCGGCGCCGGCATTGGCGGCGCGCAGGATGGCGGCGCGCAGTTCGCGTCCGGCCAGCTCCGCGGCCTTGCCGGTCACGAAGGTCTGGCGCGAGGCCGATGTCTTGCCACAATCGGCCGTCACATCCGTGTCGGCACCGATCAGATCGATGCAGTCGATCGGCGCTGCGATCGCATCGGCGCAGATCTGTGCGATCACCGTGTTCGAGCCCTGACCGATATCGATCGCGCCCTGATGCAGCGCGATCCGCCCTTCGGGCGTCAGCCCGACCAGGATCGTCGACGGATTCGCGAGCGAGGTGTTGCCGCAGCCATACCACATGCCGGCGATGCCGACGCCGCGCCGCAGCGGCTTGCCGTTGCGACGGTTGAAATCGCGGGCGCGCTCGCGCGCTTCCTTCCAGCGCGGGCGCAGCGCCTCGAGGCAAGCGCGGATGCCGACGCCGGCGCCGATCACTTGACCCGTGACAGTCGGCTGGTCCGGCGCGAGTGCATTCAGGATTCGGAATTCGAGCCGGTCGATGCCGAGTTTGTCGGCCAGCATGTCGAAGAGCTGTTCCTGGGCGAGCGTCGCCTGCGGCACGCCGAAGCCGCGAAAGGCGCCGGCCGGCACCAGATGGGTGTGGATCGCGCGCGTGACCGCGCAATAATGCGGCACGAAATAGGGCCCGGATGCATGGACCGGCACGCGGTTCGCGACCGTCGGCCCCCAGGAGGAATAGGCGCCGGTATTGAAATCGCCGCGCATGTCGATCGCCTGCAATCTGCCGTCGCGCGTGGCGCCGATGCGCATTGCGATGCGCGAGGGATGGCGCTTGGTCGTCACCATGATCGATTCGCTGCGCGAATAGACCATGCGGACCGGCCGGTTCATCACCCAGGCGGCCAGCGCGATGAAGGGCTGCACCGACATATCGAGCTTGGCGCCGAATCCGCCGCCGACGGCGGTCGGCAGGACCCGCACATCCTGGGGCGCAATGCCGAGAATGGTCGCGATATCGTCGCGGTTCATGTAGGGCGATTGCGTTGCGACCTGGATCTCGATCCGGTCGCCGACGCGCCGTGCGAAACCGGCCTCCGGCTCGATATAGGCATGTTCGACGAAGCCGGTCTCGAAAATGCCTTCGACGATGGCCGCCGATTGCGCGAAACCGGCCTCGAGATCGCCGCGTGCGACGCGCCCGCCGGTCAGGATATTGCCCGGCCGACTGGTCTGGACCGGCGCGGCACCGTCGGCAAGCGCCTCGTCCATCCCGAACAGAGGCGGCAGTTCCTGCCATTCGACCGGAAACGAGGCGAGATCGAGCGCCTCGATCGCACCGGGCTCGCCGACGATGGCCGCGACGGCTTCGCCGCGGAACAAGGCTTCGCGCTCGGGGAAGACCGGCTGGTCGGCGAAGGGGAGAATGGGTCCGTAACAATTGATGCCCGGCACGTCGCGCATTGTCAGTACGCGTTCGACGCCGGGATGCTTCGCGACGAACGCATCGAGATCGCCGAAACGGAACCGCGCGCGATGATGCGGGCTGCGCACCGCGCGCAGCAGCAGGCACCCCTCGGGTGCGGCATCGGCGCCGAAGATCTCGCTGCCATCGACCTTGCGCTGCCCGTCGAGCCGGCGGATGCGCGCGCCCACCGCGTGGCCCGGTCGTGGCACATCGAGGGCCGCCGCGTTGTCATGTTCGATGCCGGCATCGAGGATGGCCGCGATGATCTTGCGATAGCCGGTGCAGCGGCACAGCACGCCGCCGATCGCATCGAGCACTTGCGGTTCGTCCGGCGCCGGGTTGGTTTCAAGCAGATGCGTGGCTGCCACCAGCATGCCCGGCGTGCAGATGCCGCATTGCGCGGCGCCGTGGCGCAGGAACGCATCCTGCAGCCGGCGCGTCACGGCCGAGCGGCTGCTCAAACCCTCGATGGTCTCGACATGGCTGCCGGCGATCTGGCCGACGGCGACGAGGCACCCGCAGACCGGCGATCCGTCGACCAGAATCGTGCAGGCGCCGCAATCGCCGGCATCGCAGCCGTTCTTGGTGCCGGTCAACCGCAGTTCGTCGCGCAGCGCCTTCGATAGCCGTGTGCCTTCGCTGCCCGCGATCGCCGCGGGATTGCCGTTGAGCATGAATTCCGTCGTGCGCATCACCGGGCGATCTCCGCGGCGCAGCGTTCGAGCGCGCGGCCAACCAAAGTTCGCGCCGCCTCCATCCGATAGGCGGCGGTCGCGCGCACATCGTCGATCGGCGACAGCGTCGCGAGATGCCGCGATGTAACGTGCTTGCCGATGCCGGTCCCGCATGGGGCGCCGACAAGATCCTGCTCGAGCGCGGTGAGGCGCTGCGAGACGGCGGAGCAGGCACCGATTGCGACGCGCGCCCGCGCGATGCGGCTCTTGTTGTCGCTTTCGAGAATGGCGGCAACCATCGCAATCGAGATCACCAGATAGCGCCGGGCGCCCAGCTTCAGAAAGCAGGAAGGACCGTCGATCGAGCGCGGGACGACGATGGCGGCAAGAATTTCATCGCTGCGCCGTCCGGTGCGGCGATTGCCGGTGATGAATTCGGCAAGCACCATGCGGCGCGTGCCCGCCTGTGATACGAGTTCGACCGACGCATCGAGCGCGAGCAACGGCGGCACGCCGTCGGCGGCGGGTGAGGCATTGCACAGATTGCCGGCGATCGTGCCGCGATTCTGGATCTGTATGGATCCGACTTCGCGCGCCGCCTGCTTCAGTGCGTCGAAACAGGTAGGCAACGGTGTCGCGAGCAGCTCGCTCCAGCTCGTGCCGCCGCCGATGCGAATCTCATCGCGGCCGATCGTGACGCCGCGCAGTTCGGGAATCGCGGTGACGTCGAGGACGGGTTCGGCGATCGGACGGTCGCCCTGCGCTGGATAGAAATCGGTGCCGCCGGCAAGGATGCGGATGCCCGGCATCGCGAGCGCCGTGGCGGCCTCGGCGAGCGTCGTGGGTCGCAGGAACAGGGGAGCGTCCATTTGCCCGCTTTACCCCGATTTTCGGCGGATTTCCGCGGATTTCAGTTAGTTCGTACACAAATGATCGGCCCGCTTGGGCGACCTTGTCAAGCAGCCGTCGGGGGCGGGCAATCAGCCGACGAAGGCGGAAGCGGTCGTGAGGTTCACGCCGGCGTCGCGCATCGCCGTCTCGCTGGCGGCCAGCGATCCGCTGAGGTCGATCGCCCGGCAGCCGTCGAGCAGTACGCTCGTCTCGAAGCCGTGGGTCACGGCATCGAGCGCGGAAAAAGCGACGCAGAAATCGGTCGCAAGTCCGACCAGCGCAATTTTCGAAAGTCCGCGATCGCGGAGATAGCCGGCAAGGCCGGTCGGCGTCGTGCGGTCGTTTTCGTAGAAGGCGGAATAGCTGTCGATCGGCGTATGAAAGCCCTTGCGCAGGATGAGTTCCGCTTTGGTCCAGCGCAGATCGGGATGAAACGCGGCACCCGGCGTTCCCTGCACGCAATGATCGGGCCACAGCGTTTGCGGGCCGTAAGATAGCTCGATGCTCTCGAACGGCGCCTTGCCTTCATGCTGCGAGGCGAAACTCGTATGGCTGGGTGTGTGCCAGTCCTGCGTCAGCACGACATGCGCGAAATGGTCGATCAGCCGGTTGACCAGCGGCACGATTTCGTCGCCGCCTGTGACCGCGAGCGCGCCGCCGGGGCAGAAATCGTTCTGCACATCGACGACAATTAGCGCGGTGCTTTTCGCGGTGGCGGTGGCGGCTTTCATGCGACGCACTCCGGCAGGAACAAGGCGTAAGCTTAGAAGCGGACGGCCCTGCGGGCAACGCGCACGGCCAATGTGCCCTTCTATGTCCGCTTCAGCAGCAGGACCAGATCATTGTCGCCCGTGCCGGCGCGGATCGCGATCTCGACCATATCGCCCGCCGCTTTCGCGGTCAGCGCATGGCCGCTTTGTTGCGCCAATGCCAAAGCGGGGGCGCGTCCCTTAACATCTTCGCGATGCGCAATGCGGATCCAGCCGCCCTCGGGACGGTTGTCGGGCAATGTGAGGCGCAGCCGGTCGGCCGACCAGTCGATCCCATGCAGCCGTCCGGGAATGTTGCTCGCAAAGAGCGCGTGCGCGCCGCGCCGCAGCGTCACCACGCCGTCGCGTCGCTCGAGCGTCATCGGCCCCGCCGGCGTACCGACCGGGCCGATCGTTGCGTCACCGGCTGCGTTCACGATCTCCCAGCCGCCGAAGGCCGACACATCCATGATCTCGGCCGAGGCCATGTAGGGCAGCAATGCCGACCAGCTGTAGAACCCGTCCGTGTCCGGCTGGTCGAGACCGGCGCCGCTATCGGCATTGTAGTTTTCGGGGCAGAGCCTTTTCTCGCGCCACTCCGCCTCGAACATCGCAAAGCCGCGTTCGGCGAGACGCGATGCAGCATCGCGATGGCCGGCGCGGCGCAGCCCCTGCCAGACCAGCCAGTTGAGGATCGGCCAGATGCGGCCGCGCCAGTAGACATTGTCTTTATAAGCGGGATCGTCGCGGCTGACCGATGGCAGGCCGAAGCGCCCGCCGAACGTCTTGGGATCGTCGAGATTCCTGAGCAGCGCCGCCGTCTGCGCCCCCATAACGGCGCCGGCCCCCAGCGGATAGAAACTGGTTGGCGCCAGGCTGCGCACGAAATCGCCGGACCAGAGCCGGCTTGCGAAGATCTGCCGCGTCTCGTCCCAGAAATGCGTGCCGATCTGCGTGCGCATCCGCGTCGCGATCGCGCCATAGCGCTCGGCCGCATCCTTATCGCCGAGCTCGGCCGCCATGAAGGAGAGAATCTCGGCATCGACGCAGACGAGGCAGTTGAGACCGACATCCTCGCAATCGAGCGTGCGGCTCTCCGGCATCCAGCGCGCCTCGTCATGGATCGGCGAATTGTCCATGAAGGATTCGTCCTTGGCAGCGAGCTTGGTGCCGAGATAGAGGCCCTTGCCGACCGGCGACGAGCCGAACTCCAGCATGCCGTTCTTGTTCCCGTCGCGGCTGCGCTGCCACCAGTCCTGATTGCGCGCGAGCAGCGGAAAGGCCTGCTCGAGCAGCGAGCGGTCGCGCGTGCGGAGGAAAATCTGCCAGACGATCAGCGACACGACCGGGCTTTGCGTGCGATCGATCCAGGCGTCGTTGCCCGTCAGGAGACAGGGCAGATTGCCGGCCGGTGTCGAACCGAGCAACAGGGTTGCGACATTCTCGCGCGCCTGGCCGGGATCGAACAAAGCGAGCATCAGTGCATTGACGGCGGTGTCGTTGAGCCAGAAGCCGAAGCCGCCGAACTTCTTCAGATCCCAGTTGCGGCTGCAGGTGACATAGGGCCGGTGGTTCACATGATCCCAGACGGCATTCCAGCCCATGACGTCGCGCACGGCATCGATCGCGCCGACGGCTTCGCCCTGCTGTGCCGGCAATACCGGCTCAGGCGTCGGTGCCGCAAGCAGCGCGCGCGCACGCTCGCAGGCGAGATCCTCGCGATCGGCGATCGCGACAGCAAAGCGGCCCGACGGCGTTTCGTCGAAATTGAAGCGCAAAGCCAGCAGGGGCCCCGTGCACGCACGCGATTCCAGATACCAGTAGCCGTTGGTCTCGTACTCGGCGGCGAGCGCCGCGATGTCGTCATGGCCGGTGACCAGCAGCGGCGCCTGCGCGCTCGCAATGGCGACCGTCCGCGGCCCGATCGTCACGATGGCGATGTTCGTCGCCTCGTCATGGCGCCATTCGCTGCCATCGTCGGCGGAGAGGCAGAGCAGGAACCAGAAGCGCAGGCCCCATTCGCCGAGCTTCGTTGCCTGCCACTCGCCGATCCAGTCATAGTCGGTTGCCTTGACGTAGCGCAGGTCGATGTCGGTGCCGGCATGGGAGAGGCTTGCCTCGACCAGGCGCGCATCGGTTGCATGGCGGCCAAAGCGGAAATTCGGACCGGAGGGAAAGAGGGTCGTCTTGCCGGCACTCGCCGCATAGCCGAACGGCGTCACGCGAATGCCGAGCGGCGGGAATGACATCTCGGCCGGGCGTCCGGCCCCCCATGTGTTCCAGGCCCGCGCCAGCGGTACGTTCGGCGTGCGCAGGGAGTGTCGGCTGCGAGGCTTGGTTCCGGTCATGTTTCGGCCAGGGTCTCTCTCAGCGTTTCGCGGCGGGTTGCCACTGCGCCAGAATATCGTCGGTGTCGGCGATCTCGATCTGCATTTCGTAGCGGACGATGACCATCTCGAGCGCCGCGCGATGGCCGATGGCATTGCCGCTCGCAACCGCATCGCGCGCCACGATCGAGCGATAGCCGCGATCGACGGCGGCCAGCAGCGTCGCCAGCACGCAGACATCGGTCTCGACGCCGCTGAAGATCAGCGCGCCGGGCTTGAGCCGGTCGATCGCCTGCTGGAAGGTGGGGGATTCGAACGCATTGTAGGTGGTCTTGTCGATCTCGACGGCCGGCGGCGCGAAGCCCGCCAGATCGGGCATCACGCCGAACATTTCTTCCGGGAGCTGGCTCGCCAGCACCCTGTCCCAGCGCTGGTAATAATTGCGCCATTGACCGGGCGCCTCGTCGGCCGTGTTGGGCGTGCGGAAGCGGGTAAGGATCGTGCTGGCCGGCGCATGGGCGACGATGCGCGCGGTGTTCTTCAGGATGGCGGCGAGATCGCGCGTATGCCACTGCGTCTCTTCGCCGAACAGCCGCTGCATGTCGACGCAGACATGCACGGTATCGGGGCCTAGCGGTCCAAATTTTAGAGCCTTGCCTGTCATATCCATTGTCTCACGACGCGACGGGTACGGTATGGGCCGCCGACCAGGCGAGCGAAACGCGCGCGCCCGGCGCCAGCACGTCGCCCGCCTGGTTCTGCAGGAAGGCGAGCAAAGGTGTCTCGCCGAGAGCCGGCACGCGAACCCGATAGGTGACGCTGGCACCCGAGAAGATGGCTTGCAGGATTTCGCCGTCAAGGCGATTGTCTGTGGTTGGCGTGGCGTCGGCCGGATAGACCCCGATCTTTTCCGGACGCACCACGACGGCGCCCGCATTCGGCCCGGCCGTGCGCAGAACCTGCCCGCCGGAAAGTTTCAGGCTCTCGCCGTCGGGAATGCCCTGAAACAGGTTGGTATCGCCCAGAAACTGCGCGGCGAATATCGTTGCCGGCCGCTCATAGACATCGCGCGGCGGACCGATCTGGATCAAACGGCCGCGATCGATGATGGCGATGCGGTCGGAGAGCGTCAGTGCCTCTTCCTGGTCATGCGTCACGAACACCGCGGTGATGCCGGTCGAGCGCTGGATCTCGCGCAATTCAACCTGCATTTCCTGGCGCAGCCGCCGGTCGAGCGCACCGAGCGGCTCGTCCAGCAGCAGGATCTTGGGGTCTGTGACGAGGGCGCGGGCCAGCGCCACGCGCTGCTGCTGCCCGCCGGAGAGCTGGCGCGGCTTTCGTTCGCCCAACCCTTCGAGCCGGACCAGAGCGAGCATCGCATCGACCCGCTTCGCGGTTTCCGCGCGCGGCCGGCCTCGCACCGACAGGCCGAAGGCGATGTTCTCGTTGACGGTCAGATGCGGGAACAAAGCATAGTTCTGGAACACCATGCCGATCTCGCGCCGATGCACCGGCACATTCTCGACCCGCTGCCCGTCGAAGCGGATCGTGCCGGAATCGGGGATGACGAAGCCCGCAAGCGCGCGCAGCAACGTCGTCTTGCCGCTGCCGGAAGGACCGAGCAAACCGAAAAACTCGCCATCCTCGAAGGCGATCGACACGTCGTCGAGCGCGGTCACGCTGTCATAGCGCTTGCAGAGATGGGCGATTTCGACGCGGCTCATGCTCTAGCGCTCCCCGCCGAAGCGGAAATGCCGGACCACCAGCATCATCAGCCCCATCGAAACCAGGATGATGATCGAGGATATGGCGTTGATCTCCGGCGTAAAGCCCTTGCGGATCGAGGTATAGATCTCGACCGGCAATGTGGACGTGCCGGGTGCTGCAAGGAAGTAGGAAATCACGAACTGGTCGAACGAGACTGCGAAGGCGAACAAGGAAGCTGCCATGATGCCGGGTGCGAGGATCGGCGCGGTCACGCGCCGTAGAATCTGCCAGGGGGTCGCGCCCAGCGTCGCGGCTGCCTCTTCGAGCTGGGCCCCGAAGCTCGCGAGCCGGGCGCCGACCACGACGATCACATAGGGCAGCGACAGCGCGACATGGCCGAGCAGGATCGCATGCAGCCCGCGCCCGATTCCGGTCCAGAAGAAGAACACCAGCATCGACGTGCCGATGATGAGCCAGGGAATGGTGATCGGCGGAAACAGCAGAAGCTGCAGCAGGCGCCGGCCGCGAAAGCTGTAGCGCGCGAGCCCGAGCGCCGCGAGCGTGCCGATCGTGGTTGCGATCACCGCATTGATCGCCGCGATCACCACGCTGTTGAAGCTCGCGGTCAGCAGGCGATCGTTCTTCGCCAGCGCCTCGAACCAGACAGTGTCGAAAGTGAAGGGCAGCTCGTAGAGGGCCGACCGGTTGAACGCCATCAGGATCATGATGGCGATCGGCAGATAGAGAAACACCAGCACCAGGCCGAGATAGGTCCTGCCGATCCAGCGTCCCGGGTTGGCGGTCATGCGATCAGCCGACCGAAAGATGCCGGCGCACTACCGGCGAGGCAATCGCAAGGACGAGCAGCACGATGCCGAGCATGATGAAGGAGAGTGCCGAACCGAGCGGCCAGTTGAACGCGGTCACGAACTGGTTCTCGATGATCGGGCCCAGCATGATCGCGTTCTTGCCGCCGAGGATGCGCGGCTCCATGAACGACCCGATGACCGGCACGAAGATCAGGAAAATGCCGGCCAGCACGCCCGGAATGCTGAGTGGCAACGTGATGCGACGAAAGGCCTTGAGGCGCGAGGCGCCGAGGCTGCGCGCGGCCTCGATGAAGGAATCGTCGATCGCCTGCAGCGAGATATAGATCGTGAGAATCGCATAGGGCAGATAAGCATGGACGAGGCCGATCACGATGGCCGGGTAGGTGAACAAAAGGTCGAATTCCCATCCGGCCGGCAGCAGCGGATTGATCATGCGTCCGATCAGCCCGTCCCCGCGCAGCACCATGGTCCATGAGAAGGTGCGGACCAGCGCATTGCTCCAGAACGGCAGGATGATCAGCAGAAAGAGCGCTTCGCGCCAGCGGCCGCTGATCTGCTTCGCCAGCACAAGCGCCGCCGGATAGCCGATCAGGATGCAGGCGAGCGTCACATGAATGCCGAGCTCGAGCGAGCGGCGGGCGTTGAACCAGTAGACCGACTTGGTGAAGAAAGCGATGTAATGCTCGAGCGTGAAGGCAGCGACACGACCGCCGATCGGCGCTGCCGTAAGGAACGAGAAATAGAACATCGCCGAAAGCGGCAGGAAGACCGTCAGCGCGAGCCAGAGATAGGCCGGGCCGGTGAGCCCTGCGATCGCCCACCGGCGCCGGGTTGTCGCATCCATGCCGCGATCGCTGACCGCGATTACTGAACGAAGCTCGTCTTCACCTCGTCCCACAGCTCCTGGTTCGCCTGAAGCTGTTCGTCGCTGAGCGGTGCCATCCATTGCAGCCGCTTGACGACTTCGGGATCGCCCAGTACCGCGCGGTTCATCGCATCTTCCGGCAGACCCATGTTTGCCTTCTCGTTGGCGGAGGCGGGCGCGCCGATCTCATTATCCCAGCGCACGTAGAATTCAGGGTCGACCATGAAGTTGATGAACGAAGCGGCACCGGCCGGATCGGGCGCGCCGGTTGCGATGCAGAGACCGTCGAACCAGCCGATCGCGCCTTCCGCTGGCACCACGAATTCGACCGGCAGGCCCATCGCCTTCTTCGAGCGTGCGGCCGAGCCCGACCAATAGGTCGCAATGTCGTAATCGCCGGCCGCCATATATTTGTTCCACTCGTCCTCGGACGACCAGAAGGTCTTGATCTGCGGGCCGAGCGCCATCAGCTTTTCGCGGATCGCGTCGAGATCGGTCGGATTGTTCATGTCCTGTCCGGTCGCGATCGCACCAAGCTGGATCGATTCGAGCGCATCGTCGCGCCAGCCCACCTTGCCTTCATGGGCCGGATCCCACAAAGCCTCGATCGATGTCGGCCGCTCGGCAATCCGCTCGGTGTTGTAGGCGAACGAGGTCACGCCCCAGACCCAGGCGATGGCGTTATGCTGATCGCCCTTCATGAAGCGCTCGCTGTCGCGCAGCGAGGGCGCAAGATCGCCGAAATGACCGATGGTCGCCGTGTCGATGGGCTGCACCAGCCCTTCGGCGACGGCAGTCTCGACATAGATGCTGTTGATCAGCACGACATCGTAGGCGCCCGGCGCGGTGCGCAGCTTGGTCAGCATCTCCTGTTCGGAGTTGAAATAATCATGCACGACTTCGTAGCCGGTTTTTTCCTTGAACAGCTCGAGCGCCCAGGCTTCGTCGGTGCCGTAGCCCTGCCAGTTCAGAACGGTAATCTGCCCGGCGGCGCGCAGCCGCGTCGATGTGGCGGCGAGGGCAGCGGTGCCGGCCATGCCGGCGAGCGCCGCGCGGCGGGTGATGGGTTTGCGGATCATGCGGAACCTCCCCTTGTTGGTTGCAAAAACTCTATCGAAACGCCGGTTTGACCGCAATCAACTCCGCGCGAGCAGGGTTTCGACCTCGGCGCGGGTGGGCGCGGAGGCCGCCGCCCCGTAGCGCGTGGTGGCAAGCGCGCCGCAGGCGGCCGCGAACCGCACCGCCTCGACCAGCTTCAGCCCGCGCGCCAGGGCGTCGGCCAGCCCGCCATTGAAGCAATCGCCGGCCGCGACGGAATCGACGCTTGCGACCCGGAACGGCGGGATAAACAGGTCGACATTCGGCCCGGCGACGTAAACGCCGCGCGCACCGAGCTTGACGATCGCGATGCGCGCGCCGCGCGCCATCAGCGCCTGCGCCGCGCGCTTTGCATCCGCTTCGTTATCGGGCCGGAAGCCGACCAGCGCTTCCGTCTCACTTTCATTCGGCGTCACAATATCGAAGGCTTCGAGCGCCTCGTCGCGCAACCCGCCGGCCGGCGCGGGTGCTGGATCGTGAACGGCAATCGCACCGGCCGCCCGCGCGCGTTCCGCCGCGAGCCGGGTGATGCCCGCCGGAATCTCGCGCTGCGTCAGCAGCACTTTCGCCGTCTCGAATTGCGTGCGCGTCCGCTCGATATCGCTGTCGTCGAGCGCCATATTGGTACCGCCCACGACCACGATCATATTTTCGCCCTGCCGGTCGACGCCGATCAGCGCGATGCCGGTCGCATTCGTCGTGTCGCGCCGAACCGATGCGGTATCGACGCCGAATGTGCCCAGCACATCGAGTGCCGTGTCGCCGAACGGATCGTTGCCGACGCGGCCGATCATCGTGACGGCACCGCCGAGCCGCGCGGCGGCCGCCGCCTGATTGGCACCCTTGCCGCCAAGCCCGATCGTGTAGCGCTCGCCATGCAGCGTCTCGCCCGGCCGCGGCAGGCGATCCAGATAACCGGTGACGTCGACATTGATGCTGCCGACCACGACGATACTCATGATGCCACCTTCGCAAGTGCCGCAACCATCGCATCGAGAAACGGATCGCGATCGACCCGCATCAGCACGCGGTGCCGGCC
Organism: Dongiaceae bacterium; assembly: GCA_040878185.1. Classification (GTDB taxonomy): domain Bacteria; phylum Pseudomonadota; class Alphaproteobacteria; order Dongiales; family Dongiaceae; genus JAWXBK01. The sequence goes on along the minus strand of JBBDMS010000059.1, from coordinate 63,579 downwards.
CGCCGGATCGGGGCGAAGGCGCGTGCGGCCGAAATCCTCGCCCGCCGCATGATCGACCGACACGATGCCGGTTTCGCCACTGAAAAGTTCAGGCCAAAGCAGCCAGCCGATCGTGCAGGCGTCGTGGATCGAGGATGGATGGCTGTCGCTGCCGGCGAGCGGCAGCAAGGCGCCGCACATGCGCGCCGCACGCGTCGAGGCCGCCCCCAGGCGCGCGATCCGGGCTTCGTCGACCACGACATGCTGCGTGAGATCGTAGGGTATGACGACCGCCGGGACATCCGCTGCGAAAACTTCCGCGGCCGCCAGCGGGTCGAACCAGATATTGAACTCGGCCGCCGGCGTGACGTTGCCGCCCTCGAAGGCGCTGCCCATGACAATCATCTGCGCGATCGCCGTCGCGCGCGCGGGCCGCTCGCGCAGCGCCAGCGCAAGATTGGTCAGCGGCCCGATCGGGCAGAGCGTCACGGAACGCGGCGCTGCACGGTCGAGCGCAGCACCGAGAAACGCAATGGCGTTGCCGGCGATCCGCTCGCGCGACGGCACAAGCCCGAGCGATCCATCGCCACCCCAAAGCGCGGTGCCATAACGCGGCTCCGTGGCAAGCGGATGCGCGGCGCCCCGATAAACCGGAATATCGAGACCGAGCGCCGCCACGATGGCAAGCGCATTCCCTGTCGTCATATCGATATCGGCATTGCCGGCAACGCTGGTGATCGCTGCAATGTCGAGTGCGGGCGCAGCGGCTGCGAGCGCGATCGCCACGGCATCGTCGAGGCCGGGGTCGCAATCGATGATCAGGGAGACCGGCATTTTCATTGCCAATTGATTGCAGAAACGGGTTTCGATCCTGCCACGCCATTCTCTATCGAGCTATGGGTTCGATCGCACGATCATTTCGCCAAATTCATGCATTGTGAAATGGATATTCGCAAATAAACCGCAGAAACGGGAACAAAAACAGACCCACTGGATCAACAGCATATTCGTCGTGCTAGAATAGGCTTATTCGATCATTGATTGGCCAATCAACGAGCCAATTGCGGTCGAATTCGACGGAGAACCCAATAAAAACCGAAGAAAGGCGGCCCGGACATGAGAGCCCGTAAGTTTGCGATTCAGAGTTTCGATGTCGATGCCCAGATCGGAACCGATCCGATCGTGATGGCGCTGAAGCGCAACGGTGCGGTCCTGATTACCAACGCCATGTCGACAGAAGCGATCGATGCGGTCGTGAGCGAATTGGAACCCTGGTTCGATTCCGAAGGCAAGGTTCAGCAAAGTGCCTTCAACGGTTTCACCACGCTGCGATTGTCGGGCGTGCTCGGCAAGTCGCGCGCATCCGCCGATCTGATCGCACATCCGCTCGTGCTCGATATTGCCGAAACGATTCTGGGCCCGCATTGCTCGAGCTTCCGGCTCGGTTCGGCATCCGCGATCGAGATCTGGCCGGGCGAGAAGGCGCAGGTTCTCCATCGCGACGATTCGATCTATCCGCTGCGTATTCCCGGCGTCGAATGGCAGATCAGCGCGCTCTGGGCGCTCACCGATTTCACGCTCGAGAACGGCGCGACGCGTATCGTGCCCGGCAGCCATCTTCTGACCGAAGCCGACTCGCTGAAGGAAGACAAGACGATCCAGGCGGCGATGAAGAAGGGCGGCCTGCTGCTCTATCTCGGCACGACCTATCATGGCGGCGGTGCCAATATGAGCGACAAGCCGCGCATCGGTCTCGTGAACACCTATTCGCTCGGCTGGCTCCGGGTCGAAGAGAATCACTATCTCACGGTGCCGCGTGCGGTCGCCGAAAGCTATCCGGAGGCGGTACGGCAATTGCTCGGCTATTCGAGCCACGCCGGCTTTCTCGGCTGGTATCCGGAAATCGCCGACTTCCGCAACTGACCGCACGAAAACAAGGTGCGCTGACGATGAGCATTCAGACCTTTCAGGCCAACGACGATCAGGCGGCGATCGTCGAAGCATTCCGGCGCGACGGGGCCGTCACCGTCAATGAGCTTGCTCCGACGGCATTGATGGACGACGTCGCGCGCGAATTGCGCCCCTATTTCGATAATGACGGCCGTCGAACCGAAAACGACTTCAACGGATACAGCACGCTGCGAATCTCGGGCATTCTGGCGAAGTCGAAAAGTTCGGCGTTGCTCGCCGGCCATCCGCTGGTGCTCAGGATGGCCGACGAGATCCTGTTGCAACATTGTGCGAACTATCAGTTCGGCAGCCTGACCGGCATCGAAATTCAGCCCGGCGAAAATCCGCAGCGATTGCATCGCGACGACGGCATCTATCCCGTGCGCATGCCGGGCATGGAATGGCAGATCAGCGCCAACTGGGCGCTCGACGAGTTCACGATCGAGAATGGCGCAACCCATGTCGTGCCGCGCAGCCATCGCCGCCGGGAACCGTGGCCGCCGGCCGCGGAGGAATCGGTGCAGACACCGATGAAGAAGGGCTCGGTGCTCTTCTATATGGGCTCGGTCTGGCATGGCGGCGGCGCGAACAAGTCGAACCGGCCGCGCATGGGCCTGGTGAACACCTATTCGCTGGGCTGGCTGCGCCACGAGGAGAATCACTATCTGATGGTCCCGCGCGAGATCGCTGAAACCTATCCCGAGCCGGTCCGCCGGCTGCTGGGCTATCAGAGCCATGGCGGGTTCCTCGGCTGGTACGAGGGCCATCCGGACGAGACGCCGCGCTAGGCGGCGAAAGGTTTGTCCGCTGTAATGCGTTTGCGTCGCGCTTCGGGCGGCGCATCCGACCTTTGATCGGAGCTGATCGATGCCGCGACGGATCCTGGTGGTGGGCGGCGGTGCGGTCGGTTGCAGCGTCGCCTGGCATCTCGCGGAGCGCGGCCTCGGCGATGTCACGCTGATCGAGCGCGACCGGCTCGGCAGCGGCACCACCTGGCATTCCGCCGGCAATCTGATCTGGCGTCCGGGCGGCAGCCATGACGGGATGGTGCTCTATGCCTTCGACGCATTCGACCGGTTGAAGCGCGAGACCGAACAGGATACCGGCTGGCTGAAGACCGGCCGGCTTTTCCTTGCCCATGGCGGTGCCGCGATCGACGGGCTCGAAACCTATCAGCGCGGCGCCGTCGAACGCGGCATCGATTCGCGCATGATCACGGGTCGCGAGGCCGCATCGATGCACCCGCTGTTGAACGGCGATGCGATCACCGCCGCCTGGTGGAACCCGCTCGCCGGCCGGGTCAATCCAGCCGACCTGGTGGCGGCCTATGCGAAGGCTGCGCGCCGTGCCGGTGCGAAGATTATTGAGCAACGCGCGGTCACCGGCCTCGTCATGCGCGGCGGGCGCGTGAGCGGTGTCGAGACCAGCGAGGGCCCGATCGAGGCCGATGTCGTGGTGATGGCGGCCGGGCTCTGGTCGCGCGATCTGCTGCTGCCGGTCGATGTGACGCTCGCGCAATGGGCCTGCGAGCATTTCTATGTGATCGCGAACACCGAGCCGCGTCTGCCGCGCGAGACGCCATCCTTCGTCTCGCCGGAAGATCTGTTCTACGGCCGCGAGGAAGTGGGCGGCATGCTGGTCGGTTTCTTCGACGAGAATGCGCGCACGATTGCTGCGAAGGATCTGCCGGAACCGTTCGCCTTCACCCTGCTGGGCGAGGACTGGGACAAGATCGCGCCTTATTTCGAGGCCGCCGCGCGGATTTTCCCCGCGCTCGAAACAGCGCCCATCCGCAGCTTCGTCAACGGGCCGGAGAGCTTCACGCCGGACGATATGCCGTTGATCGGTCCGGTGCCGTCGCATGAGGGGCTCTATATCGCAACCGCGATGAATTCGGGCGGTGTCACTTATTCCGCTGCGACCGGCCGCATCATCGCCGATTTCGTCGCCGGCGATACGCCGTCGTTCGACGCCGCGATCTTCGATCCGATGCGCTTCGGCGACCGCGCGGACGATGTCGACTGGCTGCAGCGCCAGATATCGGCCGTCGTCAGCCGCGGCTATCGCGAAACCAATCTCTAGCGGTCAGTGACGTTTCGCGGGCGCACGATTGCCCGCCGTGTTACGGCGTGCCGGCGGCGTCGTCGATCACGCCGGTCGCTTGCATCGCACCCCATACCGTCATGCCGGTCACCGCGAGCGAAATGACGGCCGCCGCCATGCCGAGCGCGAGGAGCAGTCCGTCCTCTTCGAGGAAGGCAAACGAGATCAGGATGATCGCTGCTGCCGGCACGATGTGAAAGAGCGGCACCGGCGGCAGCATCGTGATTGCAAGCAGCAGCACGACGAAGCCGACCAGCCGTCGCGATCTGCCGAACGGATTGAGCCAGCGAGGATGCACGATGCGCTCCATGCGCCGCAGGAGCGGACGCACATGCGCGAGCGTTCTCTGCAACCGCGTCGTGCGGATGCGCCAGCCGGCGACGAAGCGCGGCAAAGCCGGCTGCTCTCGTCCGAGAATCATCTGCACTGCCGGGAACAGCAGCAGGATGCCGGCCAGGGTGGTAACACCGGGAATGAGCCCGAATACGCCGAGCACCAGCATCATCAGGCCGAACGATCGCTGGTCGAGACGATCGACGACCCAGTCGACGCGCACCTCGTCGGCTGGTGCTGCCGCAATCAGTCGCTCGAGCGCGACCGACGTCGGCACAAGGGCATTCGCCGATCCGCTGACCTGATCGCTTCCCGCCATGCGGCGGCGTCCGTTCTGACGCTCCGCCCGCCTATTCATCCATCTCGGTGAGTGGCTTTCCGGCCTCGGCGGTCCAGAACACCAGGATGCGGGTCGGCTCCGTTTCGCTGGCGTTTGTCGCGCTGTGCGGAATGCCGGGGTGAATGTGATAGCTCTCGCCCGCCTCATAGGTGACCGGGTCCGAACCTTCGACCGTCAGCGTGATCGCGCCTTCGAGCACATAGGAGAACTCATCGGCGGGATGATGATGCTTCGGGGCGACGCCGCCGGGCGGCAGCACCGACAGCACCATGACGCCGTCGACGCCCTCGGCAACGCCGAGGGGAACATTCATGAGCTCGGTGCGTTCGATCTGCGCGTCTTCGGCGCGCAGATCGGCGATCCCGATCGCTGTGATACTGCCGGCTGCCAGCATCGCGATTGCCGCGAGGGTCCGTCGCCGAAATGCTTTCATGCGGATTCTCTCCTGTTCCCGGATGTGCGACGCAACCTTCGCCGACCCGTGCGCCGCAAGGCAAGGCGCCATTCGGCATAGGGTTCCCGAAAATTCGGTGGAAAAGGTTACGGGTGGCAACATTACGGCTTTCGACCGCCATCGCGAGATTGGCCAATGACGGCAAACAGCACGACGCGCTGCCCGCGGAAATCTGAAACTATCGCGCCGGATCAATATGTTATCGTTTTCCGGTCGGCCGCGTCGCTATACCGGATCGCGGATCAGCGGGCAGGTCGAACAATGGATGCCGCCGCCGTTCAACTGCACGCTGGCATAGGGAAGGGGCACGATTTCGACGCCCGCTTTTTCCAGACGCTTGCGCGTCCCGTCCGAGATCCCGTCCGGCATCAGCACGCGGCCCGGCCTGACCGCGAGGCAGTTGATGATCCAGCCATCGTCCTCGGATCCGATCTCGATGGTGCGGATGCCGAGTTCCTTCAGCGTCTCGAGGAAGGTGAAGGCGAGACCGAACGGGTTCACCAGCGCAAGATCGACGTCGATCATGCAGAGCGAGCCGTCGATATGGATGTCATAGCCGCAGAGATCGACGACATGCAGCGTGACGCCCTGCCATCGCAACACTTCGGCGATCTGTTCGATGCCCTCGTCGTTGGCGCGGATGCTGCGCCCGATGACGGCGTTGGTCGGGTTCAACCAGGCGAACGTGCCGCCTTCCATCATCGCGGTGCCGTGCAATGTGCGGAGGATCGGCATGCCGATCTTCGCCAAGATGCGCGTGACGGGCAGCTCTTCGCCATGCCGCATCCGCGGCGCCATGCGGCAGACGATCGCGCCCCCTTTGACCGCAAAGGACGAATCGCGCGTATAGATCGACTTGAACCGCCCGCCCTCGACGCCTTCGAGATAGATCACCTCGGCGCCCTCGGCCTTGAGCGCCGCGACCAGCGCATCGTGCTGCGCCTGCAGTTCGGCGAGCGGGGGAATGCGTTTCGACTGCCAGTACCAGCCGCTCCTGGGATCGCCGTAGGAGCCGATCTCCTCGATCCGCTTGGTCGGATCGATGATGTCGAACTCATGGCCCGGCCGGTGCACGAGAACCGCCCGAAGCTGTCCGACATCGTTGTCGCAGCCCCAGCGGCGCCCCCAGAGGCGTGTCAGTTTTTCCTCGCTCTCGAACTCCGGCTCCCACTCCGAACCGAACAGTTTGATGGTGGCGTTATAGGTGCTGGCATCCATGATTTTTCCCTCCCGAGCGATGCGAGGGGCACTATGGCGGGAACAGGGGGTGTTTCGCCAGCAGCCGACAAGAATCGCAGATCGGCTTTGCAGATCAGAGGTTTGATCCTCAAAATGGCGCCCTGGCGGTTCGATCGGGGTCGTCGTTTCTGACGCCGAATTCACGCCGCCGCTACGGTAGCGCTGACAGGCCCTTCACAGCGCCACCCTATGTTCATGATCTCTGCAGGGCCGGGCTTTGGCGCGGCCACCGGCAGGCGGTCGTTTTCAGTTACAGAACACAGGGGTTTCCAACCATGTCACTCAAAGATCAACGCGGCGCACCCGTTTCGACCACCAATCGCCGCGCGCTCGACGGGCTCGAAGCGGCCCACGCACTGTATCAGGGCTATTTCAACGATCCGGTCGCGGCGGTCGATGACGCTTTGGCCAAAGAACCCGATTTCATGATGGGTCATGCCTTTCGCGGCGGCCTCTTCGCGATGTCGTCGGAGAAAGGCGCGCTGCCCGAAGTCGCGAAGTCGGTTGCCGCGATGACGCGCAACGAAGCCCGCGCCAACGATCGGGAGCGCGGCCATCTCGCGGCGCTCCGCGCCTGGCTCGAGGGCGATTTTCACAGCGCGTGCCATCTCTACGGCGACGTTGTCGCGAACTGCCCGCGCGACATGATCGCCTTGCAGTTCGCCCATCAGGCCGACTTCCTGCTCGGCCAGAGCCGCATGCTGCGCGATCGCATCGCCGGCGTGCTGCCGAACTGGTCCGAGAGCGATGTCGGCTATGGTTATCTGCTCGGCATGTACTGCTTCGGTCTCGAAGAAATGGGCGACTATGAAGCGGCGGAAGAAACCGGCCGCCGCGCGGTCGCGCTCAATCCCAGCGATACCTGGGCGATCCATGGCGTCGCCCATGTGCTCGAAATGCAGGGAAGGCTCGATGAAGGGATCGACTGGCTGGCGACGCGCAGCGAAGACTGGTCGCAGAACAACGGTTTTGCCTTCCATAACTGGTGGCATCTCGCGCTGCATCATCTCGAACGCGGCGAGTACGATCGCGCGCTCGAAATCTACGATTCCTCGATCCATCCGGCGCCGACCGGCATCGCGATGGAGCTGCTCGATGCGGCGGCGTTGCTCTGGCGGCTCCATCTGCGCGGTGTCGAAACCGGCCGCCGCTGGGTCGATATTGCCGACAGCTATGAGCCGACGGCGGAAGACGGGTTTTATCCGTTCAACGACATGCATGCGATGATGGCGTTTGTCGCGACGGGTCGCCGGGATGCCGCTCAGAAGATACTGAAGACGCTCGCTGCCCGCGCCGGCGATACCGATTCCGGAGCGCTGCTCATTCGCGAGGTCGGCCTGCCGGTCGCGCGTGCGATCGAGGCATTCGGCCGCGGCGAATATGCGATCACTGTCGATCTGTTGCGTCCGGTGCGCCTGGTCGCGCATCGCTTCGGCGGTTCGCATGCGCAGCGCGATGTGCTCGATCTGACGATGATCGAGGCGGCCTTGCGCGGCGGCCAATACGGCCTGGCTGACATGTTCGCGAACGAGCGGCTTGCGCGAAAGCCCGACAGCCCGCTCGCCGGCTGGTTCCGCCGGCGCGCGCGCAACGGCCTCGCCGGCAAGGCGGCGCACGCGGCTTAACAAAAGCATCGGTCCGGGTCCGTCCGTTCGGCGCGCCCCCGCCACCCCACCGACGGCACCCGATTGCGAGGCCCTGTCCGGCGACATGCCGGGCGGGGCCTTTGCGTTGAGAATTGCTTACCGATCGCGGGAGTAGCGGACACGAGCGGATGCAAGACGCATCGCTGCATTCAACCGATCGGCACTGACAGTCTGACGGGCGGCTGCCGCGTCACGCGACCGCTTCCTCGGCCTCGAGCCCGGCGAGCCGCAAGCCGCTCAGCAGCAGCTCCAGATGGTCCGGATTGCGGAACGGATAGGTCGCTCGAACGATCCGCTCGCTGAGCCCCGGCTCGAGGAGCTTTGCGCGCGCCAGCGCTTCCCGCGCTTCCTCGATATGACCGAGATGCGCGAGCGATGCGGCGAGGCGGTGATAGACCCGGCTGTAGTCGGGCCGGATCGAGACCGCCTTGCGCGCATAGGTGACCGAATCCTCGAACTGCCCGAGCTGCAGATAGGAGAGCGCCATGTCGGCAAGCAGCGAGGCGTTGTTGGCATAGCGCGGATCGAGCCGCAGCACCGTCCGGAGATGCGTCAGCCCCTGTTCCGGCAGGCCCGAGAATTCATAGACGCAAGCTGCCGAATGATGCGCGATCGACGAGCTCGGATTGAGCGCGACCGCGCGCTTCTGGCGTTCTATCGCGCTCTCATAGTCGCGCCGGTTCCAGATATCGCAGAGGCCGAGAATCGTATGGGCGATCCAGTCGGATTCGTCGAGCGACAGCGCCATCCGCGCGCCGCGCTCCGATTCCCGGAACGAATGGACGAGGTCGTCCGACCAGCCCATCACCCCGTCGATCCAGTGGCAATGCGCGAGGCTCGACCAGCCGGTCGAAAGATGCGGATCGAGGGCGACCGCCTCCTCGAGCAGCCGCGTCGCTTCCTTGTTGTTGGCGCGCGTCAGCTCCCATTTGAGCCAGTTGCCGCGCATCACCCGGTCCCAGGCGGTCATGTCGAGCGGCGGCTTGCGCAGCGAGCGCTCATGCTCGGCCCGATGCACCTCCGGTTCGATGCTGCTGACGATCTTCTCGGTGATCTCGTCCTGCACCGCGAACAGCTCGGCGAGCGTCGCATCGTAGCGGCCGGCCCAGAGATTATGCCGCGTCGGGGCATCGATCAGGCTGACGCTGATGCGCACCTGATCACCGGTCCGCCGCACGCTGCCGGTGACCGCATAGCGCGCCTCGACCTGGCGGGCGATATCGGTCACGTCGGCGCCGGCATTGGCGAAGTTCAGGCTGGAGCTGGCACCGATCACCGGGAACCAGCGCCAGCAGGCGAGCCCGCTGGTAATGTCGTAGGTGATGCCCTGCGCGAAATAGGCCTGTTCCGCATCGCCGCCGAGATTGGCGAACGGCATCACCAGAACGACCGGCCGGTCGGGCGCGAAGAACCCGCGCCGCATCGGCGCGGCGACGGCCTTGGCACCCGGCACCAGCGTATCCTCTTCCTCGCCCTCTTCTTCCGAGGTGACGCCGCTCGCCTTGATCTCCTCGTAGGTCCGGATCGTGATGAAATCCGGCTCGACGCCCAGTTCCTTGTGCAAGAGTTCGGCGCAGCGCTGATATTGCATCAGCGCCTGCGAACGATCGCCGCTCTTCGCCTGGATGCGCATGATCAGCCGGTGCGATTTTTCACGCAGCGGATTGATGTCGAGCAGACGCCGCGCAATCGCCAGGGCCTCTTCGTAGCGGCCGGTCGCCTTGTAATGCTTGCCGAGGCGATAGAGCACGGCGGCGGCCACATCCTGGAGGCGTGTGCGCTCGGCCTCGAGCCATTCGGTGAAAGCGACGTCCCGAATCGAAAACCCGGCCAGCAGCGGACCGCGATAGAGCCGTGCCGCGGCAAGCAGCTGATCGGGTTCCGAGGATGCGGCCAGCCGTTCGAATTCGGCGAGGTCGGTGCAGATCGCAGCCGTGTTCAGCGCGACATTGTCGCCCGCGACGCCGATCGCATCCTCGCCCGGCGGGCCGAGCAGCTTGCGCAGGCTGTAGAGCGTCTGGCGCAGGCTCTGCCGCGCCTGCTGGTCGAACCGATCGCCCCAGAGCAGACCCATCAGCTTTTCGCGGCTGGCCGACTGGCCGCGCGACGCCGCGAGATAGGCGAGCAGCGCCAGCGATTTCCGGCTTGGCACCGGGATATCGGCGCCATCCGCATCGGCAAGCTGTGGTTCGCCGAGAAGGGTAAGGGTCAATGCAGACATGATGTCCGGGCAGGCGGCCGATCGTTTCCCCGTGAGTGCGGGATTATTGAGCAAGCACCGGCCGAGCGAAAGCCCGTCATTGATCGGCCGGCGCAGCGTCAAACCCCTATCGTGACAGGAAAATGATGACCTTTTGACGGCCTCCCGGGCAATCCGGCCCTTGGCCTGACGCCCCGGCTGACGGCCCTTTGACCCCCCGTCCCGATATTCCTCATGTCAGCAAGGGCGATTTCCGGCCTTTATTCGGTTTTCCCCAAGCTGGCCGTGCAAATCGGTTTTGGACAGGAGGGAATGACAATGTCGAACCATGCAATGCATTCGATGGCGAGCCACGAGATCGGGTTCATGACCAATCGCGACGCCGGGCTGGTGGCCCGTACCGGCCGGATGGCCGCCGACGCCTGGACCAGTTATCGCGCCTGGTCGGAACTGCGCCGTGCGACCCGTCATCTCGCCTCGCTCGACGACCGCCTTCTGCGGGACATCGGCGTCTCTCGTTCGGAGATCAACCGCATGGTCTACGGTCCGATGAAGGCGAACCATGACGGCCGCTGACGTTGTTCGCGCGCCGATCGCGATCGGACAAGGGATCGCAGATGCGCGCGCCCGACCCGGTACGCCCATGCCCCAGCAAGACGCCCCCGGCAAAGGCGGCCCGCACGTGACGCCGATCGAGTCGGCCCCCTGTTTCCATTCCGGCGGCGGTGCGGCGCTGCCGCTTGCGCCGGTCGTCCGCCGCATCGCGTAGCGCCGCAGACGGTGACGACCTTCGCAGTCGCTGGAAACAATGGGGGCGGTCGAAAGGACCGGCCCCACTTTGGAATATTCTTCACGGGTCCAGTTGGCAGACGATCCTGTCCTGCATCCGAACCGCCATGCCGGTTCGCGTCGGTCGCTATTGCGCGTCCTTCGCATACAAATAGTCATACCAGATCGGAATATGAACGGGCGAAACGAAGTAGACATTCTCCCCGCCAATCCGGTCGGAATGGATCAGGACACCCTTATCGTTGAAGATCGGCACCCAAGGCAGATCCTTCATGACATCGAGATAGATGCCGCTCCACTTTTCGATCCGTTCGGCCGCCTGTGCGGGGTCGACCATCGCGTCGGCCTCGACGCCACGCGCGTCGAGCGCCTCGTTGCAATACTTGGCCCAGTTCCAGCCACCAGGTGCGGCAGCCCCACAGCTCAGGATCGGCCAATAAAAGCCTGACGGATCCGGGAAGTCCGCGATCCACGCCATGCCGCCCGACCACAGCATCGGCGCAGCACCCTGGCCACCGGTTTCAATGACCACGCCCTGCGACAGCGACTGCAATTCGGCCTCGATGCCGATGACAGCGAGATCCTGCTGTATCGCCTGGGCAATTCGCGGGTTCGGGTCGACGTTCATGGCGTAAAGTTCGGTCTTGAAGCCGTCGGGATAGCCCGCCTCGACAAGCAGCGCTTTCGCCTTCTCCACATCGAATCCGTAGCCCTCATAACCGGAATCATGGCCAGGCATGAGTGGTGGCAACGGCTGATTGGCCGCAGTCGGGCGATTGTTGACGATCTGCACGATCCGTTCCTTGTTGATCGCCATGTTCACGGCCTGACGGACCAGAAGATTGTCGAACGGCGCCTCGGTAACGTTGAGCGTCAGATAACCGGTCTGCAGCTGGTCGCTGATCACCACGAGATCCTTCGTGTCGGCGCCGGTCGTCACTTCGGCGTACTGCGCCGGCGGAATGCCATCGCCGGTGATGTCAATCTCGCCGTTGAGCAGACGCAGAAGGGCGATGTTCGGCTCCTGTCCGATCTCGAAGACGATCTCATCGAGATACGGAACGCCGGGCTTGAAATACTCGCCATTCCGCTGGAACACGATTCGTCGGCCGAGCGACCATTCGGTCAGCTTGAAAGCGCCCGTGCCAACGGGATGATGGCCGAAATCCTCGCCCCATTTCTCGACTTCTTCCTGGGGGACGATCGACCCGAAATGCATGGCAAGGACGTTCAGGAAATACGCCGTCGGCTGCGACATCTCGATCACGACGGTGTACGGGTCCGGCGTCTTGACGCCGGTCAGCTCTGTGCTGGTGCCAGCAACGAAATCTTCAAAGCCGACAATCTGGCTGAAATAGCTTTGCCCCGGGCTTTGGGTCAGCGGGTTGGCGAGGCGTTCGAGCGTGTACTTCACGTCGGCGCTCGTGAATTCCCGTCCGTTGTGAAACGTGACGCCCTTGCGGAGATTGAATGTGTAGGACAGCCCATCCGGCGAAACGTCGTAGCTTTCGGCGAGATCCGGCGTCAGGGTCGTCGTGCCGGGTTCGTAGTCCATCAGGCCGTCGAACAGTGCCTGCATCATCGACGGGTTCTGCCAGTCGTAACCGATCGCCGGATCGAGTGTCGTGATGTCTTCCTTGTAACTGACGATCATCGAGCCGCCCTGTTTCGGCGTCTCGGCGAAGGCCGAACCGCTCATCGCGCCTGCGACCACCATCGCGCCGGCGCCAAGCATGGCTATCCATTTCATGGTTTTTATCCCCCCGTCATTCATTGTGGATTACTCAATCTATCGAGGGGTTCCCGCGCGGTCTAGCTGTCGTTGCCAAGGCGGTTGTCGAGCGATGCGGATCAGATCGGTGCGGCGCTGCCGCTTGCACCTGTCGTCCGCAATGCGCGCGATCGCGAGCCCGACGCCTAGGACGCCCGCCGGTCGGCCGTTATGCCGCCTTCGCCTTGAGCGCGCCGAGCAGCGCGTCGGCCTGGGTCACCCAGCCGAACAGATGATTCTCGCTGTAGATGAGATCGATCGCCTCGCGATGCCATTGCGGCTCGAGCGCGGCACAGCAATCCTCGATCGTCAGACACCAGTATCCGTGATCGACCGCTGCGCGCAACGACGAGTGCACGCAGCATTGCGTCGTCACACCCATGATGACGAGATGCGTGATGCCGCGCGCCTGCAGATCCGCATGGAGGGTCGTCGCATGGAAGGTGCTGTAGCCGGGCTTGTCGTATTCGGGTTCGCCCTTCTTCGGCGCCATCGTCGCGATCGTCGCCTGGCCCGGCGTGCCGCAGATCAGAAACGGCCCGAGCGGACCCGGCGATCCGACCACGCCGCGCTCGCGCTTCATCGCGTTGATGTCGGAGCGGTCGGGCTTATAGCCTTCGCGCGTGTGCACGATATGAAGGCCGGCTGCGCGGCAGGCTTCGAGCACGCGGATTGCGCGCGGCACGATCGCCGCCGTCGCATCGATGCCGCCGGGAAACTTGCCGCAGAAACCGGCCGGATCGACGAAATCGCGCTGGAAATCGATCGAGAGCAGCGCCGTCCGCGCCGGCTCGAAGGCGAAGCTGCGGTTGGCGTTGCAGGGGATGGAGAGGGTCATCGAGAGGTCTCCCGGATTGCCGGCGGGCGTCCGCCATTCTTGCAGCTGCCGGCGGGAGGATAAGGGCACGGCAGATATCCTATACGACACTTTGATTCACGGCGACACGTCACCCAGATCATACACGCCGACGGTAAGCCTGACCGGCCAGTGTGAATCCAGTTGGAGGCTTGGCAGAAACCCGCTTCTGGTATGGTGACAAGTACAATGTGGCTAAATTTTCTCCGCTTAACGAATATATTCTGTAAGCGTCCACGGGGTACGGCGTAACACCAGAAGTGACTGAGCCAATTCTTTCATATGTGACCCTGGCTCCATCTGTCGCACGAAGCTGATTTAGATATGCGGTGCTGCCGGTAATCGTTCTGCATGGAATAGGATTAGACGGAGTAATTCCATACTCTCCCACGCCATTCGGGAGTTCATCAGCGTCAACACCGGCCTCACACATAATGTTCATTGTCGCATACAATTCATTCAGCGTCTGAAAGGTAGGATTCTCTTGTAGCAATTCTAAATCTGACTTCTTCTTCCGGAAAAAGCGGAGCAAGCCCATCTTCTTCTCCATTGGAACAAGGAAAGTAAAACCAACCGGATTCCAAATATTGGGGGGCATTTATGATGAATTTTCATGCCAAATGCCACGTGCTATCGGTAGTGCTTCTGGATACCCGCGCGTTTACTTGAACCACTTCGTCAATGCAGCCGGGTGTATTGTTGTTTTTATTCACGCGGCCTAAAATTTCTGATGGATCTCATCCATTCAATGCCGCTCAACGATCCACCCTGCATTCTGTAATGGTTGTATTCTCCCTGTGATCGACTCACGACATGGTCAGGCACGGGTACTCCATCAGCATCGCGCCATTTCATTGAACGAAAATCATGCGGGTTCCGGTGAGTGACATTAAACGGAACAATGTTCTTGACGGACTTCATCCATTCAACACTGCCCAGTGGTCCGCCACGCATTCTGTAGTGATTGTACTCCGACTGCAATCGACCCAAGGCACTATCGGGCACGGCCGTGCCGCCGGTGTCACGCCAACTGTTTGTACGAAGGTCATGTGGATTCGGTTTGTCGATTTGCGGAGAATCAGTTGCAACAGGTTCTCTATTGTCTGGATGGATACTAGCTTCTGATTGTCTAGTAAAAATTTCTGTACTGACGCTACTACTTTGAGCGTGAGTGTGTCTAAATTCTGATATTTGACTACTTCGCCTTAGGTTTTCTGAATCCCGTTGATTGGCTATGTGCTTTAATAACAGCGCTGATGCACATACATCCACAGTTTGACCGGCAGTAAATGCATTAAGTACAGTGTCTACTATCTCACTAATCTTCTTAGTGTTTCCGTTTATCTGGTCTAATTCACTGGCAACGCTTAGGAGGCCGACCCAATCGGGATCGAAGAGCCATATTTCTGCGAATTGCTTATCTGTAGCTTGAACTGCGGCATCAAAGTATGAAATCGCTGCCTCAGGTATAGTCGAAACCGAGGCGGCCGGCTTGCGCGATGTACGTCCTCTCTTGAACCAGTTGAGCATGACTCACTCCCGCACTGTAGGGGTCTGGCTAGCTCAACTATGCGATATTGCCAGCCAGATTAAGTGTTGGTCCGAAACTGGTTTAATGCGCGAGACACAATGGTGCTCGTCGCACGTAATGCGAAAAGACAGAAAATGCGCGTAGCATTCCCTATTTCGAAATGCTTTGGCTGTAGTACATGACGATTGTCCACCTGCAAGCATTGCCTAAGTGTGGACCATCATCACCTGTCGCAAACGCCCACTCTCTGAGTTTTCGGAAGTCAGCTTGTGCCGTCCACCAGTGATCGGCTCGTTTCCTCACTTCATCTCTACTGGAGCCAGTGAACACTTTCTTCATAATTTCTCCTTGGTCAATACGCTTACAGTATAGTGTAGAAGATGGTGCGATGTCCGTGGGATCCAAGTAGCGCATACGGACTCCCAAATCTCGCCCCGCCGCGCGGCAGGCTTCGAGCACGCGGATCGCGCGCGGCACGATCGCCGCCGTCGCATCGATACCGCCGGGAAACTTGCCGCAGAACCCGGCCGGATCGACGAAATCGCGCTGGAAATCGATCGAGAGCAGGGCCGTCGATGCCGGCTCGAAGGCAAAGCTGCGACTGGCGTTGCAGGGGATGGAGAGGGTCATCGGGAGTTCTCCGTGGCCCGCCGCTCTCCGGTGTCTTGCGGGCTTTCAACGTCGTTGCGTGGCTACCGGATAACGCGCCTAATTTATCATGGGATCCGGATTCCTGTCTCGCCGAAACGCGCGCGTCTTCACGACGCTGTACAGAGCAGGGATGACGATCAATGTCAGTATCGTCGAAGAGATCATGCCACCAATCATGGGCGCGGCAATCCGTTGCATGACTTCGGATCCCGTTCCATGATTCCACAGGATCGGCACAAGCCCCGCCACGATGGCAAATACCGTCATCAGTTTCGGTCGAACCCGCTCGACCGATCCGTACTCGATCGCGGCCGCCAGATCGCCGACGGTCGGACGCTCTCCGCGTTTCGCCCGCTCTGCCAGCACGGCCTTCGTTGCATTGTCGAGATACAGCAACATGACGATGCCGGTTTCCGCCGCAACGCCCGCCAAGGCGATGAACCCCACGACCACCGCCACACTCAGGTCGAAATCCATCAAAGCCAGGAACCAGACGCCGCCGATCATGGCAAATGGCAATGAGAGCATGACAATCAGCGTTTCGGTAATGCGCCGGAAATACAGATACAAAAGTAGAAAAATCGTCAGCAATGTTAACGGAACAACAATGACAAGGCGCGCCTTCGCGCGCTCCAGATATTCGAACTGTCCGCTCCATACCAGGCTGTAACCTGTCGGGACCTCCACATTTTCGGTAACCATGCGTTGCGCTTCCTCGACATAACTCCCGATGTCTACGCCCCTGAAATCGACGAAGACATACAGCGCCAGCTGCGCGTTCTCGGTTCGGATGCTCGACGGTCCTTCCGATAACGTGATGTTTGCCACCTGGGCCAGCGGGATGCTCATGCCATCCGAACTGTGGATCAGCATGTTGCCGATGGCGTCGGGGTCCGCGCGCAGTTCGCGCGGATAGCGGAGAATGACGTCAAATCTTTGCCGCCCGTCGACGACCTGGGTGATCGATTCTCCGCCCAGAGCCATCGCCACAGTCGATTGCACATCCGCGATGGACAAATTATATCGTGCCAGCGCCACGCGATCCGGCTCGATTGTCATGTAGTAGCTGCCAGTTACGCGCTCCGAATAGGCGCTCGTCGTGCCGGGAACCGTCTTCAGGACGGCCTCGATCTCGCGCGCCAGCTTGTCCATCTCCGCGAGGTCCTCGCCGAGTATCTTGATGCCGACCGGCGTGCGAATGCCCGTCGATAACATGTCGATCCGCGCCTTGATCGGCATCGTCCAGGCATTGCTGACGCCGGGCAGTTGCAGCGCGCGATCCATTTCGACAATCAGATCGTCAAGCGAAACCCCAGGCCGCCATTCGGATTCCGGCTTGAGATTGATGACCGTCTCGATCATCTCCATCGGTGCGGGGTCGGTTGCGGTTTCCGCACGGCCAGCCTTACCGAAAACAGACAGGACCTCTGGAAACGTGCTGATGATCTTGTTCTGCGTCTGAACGAGTTGGGCCGCCTGAGTGACGGAGATACCGGGAAGCGTCGTCGGCATGTACAGAAGTGCACCCTCGTTGAGATTCGGCATGAACTCGGTGCCGAGCTGGCGAAACGGAATCAAGGTTGCTGCCAGAGCGACGATACTCAACACGAGAACAAGGGGGCGTGCGCGGAGCGTTCCCCGGATGATCGGTCGGTAGATTGCGATCAGGGCGCGGTTGATCGGGTTTTTGCGCTCCGGCACGATCCGGCCGCGAATGAAAATCACCATGAGTGCGGGAACCAGCGTCACGGAAAGTATCGCGGCCGCTGCCATCGAAAATGTCTTGGTAAATGCCAAGGGCTTGAACAGGCGGCCTTCCTGCGCCTCCAGCGAAAAGACCGGCAGAAACGAGACGGTGACGATCAGCAAGCTGAAGAACAAAGCCGGCCCCACTTCGGCCGCCGCCTTGAGGATTATCTCGGCGCGGGGCTGACCGGGCTGCGCACGCTCCAGATGCTTGTGCGCATTCTCGATCATGACGATCGCAGCATCGATCATTGCGCCAATCGCGATGGCGATCCCGCCGAGGCTCATGATGTTCGAGCTGATGCCGAGAAGATACATGGCGCCAAATGCCATCAGAATGCCGGCCGGCAGTGTCACAATCGCCACCAGCGCGCTGCGCGCATGAAGCAGAAACAGGAAGCAGATGAGTGCGACGATGGCACTTTCTTCCAGCAGGGTTACACGCAGCGTCTCAATGGCGCGCACGATCAGTTCCGATCTGTCATAGACCGTTTCGATCGATACGCCGTCCGGCAGCGAAGGCATCAGCGCGGCCAGTTGTCGTTTGACATCATCGATAACACCGAGCGCGTTCCCTCCGAACCGCTGAACGACGATGCCGGCGGCGACCTCGCCGACGCCGCCCATCTCGGCAATCCCCCGGCGTTCGTCCGGCCCCAGTTCGATGCGGGCAATATCGCCCAGCGAAACCGGCGTGCCGTTGCTGGCCATCAGGGGAATTGCTGCGAGGTCCGCGAGGCTTGTCACGTATCCGCTGCCGCGAACGATGTATTCGCGCTCGCTGAGCTCGACCGACCTTCCTCCGACTTCCATATTGCTGGCTTCGATCGCCGCGCGGACATCCTGCAAGCTGAATCCGAACGATCGAAGGCGCGTCGGGTCGATGGTGATCTGATATTGCTGGACGAAGCCCCCGACACTCGCAATCTCGGAGACACCGCCGACTGCCGCGAGCTGATAGCGCAGATACCAGTCCTGCAGCGTGCGCAACTCGGCAAGGTTTTGCCGGGTGCCGGTCAGCGCGTATTCATAAATCCATCCGACACCGGTCGCGTCGGGGCCGAGCGTCGGTGTCACGCTTCGGGGCAAATTGCCGGACGCAAAGCTGAGATACTCGAGGACACGGCTGCGCGCCCAGTACAGATCGGTCCCATCCTCGAAAATGATGTACACGAACGATGTACCGAAAAATGAGAATCCGCGAACAGCGCGAGCGCCCGGCACGGCAATCATTGCCGTGGTCAGTGGAAAGGTTACCTGGTCCTCGACGACCTGCGGGGCCTGGCCGGGAAATTCCGTATAGACGATAACCTGAGTGTCCGAGAGATCGGGAATGGCATCGAGCGGTGTATGAAGGACCGCGTATACCCCCAGCAAGGCGATGAAGCCCGTGGTAAAAACCACAATCAGCACATTGCGCGCGGACCAGCGGATGATTGAAGTCAGCATGGCGCTATTCCCCGGGTTCCGTCATGGCGCGACCGTGCCATTGGCAAACGCGTTAAGGGCGGCCTGCAGATTGCTTTCGGAGTCCAGGAGGAAATTGGCGCTGGTAACGACGCGCTCCCCGACCGAGATTCCGCTTTGCACCTCCTGGTATCCTCCGGCACTGCGACCCAGCTGGACCGGCCGGGGTTGATATCGCCCCTCTCCCATATCGACAAAGACGATTTGCCGGGTGCCGCTGTCGAGTACGGCGGAATCCGGAATTACAATGACCGGCGTCGCAGTCAGCGCTGTCGTGAACGTCACCTCGGCCAGCATGCCGGGACGCAATCGCTCGTCCTCATTGGGAATGTCGATGCGTACACGAACGCGCCGGGTTTCCGGATCGACTTCCGGATAGATAAGCTTGACGATGCCGGGAAAGCGCTCGCCCGCGAACGCAGCGAGCTCGATTTCGGCTTCAACGCCGGCGGCAAGCCCGGCAATGTCCCGTTCGTCGACCTCGGCGATCACCCACACCGTCGAAAGGTCGGCCATCCGATAGATCGGTTCGCCGGCTTCGATCCGCATGCCGGGCAAGCCCATCCGCTCGAGAATCCGGCCGTCGGCGCGAGCGGTGAAGATAAGGGTACGGCCGGGTGTGCGCTCGGCATCGAGTCTCTCCAATTCAGCGTCCGGAACGCCCCAGTTTCGCAACCGCTGCAATGCGGCGCTCTTGATCCGGTCCATGGCCGGATCGAGCGTGGTACCGTCGCCGGAACCGGCGTTCGTTGCGGCAATGATGTATTCGAGTTCCAGATTATAAAGATCGGGGCTGAACAATTCGAAGAGTGCAGCCCCCGCGTCGACCATTACGCCGGTTTCGCTGACATGAAGTTCCTCGATCCAGCCGCCCAGCTTCGTTGTGACCAGCCACACCCGCGTTTCATCGAGCACGACGGTACCGAACGCCTTTACATCGCCTGTCAACAGCTTCAGTTCGGCCGCCTGGCTTGTTACGCCGAGCGTCTGGATTCTCCCCGGGCTTATTCTTATCGATCCGTCGTCGGCGGCCACCTCGTTCTCGTAGACAGGAATGTAGTCCATCCCCATCGAATCTTTCTTGGGCGTGGGTGATGTGTCCGGAAACCCCATCGGATTTCTGTAGTAGAGAATCCGCCCGCGATCGCCATCCTCTGGCGCGGTTTCACTGACAGCATCCGTCGGCTGGGGCGGGGGTGCGATACTGAAACTGGTTTCAGTGGAAGCGCTGGTCCGGGGCAGAAAATTGCGTATGCGGCTTTCGATGGCGTCACGGTAACCGACCGAGAGACCAACGATGAGACCGACGATCAGAATCCCGATCATTCCGGAAAACGGGCGCCTGCGAGTTCGAAACTTCTCCTGTCTCGACTCCGACTGTTTCAGGATCCGGGCGCCAGCATTAAAATCGGATGCGTCATCGGCGGCCCGATCCGTAGTCGGATCTGAATGCATGTTCTTCCTCCTGCCTGCGGCGAAATGCCGGGCAATCCAAACGGACGTCCCGCGAGCGATTGCTCGCGGTTCCTGATTCGGAGTTCAAACGAGGCGGGGAGGAAACGGATCCGGTCTCGACAATCGGGATCGATAGAGCTCTGCAACAAAATCCGTCGGGACGGTTCTCTCAATCGTCACGCCGGATATCGGCAAATGGATGAATACGGCAGAAATGCACCCTGAAACGCAGTCGCCGGACATTGCGGAAGAGTCCGTCGAGTTCTTGTTGCCGGCGCCGCAATCCATCTCGACTTTGGCGCAATGGCCCTGTTCCGATAGCGAACAGGCCTCTGCATCCATGCCGAACCATCCGGCAAACAGCGCTGCGATCAGGAGAACGGAAACGGCACGGCGCATCGGAAATGAAACCTGACCCTCTGGAATCCTATTGCCGGCGTTCACTGCATGAAGGCGTTTTCGGGCGATCGAATCTGGTGCGTAGGGGCCGGCCGCGCAGCTGCTGACTTCGAGTGCTGTCTGTGGCGCGACCGGGCGATTTTTGATTATAGCGCCGTCGATCTCGCCGCATAGCGGGTTTCTTGGGACCGATTAAGCCCTTGATCCTATTGAAATCGTTTCTAATAACTGTCGCCGTCCAAGTTCGAGATGCCGGGCGCCAAAAAATGTTGCCACCGTGGATCAGTAAAGCGGCCAGCGTTCTACGCAATCGCCCGGTTGCCATCTGCCGCCTAATCCATCATTCATCAGGCCGATCCATCCGGGGCCGCCGCCGCGCCTGAGCCAATGAGCGGTCCGACAAACCGAAGGGGGAGAAACCCATGCCTGTCGACAGCAAGAACCCCGAGACCATCGTGCTTCACGCCGGCTATCGCGCCGATCCGGCCACCGGCGCGGTCGCCGTGCCGATCTATCAGACGACCTCCTATCAGTTCCAGAGCACGGAACATGCCTCGAACCTGTTCGGGCTCAAGGAGTTCGGCAATATCTATACGCGCATCATGAACCCGACCAACGACGTGCTCGAGCAGCGCATCGCGGCGCTCGAGGGCGGCGTGGGCGCGATGGGCGTCGCCTCCGGTCAGGCCGCATCGGCGCTGTCGATCCAGAACATCGCGCGCGCCGGCGACAATATCGTGAGTTCGACCGATCTCTATGGCGGCACCTGGAACCTGTTTGCCAACACGCTTTCAATCCAGGGCATCGAGGCGCGCTTCGTCGATCCGACCGATCCGAATGCGTTTCGCAAGGCGGCCGACGACAAGACGCGTGCTTTCTACGCCGAGACGCTGCCCAATCCGAAGCTGCATGTGTTTCCGATCGCCGAGGTGGCTAAGATCGGCAACGAACTCGGCATTCCCCTCATCATGGACAACACGGCCTGCCCGGTCTTGTGCCGGCCGTTCGACCACGGCGCGCATATCATTGTGTACTCCACCACGAAGTATATCGGCGGCCACGGCACCTCGATCGGCGGCGTCATCGTCGATAGCGGCAATTTCGACTGGGTGAAGCACGCGAAGCGCTTCCCGGGTCTGAACACGCCGGATCCCAGCTATCACGGCGCGGTCTGGACCGAGGCGGTGAAGCCGCTCGGCCCGATCGCCTATATCATCAAGGCGCGGGTCACGCTGCAGCGCGATCTTGGCTACTCAATGAGCCCGTTCAACGCCTTCATGTTCCTGCAGGGGCTGGAGACGCTGCCGCTGCGCATGCGCGAGCATTGCCGCAACGCCCAGGCGGTTGCGGACTGGCTCGCGAAGCACAAATCGGTCACGAAGGTGCATCATCCCTCGAAATTCACCGGCGAACAGAAACGCCGCGCCGATACCTATCTTTCGGGCGGCATGGGTGCGCTGGTCGGTTTCGAGCTGCAGGGCGGGATGGCGGCGGGGCGCAAGTTCATCGATGCGCTGAAGATGTTCTATCACGTCGCGAATATCGGCGATGCGCGCTCGCTGGCGATCCATCCGGCCTCGACCACGCATTCGCAGCTTTCGGCCGAGGATCAGGCGGCGACCGGCGTCACCGAGAATTATGTGCGACTCGCCGTCGGGCTCGAGCATATCGACGACATTATCGCCGACCTCGATCAGGCGCTGGCGGCGTAGGGGCATACGAATCAAACGAATCAAAAAATGTTCCTCATGGTGAGCTTGTCGAACCATGAGGACCTCGGGACGCCGCCGCCTCATCCTTCGACAGGCTCAGGATGAGGTTTTAGAGTCGAATCTACCTCATCGAAAATACGACGCGAATGAAGGTCCTCATGGTGATCCATGAGGACCTTATCCGTCACTTACCCGCATCCGACCAGCGAGCCCGAATTCGGCGCGACCGCATGCCGGTTCCCGAGCGCGCGCGCTGCATCCTGCTGTGCCCGCTGGCGGGCGACCCGGACGCGCGCCTGGTAGGTGGCAATCTCGTCGATATCGCCACGCACGATCCCGATATCGTCGAGCTGGCGTTCGTCGAGCCGCAGCAGCGTCGCCACGGTCTTGCGACGGGTGTTCCAGCGTCGAAACGCGTCCGTCAGGTTGTTCAAATAGGTCGTCATATCGTCCTCCATCGGTTCGGGGACCGAAAGCGGCCCCTTTTGGCTTGGTCGCGGGCTCTGGCAAATTTCCTTCACGCTTGAGGGGGCTTGCCGCGACCCGTCCATCACCACAATATCGGCGTGATGCCCCGGGTTTTCGATTGAAAAGGGCGCAACAAAGCTTGAACCAAATTCATGCTTGGAAGGAACCCCGATTATGCCCGATCTGCCGGTTTTGCCGCCGCTGCATGCGCTGCGGGCGTTCCATGCCGCCGCGCGCTTTGGCCGCTTTCGCGATGCCGCGAGCGCGCTCGGGATCACCGAATCCGCGATCTCGCACCAGATCCGCAAGCTTGAGGACTGGCTCTCGGTGCGGCTCTTCGAGCGCAGCGGCCCGCGCATCGAACTGACCCCGGACGGGCAGCGTTACTACGCGGCGATCGATCCTGCGTTCGGCGAAATTCGCGCCGCGACCGAAGCGCTGCGCACGCCGGCCGGGCGCAACCGCGTCAGCCTCACCTTGCCAGCCTCGCTCGCGACCTATTGGCTCATTCCGCGTCTCGACGGGCTCGAGAAAGCCTGCCCCGGCATCGATCTCGAACTGGTCACGACCTCGCGGCTGATCGATCTCAAGCGCGAGGGCGTCGATCTTGCGATCCGCTATGGCGCCGGCCAATGGCCGGATGTGACGGTGCGGCGGCTGATGGGCGAGCAACTGGTGCCGGTCGCTCGGCCGGGGTTCGTCGCCACGGTCGAGGCGCGCGATCCCGCCGGCACGATCGCCGCCAAGCGCCTCATCATGCATACGGGGTATCCCCAGCAATGGGCGGAATGGGCGGCGGCCAACGGCCATGCGCCGCCGTTGCTCGTCGGCGCGCTGCGCTTCAGTTCGACCGAACAGATCCTGGCGGCCGCGTCGCAGGGGCTCGGCATCGCGATCGGCGCACGGCCGATGGTCGACCAGATGCTCGAAACGCGCAGCCTGGTCGCGCCCTTCGGCGGCCCGAGCGGCGACAGCGCAGCGAGCTATTTTCTCGTCTGGCCCAAGGATCCGAAACCGACCGTTGCGGCGGGCAAGGTCGCGCGCTGGATCGAGACGCAGGCCATGCGCGATCTGTAACCCCCATTGTCGCTCGCGGCTCGCGAATGGCAGAGTGCGCGGCCGGAAACCGCGAGGCGCGCCCATAGCCATAAGGCAGGCGTCACGACGCGCCGGCGGAACATGGGGAGAAAAATCGCATGGTGGCGTTTCATGATTCGGCTGTCGACCGGGTGGCGCTCCGGGCCTATCGCCTCGAGCGCGTGCGCGCAGAACTGCGCAAGCGCGACTATGCCGGCATCCTGCTCTACGACCCGATCAACATCCGCTATGCGACCGACACGGCGAACATGCAGGTCTGGACCATGCACAACAAGGTCCGCTATCTGTTCCTGCCGACCGAAGGTCCGATCACGCTGTTCGATTTTCACAATTGCGAACATCTTGCGGCCGGCCATGAATCGGTCGACGAGGTGCGGCCGGCGATCTCCTATTACTATTTCAACGACGCGCAGCGCTGCGACGAACGCGCCGCGCGCTGGGCCGACGAGATCGCCGATCTGTTCCGCCGCCATGGCGGCAACAACCGCCGGCTCGCGATCGACCATATCGATCCGCGCGGTCTGCATGCCCTGACCGAACGCCAGATCGAGACGGTCGACGGCGAGGACATCATGGAGATCGCCCGCGCCATCAAGAACGATGTCGAGATCGGTGCGATGATGGAAGCGGTGAAGGCCTGCGAGGAAGGCATGCGGCGCATGCAGCAGGCGCTCCAACCCGGCATGACCGAAACCGCGCTCTGGTCGATCCTGCATCAGGCCAATATCGAGCTCGGCGGCGAGTGGATCGAGACGCGGCTCTTGTCCTCGGGCCCGCGCACCTATCCCTGGTTTCAGGAATGCGCGAACCGCCGCATCGAGGCCGGCGATCTCGTCAGCTTCGATACCGATCTGATCGGCCCGAACGGCTATTGCTCGGACCTGTCGCGGAGCTGGCTCTGCGGCGACGGCAAGCCGAGCGACAAGCAGAAAAAGATCTACAACACCGCCCGCGCGCAAATCGAGCATAACATCGCGCTGCTGAAGCCCGGCCTTTCGTTCCGCGAATTCGTCGACAAGGGCTACAAGCTGCCGGAGCTTTATATCCCGCATCGCTATTCCGTCGTCTCGCACGGCGTTGGCCTGTGCGACGAATATCCGTCGATCAAATATGCCGAAGACTGGAAATCCTCCGGCTATGACGGCGTGTTCGAGCCGGGCATGACGGTCTGCATCGAATCGCTGGTCGGTTCCGCGGAAGCCGGCGAATCGGTCAAGCTCGAGGAGCAGATTCTGGTAACCGAAACCGGCTACCGCCGGCTTTCGTCCTATCCGTTCGAGGACGCACGATTTGGCTGAGGCATCGCCGCCCTACCGCGCGGTATAGCCGCCGTCGATCACCAACTCGGATCCGGTGACGAACTTCGCCTCGTCGGAAGCGAGATAGACGGCGCCCCAGGCGATGTCGTCCGGATCGCCCATGCCGCCGAGCGGATGGCGCAGCTCGATTTCGCGCCGGGCCGCCCCGGGATCGCTGAAGGCCCTGAGTTCATTCTCGACCAAAGGTGTCCAGATGAAGCCGGGATGGATCGAATTCACGCGAATCCGGTCCGCTGCGTAGATCAGCGCATCGGTCTTGGCCATCAGCCGGACCGCGCCCTTGGCAGCGTGATAGGGCGGCGAGTCCGGCGCACCCACCAGTCCGTAGATCGACGACAAATTGACGACGCTGCCGCCGCCGGCCGTACGCATTGGCGCGATGGCATGTTTGGTGCAGAGGAACACGCCCTTCACGTTGACCGCCTGCACGAGATCCCACTCCGCCTCGGTGACCTCGTGCGTCGGCTTGTCGACACCCGCGATGCCGGCATTGTTGACCAGCACGTCGAGCCGACCGAAGCGCTGCACGACCTCACTAAATGTCCGGGCGATGTCGGCTTCCTTCGTCACATCGCAGTGCCAGTAATGCGCGCCGGGTCCGGATGCGGCGAGCTCCTTCGCGAGTGTCGTGCCTTCGTTGTCGAGAATGTCCAGGAGCGCGATGCGCGCGCCTTCGCCGGACATGCGGGTCGCGATGGCGTGGCCGATTCCCATCGCAGCCCCCGTGACGATCGCCACCTTGCCTTTCAGCCTGTCCATCTTTTCCTCCCGACCGGTTCTCTTCCGACCATAGCGGATTGCGCGGTGTCATCCGAGCGGCCGATGGCGTTTTGCCGGGATCGAGACGGCGGATGCAAAAACAGCGATGGAAGGCGGCGCCGGGTTCGCTAAGGTTGGGCGAGCACCGGCCTTGGTCGGCACAACAGGCGCCGTCGCGGATGGGACCATGCGGACTTACGACTATATCGTCGTCGGCGGCGGCTCGGCCGGATCGGTCATCGCCTCGCGGCTGTCCGAAGATCCCGATTGCCGCGTGCTACTGCTCGAAGCGGGGCCCGACGACCGGCCGAATGTCTACCGGCTCCGGATGCCGGCGGCGATGGCGCAGGCCGTCGCCTCGCGCTACGCGACCCATTATGCGAGCGAACCGGACGAGGGGCTCGGCGGACGCGGCATCGTCTATCCGCGCGGCCGCGTGCTCGGCGGTTCGTCGTCGGTCAACGGCATGGTCTATCTGCGCGGGCATCCGCTCGATTACGAAGGGTGGGCGGCGACGGGACTGAGGACCTGGTCCTATGCGCATTGCCTGCCCTATTTCAAACGCATGGAGACGAGTAACCGGCCGAACGATGCCTTTCGGGGCAATGACGGGCCGCTGCACATCACGCGGCCCGATTGCGCACATCCGCTGCACCAGGCGTTCCTCGCCGCGGGGCGCGAAGCGGGGCTCGGCATGACGGACGACGTGAACGGGCGCAATCCCGAAGGCGTCTTTCATATGGAGAGCACGATTTGGGGCGGGGAACGCATGAGCGCGGCGCGCGCCTACCTGCATTCGGCGCGCAAGCGGCCCAATCTTTCGATCGTCACCGGGGCGCTGGCCGAGCAAGTGACGTTCGAAGGACGGCGCGCGACCGGTATTGCCTATTCGAGGCGCGGCCGGCGCATGACCGCACGCGCGGATCGTGCGGTGGTGCTGACGGCCGGTGCGTTCGAATCGCCCAAGCTGCTGATGCTGTCCGGCGTGGGCCCGGCCGATCATCTTCGCTCGTTCGGAATCGACGTGGTCGCCGACCGGCCCTCGGTCGGACAGAATCTGCAGGACCATCTCAACATCACGATGCAATGGGCCTGCACGGAACCGGTCTCGCTGTTCGGCGCCGCGACGGGGATCGGTAAATTCAGGACCGGTCTCGAATGGCTGCTGCACCGGCGCGGCGTCGGCGCCAGCAACATTTGGGAAAGCGGCGCTTTTTTCCGCACCGGGCCCGCCGTTCCCTTCGCCAACCTGCAGATTCATTTCACGCCGATCGCCCTCGATGCCGACGGCAGGGTGCTCGCGGAAGGGCACGGGTTCGGCTTCCATATCAGCCAGATGCGGCCGTTAAGCCGCGGGCACCTCACGCTGCGTTCCGCCGATCCGCGCGATCCGCCGCGCGCCCGTTTCAATCATTTTTCCGATCCGGCCGATCTGGCAGAGATGCGCGACGGCATGAAGATCGTTCGCGAAATTGCGGCCCAGCCGGCTTTCGATCGCTATCGCGGGCGCGAGATCGAGCCCGGGGTCGAGGTGCAGAGCGACGCTGCGATCGACGATTTCCTGCGCGCGAATACCGGAACCTCGCATCATCCTTCCTGTACCTGCCGGATGGGTACCGATGCGGATGCGGTGGTCGATGCGGCGACGCGGGTCAACGGCGTCGAGGGGCTGCATGTCGCCGATGCCTCGATCATGCCGCTGGTGGTGACGGCCAATCTGAACGCGCCGACGATCATGATCGCGGAAAAGGCGGCGGACCTGATCGCCGGCAAGTCGCCGCTCGCGCCTTACGCGCCGGGGTAGGAGTGCAGCGGATCGACTTAAACGACCTCATGGTGAGCTTGTCGAACCATGAGGGAGGCACACCTCATCCTTCGACAGGCTCAGGATGAGGTTGTTCTTCTGGCCTGCAACAACTATTCGATCGGCCGCGCGACCAGCGGATTGGGGTGATCGGCCTTGGTGCCGCCGCTGCCATAGGATCGCGTCAGAATTTCCAGATTATGCCCGTTGGGGTCTTCGAAATAGACGCCGCGCCCGTCATCCCAATTGTTGATGCGGTTCGGCTCGTTGTGAAACGGATCGGCCCAGTACGGCATGTTGCGTGCACGGATGCGGCCGAAGATCTCGTCGAACTCGGTTTCGCTGACCTGGAACGCGAAGTGCCGCGACGCGATGGTGCCATTGTCGTCGACGAAATCGAGCGACGTATCGCCGATCTGCACAACGGCAAAATGGCCGAGCATGAACGGGGCCGGCAATCCCAGGAGCTCCGCGAGGAAAAGCGCGGTTTTCTGCTTGTCGCGGGCGGAAACGATGGTGTGGTTGAGGCGAACGGTCATGGTTTCAAAGGACTCTCATGATGAGCCCGCCGAACCCATGAGGGCCCCATCCTCGACGGGCTCAGGATGAGGCCGGGCTATCGTTTCTAGTTATGCCGTTCGGCGGTGACTTCAACCGTCATCGCAACCGCGTTCTACGGCCGTGCGGCCTCCGCTTTGAGCCAGTCGCGGAAGGCGGCCGCAGCCCGGCGCAGCGGCCGGTCGGTCGGCGTCACGAGATAATAGCTGTAGCGCTCGAGCCGCAGCGCGAAGGGGAGCGCGAGCTGGCGGCCGCGCACATCGTCGGCGACGAGTTCGGGGCAGCCGAGTGCGACGCCCTGGCCGTCGATTGCGGTCTGCAGGCGCACATTGGTGTCGTCGACGATCAGATGCTGCGCGCCGCTGTTCTCGTCGATGCTGGCGAGTCGGCACCAGAGCTGCCAGTTCGTGCGGTTCTCCTCATGCAGGATGATGTGTTTCGCGAGATCCGTCGGCGTTCTGAGGCTGCGCAGCAGCGAGGGACTTGCGACCGGTGCGAGATCGCAGCGCACCAGCGATTCCGACAGCGCATCGGGCCGCGGATCGGGACGCCATTCAACGGCGAGATCGATTTCGCCGCTTGCGAGATCGGGCGATGCAGTCGAATGAATCAGGCGCAGTTCGACGCCCGGTGCCGCGTGCCAGAAGCGGGCGAGGCGCGGCGCGAGCCATTTCAATGCGAAGTACGGACGCAGCGCGACACTGACCCGCCCGACCGCATTGGTCTCGCGGATTTCGGCGAGCCCGCGTTCGAGCCCGCGAAAGGCATCGCCGGCCGTCGCGGCGAGGCGGCGGCCCGCTTCGGTCAGGACGAGCCCGTTGCCGGTGCGCCGGAACAACGCGGTGCCGAGTTGCTGTTCGAGCGCGCGAACCTGGTGGCTCACCGCCGACTGGCTGACATGCAGCTCGGCCGCGGCGCGGGTCACGTTGAGATGCCGGGCGGCCGCCTCGAACGCGCGCAAGGCGGTCAGAGGCAGGATCCCGGTCATGCGCGGGAGGCATGAAATGGTTTCATAGGAATATGATGAATAATCCCTACGGTGCCGGCAAGCCCGGGGCCTAGGATCGGGTCATACTCAAACGGCCATGGGGTTCGCGGCATGAGCGGGCTTAATGGCGAAGCGCCGTGACACGGCCAGGGAGACGGACAATGGAACTCAAGGGCTTTTGGGCGGACCTGCAGAAGGAAGTGATGGCGCATCCGTTTACGGCGCACCCGGTCTATAAGGACATGGCGGCCGGCACGCTCAAGCGCGAGACGATCGGTGAATTGATGGCGCAGCTCAAATTTTGCGTCACGGAAGGGATCGGCGCGCTGGCGCTGATCATTCCGCAGGTGCCACGCGACCTGAAAGCGGAGATGGCGGAAAACGTCTTCTACGAGCTGAAGGGCACGAAGAAGATGCCGGCGCACTGGCTGCTGGCGATCCGCACCGGGGCTGCCGCCGGCTATACCGAGGACCAGATCGATGCCAAGCCGATGATGGCCGAAACCAAGGTCTATCCGGATACTGTCTCGGCCTACGCGCTGCGCGGCCGCTGGCTCGAGGCGCTGAGCTTCGTTGCGATCGGGATCGAGGACCTATTCCACGATTATTCGCGCGCGACCGCGAAGGCGCTGCGCGATCAGTACCAGTTCGACGATGCGGCGGCCTATTACTTCGACATCCATGTCGGTGCCGACGAGGCGCATGGTGCGACCGGCTGGAACGCGGCAATCGAATTCGCGAAGACCGACGAGGAAAAGCAGCGCGTGCGTCGCGCCTCGCTGGAAGGCCGCAACATGTGGTGGAACATGTATTCCGCCGTTTACAAGAAGGGCGAAGGCAAGGACGCGCCCTATCTGCGCTTCGACGCGTAAAGGCGCTATTCCAGATTTACCTTACGGCGCGCCTCGATTCACCCCCTCACCCTGCCCTCTCCCCCGAAACCGGGGGAGCGGGTTCTGTTGGTCTCATTGCCAATGGAATCCGATCTTGCCGAGGCGCCTCATCGGGCCCTCTCCCCGCGCGATCATACGCCGCGACCCTTGGTCGCTGCGCCCGTCGATGCGGCGGCCCCGTGAAATCCCTATAATGCGGTCATGCCGTCGCGCTTCGCCGTCATCATGGCCGCCTGCCTCTTTGCGCTCGCGGCCCTCGGGATCGCCGCCTATGTGACGATCGAGCTGCGCGACCGTCCGGTCGCGGGCGATGGCGATGGCTCGCTGCTGCCGGCGACATTGGGCGGCCCGTTCGCGCTCACCGACCATACCGGGCGGCGCGTCACCGAGGCGGATTATGCGGGCAAATACCTGCTGGTCTTTTTCGGCTTCACCCATTGCCCCGATGTCTGCCCGACGACGCTGAACCAGGTCGCGCTGACGATGCGCGCGCTCGGCGACCAAGCGGGGATGGTACAGCCGCTTTTCGTCACCATCGATCCGGCGCGCGACACGCCCGCGGTGATGGCCGAATATGTCGAGCTGTTCGATGCCGGCATCGTCGGCCTGACCGGGACGGAACAGGAGATCGCCGATATCGCGCGCGGCTATCGCGTGCATTATGCGAAAGCGGAGGTCGAAGGCGCACCCGACGATTACCTGATGGATCATTCGGTGCTGCTCTATCTGATGGGGCCGGACGGGAATTTCCGCCGGCTGTTCCGGCCGGACGACAAGCCCGAAGACATGGCGGCCACGATCGCCGACCAGATCGCGGAGGACGAATGACGAGGCTGCTGCGCATCGTTACCGTCATGCTGCTGTTCGTCGCCGGCAGCGCTGCCGCGCATTATTACGAAATCGGCGGATTGCAGATCATCCATCCCTGGGCGCGCGCGACAGTGCCGAGTGCCAAGAACGGCGCCATCTATGTCGCGATCTCGAACGAGGGCGATACGGCCGATCGACTGATCGCGGTCGAAACCCCGATGGCCGAGCGGGCCGAGCTGCATACCGTGCTGATGGAAGACGGCGTCGCCAAGATGCGCCCGCTCGAAGCGCTCGATCTTTTGCCGGGCGAGACCGCGCTGCTCGAGCCGGGCGGGATCCATATCATGCTGTTCGGCCTGAAGGGGCCGCTGGTCGAGGGCGAGACGCTGGCGCTGACGCTGACCTTCGAGAAGGCCGGTGCGATCGATATCGAACTGACGATCGAAGGGGCCGGCGCCGGCGCGGATGCCGAGGATCACTCCAAGCACGAGACCGAGTGACGGTCGCGCCGGCGTCAGGCCAACGCGCGTTCGATCATTGCGGCGGCAGAAACGGGTCGAAGGCCGGCGCATAGCGCAACCGGCTCCCACGCGTTGCATCGAGCGCGCCGGCGGCAAGCTCGCGTACCATGAAGGCCGGCCCGGCGAACGGGCTCCAGAACTCGCCGGCGGCATCGACATGAAAGCCGAACCGCACGTAATAGGCCGGATCGCCCAGCACGAAGACGAGATCGGTGCCGGCAGCGGCGAGCCGCGCCAGCAGCGCCTTCGTCAATGCAGCGCCGATCCCCCGACGCTGGTGCGCCGGGGCGACCGCGAGCGGGGCAAGCGACGCCGCGGTCCGGCCGACGACCGTTTCGATCGCGATCGGACTTGCCGCGACATGGCCAACGATCGCATCGCCCTCGATCGCGACCAGCGTCTGCGCCAGGCCGCCGTCGCCGCGCAACCGATCGACCAGATCGGCCTCGTCGCTGCCGTTGAAAGCGGCTTTCAGCAAAGCACGGATCGCGGTGCGATCGTCCGGTCGTTCCGGTCGGATCGCGACCGCGCTCATATGCGCTCGGCGAGTTCCGGCAGGCCGCCCGCATCGTAGGGCATCGAATCGATGAACGGCTTCCAGCTTCCGTCGGCCCGCGCTTTCTGCGCATGAAGCGCGATCTGGTCGAGCGGCGCGAACCAGACATTGCTCTTCGATTTCATATGATCGATCAGGCCCTCCATCGCCTCGGCGCGCGACAGTCGCGCCGTCACAAAGGGATGCCAGACGGCGATCCAGATGCCGCCATGCCGCCAGGCGGCGTCGAACTCGGCGCGATAGATCGCGAAACCGTCCTCCGGCGTCTGCAGCGGCATCATCCAGCCGAAATCGCGGTTGAGCACGAAATGCGTCCAGTCGTCGAGCGCCCGCTGCGAGGGCAGCTCGACGATCTCGCCGCGCGGATGTTTGATGATGTAGGGCACGTCATGGCCCATCATCGACGCGTCGTAGATTAGGCCGTGATCGAACATCAGATCGAGCGTGTTGCGCGAGAAACCATAGGACGGCGCGCGAAAGCCGCTCGGCTTCTTTCCGGTGGTGCGTTCGACGGCGGCGACGGCGCGCTCGAACCAGTAGCGCTCGTTCTCCGGCGTGAGCCGGTTGCCCATCTCGTGGACATAGCCGTGATGCGCGATCTCGTGACCGTCATCGAGAATCGCCTTCACCATCTCGGGATAGGCTTCGAGGCACCAGCCGGGCACGAAGAAGGTTTGCCGGATATCGTGATTGCGGAAGATTGCGAGCAGCCGCGGCACCGCGACATGCGCATCGTAGCGCATCTCGGAACGTGTTACGACGCGGTTGTCGGCGTCCTCGCGAAACCCGAGATGCAGCAGGCTCTCGGCGTCGATGTCGAACGAGAAGCAGACGGCCGTGCGCTTGCCTTCGGGCCAGGGGAAGGGATGCTGGATCAGGTCGGTCGCAGTCATGGTCTCGCTTTCAGGCGGTTCGCCAATCTGGTTTTCGCGATCATGGGAAGCGGTTGCCGTGGCGGTCAAGGACCTGTTGCACCGGTGGCCGGCCTGCGCGACGATTGCCGATCGTATCGGAGAGGCCGCGCATGCTCGAAATGATGATCGAAAAATGGAGCAATCGCGACGGCAGCGACGACTATCTCTGGTCGCTCTGGCAGGACGGCAAGCGCGTCACGATGGGCGGGCATTTCGACAGCGCGGATGCGGCGGTCGCGGCGGGGCAGCTCTATTGCGGCGAGCGGTTCGGCCGCGAAGCCGATCGCACGACACATATCTGACCGGGTCGCCGGCGGCACATTCTTAACACATGGCCCCAGGCGCCACGGCGGGTAAGAACATGCGGCGGCGGACGCACGGTTTGGCGAGGCCGCGGGAGGCCGGGGGGCGTTCATACGCCGGCAGGACGGTTCACCGATATTGCCGCCGCGACAGGCTCAGCCTAGGGTCACGGCCGTAACAGAGGGGCGGCGGGATGGCGGCGGAAGAACCCCGGCGGCGCCTGGCGGTCATTGTCGCCGCCGACGTGGTCGGATTTTCGCGTCTGGCGGAAGCGAACGAAAGCGCGGCGGTTGCTGCGCTCGCGACGCTGCGCCGCGACGTGATCGATCCGGCGGTCAGGAACGCGCGCGGCCGCATCTTCAAAGCGACGGGCGACGGCGTGCTCGCGGAGTTCGCAAGTCCGGTGGAGGCGGTCGGCTGCGCGGTCGCAATCCAGCGGCGGGTCGAAAGCGGCGGCGAGCCCGGCGTGCCGCCTCTGGTCCTGCGCATCGGCATCCATATCGGTGACGTGCTGGTGGACGGCGAGGATCTGATGGGCGACGGCGTCAATGTCGCGGCACGGATCGAGGGCGAGGCACCGCCCGGCGGCGTTGCGCTCAGCCAGGATGTCTGGCGCTTCGTCGAGGGCAAGACCGACATCGCCTTCGAGGATGCGGGCGAACGACGGCTCAAGAACATTGCGCGGCCGTTGCGCGTCTTCGTGGCACGCTTTGCCCAGGGCAACGGCATGACGCCGTCCGAGCGTCGCGCGCCGATTTCCGACCGGCCATCGCTTGCGGTTCTGCCGTTCGACAACCTGGCCGGCGCAAGCGCGGACGCCTCGATCTGCGACGGGCTGACCGAGGATCTGATCACCGATCTCTCGCGGTTTCGTTCGCTCATGGTGATCGCGCGCAATTCGAGCTTCGTCTATCGCGGCAAGCCGCACGACATCCGCAAGGTCGGGCAGGAACTCGGCGTGCGCTATGTGCTCGAGGGCAGCATCCGGCGGCTCGGTGAAAAGATTCGCATCAACGCGCAGCTCATCGATGCCGAGAACGGGCATCATGTCTGGGCCGAGCGCTATGACGGCCCGGCCGACGAGATCTTCGCGATTCAGGAATCGGTCGTGCGCAATATCGCCGGTCATCTCGTCCTGCAACTCGAATATGCCGAGCTTGCAGAGGCGAAGCGCAAACCGCCCGGCAGCCTGCGCGCCTACGCGCTGTGGCTTGAGGGAACGGAGCAGCATTCGTTCGGCACGGTCGACGCCCATGACAGGGCGCGAGCGCATTTCGAAGCGGCGCTCGCGGTCGAACCGGACTTCGCCCGGGCGCATTCGAGCCTCGCCGAGCTCGCCTATTTCGATACGTTTCTCGCCAACTGGGGCGTCGACCGGTCGGCGGCGTTCGAGCGCGCCGTCGGTCATGCCGAACGCGCCGTCGGGCACGATCCCAACGACGGACAGGCGCATGTCATTCTTGGTTGGGCGCATCTGATGAGCGGCCGCTTCGACCGGGCGCAGAAACATCTCGATGTTGCGGCAAGGCTCAACCCGAACGACGCGGACCTGGCGATGTCGCGCGCGATGGCCTTGGCCTTTCTCGGCGATCCCGTGCGCGGCCTCGAACATGCGGCGTTCGCGCGGCGACTCAATCCCTTCGCGCCCGACTGGTATCTCTCGGACGAGGCGGTAATTCGCGTGATCGGGCGCGATCCGGCGGGCGCGCTCGCAATTTACGATGCGATGGGCGAACTCTACCCGCACTCGATCGTCTGGCATGCTGCTGCTGCTGCCCATGCCGGACGCGCGGCGGAAGCGCGGCGGCTTGCGGCCGATTTCGCGCATCGCGCGGCACGCCTTTGGGTCGGCGATGCGGATGCCCGGCCGGCCGATTACGCGCGCTGGGTGGTCGAGGGATTTCCGTTCCGGTGGCGCGAAGACGCCGACTATCTGCGCGACGGGCTCGCGAAAGCCGGGCTCGCGACCTAGCGGCGGGCCCGACGTCGCGGAACGATACGATCAGCGTTTCCTGCGCGCGGTTTTGGAACGCCGCTTTCCGCCCTTGGTCCTTGCGCGCGCGCCGGTTTTGGCGCGGCTCTTGCTTTTGGTCTTGCGCTTCGGGGATTTCCGCTTCGGTGCCTTGCGCTTTGTCTTCGTCTTGGTCTTTGCCTTCGCGGGGGATTTCCTGGTCTTCGTTTTACGCTTCGGCTTGGCGGCGGGTTTCTTGCCGGCTTTCTTTGCGGGTTTTGGTTTCGCGGTCTTCCTGCGCGCCGATGATTTCTTCTTGTCGTTCGCCTCGGCAACCGCCTGCCCTTCGGGAAGGCCGGCGAGGCGCAGGCTTTGCAGCCAATGTTTTTCGGCCGCGCTGTTCCGGATGAACGCACCGCGCTCGGCTTCGAGTGCCAGCGTCCAGGGTGTGTCGCCCGCAAGCTGTCGGAGCTGCTGGAACTTCCTCACTTCCGCTTCGGCCTTCTGGCGCTTGCCGTCGCGTGCATAGCTGGCTGCCAGCGTGAGACGCATATCGTTGTAGTAGGACGGATGGATCTTCTTGTTCGGCCGCGATGCGATCATCGCCGTCTGCCGGGCCGGTGCCGCCTGGCCGGGATGATCGAGCTTCTCGACCAGCCGCTCCATCTTCTCGCGCGATTCGCCATAGTGCCCCTGCTGATGCAGTGCAAAGGCATAGGCCCACACATGCCAGTCGTCCGGCTCGCGACGGCGCCAGGGGAAGGTGAACTCGAAATACTGAATCGCCGTCTGCGCGTCGCCGAGATAGACCAGCGTTTCGGCCCAGTCGACGACCAGGCTGCGCAGCGCCTTCTCGCCGCGTTTCGGCGGCAGGCCGGTAAACGAACTCAATTTCTCGTAGGCGTCGCGATAGGTCTGCAGGATCATTTCGGCATCCTGCGGACGATTGAACGCGCGCGCCGCATAGCGCAGGACATGGCCGCGCTTCCAGTCAACATACCAGTGGCTCTTGTCGCGCCGGCGGCGCGCCCGATGCAGCTCGCCGACAGCGTAGCGCAACGCCGCCTTGCGATCGCGCGCGCTCGCAAACTCGTCCCAACCATTGCGCCAGTCCTCGAGCATGACCCGGGCAAGCACCGAGCGGATCGGCGCATTATCGTCGGTCGCGATCTCGTCGAGCGCCTGGCGTTCGGCGGCACCGATGCTCAGCCGCGTATTGGCCTCGAGCTTGCTCAGAACGCGCCCGACAGCGGGTGGGATCTGCATCTGTCCTACTCCTTGGCCCCAAGAAGCAACATCGCCAGTCTAATCCGCTGTCGGGTCGACCACAAATGCCCGCCCATTTTGCGAGCAGGCGGGTGGGACGGCGGCACGACATTCGGCCGAAACCGCCGCTATACCGGGGTGCAGGTCGCGGGATAGATTTGTCGCATGCCGAGTCTGACCGAAGGTCTGGTCGACCTTATCGCCCGCAAGCCCATCGTCGATGCCGATCGCCGCGCCGCGGCGCTGTTCGTGCTCGATGCGCTGGCGAACGCGCTGGCCGGCCGCAACAGCGCACCGGGCCGCGTGCTGCTAGCCTGGGCGAAAGATCGGCCGGCGGCGAATGCCGACGGGTTCGTAACGGCCGCCCTCACCCATATTCTCGAGAGCGACGACCTGCATCGCCTCTCGGTGACGCATCCCGGTTGCGTCGTCGTTCCGACCGCCCTGGCGGCAGCAATCCGCGACGGCAAACGCGGCCACGCGCTGCTCGATGCGGTGCTGGTCGGCTATGAAGCGATGTGCCGGATTGGCAATGCGGTCGGGCCGGCGCATTACCGGATCTTTCACAACACCGCGACCTGCGGCCCGTTCGGTTCGGCGATGGCGGCCGGCCGCCTGCTCGGGCTCGATGCATCGCAACAGGTCCATGCGCTCGGCAATGCCGGCACGCAATCGGCCGGCTTCTGGGAATTCCTCGAAACCGGCGCGATGACCAAACATCTCCATGCCGGCCATGCAGCCGAGGCCGGCGCCCGCGCGGCGCAGCTCGCCAAACACGGGTTCACCGGCCCGCCGACCATTCTCGAAGGCGATCGCGGTTTCTTCCGCGGACTTTGCGCCGATCCCGATCCCGATGCGGTGCTGCGCGATCCCCATGCGCCATGGGAATTGCACCGCACCTCGATCAAGCCCTGGCCGTCCTGCCGTCACACCCATCCCCCGATCGATGCCGCCGCTTCGCTGCGCGAAGCGATTGGCAACCGGTCGATCGAGCGGGTGACGGTTGAAACCTATCCGGCGACGCTCGCTCTCTGCGACCGGCCGGTACCGGACAGCGAGTACGCCGCCAAATTCTCGTTGCAGCATTGCGTCGCCGCGGCACTCGCCCGGCCGGTCGTGGATTTCGCAGCATTCGATGCGCCGGCGCGCGCCGAGCTGGCGCCGCTGCGGGCACGGATCGAGGGCCGTATCGGCGATCGGTTCGCGGCGGCCTATCCGCGCGCCTGGGGTGCCGCCGTATCGGTGACGCTGGGCGACGGCGCCGTGCTCTCGGCGGAACGCGAACACGCCAAAGGCGATCCGGAAGCGGCGCTCGATGTCGCCGCGATGCGTGCCAAGGCCGCGATGCTGTTACACCACGCCGACATCATGCTGCCGGACGGGTTCATCGATGCCGTGCTGGCCTGGGCCGACGATGCAGCATTGACCGAGAACGCGGCGCTTGCAGCCCTCGATCGGTTGCCGACCTAGATCTGCGCCAGCGCCCGGTCGAGATCGGCGATCAGATCGTCCGCATCCTCGATCCCGATCGAAAGACGCAGCAAATCGGGCGGCACGCTGCCATGCGCACCTTCGAGCGTCGCACGATGCTCGATCAGGCTCTCGACGCCGCCGAGCGACGTCGCGGGCCGGAAGAGGCGTGTGGCGGTTGCCACACGCAGGGCCGCCGCCCCGTCGCCCCGGATGCGGATCGAGACCATGCCGCCGAACCCGCCTTGCATCTGGCGTCGTGCAATGTCGTGGCCCGGATGATCGGGCAGGCCCGGATACATCACATGGGACACTCTCGGATGCCGCGTCATCGCCTCGGCGACGCGCTGCGCGCTTTGCGAGGCGCGTTCGACCCGCAGATAGAGCGTGCGCATGCCGCGCAGCAGTAGCCACGCCTCGAAGGGCCCGAGAATATTGCCCGTCGTGCCGCGCAATGTGCGGATGCGCTGCCATGTCTCGTCGTTGCGCGCCGTGACCAGCGCACCGGCCAGCACGTCGCTATGACCGTTGAGATACTTGGTCGCCGAATGCATCACGATATCGGCGCCATGTTCGATCGGCCGGGTCAGAACCGGGCTCGCCGCCGTCGAATCGACAACCGATAGCGCACCGGCCTTGTGCGCGGCCTCGCTCACCGCCGCGATATCGATGATCTCCCAGGTCGGATTGGCCGGCGTTTCGAACCAGACGAGTTTGGTCGGCGCCGCCGCGATCGCTTCGATCAAACCGCTGCCGGGGACCACGGTGAGTACGATGCCCCAGCGCTCGGCAAATTCCTGGAAGCGCAGTCGCGTGCCCCAGAAGATCGACTCCTGCGCGACCACGCGCTCGCCGGGGCGGAGCGTTTCGACGATCGCCGAGACCGAGGCGATGCCCGAGGCGAACAGTAGCGCCTCGGCGCCACCCTCGAGTTCGGCGAGCAGCTTTTCCGCCTGCTCCCAGTTCGGATGATGGAAGCGCGAATAGATGTAGCCGGCGGGCGGTGCGTAATCCTGCCGACGACGCTCGTAGGTCGTCGCCATTTCGAGCGGCGGCACGATACCGCCGCTGGCGGCGGCTTCGATGCGGCCACCATGGGCGGCCAGCGTTGCGGGTTTGGGTCGGTCGGACATCAGGCGGCCATTCGTTGGATGTTAGTGTGCGCGCCCGACAGCGGCGATCCGGACAAAGGCGCGATGGAGGATAGCAAATCGGGACGGCCCGGGCACACGATCGCAGCGCATGGCAGCCGTGACCGAAGACCGGGGACGCTGGCCTGCGTCTCCTCCAAATGGCCCGGCATTCGCTCGGATGGTGGAGTTGCCCGGTGCAGCAATCGTCAGAAGCGCTGCCGCAGAACCCTGCCCTCGGTCGCGAGGATCACTTCGGCCGGCCACAGCGCCGCCCAGCGATCGCCGGCCGCGGCAAGATCGAGCGGCTGCGCCGGCAGACGCAACGTACTGCCGGCAAAATAGGCGATCACGATGCCGGAGCGATTCGCGGCGGCCCAACGCAGCGCGCTGTTGGCGTCCGGCAACACCACCAGAGGCTCGGACAGGCGTCCGGCGAGATCGAATCCGCCGTCATCCCGTCCGTAGATCGCAATCGGCTGGCCGGCGGCTTGCAGATCGTGGATGTCCGCTGCGACCGGCCGCAGATCGAAAAAGGCGTGCAAGCCCCCGATGAATTCGATGTTGAGCGCGCTTGCCATCAGGGCCGGCAGCAACGCGACCTGCAGGATCCTGTGCGCCAGCGGCCGTGGTGTCAGTTGCGCCAGCAGATAGCCGCCACCAAGCAGCAGCAATCCGGCGCCGAGACTGATGCCGCCAAGCCAGATCGGCAGGCTCGATTCGCCGAAGATCCGCCGCCAGACCGCATCGAGATGCGCATGCGGCACGATGTTGAGCAGGAAAAACACGAACCCGATGAAAAGCAACGGCACGCCCGGCAAGGCAGCGTGGAAATCGCGCGCTTTCTCCGGTGCCGAGCCGAGCGCGTGGGCGACGATCAATGCTGCCAGAGCGATCGCCGGCAGCAAGACATGCGGGCCGCGATAGGGATCGACCAATGCGCCGAGCAGCGCACCGCCGATGGCGGCGACCACCAGCCAGCTGCCGGAATCGAATCCGCCGCGCGTCAGGCGGGACATCGTGCGCCAGGTCGAGCGCCACCAGATCCACGGATAGGCGAACAGCAGCGCCCATGCCGCGAGCCAGTACCAGGCGCGTCGGTCCGGCTCCGCCTCGATCGTCAATGCCGCGTCAAGGCCGGGCCAACCGTTCGTGGCAACGAGCCAGCCGACCCAGACGGCGACGACGGAAAAGGTCGTCACGGCGAGCCAGAAGCAGGACGACCGCGCGATCGGCGTGTCGCGCAAAATGAGCGGCAAAGCGAAGGCCGGCGGCAGCAGCCAGGCCAGTGCCAGCGGGCCCTTGAGCAGGAGGCCGGCCGCCAGCGCGAGCGCGAACAGCGCAATACCCGGCCAGCGCGCGCCGTTGTGCAGTCGCGCGAGCCCGAGCACCGACAGCAGGACAACGGCGATCATCGGCGTGTCAGTCAAAGTCTGGCTGGCAAAGGCGACGATGCCGCCGGTGCCGATCACGATCAGCGGGGCGAAGCGGGCGGCGTCGGGTTGTGCCGGCCAGAGTTCGCGCGATGCGGCGAAGGCAAAAAACAGGCTCGCCAGAACGAACAACGGTGCGACCATCCGCGCCCACCAATCGCTGACCCCGAACAGCGACCAGCCGGCATGGATCAGCCAGAACAAGAGGTCCGGGCCGGCACCGGCCGTGCTCGGCGTGTTGTGCCAGGACCACCAGGCATCGGACAGCAGGCGTCCATCGACGCCGACAAGCGGCGGACGTGCGACAAGCCCGCCCAGCACCAGAACCAGCCAGATCAGGAGGGCCCATAATGGCGGGCCCGACAGCAGCGCCGCCCAGCCTTTCGCATGGGGTGCAGTGCCTGCTTCGTTCGGGGTTTCGGCGGTCCGGCTCATTGCCGGTCGATTATAGGGATCGCGATGGGGCTGCCGATACCGCCCGGCGACGCCACCGGCCGGCTCACATCGGTTCGTCGAGAACCGGGTAGGTGAGCGTCCATTGCTCGGTCTCGGCGGCCTGGATCCATTCCGCCATTGCGGGCCAGGTCAGCACGGCATCGACATAAGCCTGGCAGGCATCGTCGAGCGTCACGTCATAGGTCGCAAAGCGCGTCGCCACGGGTGCGAACATCGCATCCGCGATCGTGAAGCCGCCGAACAGGAACGGCCCATGTCCGTGCACCCCGTCGCGCCCGAACCGTTCGCGGCAGTCGCGCCAGATCGCGGCGACGCGCCGGATATCGCGCGCCACTTCCGGGATCGCAGCCCGGCTCTTCGCCTTGAGTTCGGAGCGGATATCCATCGGCAGATTCTGGCGCAGCTTCGGAAAGCCGGCATGCATCTCGTTGGCGACGGAGCGCGCATGCGTACGAGCCGCTAAATCCGCCGGCCAGAGTTTCGCCTCGGGAAACCGCTCGGCGAGATATTCGCAGATGCCGAGCGACTCCCAGATCGTGCGGCCTTCATGGATGAGGCAGGGCACCTTGCCGGACGGCGAATGGCGCCGGATCCGCTCCGCCGAATCGCTCTGATCGAGGCAGATCACCTCTTCGTCGAACGGGATGCCGGTCTGTTTCAGCGCCAGCCAGGGGCGCAGCGACCAGGACGAGTAATTCTTGTTGCCGAGATAGATGATCGTGCCGGCCATCTGTCGCTCCCGTCGATTGCCGCGGATTCCCATAGTCGAGCGCTGCCGATCGTACAAGCCGGGCGATCGGGTTCCCGTTGCGCGCCAAATGCGCGCTGCAGCCCCTTTTCATTCGCCCGCCGCTTCGACATGCTGGCGCGCCTTCAGGATACCCCGAACCGAGCGAGCGCGAGGAGCATGGCGATGACGCATCATCTGGTCGACAGCAAGGGCAAGTCGGTGCCGATTACGCCGGTCTCCCGCAAGGGTTTCAAGGCGTGGCTGAAGGCCCAGCCCACGGGCGTGCGCCAATGGGTCGACGGCCATCATTTCGAGCCCAAGCAGGGCGATTTCCTGGTCCTGCCGGCGCCGCGCGGCGGCCTCGGCGGGGTGCTGCTCGCGGTCGGCGACGGAGCCGATATCTGGTCCTGGGGCGATCTGCCCTCGCGGCTGCCGGCGGGCCGCTATCGCATCGCGGGCAACCTCACGGCCGAGGCCGCCAATGCCGCGGCGCTGGGCTGGGGTCTCGGCTCGTATCGATTTATCCGTTATCGCAAGGCGTCGGGCAAGCTTGCCGATCTGGTCTGGCCGGACGGTGCCGACCGCGCGCGCGTCGTCAATGCGATCGAGGCGACCTGGTTGGTGCGCGATCTGGTCAACACGCCGGCCGAGGATATGGGCCCGGCCGAACTCGCCGATGCCGCGCGCGACATCGCGAAGCAGCATAAGGCGAATTTTCGCGTCACCGTCGGCGACGAACTTCTGAAGAAGGGCTACCGCACGATTCATGCGGTCGGTCGCGCCTCGACGCGGCCGCCGCGCCTCATCGATCTGCGCTGGGGCAATCGCGGCCCGAAACTGACCCTGGTCGGCAAGGGCGTGTGCTTCGATTCCGGCGGCTACGATCTCAAGACCGCGCAGGGCATGCAGGGCATGAAAAAGGATATGGGCGGTGCCGCCCATGTGCTTGGCCTCGGTCGCATGATCATGGCGGCGAACCTGCCGGTCCGCCTGCGCGTGCTGGTGCCGGCGGTCGAGAACCTGGTGTCGGGTAATGCGTACAAGCCGATGGACATCATCAAGACGTTCAAGGGCCTTACTGTCGAGATCGGAAACACCGATGCCGAAGGCCGCCTAATTTTATGCGATGCGCTGGCCGAGGCGGATGGCGAGAATCCCGATCTCATCGTCGATTTTGCGACGCTGACCGGTGCTGCGCGCGTCGCGCTCGGCACCGATCTGCCGGCTCTGTTCTGCAACGACGATGCGACGGCGGAGCGGCTGCTGGCGGCGGGCCGTGCGGTCGACGATCCGCTCTGGCGTCTGCCGCTGCACAAGCCCTATGCGAAGCAGCTCAAGAGCAAGATCGCAGATATGAACAATATCTCGAGCGGCGGTCAGGGCGGCGCGATCACCGCGGCCTTGTTCCTCAACGCCTTCGTCGCCGAGACGACGCCCTGGATCCATATCGACCTGATGGCCGCCAACAATTCGCATCGGCCGGGCCGGCCCGAGGGCGGTGAGGCAATGGCGCTGCGCGCTTTGTTCGCGATGGTCGAAGGCTGGCTCGCCGACAAGCCGGCGGGGAAGAAGGCGGGCGGC
Organism: Dongiaceae bacterium; assembly: GCA_040878185.1. Lineage (GTDB taxonomy): Bacteria > Pseudomonadota > Alphaproteobacteria > Dongiales > Dongiaceae > JAWXBK01. The sequence continues at coordinate 19,950 of JBBDMS010000059.1, read as the reverse complement.
GGAAAGAAGCGCTAGCGGTGCCGCTGCGCCCGGGACACGATCGGACGCCGCCTGTTCAATAGCCGAGACGCCGATCGACCAGGTTCGCCGGCTTTTCGCCGCGCTCGAGGCGACCGATTCCGTCGAGCACCACCGGCGCCGCCGTTTCCGGCTGGGTCAGGCTTGCGACATGCGGCGTCACCGTGACGCGCGGATGGGTCCAGAACGGATGCTCGTTCGGCAGTGGCTCGGGCGTGAACACGTCGAGCGTCGCATAGGCGATATGGTCGGAATCGAGGGCGGCCAGCAGATCGTCCTGCACGACATGGCCGCCGCGCCCGGCATTGATGACCGCGGCACCCTTGGGTAACTGCGCCAGCGTCTTCGCGTTGACGATGCCGGTCGTCTCTTTGGTCAACGGCAGCAGGCACACGAGAATCTCGCTGCGATTGAGAAAAAGATTGAGCCCTTCCGCGCCGTGGAAGCTTTTGACGCCGGGCACGGATTTCGGCGTGCGGCTCCAGCCGGCGACGTCAAATCCGAGCGCGACCAGCTTGCGCGCCGCATCGCCACCGAGCACACCGAGTCCGAGAATGCCGACCTTGCGGTCGCGCGCCAGCGGATAGAGCAGCGGTTCCCAGCAGCTGCGGCGCTGCGATTCCTCGAACTCGGGCACGCGGCGGTGATAGCGCAGAACATGCATCAGCACATATTCGCTCATGCCGAGGGTCAGCCCCTCGTCGACCAGCCGCACCAGCGGCACGTTCGCCGGCAGGGTCGTGTCCTTGAGCAGCGCATCGACACCGGCGCCGAGATTGAAGATCGCCTTCAGGTTCGGATAGCGCTGCAGGTCGCCCGGGTCCGGCCGCCAGCAGAGCACATACTCGATCGCATCGAGCGGGCCGGTATCCGGCCAGAGCCGGACCTTGCGGGTCGGATCGAGCCGGTCCAGTACCGGAATCCAGGCGGCGAATTCGCCGGTCGGGTCGTTGGGTGCGTTGAGCAGCAGTGTCATCGTTACATCCTTACCACGCCGGTTTCGTCGGCCCGCAATTCGAAGGCGGCCGCCATCAGCGCCTTGGTATAAGGCTTCTGCGGCCGATCGAAAATATCCGATGCCGGGCCATGTTCCACCACCTTGCCGTCCTTCAGCACGACGACCTCGTCGGCCAGCGCGCGCACCACCCGCAAATCGTGGCTGATGAACAGATAGGCGAGGCGGTGCTTCTGCTGCAAATCGCGCAGCAGGTCGACGATCTGCGCCTGTACCGACATATCCAGCGCCGAGGTCGGTTCGTCGAGCACGACGAAACGCGGCTTCAGGATCATCGCGCGCGCGATCGCGATGCGCTGGCGCTGTCCGCCGGAGAATTCATGCGGATAGCGATTGCGTGCGTCGGGGTCGAGCCCGACCTCGTTGAGCGCCTCGACGATCAGACGCTCTTCTTCGGCTTCGTTCGCTGCGAGTCGATGGACCTTGAGGCCTTCGGCGATGATCTCGGCGACCGACATGCGCGGCGACAGCGAGCCGAAGGGATCCTGGAAGACGACCTGCATCTGGCGGCGCAGCGGACGCATGCGGGCCGCATCGAACGCCTCGATGTTCCGGCCGTCGAACCGGATCGCACCCTTGCTGCCGATCAGCCGCAGCAGTGCAAGGGCCAGCGTCGTCTTGCCCGAGCCGCTTTCGCCGACCACGCCGACCGTATGGCCCTCGCGCACCGACACGGTCACGCCGTCGATCGCCTTCACGTTGTCGACGGTGCGGCGCAGCACGCCCTTGCGGATCGGAAACCAGACCTTGAGATCGTCGCCCTCGACGATCGGCGGGGCGTCAGGCTCGCTCTGCGCAGGATGGCCGCCCGGCTCCGCCGCCAGCAGCTTTTTCGTATAGGGATGCTGCGGTCGGCTGAAGATTTCCTCGACCGGGCCCTGTTCGACGATCTCGCCCTGCAGCATGACGCAGACCTTGTCCGCGACGCGGCGCACGATGTTGAGATCGTGGGTGATCATCAGCATCGCCATGCCGAGTTCCTGCTGCAACTCCTTGAGCAGTTTCAGGATTTGCGCCTGTACGGTGACGTCGAGCGCCGTCGTCGGTTCGTCGGCGATCAGCAGGTCCGGTTCGTTGGCGAGCGCCATCGCGATCATCACGCGCTGGCGCTGCCCGCCGGACAGCTCGTGCGGAAAGGCGCCGAGCCGCTTCTCCGCATCGGGAATGCCGACCAGCGCCAGCAGCTCGAGCGTGCGCTTGCGCGCGGCGACGCGGTCGAGTTTCTTGTGCAGGAACAGCCCCTCGCTGATCTGCTTCTCGACCGTATGGAGCGGATTGAGCGAGGTCATCGGCTCCTGGAAGATCATCGAGATATCGTCGCCGCGCACATCCATCATCGTCGCCTCGCTGGCGCCGAGCAGCTCCCTGTCGCGGAAGAAGATCTTGCCCGAGGGATGATGGGCCTTCGGATAAGGCAGCAGCTTCAGGATCGAAAGCGCGGTGACCGTCTTGCCCGAACCGCTTTCGCCGACCAGCGCGACCGTTTCGCCTTTCTCGATGGTGAAGGAGACATGCTTCACCGCCTCGACGGTGCGCGCGCCGGTGCCGAAACTGACCGAGAGGTCTTCGACGGAAAGGAGCGGCTTCGGTTCGTTGGCCATCTCAGGCAAATCCCTTGCGCGGGTCGAAGGCATCGCGGATCGCCTCGCCGATGAAGATGAGCAGGCTCAGCATGGCGGCGATCGCGAAGAATCCGGTCAGACCGAGCCATGGCGCCTGCAGATTGGCCTTGCCCTGTAACAGCAATTCGCCGAGCGAGGGCGAACCGGGTGGCAGGCCGAAGCCGAGGAAATCGAGCGACACCAGTGCCGTCACCGATCCGGCGAGCACGAACGGGAAGAGGGCGAGCGTCGCGACCATAGCGTTCGGCAGCAGATGGCGCAGCATGATCACCGTGTTGCGGACGCCGAGCGCCCGGGCGGCGCGGACATATTCGAAGTTGCGCGCGCGCAGGAATTCGGCGCGCACCACGCCGACCGGCCAGGTCCAGCTGAACAGCAGCAGGATGCCGAGCAGCCACCAGAAATTCGGCGTCACGATGCTGGCGAGGATAATCAGGATGAACAGCATCGGCATCGAGCCCCAGATCTCGAGCAGACGCTGGAAGACGAGATCGACCCAGCCGCCGTAATAGCCCTGCACGGCGCCGGCAAGAATGCCGAGCGCGGTCGCCGCTGCCGTCAGCGCGAGCCCGAACAGGACCGAGATGCGGAAGCCGTAGATCATGCGCGCGGCGACGTCGCGCGCCTGGTCGTCGGTGCCGAGCCAGTGGTTCGCATCGGGCGGCGAGGGCGCGGGCTGGCCGAGATCGAGGCTGACCGTATCGAACGCGTAGGGAATGAGCGGCCAGACCATCCAGCCTTTCTCGTCGATCAATTCCCGCACATAGGGGTCGCGATAATCGGCTTCGGTCTCGAAATCGCCGCCGAACGCGGTCTCCGGATAGAATTTCAGGATGGGAACATAGAGGCCGCCGTCATAGCTCACCAGCAACGGCCGTTCGTTCGCGACGATCTCGGCGAACAGACTGAAGGCGAACATGCCGAGGAACAGCCACAGCGCCCAGAAGCCGCGTCTGTTGGCGCGGAAATTCGCGAGCCGGCGCCGGTTGAGCGGAGAGAGGCGCATCGCTACAGCGCCCGCCGTTCGAAGTCGATGCGCGGATCGACCAGCGTGTAGGTGAGATCGCCGATCAGATTGAGCAACAAGCCCAGCAGCGTGAAGAAGAAGAGCGTGCCGAACACCACCGGATAGTCGCGATTGATCAGCGATTCGAAACCGAGCAGGCCGAGCCCGTCGAGCGAGAAGATGGTCTCGATCAGCAGCGCGCCGGTGAAGAGGATGCCGATGAAAGCCGAGGGAAAGCCGGCGATCACGATCAGCATCGCGTTGCGGAACACATGGCCATAGAGCACGCCCCGCTCGGAGAGCCCCTTCGCGCGCGCGGTCGCGACATAGGCCATGTTGATCTGGTCGAGGAACGAGTTCTTGGTCAGCATGGTGAGGCCGGCGAAGCCGCCGATGACGAGGGCGGTGATCGGCAGCACCATGTGCCAGAGATAATCGAGGATCTGCTCGTACCAGGGCAGGATGGCGAAATCGCTCGAGACCAGGCCGCGCAGCGGGAACCAGTCGAGATAGCTGCCGCCGGCGAACAGCACGACCAGCAGAATGGCAAAGAGAAATCCGGGGATCGCCGACAGCGTGACGACGATCGCCGAGGTCCAGATGTCGAAGCGGCTGCCGTCGCGCACCGCCTTGCGGATGCCGAGCGGGATCGAGATCAGATAGACGATCAGCGTCGTCCAGATGCCGAGCGAGATCGAGACCGGCATCTTCTCGAGCACGAGATCGACGACCGGCCGGCCGCGGAAGAAGCTGTTGCCGAAATCGAAGCGCAGATAACTGCCCAACATCTGCAGGAAGCGTTCATGGGGTGGCTTGTCGAAACCGTACAGCTTTTCGATTTCGGCGATGAAGGCGGGGTCGAGCCCCTGCGCGCCGCGATAGAGGCTTTCGCCGCCTTCGCCGCTGCGCGTCGAGGAGACCGTCTCGCCGCTGGTGCCGGTGATGCGCGTGGTCGCGCTGACCGCTGTCCCCTCGATCTCGGCGATGAGCTGCTCGACCGGGCCGCCGGGCGCCGCCTGGATGATCGCGAAATTGAGCACCATGATCCCGAACAAGGTCGGGACGATCAGAAGCAGCCGTCGGATGATGTAAGCGAGCATGGGTGCGTCGGTCTGCCGGTCACTCGTCCGTCTGGATTTCGTCCGGATCGATCTCTTCCGGCTCGGGCAGGACCGCCTCTTTCGCCGTATCGATCCACCAGGTGTTGATCATGGCAAGGCCGTATCGGGGCGGCGTTTCGGGATGGCCGAACTTGTTCCAGTAGACGACGCGGTCGGCCTGGATATGCCAGTGCGGGATCACATACTGGCCCCAGAGCAGCACGCGGTCGAGGGCGCGGGTGCGTGCGATCAGGCTCTCGCGGCTGGGGGCTGCGATCACCAGTTCGATCAGCTCGTCGATGACCGGATCCTTGATGCCGATCGCATTGCGGCTGCCCGGAATATCGGCCGACGCGCTCGACCAGAAATCGCGCTGCTCGTTGCCGGGCGAAAGCGACTGGCCGATGCCGCCGACGATCATGTCGAAATCGAAGGCATCGACGCGGTTCTGGTATTGCGCGGTATCGACCGTGCGCAGCCGCGGCGTGATGCCGAGCTTTTCCAGATTCTGCACGAAGGGCAGGCTGATCCGCTCGAACAAAGGATTGTTCAGCAGGATCTCGAAGGTGAGTTCCCTGCCGGTCTCGGCGTTAACGCGCACACCGTTCTCGACGACCCAGCCGGCTTCGGTAAGCAGGTCCGACGCCTTGCGCAGATTGGCGCGGTTGTTGCCGCTGCCGTCGGTCGCCGGCACCTCGAAGGGCGTCGTGAACAGCTCGTCGGGAACGCGCCCGCGATAACGCTCGAGGATTTCCAGCTCCTCGCCCTCAGGCAATCCGCCGGAGGCAAGCTCGGTATTCGAGAAGTAGCTCGTGGTGCGGGTGTACTGACCATAGAACAGCGTCTTGTTGGTCCACTCGAAATCGAAGGCGAGGCCGATCGCCTCGCGCACGCGCGGATCGGTGAAAACGTCACGCCGCGTGTTGAAAAAATAGGCCTGCATCCCGGTCGGGTTCTCGTTCGGGATCGCTTCCTTCACGATCCGCCCGTCGCGCACCTGGGGAATGTCGTAGGCGGTCGCCCATTCCTTGGCGGAACTGACCTGCTGGAAATCGAACTGTCCGGCCTTGAACGCCTCGAGCGTGACGGTCGGGTCGCGGTAATACTCGAAGCGGATTTCGCCCCAGTTATATTGACCGACATTGACCGGCAGGTCGGCGGCCCACCAGTCCTCGACCCGTTCGTATGTGACCGAGCGGCCGCTCTCGAAGCTCTTGACGCGATAGGGTCCGGAGCCGAGCGGCGGTTCGAGCGTCGGCGTCTCGAAGTCGCGGCTCTCCCAGTAATGTTTGGGCAGGACCGGCATCTGCCCGATGATGAGCGGCAGCTCGCGATTTTCGCCTTCGGTGAATTCGAACCGGACGCGATGGGCATCGAGCGCCACCGCTTTCGCCACGCTGCCGTAATAGGCGCGATAGAAGGGATGGCCCTTGGTCTTCAGCGTATCGAACGAGAAGACGACATCGTCGGCGGTGATCGGCTCGCCGTCATGCCAGCGCGCTTCGGGGCGCAGCGCGAACTCGACCCAGCTTCGGTCGTCGGGCACGGTGATCGTCTCGACGATCTGTCCGTACTCGGTGAACGCCTCGTCGCCGCTCGAGACCATCAGCGATTCATAGACGAGGCTGATGCCCGCGGCCGGCACGCCCTTCAACGTATGCGGGTTGAAGGTGTCGTAGGTCCCGACGGCGTCCAGTGTCAGTGTGCCGCCTTTCGGCGCATCGGGGTTCACATAGTCGAAATGCGCGAAATCGGGGCCATAGAGTGGATCGCCATGCATGGCGATCGCATGCATCGTCTGGCCGGCTCCGTCGCTCGCGGCGCTTTCCTCGGCCGGCAACCGGTCCGGGCTCAGCGCAAGGCCGGCCGCGAGGGCGACGATGAGGGCTGAGACGATCTTGCGCATGGCGGCTCCCGGCGGGGCAGGATAGGGCGACAAGCCCGATATTCAGGACCGGGCATTCTAAGGATATTGGCGGCCGGCGCCACCGGGCGGGGTACGTTGCCCGCCACCTTGCGGCGAATTAATGTTCGCCGCCATTCGCCGCCACCGAATCAGTAAGGGGACACGCGCCCGATGGGTCAGCGCATCAAAGCCGTCACGTTCGATCTCTGGGATACGATCGTCCACGACGATTCCGACGAACCCAAGCGCAAGGCCCTGGGCCTGCGCAGCAAGAAACTGGAGCGCCGCCATCTGCTCTGGGAGGCGCTCAACGCCGAAACCCCGATCGATCCGGCGACGGTGACGCTCGCCTACGATGTGGGCGATGCCGCCTTCAACAAGACCTGGCACGACCAGCATGTCACCTGGACCATCGGCGAGCGGCTGCAGGTGATCCTCAAAGGGCTCGGCCGCAAACTGCCCGCGCCGGTCTTTGCCCAGGTGGTGAAGGCGCATGAGGATATGGAAGTCGATATCCGCCCGGACCTCATTCCCGGCATCGCCGACGCACTGGCCGATCTGCACAAGCGCTACCGGCTCTGCATTGTCTCCGATGCGATCGTCTCGCCCGGCCATTGTCTGAAGCGCCTGCTCGAAAGCTACGATCTTGCGCGGCATTTCGACGGCTTCGCTTTCTCCGACGAGGTCGGACATTCCAAACCCCATCGCTCGATGTTCGAGAGCGCTGCCAGGCAGATGAACGTTTCGATTGCCGAGATGGTGCATATCGGCGATCGCGACCATAACGACGTGAAGGGCCCGCAGGCGCTCGGCATGAAGGCGATTCTGTTCACTGCGACCCGCGCGAATGACAAAGACACGACCACCGCGGACGCCATCTGCGAGCGCCATGCCGATCTGCCGGCGATCGTCGACCGGCTCGCCGGCTAAAGCTCGCGTGGAGATATTCCGGCTATTGCTGCGCTGGTTTTCGTTGACCGTTCTCGCGGCCCTAATCGGGGCGGCACTGGCGACGCTCATTGCCGATTTTTTCTGGTTTTTCGATCTCTTTTCGCATTTCCGGGCACAGTATGTCGTTGCTGCGATCGCAGTCGCGATACTGTTGTTCTGGTTGCGGCCGCGCAGCGCCGCCCTTGTCGCGCTGCTGCTGGCCGGCTGGCACAGCTACATCTATTTCGACGTTCCAAAAGCGCGCCATGCCGATAGCTGTGCGGATACCATCCATCTCATGACCTTCAACCTGCAATACCGTAATCGGGAGAAAGCGGCGGCGATCGACGCTTTGTCGCTCGCGCGGGTCGATATCCTTGTTCTCGAGGAGAACTGGCAAGACTGGGCGCCGCATCTCGACCGGCTGGGGGACGAGTATCCCCATGCGGCGCCCGAGGATTGGCGCGATGCGGATGGACCGACGATCCTCTCGCGCTTTCCGATTGTCGACGCCCGGATCGTGCGGCCATTCGAATCGGCGAGCCTCGATGTCGATCCGGCACGCAGCGCGTTTGCGGCAGCGATGTGGTACCTCGTCGCCAGGATCGAGATTCGCGAAGGCGGGGCCACAGTGATCGCAGTCCATGCACCCTATCCGAATGGCACGTTCCTCACCGGCCTGCGAAACGCCTATCTGGAGGACGTGGCCACCCTGGCGCGCGCGATCGACGGGCCGGTCATCGTGGCCGGTGATTTCAACACGACACCCTGGTCGCCCGCATTCGATCCGCTGTTTGAAACGGCAGGCCTCATGAGTGCCGGCTTGCCGTTGATGACGTGGCCGAGCTGGTTCCCGCCCGCGGGGATTCCGATCGACCATGTGCTGGTGAACGATCGGATCAGCAGCTTTGGCGCCGGCCGCGGGCCCGACCTCGGTTCCGACCATCTGCCGGTTCTTGCGTCGCTTTGTATCGACGGCGGCATCCGGTGAGACACGTCCTCCCGGGAGCGACGGCATGAGCGCTATACGGTTCGAGGGCATAAGGGTCTTCCGCCATCGCGATTTCTCGCTGATGTGGGGCTCGACCTTCCTCGCCTCCGTCGCGATGCAGATGCAGGCGGTCGCGATCGGCTGGCAGATGTACAATCTGACCGGCAGCGCGTTCGATCTCGGGCTGGTCGGGCTTGCCGAATTCCTGCCCTCGGTGCTGCTGGTGTTCTTTACCGGCGCCGTCGCCGACCGGTTCGACCGCCGCATCGTTACGATGCTCGCGATCGGCGGCGAAGCGCTTTGCGCCGGCGCGCTTTTCTACATGGCGTGGACCGGCACGGCCGACCGGCTGTCGATCCTGGCGGTGGCGGCCGCGTTCGGCGTCGCGCGCGCGTTCGTCAATCCGGCGGTGCGCGCGCTCATTCCGACGTTGGTTCCGATCGGCGAACTCGCGAACGCCATCGTCTGGTCGTCGATCTCCTGGCAGATCGCCGTCGTGGGCGGTCCGGCGATCGGCGGCTTTCTCTATGCCGCCGGCGGTGCCGATGCGTCCTATGCCGGCGCCGGTATCATGCTGGTCGCCGCCGCGCTCGCCATGGCCTTCATGGGCCGACGGATGCGCGCCTCGCAGGAAGGGCGCGGCAGCACGATCTCCGAGATCGTTGCCGGTATGAAACTCATACTTCAACGGCGCATCCTGCTCGGCGGCATTTCGCTCGATCTGTTCGCGGTCCTGTTTTCCGGGGCGATCGCACTGCTGCCGATTTTCGCGAAGGACATCCTGCAGGTGGGGCCCGACGGGCTCGGGCTGCTTCGCGCCGCCCCCGGCGTCGGCGCGGTCGTGATGGCGCTCGTGCTGGCGCAATATCCGCTGCGTCATTCGGTCGGCAAGATACTGTTCCTCGCGATTGGAATTTTCGGCCTCGCCGCCGTCGCCTTCGGTTTCTCGAAGATCTTCTGGCTGTCGCTGATCCTGCTCGTGGTGATGGGCGCGGGCGACATGGTGAGCGTCTATATCCGCGGCACGATCGTGCCGCTGGCGACGCCGGACCGGCTGCGCGGCCGCGTCATGGCGGTCGAGATGGTGTTCGTCGGTGCATCCAACGAACTGGGTCTTTTCTCCGCCGGCGTGCTGGCCTCGATCTTCGGCGCGGTCGGCGCCGTCGCTTTCGGCGGTACGGCGACGGTGCTGACCGTCCTTGTCTGGATGCGTCTCTTCCCCGAGCTGTTGCGGGTCGAGCGGCTGGACGTCGCCTCGCTGGGCTTCCGGGACGACGAGCCGCCGGATAAGCTCGGGCCCAAGATATCGCGTGAAGGGGGCTAAAAATGGGCGGCAATCTGCGATTTCTGGTGGTCGACGGCTATAATCGCGAGGCGCGGGCCGAGCTGGTCGCCGGCGGTGCGAGCGAAGCGGGCCATCTCTACGAACGCATGATCCGCCGCGCGTTGCCCGGTGCCGAATGCGACATCCTTTATCCGGCAGACCCGGGTGCGACGCTGCCGAAGGGTACAGCGCTGCAGCAATATGACGGTGTCGCCTGGACCGGCTGCAGTCTGACGATCTACGAGGACGATCCGCGCGTCGGCCCGCAGATCGAACTCGCCAAGGCCTGTTTCGAATCACGCGTGCCGGCGTTCGGTTCCTGCTGGGCGGCGCAGATCGCGGTCGTGGCGGCGGGCGGCGTCTGCCGCGCCAATCCGCGCGGCCGCGAAATGGGCATCGCGCGCAAGATCGGCCTGACGCCGGACGGGCGCGGCCATCCGCTCTATGCCGGCAAGGCAAGCGTGTTCGATGCCTTCATTTCGCATGTCGACGAGATCACGCATCTGCCGGCCGGCGCGGTGCTGCTCGCATCGAACGCGTTCACCCATGTTCAGGCGGTCGCGGTCACCAGCCGCGGCGGCGAGTTCTGGGGCCTGCAATACCATCCCGAATATGATCTGCACGAGATGGCGCGGCTCACCTGGTGCCGCATCGACAAACTGATGAAGCTCGGCTTCTTCCGCGACCGCGAGGCGGCGGAAGATTACGTCAACCGGCTCGAGACGTTGCATCAGGATCCGTCGCGCAAGGATATCGCGTGGCTGCTCGGCATCGACGAGGACGTGACGAACGAAGACGTGCGCACCATGGAAGTGCGCAACTGGATCGACCGTCTCGTGCTGCCCTCGCACGCCAGACGACACTGAGGTCGCCACGCGGAACGGCGCGTTCATGATCGTTTCGTACAAGCACGATTATATCTTCATCAAGACCGTCAAGGTCGCCGGCACCAGTGTCGAGATGGCGCTGAGCTGCTATTGCGGCCCTGACGATGTCATTACGCCGGTCCATCCGCGAGACGAAATTCGCCGCGCTCCGAAAATGCGCCGGCCGCAGAATTTCACCCTCGATCCGGTTCTCGAACGAGACTATGCGGACGCGATCAACCGTCGCGATTTCAAATCGATCTGGGAACTGTTCCGCGAGCTGGAGAAGAAGTCCCGCTTCTTCAACCATATGAACGCTCTCCAGATCCGCAGCCTGGTCGGTGAAGCGTTCTGGCACCGCGCTTTCAAGTTCACCATCGACCGAAACCCCTATGAGGTCATCGTATCGAAGGCGCTCTGGTCGATTCACGATCGCGACTTCAATGCGGTGCCCGATGAAGCCGCCATCGGCCAGGCGATTGACGATGTGATCGGGTGGAGCGTACCCAATCTCGATAAATATCGGATCGCCGGCGAGGTCGCCGTTGACCGAATCCTGCGCTACGAAAATCTCCGAGCGGATCTTGCCTCGATTGCCGATCGGATCGGCGGCGATATCAGCACGCATTTACCGGGGGCGAAGAGAAAAGCACGCAAACCCGAGCACACGGCGGCCAGGTTGCTGACACCCGAACAGCAGCAACGGATCGCGGAGCGACATGCCGAAGCCTTTGATCTGCTGGGCTATTCGCGAACGCTGGCCCCAGCCGATTGACGGCCTGCGGAACAGCAGACGGGTTGCGGTGTTGATCTTGCGCAAGGGGGCGGCGTCATGCCGGCCTCTTCTGAGGGTGCGCGCCGGACCCGTCCTCGGCTCTGCCGGCGCATATCTCGGAGCGCGATCATGAACCGGTTGCTGCGCAGTTCCTCTCTTGCATTGCTGCTGACTTTTGCGGGCGCGTGGGCGGCCGCCTCGGCTGAAGACGAGGAAGCGGGCCGCATCGTCTGTTCCGGCAACGAACCGTTCTGGCGCCTCGACGCGGCGCAGGGTTCGGCGTTGCTGACCCGCCCCGGCGATGCCGAACCGTTCGAGAAAACCTATTCCGGCGCGCTGGTGTCGCTCGACTGGCTCGATCCGGGTTGGGTCGTATGGCGCGGCAGTGCGATCGACGATGCGACCGATGTGCTGGTGGCAACGATGCGCGCCGAACAATGTATCGACAGCATGGCCGGCGAAGAGGGCGACGCCTTCGATCATCGCGTGCTGCTGTCGCTGCCGCAGGAGCCGGCGCTGACCGGTTGTTGCCGCGTCGGATTGCTGCCGGAAGACGCCGCAGCCGAAGCGGTTCCAGACGATGTGCCGGCGGTAAAACCCGACACCGACTGGAGCCGCTATCTGCCCGATCTATTGCCGGCGCTGCAGCGCTGTCTGCTCGATGCGCCGGTCGCGCTCGAGCGTGTCGTTGCGGCCTGGCCGATGAATCATGGCATGGTTGGCATCCGGGCGATCGACGAGGACGGTGCTGCGCATGACTGCATCGCATCGATGGACGGCGGAAAGATCGACATGTTCGATCCTGCCGGTGAGGCGATGCCCGGCGAGGGCGAGCCGGTTTTCCATCCGGTGCGGGATCAGCCGCCGGCGATCGACAGCGGCCGGCTCGAACAGGTCATGGATGGCGAGGGCGCGCTGGTCGGGTGGCTGCACTACGCGGCATCGGAGCCTATCGAGGGCGGTCGCCTCGCCACCGATCCGACGGCGGTCTATGAGGCGAGCTGGGTGGTCGCGGATATCGAGGGCATCGGCCCGATCGAAGGCACCGATGTGTCACTACAGTTCAATCCGCTCGGCACGCTCAGCGGTCATGCCGGCTGCAATCGCATCAGCGGCAATGCCAAACTCGGTGAGGGCGTCGTGAAGATCGGGCCGCTCGCATCCACGAAGATGGCCTGCGCCGATCCGATCACGGATCAGGAACTGCGTTTCCTCGATGCGTTGACGCGGGCGCAAGCCTGGCGGCTGGAGGGCGGCTTGCTCTATTTCGATACGGCAGACGGCGCACCGCTTCTGCGTTTCGCCGCAGCCGAATAGGTAGCGCGGCTATTCCTGGACGATCGAGACCGGATCGCCTGCGACGCCCATCACCGTGATCACGATGCGCACCGGCGCATCGCCGATGACGCGGCCCTGGTGATTCTCGTCGAGGGCTTCGACCAGCGCATCGCCGGCCTGGTAGAGATTCACGGTTCCGTCGGCCGCCGTCACCTCGAGCGTTCCTTCCAGAATATAGGCGGCCATCGGATGCGGATGGCGATGCACCGGCGTTGAACCGCCCGGTGCGATCTCGACGATGGCGACGGTGATCAGCGGATGATCGGTTTCCGGATAGACGATCGGATCGCCGGTGTTGGTGACCGAAGTTTCGAGAATCTTGGTCGTGACCACATCGTTCTCGCCCGCCGCCCATGCCAGCGGCGCAGTGAGCAGCGGCGCGGCCGCTATCAGCGCGAATACGAGGCCTGCGACGCGGCGGATCCCGTAAAGGCAGATGATGCGGATCATGATGGTCTCCCCTGGCAGCAATATCGGCCGGATTGCGGTTTCAGGCGTTCAGCAGCGCCTGCGTTTCTGCATGCAGCTTTTCATCGCCTGCGGCGAGAACGGTATCGCCCGATGCGATCGTCAGTTTGCGCCCACTCCAGTCGGTCACGACGCCACCGGCACCTTCGATGACCGGCACGGCAGCCAGGTAATCGTGGATACCCATGCTGGCCTCGATGACGATATCGCCATTGCCGCTGGCGACGATGCCATAGTGATAGCAATCGGAGCCATATTGCACGAAGCGGCAGGCAAGCCGGACGCGATCGAAGGCCGGCTGCTGCGCACCCTTGAACATATGCGGCGAGCTTGCAAGCAGGACGGCGCCGCGAACATGCCGGCCGGTGCGCGTATGGACCGGCTTGCCGGCGAATGTGGTGGGGCGTCCCGTCGCGCCGACCCAGCGTTCGCCGAGCGCCGGGTGATCGACGATGCCGACGATCGGCACGCCCTCGCGGCAAAGCGCGATCAGCGTGCCGAACAGCGGACGGCCGCAGGTGAAGCCCTTGGTGCCGTCGATCGGATCGAGCACCCACACGAACTCCGCATCGGGCCGATCCGCGCCAAGCTCTTCGCCGATGATGCCATGCTCGGGAAAGCGTGCGGCGATCATGCTGCGGATGGCGGCTTCGGCCTCGCGGTCGGCGATCGTAACCGGGCTCAGATCGGGTTTGTCGATGACGTCGAAGCCGCTGCGGAAATAGCGGCGGATGACGACACCCGCCGCGTCCGCGAGCTCTTCGGTGAAGGCGACCAGCCCGTCCGGGACACGCGCGGTCAATTTATTCGATGGGTGCGGGGCTGGCCGAGAGCGTGCGCAGAAATGCGAGCAAGGCCGCCAGGTCTTCTTCCTTGCGCACGCCGGGGAACGCCATCTTGTTGCCCGGCACAAAGCCCTTTGGGTCGCCGAGATAACCGGCGAGGCGATGGAAGGTCCATTCGCCGCCGAATGCCGTCATCGCATCGGAATAGCGGAAGCCCTCATGGCTCGCGACCGGCCGGTTGACGATGTTCCACAGATTGGGGCCGATCTTGTTGGCGCCGCCCTCGTCGAAACTGTGACAGGTCTGGCATTTGCGTGCGGCGGCCTGACCCTCGGCGGGATCGGCCGCTTCGATCATCGCCACCACGGCGTCGGCCGGATCGGCCGCCGTTTCGGCCGTGGCTGCAGGCTCTTCGGCGGCAGGCTCGGCTGCTTCAGTTTCCAGGGCTGCCGATTCAGTCGTGGCGGCAGCGTCGACCGCGCTCACCTCGGGCAACGGCTGCGGATTGTCCGAGAGCGTGCGCAGATAGGCGAGCAGATTGGCGCGGTCCTCGAACTTGGGAATACCCACGAAGGCCATCTTGGTGCCGGGTACATGGGTGCGCGGGCTCGCCACAAAGGCGTTGAGTTCCTCATAGCCCCAAATGCCGCCATGCTCGGCCATTGCCGGCGAATAGGTGAAGTCCGCCATATGCGCGACCGGACCGCCAAGCACGTTCCAGAGATTGGGACCGACCTTGTTGGCGCCGCCCTGTTCGAAGGTGTGGCAGGTCAGACATTTCTTCGCGACGGCTTCGCCCGCGGCTGGGTCGGCGGCGGCCATCAGCGGTGCAATCGGTCCGACCGGTTCCGCATCGGCGGGTGCCGCCGGTTCGCCGGCCGGAATTTCCATCGCGTGCTCGGCGCCATGATGCGGCTGCACCAGAAAATCGGCGATGATGCCGCTGGACAGAGCGACGAGACCTGCGACCAGAAGGGCGCCTGCAATCTTGTTGGCTTCGAGCGATGACGACATGCGTGTTCCGAATTCCCCAACGGCAAGGAGCGACCGCGGTCGGCGCTCCGATCCGTTATCCCGAAAAAGGCGGCCTGAAGCGGCGGCAATCTAACTGCATCCCCCCGGCCTGTCCAACCGCGAACCCGCTGCAAACCGGCGATTCCGTCCGCTCCGTGCCCTGGAGTAAGCTTGCTTCCCTTATGACCCTCGATGACACTCTTTCGCATCTCCCGCCGCCGCCTCGCGGCAATATGTCGCACAATCGGGACATGCTGCGATGATGCCGCTGATCGCTATTCCCGCGCGCATGGCGTCGCACCGCCTGCCGGGAAAGCCGCTCGCCGATATCGCGGGCGAACCGATGATCGTTCATGTCTGGCGCCGGGCCTGCGAGGCCGATGTCGGGCCGGTCCTGGTCGCAGCCGGCGAGGCGGCGATCGTCGATGCCATTCGCGACGCCGGCGGCGAGGCGGTGCTCACCGATGCCGATTTGCCGTCGGGCTCGGATCGGATTCATCAGGCGGTCGAACGCATCGACGCCGGCGGACGGCATGACGTGATCGTCAATTTGCAGGGCGATCTGCCGACCCTCGATCCGCGCGCGATCCGCAGCGTGCTCGATACGCTGCGCGACGACGATGTCGATATCGGAACGCTGGCTGTGCGCATCGCCGACGACGCCGAACGGAGCCGATCCGATGTGGTCAAGGTGGCTGCCGGATTTGCCGATACCGCGCCGGCCGGCACGATCGCACGCGCACTCGCATTCTCGCGTCTGCCGATCCCATGGGGCGAGGGCGCGCATTATCATCATATCGGAATCTATGCGTATCGACGGGCGGCGCTGGCGCGCTTCGTTGCGTTGCCGCCATCGCCGCTCGAGCAACGCGAGAAACTGGAACAGCTTCGCGCGCTCGAAGCCGGCATGCGAATCGACGTGGCGCTCGTTGACACATTTCCGCTCGGAGTCGATACTCCGGCCGACCTTGAGCGTGCGCGCCGGCTTCTTGCGCCGCGTTGATTCCACGGAATAAATTCCAGCCGGACCCATCCGGCCGCGACGGCGGCACGCTGAAGACGCCGGAGCAACCAGGACGAGCGATGACCGACGACGCTTCCCGCACGATCGCCTTCCAGGGTTCGCCCGGCGCCTATTCGGATCTCGCCTGCCGCGGCGCCTATCCCGACTGGACGACGTTGCCCTGCCCCTCGTTCGAGGATGCGTTCGCATCGGTGCGCGATCATCGGGCGGCCCTTGCCATGCTGCCGATCGAGAACTCGGTCGCCGGGCGCGTTGCCGACATTCATCATCTGATGCCCGATTCCGGTCTGCATATCGTCGCCGAGCATTTCCAGCGGGTGAACCATCATCTGCTGGCGCCGAAGGGCGCGACGCTTGCCGGGCTGAAGCGCGTGCACAGCCATGTGCAGGCACTCTCGCAATGCCGGAAAATGATCCGCGAACTCGGCGTGAAGCCGATCACGCACGCCGATACCGCGGGGGCGGCCGCCGATGTCGCGGCGGCTGGCAACAAGGAGGATGCGGCGATCGCATCCAGCCTCGCCGGCGAAATCTATGGGCTCGAATCGCTGCGCGCCGATATCGAGGACGCGATGCACAACACGACGCGCTTCGTCGTGATGGCGGAGGATCCGGTCGATCCCGATCCCGCAGTGGGGCCGGTGATGACCAGCTTCCTGTTTCGCGTGCGGTCGGTGCCGGCCGCGCTCTACAAGGCGCTCGGCGGTTTCGCGACCAACGGCGTCAACATCGTGAAGCTCGAAAGCTATATCATCGACGGACGTTTCACGGTCGCGCAGTTCTATGCCGATGTCGAAGGTCATCCCGATCAGCCGCCGGTCCGGCTTGCGCTCGAAGAGTTGAGCTTCTTTTCGCGCGAGGTGCGCATTCTCGGCGTCTATCCCGCATCGCCGGAGCGCCAGGCGGCATCGACCTGATCTAGTCGCCCTTCGCGATCCAGTCGTCGACCAGCCGTCGCGCGATCGAGAAGCGCGTCGGCATGCGGAAGGTTTCGTCCTCCGGCGAGTTCAGCAGAAATTCGCGGCTGTACCAGCCGATATGCTCGATCTCGGGTTCCTGGAGACGGATCGCATCGTCGATGGCGCGGCCGGTAAAGCCGAGCATGATCGAGGCCGGAAACGGCCAGGGCTGCGACGAGTGATAGTGGATATCGGTGACGGTGAGGCCCGCCTCCTCGAGAACCTCGCGCGCCACCGTTTCCTCGAGGCTTTCGCCCGGCTCGACGAAGCCGGCGAGAACCGAATGCATGCCGGGCGGCCAGCTATGCTCGCGTCCGAGCAGCAGCCGGTTCTCATGCTCGATCGCCATGATGACGGCGGGATCGGTGCGCGGAAAATGCGGCGTGGCGCAGGCCGGATCGCTGCAACGCCGCATATGCCCGCCCTCGTCGCTCACCGTCGGCCGGCCGCAACTGCCGCAGAAGCGATGGCGAAAATGCCAGGTGGTGATCGCGCGGCCATAAGCGAGCAATGCCGCATCGGGCGCATCGAGCAGGGCACCGATCGCGCGCAGTTCGGCGAGCTCGCCATGCGCATCGACAAAGCCGCGCGCCGCATCTTCTTCGAGATGCGACAGCGACAATGCGAAATGCGCACATTCGCCCTCGACGCCGAGAAACACGATAGCCGCTGGCTCGCGGACCAGATCGCGGGCCAGATCCGGCGTCAGCCAGGCGGGAGCCGGCCGCTCGCCAGGCCGGATCAGATTGCGTTCGCGCCAGACCGGCAGAAACCGCGTTGCGGGATCGGTCAGGCGCGCCGCGAGCCAGTCCCGATCGCGCCGGCGATGCGCGGCGCGGTCGAGACCGAGCCCCTCGAAGACGTTGCGGCGCGGCGGCGCCTCAGTCACCGCGCAACGCGTTCTCGCCGGTCTGGCCGTATTTCTGGCGCAGCTGGACCGGCTTCTTTCGCCGGCGGCGCGCCGCGAGATTGAGCAGCTCGACGAAGATCGAGAAGCCCATCGCGACGTAGATGTAGCCTTTCGGAATATGGAAGCCGGCGCCGTCCGCCATCAATGCCATGCCGATCAGCAGCAGGAACGATAGCGCGAGCATCTTCACTGTCGGGTGGCGTTCGACAAATTTCGCGACGGGTGCGGCGGCGACCAGCATGATCACCATCGCGATCACGATCGCCGTCACCATGACCCAGATATGATCGGCCATGCCGACCGCCGTGATCACCGAATCGAGCGAGAACACGATGTCGAGCACGGCGATCTGCGCCACGACCGCGACGAACCCGGCAGGAACGCGGGTGGTGCCCTCTTCCTCGTTGCCCTCGAGCCCCTCGTGGATTTCGTGTGTCGCCTTGTAGATCAGGAACGCGCCACCCGCGATCAGAATGATGTCGCGCCAGGAAACGCCGTGGCCGAACAGCTCGAACAACGGCGCGGTCAGGCCGATCACCCAGGAAATGGCAAACAGCAGCATGAGACGCGTGATCAGGGCCAGGCCGATGCCAAGCTGCCGCGCGGCTCTCTGCCGCTCCGGCGGCAGCTTCTGGGTCAGCACGGCGATGAACACGATATTGTCGATGCCGAGCACGATCTCGAGCACGGTGAGCGTCAGAAGGCTGAGCCAGATTTGCGGGTCGGCCAGTTCGGGCATCGGGTTGGGCTCCATCGGTCGAACGGGGCCGGCACATTGCCGCAACGGGCCGGCGCACTCAATCGCGCCCGCGACGGCGCGCCCGTGACGGCTGGCGCCTGGATGCGGGCCGCGCTCGAAGGGGCGGACGCAGCACGACGCCACGATGATGCCATAAACGGACGGCCGAATCGGCCCTTCCTGCAGCGGCGGGTGGCCGTTGCAGGCTAACCGGTTGTCGGAGGCGTTCGCGCTCCCCATCTCCACAGCCGGCCCGCCATCCCGATGGAACCCGGGCGAAAGGCACAAATGGATCCGCAGGATCGACCGAACCGATTGTCCCGCCGCGCCGCCCTGCGTCTGTCGGCGCGCTTCTCGGCGGCAACGCTGGTTGCGGCCAGCCTTGTCGGCGGGCTCGGGCGCAGCGCCTGGGCAGCCCTGCCGGAGGGGTTTCCGGGCGCAACGACCCTTGTCTTCGACGTCGTGCGCGACGGGGCGGTGGTCGGCAAATACCGCTTCGACTTCAGCGAGGAGGACGGCGACCTGCTGGTCCGCTCGGAGGTCTCGATCGATGTGTCGCTCCTCATCATCCCGGTCTACTCGCTGCGCCATGAGGCGCTCGAGCGCTGGCATGACGGCACGATGATCGCCTTCCATTCCGAGACCGACGATAACGGTACGAAGCGGGTCGTCGACATCGTGCCCGAGGGCGGCGAGTACCGAGTGACGCACAATGACGATGTCGACATGCGGCCGGGCGAGGCGATGCTCGGCACGCTCTGGCATCCCGACACGCCGAACGCCCCGATGTTGATCGATCCGATCAAGGGCAAACTGCGCGATGTCACCATCACCGACGAAGGCAGCGAGACCATCACCGTGCCGTTCGGCACCGCTGAGGCGCATCACTACGCGATTCGCGGCGAGGTCGAGCAGGACATCTGGTACGGGCCCGATTCCCATCTCTGGCAGGCCGAATTTCCGGTCAAGATGGGCGGCGTGCTGATCCTGCGGCGCCGCCGGTAGCGCTGCGCTCGTGCAAGGCGCCCGGCCTTGCCGCCGCGTCCTCCTTTCTTGCTATAGTGCCTGCGGGAGGCCGGCGGCGGCCGGGCGCCTCGCCAACCCGGTCAGGTCCGGTAGGAAGCAGCCGTAACGAGTTTCCGCCCGGGTCGTTCGTCCGG
>JBBDMS010000058.1:0-12717 GCA_040878185.1 Dongiaceae bacterium | reverse complement strand
CCCGCGACCGCGACCGAAACCGATGGCGCCTCCTCCGTCGCGGGCTCGACGGTCGAGCCGGCCGTTTCGCGCAACGCCCGGCGGATCGGCCGTGCCATCAGCCCGGCATAGACGCCCCAGCCGGTCGCGAGCGCGAGCCCGCCAAGGATCGGATCGCGGATCGTCCAGGGCGCATCCCAGGTCGCGAGCGCGAACGAGATCGCAACCGCCGTCGCGACGATCGCCGCAACCAGTGCCGCAAAGGGTGCGCTACGGAACCAGAACGGCCGCAGCGGATGCGGCATCGTCCAGCCCTGCAGCCAGCCGGCCAAGAGCGCGCCGATCACCAGTGCCGCCGCGACGAGCGCGATCCCGATGTCGATTTCCTCGACAGGCCGCAGCCGTTCGATCCGCCCGATCGGGCCGAAGGCGAGGATCGGCAGATTCCAGGCGAACCAGCCGCCCAGCAGGGTCGCGGTGAAATAGCCGCGGCTGTCGATGCCGCAGCGGCGCAGCATCCGGCGTTGGCCGATGGCCGGCAGCGACAAGAGCCCGATGCCCGCAACCAGCGCGAGTTCGTGCCGCAGCGAAATCCCCGGCTCCGGTATCAGCGCGACCGCGAGCGCGATCCAGACCAGCAGCGCGAACAGGGCGCCGGCCATCAGTCCGAGCGCGGCCGAACCCGCGATCCAGGATGCGCTGCTGAAGGGCCGGATTTTTACGGCAGTCGGCATCTCGCTAGAAATGCCGCGATGATGGCAATTCCGGGGCGTTATCGGGACGGCATCGGTGTAGCGGCCACGGGCCTAAGCCGCCTTCTCCCGCCTGCCGAGCTGGACGAGGCAACGGTCGATCCATTGCGCCGTCAGTTTTTCCTGCACGCCATTCTGCGTGAGACGCTTGCGCAGGCCCTTGAAGTCGACGCGGTCGAGCGGCTGGTCCTGGTTGAAGCAGGAGAAGACGACCGACTCCTGTCCCGTCTCGGGATCGATCCAGGGCTGCAGGCACTGCGCGCAGATTTCCTTCATCATGCATTGCATCGGCGAGTTGATCGACCCGATCGCCGCATGCGAGGGCTTGAGATAGGGCGCGAGAACGCCGTGCCGCGCCTGCTGCACCGCCGACATCATTCCATCCGATCCGATCGCGACGATGCGATCGACATCGTGCAGGCGGATCGGTGTCGGGCCCAGTTTTCCTTCGGCGTAATCGCGCATCGCCTCGACGATGTTGCCGACATGGCTGAGATCGCCCTCGCGCGACGGCGCGAAACCCGGCGCCTCGTCCGTGGTCCAGATGACGACGTCGGACGCCGCTTCGATATCGGCGATTTTGTAGCGGTCGACCAGCTTTTTATAGCCGGCGAAATAGAGCACGCGGCTGCCGGCCTGGCGCAGCGCCTTCCCGATCGAGAACAAGACGGCGTTGCCGAGACCGCCGCCGGCCAGCAACACGGTTTCGCCTTCGGGAATCTCGGTCGGATGGCCGGTCGGCCCCATCAGGATGACCGGCTCGCCCTCGTTGAGCAGCGCGCAGAGATCGGACGAGCCGCCCATCTCGAGCGCAATGATCGAGACGAGACCCTTCGCGGCATCGACCCAGGCGCCGGTCATCGCGAGCCCTTCCATGCCGAGCACCGTATCCGCCGTGCGCGGCGCGAGTGTCTCGAAATTCTGCAGCCGGTAGAACTCGCCTGGCCTGAAATTGCGCGCCGCCGCCGGCGCCTGCACGACGACCTCGACGATGCCGGGCGTGAGGCGGTTCACCTGATGCACGCGGGCGCGGAAATCGCGATTGCAGGCCGCGATGAAGTCGTCCCCGGACGCATCGGAAACGTCGTTGGCCGGTGCCGCCGGCAGGGCATCGAGCATCTGCTGCACCACCGGCCAGCCCTGCTTCGCCGACGCCATCGCTTTCACCACATTGCCGGCGAAGGAGGGATGCAGATCGCCGAAGAACGACACGGCCCGCCCGTCCTCGCGCAGCGCATGCAGCACATGCACCTCGCCGGGCTTGGCGCTCCATTCCGGCTCGACCTGCGCGCCTTTTTCGTCGACCAGGCGGAAGAATTTGCCGTCGATCGCATAATGCAGCGCATCCTCGCGCGCGAGCACCGTATTGGGCCGCGTGCCCGCCGCAACCAGCACGGCACGCGCCGGCAACGTCACGGGAATATCCTGGCCCTTGCGAAAGCGCACGGCGCTCGCGACACCCGCCGCGTCGATTTCGACTTCCTCCGGCGTCAGCTCTTCGGCGAAGCGGATGCCTTCCTCGAGTGCCTTGTGCACTTCCTCGTGGTTCAGCGTGTAGGACGGCGAATCGATCATCCGGCGGCGATAGGCGAGCGTGATGCCGCCCCATCGGTCGATCAGCGCGCGGATGTTGGGCTGCTCGCCGGACCCCTCGGCCCGCGCGCGTTCGTGGCGGATGGCGCGCGCATGATCGAGAAATTCGGAGGCGATCTCGGCCTCGACCGGCAACCAGCGCGCGCGCACCGCCTTCTCGCCGCGCTCGGCGACCAGCGTTTCGTAGCGCTTGAGGAACTTTTCAACCTGGACCGGATAATAGGCCATCGCCTCGGTCGCGGTGTCGATCGCGGTGAGCCCGCCGCCGATCACCACGACCGGCAGGCGGATCTGCAGGTTGGCGATCGAATCGTGCCGGGCAGCACCGGTGAGCTGCAATGCCATCAGGAAATCCGAGGCCGCGCGCACACCGGGCGCAAGTCCGTTCGGCAGATCGAGAATGGTCGGCTTGCCGGCACCGAGTGCCAGCGCGACATGATCGAAGCCGCGCTGGAATGCCTGCTCGGTCGTGATCGTGCCGCCGAAGCGCACGCCGCCATACATCGCGAAGCTCGCCCGCCGCTCCAGCAGCAGCCGGATCAGTTTCAGGAAGTTCTTGTTCCAGCGCACGGTGATACCGTATTCGGCGACGCCGCCGAACCCGGCCATCACGCGCGCTTCGAGTTGCTCGTATAGCTCGTTCACGTCGCGGATCGGCTTGAATGCAACGCGGCTGCCATCGGGCTTCACACCGGAAACATCGGCCGGCAGCGGTTCGATCTTCAGTCCGTCGACCGCAATCACCGTATGGCCCTGGTTCAGCAGGTAATGCGCGAGCGTGAAACCCGCGGGCCCGAGGCCTGCGATCAGGATGCGGCGGCCAGAATGCGGCTTCGCGACAGGCTCGCGCAGATTGAGCGGATTCCAGCGCGTCAGCAGCGAATAGATCTCGAAACCCCAGGGCAGTTCGAGCACGTCTTTAAGCGTGCGCGTCTCGGCCTGCGGGATATCGACCGGCTCCTGCTTCTGGTAGATGCAGGCCTTCATGCAGTCGTTGCAGATGCGATGCCCGGTGCCGGCGATCATCGGGTTGTCGACGACCGCGACCGCGAGCGAACCGATCACCACCCCGTCGGTCTTGAGGACATGCATCTCGGAAATTTTCTCTTCGAGCGGGCAGCCGGCAAGGGTCACGCCGAACATCGTCTTGCGGAAACTGCCGTCCTTTTCGCGATACCCCTTCGAGCAGCTGTCCTTGCCCTGGTTATGGCAGAAGATGCAGTAATGCGCCTGGTCGAGCGCGCCGACGAGATCGGTGCCGGCATCCGTCAGCGCGAACCCTTCGCGATGGCGCAGCATGGCGGTCGGCAATTCCAGCGCCTTCGCCGGATGCTGTTCGGCCGCTTTGACCGGCACCAGATGTTCGAGATCGATCTTGTGCGGCACCTTGAAGAGGACGCCGCGGCGATGTTTCGCGCGGCCGGTATCGGAATGGAGCGCCCAGGCGGCATAGCGCGCGGCGAGATCGAGCACCGCATCGTTCGCCTTCTCGTCCGCCGACCATGCCATGACATGATGCGCGAAACTCCGTTCGGTGAGCGCTTCGCCGAACAATGTCTCGAGTTCGGTTTGTATCGCCGGCCCGTCGAGTTCGCGCGCGACGTCTTCCTTGTAGGCGCGCGTCGCGCGGCGCTGCACGAAGAGGCGCTTGCAGGTGAAGAGCGGCGCGAGCTCGGTATGTTTTTCCGAGAGCGCACGCAATTGCGGTTCGATGTCGAACAGCCGGCCGAGAAAATCGTCGAGATGGGGTGCTGCCGCGATCAGCAGATCGGATTCGGCCTTGCTCTCGAGCGCATTCGGATTTCCGCGTGCGGCAACGAGCGCCGCCGCCAGATCGGGATTGGCGGCACCCAGATGATCGCAAAACAGCGCATCGATCCGCGCCAGCCCGGCGGGATCGTACAGATCGGCGAAGCCCAGAGAATAAGCGAGTGTCAGCGTATCGGTCACGGCAGTTTCCAGAGCGGGTGGTCGTGCCACGGCGGCCGGCGAGCATTGCGGCAGGTTCGGGGGCGGTCGGTTTACCAGCCCAAATAGTCGCGCGATAGGATTTATCCTATCCTATTTTACGGTGCGGCCGCCATAAATTAATATAAATCACATAGATTGACAGTTATACTGAAAAACGAGGCAGAATCCCGCCGTTTCTGCCTCAGCTCATCATGCCGCCATCGACGAGGATGGTCTGGGCGTTGATGTAAGAGCCGCCCGCCAGCAGGAAAAAGATCGCCTCGGCATATTCGGTGATATGGCCGGGCCGGCCGAGCGGGATCAGCTTGCTGGTGTCGCTGCGCTCGTCTTCCGACCATTTGCATTCCCAGTTCGAGCCTTCGACCCAGCCGGGTGCGACCGCATTGACGCGCACGTCGGGCGCAAGCGCGCGCGCCCATTCGCGGGTCAGAGTCACGATCGCCGCCTTGGTCGCGCAATAAGGCGAGGATGAACCGCCGCCATAGAACGCGCTGTTCGACGCGGTCGAGACGATTGCGCCCTTCGATTTTTTCAGATGCGGCGCTGCGATTTCGACCGAGCGGAACGCGCCGAGCACATTCACGTTGAGCAGCCTGTTCCAGAACGCCTCGTCCTGGCGCGCGAAATCGGCCGGCGGAATAGGCTGTTTCGTGCCGGGCGTCGCACCGTTATTGACCAGGTAATCGAGACCGCCCAACGCGGCGATCGCATCGCGCGTCATACGGCGCGCATCGTCGGCATCGCCGATATTGCCGGGCGCCGCCATCACTTTGAGCCCGTCGCCCTTGAGCCGCGCGATGGTTTCCTCGAGCCGCGGATTGCCGGCGAGATCGTTGATCGCGACGGTCGCTCCCGCCCGCGCCAGTTTTTCCGCCGCCGCCATGCCGATGCCGGAGGCCGCTCCGGTCACGAGTGCGCGCTTGCCCGTCAAATCCGCCGTGATCATTGCTTGTTCTCCCGTTAGATTGGCGGCCGGACTCTGGCGGATAGGAGCGCATCCGCGCAAGCGGCTCGAACGGACAGGACATGGCATCGATCACGATCAGGAAGGCGCGCGCTGCCGATGCGGCCGAGATCGCACGGCTCGCCAATCTCTTCGGCGCATTGGAGGGCGAGCCCAACGACATCTTCAGCGCGGCAATCGTGTTGCGCGACGGGTTCGGTCCGAAGCCGGCTTTCGAAGTTCTGCTGGCCGAATGCGACGGCCGCGCCGTCGGCTATGCCCTCTTCGACGAATTCTACAATTCCGAAATTCCCGGCCGCGGCATCTGGCTGAGCGACCTGTTCGTCGATCCGGATTTGCGCGGCAAGGGGCTGGGCAAGCGCCTCATGGCCGCCGTCGCCCGCGCGGCGGTCGAACGCGGCTGCGTCTCGCTCTGGTGGGGCGTGCGCAACCGCAACGCCAAAGCGCGCGCGTTCTATTCGGCTTTCGGCGTCAGGGACGACGATGCGCGCATCCTCGAACTCAACGGCGAGGCGCTCGAACGGGTCGCGGCGCAGTCGGGGTAAACCGGCACCGGCGGCGGTGCCGGCATCATTCGGCGCACAATCAACAGAATCGTCATCGCCGGGCTTGACCCGGCGATCCACCAGGCCGCTGCACCGGGCCCCTCAAGGCGAGGCGGAACCTGGACGTTCCATGGATGCCCGGGTCAAGCCCGGGCATGATGAGCTTTTAAATTGCGCGATCGAAGGCGAATGACGTCCGCGCGCGTTGGTCAGCACTCACACCCAGGGCGAATGGCTGTTCGACTTGCCGAACGTCCGGCCTTCCGCGTAGCGCGAGAAGCGGAACGGTTCGAGCTCGGCGACTTTCTGCCCGCTCGCGATATGTTTCGCGACCAGTTTGCCGACGCCGGTGAACTTATAGCCGTGGTTCGAATCCGCGATCATCATCACATTGTCGCGCACCCAGTCGATCACCGGCAGATTGTCCGGCGTAAACGCACCGATGCCGCCTGACGGCCGTTCGATATAGTTCGCGCGGATGTTGCGGAAGCGGCCAACGCGGCTCGCCGCGCAGGCGCAGAAATAATCGCGGAAATCGTCGCCCGACTGATAAAGCGGGTTCGCGGTGCCATACGGTTCGAGCTGCGCCTTCGGACCGATCCGGACCGGCACGCTGCCGCCCTGGATGCCCGGCTTGCGCGTGCGCTCGGCTGCGTATTTGAGATAGAAATAGGTGTAGTCGCCCATCTGCTTTTTCGTGATCGGATCGACGACCGGCGTGTTCATCAGTTCCATCTTGAGGATCGGCGGATCGCGCCGGTCGGCCGTAAGATACGGTTCGTCGACATAGGCTTCGCCCTCGACCAGCCGCCAGTAGATCCACATGTCGGCCTGATCGCGCGTCGAGCCGTCGGAATAATGCAGATCGAGTTTTGCCGGCAGGCCGAGCATCTCCCAATGCTGCGCAGCCCAGGGGCCGACGCCGAGGATGATGCAATCGGCTTCGACATCGCCCTTGTTGGTGCGGACCTTGGTGACCCGGCCGTTGGTGACGTCGTATCCGAGCACCTCGACGCCGCTGCGCAGATCGACACCCCATTCGGTGCATTTCTCGGCGAAGCCGCGCATCGCCTGTTTGGTTCCGGAATAGCCGGAGAGCTTTTCGTTCAGCACGACGTCGATGCCGGTCGTGTCGACGTCCGGCCAGATCGAGCGCAGGAATTTATGCGCGTCCTTGCCGGTGTAGAGATCGGAGAGATAGCCGATCTCGTTCTGGCTCTTGTGGATACGCTCGTAATCGGGGAGCTGGTTTGCCTCGCCGCAGGAGACATAACCGACCTGCTGGAAGCCGAACGTAACGCGGTCATAGGTCCACACGTCGAGCGAATGCTTGATCAGCGGATGCATCGCCGGGTTCATGTAGAAGCCGCGCAGCAGGCCGCAGGCAATGCCCGACGCGCCCGCGCCGACGCCGCCTTTATCGATCAGCAGAATGTCGCTGCCCTTGCCCGTGCCGCGTGCCTCGAGTTCCATCGCGAGATGCCAGGCGGTCGACAGCCCATTCACCCCGGCGCCGATCACCAGATAAGGCACCTTCGCCGGCAGCTTGCCGCCATTATTCATGCCGTTGCTGCTCTTGCCGTCATTCGTCCCGGCCATGGAATCGTCCTCTCCACTCATTGTCAGATCTGAACCCTTTGACCGGTCCGACCCGCCGCGCTGTTGCGCAAATTCATGCAGGGATTGAAGGCGGCGGGACCCGCGCCAGCGCACGGCTATTCGACCTCGGTTGTCGCGGGTGCGACGTGTGCCCCGGTCGGATTGGCGACGGCAACGGGCG
Organism: Dongiaceae bacterium; assembly: GCA_040878185.1. Classification (GTDB taxonomy): domain Bacteria; phylum Pseudomonadota; class Alphaproteobacteria; order Dongiales; family Dongiaceae; genus JAWXBK01. The sequence continues at coordinate 5,133 of JBBDMS010000058.1, read as the reverse complement.
GATTTGCAGCCCTTTTGGTCTGTCATGCCCGGACGCGATCCGGGCCTTCCGGGTTGGCGGCCCCTATTGCCCGCCCGCAATCGCCGCTAATTGCCCCGCCTCGACGATCGTGCGCGCGGCTTCGATGTCGACGGCCATCTCGCGATCCTCGCGCCACATCTTCACCTTCGCGCGCAGTGCCTTCATCGCCTTCGTCAGCGACGGGCTGGTCTTGAGCGGCGCGCGCAGGTCGATGCCCTGGGCTGCCGCCAGGTATTCGATCGCGACGATGCCGGCGAGATTCGTATTCATCTCATGCAGGCGGCGCGCGGCATGCGTCGCCATCGAGACATGATCCTCTTGGTTTGCCGAAGTCGGCAGGCTGTCGATCGACGCGGGAGCGGCGCGCTGCTTGTTTTCGGATGCGAGTGCGGCCGCCGTCACCTGCGCGATCATAAAGCCGGAATTGAGCCCCGGCTCGGGCACGAGGAACGCCGGCAACTCGCTCATCCTTGAATCGGTCAGCAATGCGATCCGCCGCTCCGCGAGCGAGCCGACCTCGGCGATCGCGAGCGCGATCGTGTCGGCCGCGAGCGCCACCGGTTCGGCGTGGAAGTTGCCGCCCGAGAGAATCTGGCCTTCCTTGGTGAAGACCAACGGATTGTCGGAAACGCCGTTCGCCTCGGCGGTCAGGACGGATGCCGCCTGTTCGAGCAGCGTATGGCACGCGCCCATCACCTGCGGCTGGCATCGCAGCGAATAAGGATCCTGCACCCGGTCGCAATCGAGATGGCTCTCGCGGATCTGGCTGCCTTTCAGAAGGCGCCGATAGATTGTCGCAACCGCAACCTGCCCGGTTTGCCCGCGCACCGCCTGGATGCGCGGATCGAACGGCACGTCGGATCCGGCGGCCGCATCGACACTCATCGTGCCGGTGACAATCGCGCTGGCGAGCAGCATTTGCGCATCGATTAGGGCGGTGAGTGCGAGCGCGGTCGACACTTGCGTGCCGTTAAGAAGGGCAAGCCCTTCCTTGGCGCCGAGCACGATCGGCTTGAGACCCGCTGCGGCGAGCGCCTTCTTCGCCGTGACGATCCTGCCCCCAGCCTTCGTGCCAAGCTTCGCCTTGCCATGTCCGATCAGCAGCGCCGACATATGCGCAAGCGGGGCGAGATCGCCCGAGGCACCGACGGAACCCTGCGCCGGAATGATTGGCAGCACGTTTTTGTTATAGAGCGCGATCAGCATCTCGACGATTTGCCGTCGCACGCCGGAGAAGCCCTGCGCAAGCGACGCCGCTTTGAGCGCGAGCACGAGGCGCACCACGCGATCGTCTAGTGCTGCGCCCGTGCCCGCCATGTGCGAGAGCACGAGGCGGCGCTGCAATTCGGCGAGATCGCCATCGGCGATGCGCGCGCGGGCGAGGCTGCCGAAGCCGGTATTGATGCCGTAAACCGGTTTCCCCGCCTTCACCAGTTTCGCGACGGTCGCGGCCGAGGCTTCGACCGCCGGCCAGGCTTTCGGATCGAGGCGCAGGGTCAAACCGCCGGCGGCGAGCGCCGCGCAATCGGCGAGCGTCAGATGGCCTGGACGAATCGTCATCTTCGCCGCAGCCATTCGACCTCCCGCGCGCTCAGCGTGTCCGGCCCCAGAACAGTTTGCGCACGGCTTCCGAATTGACCGCGCCGGCTTCGCTCGCGAAACAGAGCACGGCAACCAGCCGGTCGCGCTTGCCGCCGCAGCGCGTCACGCGATGCAGCGAGCGCGAGCCGTGGAAGATCGAGAGCGTACCCGGTTCGAACGGCAGGCGCACGACATCGGTTTCGTCGCCGTCGAGAATGCGCCCGACCGCGTCGAAATCCTCGCCGCGCTCGGGCCTGAGGAACGGCACGTACTCGAAATCGCCGCCCTTCTCCGCCTTCTGCAGCATCAGCGTCGTCGAGAACTTCGCCTCGTCGAAATGCCAGGCATGGCCCATGCCGGGGCGGAACACGTTGACCGAACAGGCGCCGAGCGGATCGGCGAAACGGAAGAACGGATTGCGATCGAGCACGGCGCCGACGAACGCGACCAGCGGATCCCAGAGATAGAGCCGGCGCAGCGTCGCCTGCGGTTCGATCAGATCCCACGCGACCGAGCCCACCTGGGTTGCGAGATCGCGATTGCGCGGATGGGTGCGCGGCAGATCGAGGTCGGGTGCCTTCAGATACGCGTTGTGCTGGCTGTCGCAGTAATAGGTGCGATCGATAACCGCTTCGGTCTCCGCCGCCATGCGGCGCACGGCTTCTTGCCGCACCAGTCCCGGCACTGTGGCGACGCCGCGCGTTGCCAGTTGCGCGCGACAATCCTCGATAATTTGACGTAGATGCGCGCCGCCGGTTTCATGGAGCGGATACCGGTCGAGGTCGACCAGATCGCTCAGATCGTTCACGCCGGCATCGCTGGGCGCCAGGGCCAGGGCCATCGATGTTTCCTCCGCAGACCGCGTGAGCGACTGTAGGACTGGCTTCCCGCGGCGGTCAAACGGCGCGACGCCATCTCGGCGCCATCGATGTTCCATTGGCGCGATTGACGGACCGCGCCGCCCCGTCTTTGATGGCGGAGCCGGCCGGCGACAGAGGCAGTACGTCGCCCGGGGCCGGCGGCTCAGACAGGGGATAAGGACCATGAAGATCACAAGCTGGATCCGTGCAGGGCTGGCGACGTTGGGTGCGGTCCTGTTGGTTTCCGCCGGGAGCGGCGCGATGGCCGGCGAGACGCTCGACCGCGTCATGGCGAACGGCAAACTGGTGCTCGCGGTCGATGCCGAGTACCCGCCCTTTTCCTATCTCGACGAGAACAACGAGATGGCCGGCTTCGACGTCGACGTCGCACGCGAATTCGCGAACCGTCTCGGCGTCGAACTCGAAGTGGTGACACCGGGCTGGGACGTGATCACCGCCGGCAGTTGGGCCGGCCGTTGGGACATCTGCATCGGCTCGATGACACCGACGGCGGAACGCGCCGAAGTGGTCGATTTCCCGACCGTATATTATTACACGCCCGCCTCCGTGGTCGTGCATCAGGACAACACGTCGATCACCAGCGCCGAAGATCTGAACGGCAAGCGGGTCGGCGCCCAGGCCGCCACCACTTATGAAAATTACCTGCGCGGCGATCTGGTGATCGACGCGATCGGAGCGCCGCCGGTCGACTTCAAGGTGACCGAAGCCGAAATCATCGCCTATGAGAGCGAGCCGCTTGCGATCGAGGATCTGTCGCTGGGCGACGGCGTGCGCCTCGACGGAATGGTCACGGGCATGCTGACGACAGTCGAGGCGATCAAGGCCGGCAAGCCGATCAAGATCGTGGGCGAGCCGGTGTTCATGGAGCCGATCGCGGTTGCGATCGACAAGGGCGATCCGGAGTTCGCGGCAAAAATCGTCGAGATCTTCGACGCGATGCGGGCCGACGGCACGCTGGCGCGGCTCTCCGAGGAGCGGCTCGGCGCCGACATCACCCAGCCGCCAGGCAGCTAAACCAGCCGCTTCATTCCGGGCGGAGCGATGCTCCCAGACGTCGGCGGCGATCGGCGGCAGCCCCTCGACCGGCCCCGCTGGGCCGGCGGATTTGTCCTGATCGCCGCCATCGCCTGCGTTTCCGGCCTCGGCGGTACGTCGGTCGGCCGCCTGATCGCGGCGATCTTCGGGCTCGATGCGGCGGCGCCGGGCTGGCCGCTCCATATCGCGACCGGTCTCGTGATCGCGCTCGCGGCGACCGGGTTTGCGCTGGCGCTGCGGCCGCTGCCCCGGTCGATGCAGACGGTCGGCATGTGGCTCGCTCTGCTCGGCCTCTTTCTCTGGTTCGGCTGGTCGTTCGACCTGAAATTCTCGGTCATCGGCGAGAAGCTGCCGTTCCTGCTCGGCATCCGCCTGACGCCGTCGGGCTTCCTGCAGGGCGCGGCGATGACACTGTTCCTCTGCGCCGTGTCGATCGTCTGCTCGACGGCGCTCGGCCTGATCGCGGCACTCGGCCGCCTCTCCAGGAACGGCGTGCTGTTCGGCGCTGCGACTTTCTACATCTCGTTCTTCCGCGGTACGCCGCTGCTGGTCCAGGTGTTCCTCATCTATCTCGGCCTGCCGCAGGTCGGCATCGTCATCGACGCGGTGCCGGCCGGCATGATCGCGCTCTCACTCAATTATGGCGCCTATCTCGCGGAGATTGTCCGCGCCGGCATCCAGTCGATTGCGCACGGCCAGTGGGAAGCGGCGACCGCGCTCGGGCTCCGGCGCGGTCCGGTTATGCGCAAGGTCATCCTGCCGCAGGCGATGCGCGTCATCGTGCCGCCGACCGGCAGCCAGTTCATCGCCATGCTGAAGGATTCGTCGCTGGTTTCGATGATGGGGGTCTGGGAGGTCATGTATCTCGCCCGCACCTATGGCCGGGCCGAGTATCGCTATATCGAGATGCTGCTCACGGCGGCGGTGATCTACTGGGTGATGTCGATCTGCTTCGAACTCGTCCAGGCCCGGATCGAACGCCATTACGGCCGCGGCTTCCGGGTCGACCGGGCCAGTAACCGGGCCTTGCCGACCGGCCCGCACGGCTGAAGCGGCCCGGCACTCCGGCCGCGGCACAGCGCCACACGGTATGCGGGCGATGTGCCGCAGGACCGGGCGCATCCATGTCGCCGCCGTATCAAATCCTGTCGCACGCGCGCGCGTTTCGTGGCACAAAGAAGCGCCTATCCTGCCGGTCAGCGTTTCCGGTCAAGACCCGGTTTCGCAACGGCTTTTTCTCGCGGGAGGTTACCGATGGCCGACGAGGGCGAACTCGATCTCCGAAGCCTGAACGACGAAGACCTTGTTCAGCAGATGCAGGACGATCTCTATGACGGCCTCAAGGAAGAGGTCGATCAGGGCGTCAACATCCTGCTCGAGCGCGGCTGGACCCCCTACAGGGTTCTGACCGAGGCGCTGGTCGCCGGCATGAAGATCGTCGGCATCGATTTCCGCGACGGCATCCTGTTCGTGCCCGAAGTGCTGCTCGCCGCCAACGCGATGAAGGCGGGTATGTTCATCCTGCGGCCGCTGCTGGCGGAAACCGGCGCACCGAAGATTGGCAAGATGGTGATCGGCACCGTCAAGGGCGACATCCACGACATCGGCAAGAATC
>JBBDMS010000057.1:38819-60778 GCA_040878185.1 Dongiaceae bacterium | reverse complement strand
AGATGTTCTCGCCCGGCGCCGGCTCCGGAATGGGCGCCGCCAGCACCAGCTGGGTTGCCGTCGGATCGGCCTCGGATTGCAGCGCGTCTGTCGCGGCATCGCCCTCGATCACCGCACCCGCGGCAACGATCGTGCCGTCCGTGGCCTTGGTATCGGGAGACTCACTGACCGCAGCGGTGGTTTCCGGTGCGGAATTGTTCGTCGAGTCCGTCGCCATATCTGGTGCCCCCAGAGAGAAAATAGTGCGGCAGACGCAATGCGCCTGCTTTACCCCGCCTTCCGTATAGCAATTTTAAGCAAGTTCGCTCAAATATGCGTTTGCATAGAGCGATACACGCAAATGTAGCTGGGATACGACAATCAGTGGGTACTGTGCTTAAATCGCCACAGCGGACCTATCCCAGTATGACGGCAGACATGCTTGAAGTGCCGCCGCCGCGCCGGCCTCAATGCCCGAATGCCGCGCCCTAGCGCTCCAGCGCTGCCAGCATGGCACTGCCGATCTCGGCCGGGGTCGGTGCGATCATGACCCCCGCACCGCGCAAGGCTTCGATTTTCTCGGCTGCCGTCTCACCGCCGGCGGTCACCACCGCCCCGGCATGCCCCATCCGCTTACCGGAAGGTGCGGTCTGACCGGCAATGAAGCCGACCACGGGCTTTTTGCGGCGAGAATCCTTGAGAAACTGCGCCGCGTCGCGTTCCGGCGTACCGCCGATCTCGCCGATCAGGATGATGGCGTCGGTTCCGTCGTCGCCGAGAAACAGATCGAGGATGTCCACAAAGCTCGAGCCGTTGACCGGATCGCCGCCGATCCCGACCACCGTCGATTGGCCGAGGCCGGCCAGTGTGGTCTGGGTCGCCGCCTCGTAGGAGAGCGTCCCCGAGCGCGAAACGATGCCGACCCGGCCCGCCTTGTGGATGTAGCCCGGCATGATGCCGATCTTGCACTGGTCGGGGGTGATCAGCCCGGGGCAGTTGGGCCCGATAACCCGCGCCGACGACGTCTTCAGCTCGCGTCGGACCCTGGCCATGTCGAGCACCGGGATCCCGTCCGTGATCGCCACGATCAGCCGGATCCCGGCGTCGATCGCCTCGAGGATCGCGTCCGCCGCATAGGGCGGCGGCACATAGATCGCGGTCGCATCGGCGCCGGTCGTCTCGACCGCCTCGACGACGGTATCGAAAACCGGGAGGCCGAGATGGGTGCTGCCGCCGCGGCCGGGGGTGACGCCGCCGACCATGCGGGTGCCGTACTGGATCGCCTGTTCGGAATGGAACGTGCCCTGGGTGCCGGTGAAGCCCTGGCAGATAACCTTGGTGGTCCGGTCGACGAGGATGGCCATTGTCTCAGCCTCCCGCCCTGGTCCGTGCGGCGACCGCCGCGACGATCGACTGCGCCGCCTCGGCCAGCGTGCCGGCCGCGATGATCGGCAAATCGGCCTCGTTCAGAATCTTGCGACCGAGTTCCACGTTCGTCCCTTCGAGACGAACGACCAGGGGCCGGTCGTAACCGATCTCGCGGGCCGCCTGCACCAGACCCTCGGCGATCGAATTGCAGCGCATCATCCCGCCGAACACGTTGAGCAGGATGCCGCGCACGCCCGGATCGTTCGCCAGCAGCTTGAAGGCGATCGCGATGCGTTCCTTGGTGGCCGCGCCGGCGATGTCCATGAAATTGGCCGGCCGGCCGCCGTAATGCTTGATGATGTCCATGGTCGCCATCGCGAGACCGGCGCCGTTGACCATGCAGCCGATATCGCCGTCGAGCTTGACGTAATTGAGATCGTGCCGCGCCGCCTCGACCTCGAGGGGATCGCTTTCCATGTCGTCGCGCAGCTCTTCGATGTCGCGATGCCTGAACAGGGCGTTGTCGTCGAAGCTCATCTTGGCATCGAGCGCGACCAGGCGACCGGCCGAGGTCACGACCAGCGGGTTGATCTCCAGCATGCTGGCGTCGAGTTCGACGAAGGCGCGATGCAATGACAACAGCAGGCGGACCATCTTGTGCACCTGACGGCCTTCGAGCCCGAGCGCGAAGGCAACCTTGCGCGCGTGGAAGCTCTGCATCTGCGCTGCCGGCAGCAAAGTCTGCGTAACGATCTTGTCGGGCGTTTTCGCCGCGACTTCTTCGATATCGACGCCGCCTTCGGTCGACGCGACGATCGTGATCCCGCCCGTACCGCGATCTACCAGCAGCGCAACATAGAGTTCGCGCGCGATGTCGGTGGCGGTTTCGATGTAGACGCGCCGCACTTCCTTGCCTTCAGGGCCGGTCTGATGCGTGACCAGCCGCATGCCGAGCAGATGATCGGCCGTCGCCGTCACTTCCTTGACCGAGCGGCAGAGTTTGACGCCGCCCGCCTTGCCGCGACCGCCGGCATGGATCTGCGCTTTCACAACCCAGACCGGGCCGTCGAGCTCTTCGGCAACGGCTTCGGCTTCCTGCGGCGTATGCGCCACGTCCCCGCGCGGCACCGGCACGTCATAGCGCCGCAGCAGGGCTTTTGCCTGATATTCATGGATGTTCATCGCGCGCCCCCCTGTATTCCCGTCGCGTCTCGACCGGGAACACGGTGCGCCCGCTGCGGCGTAACCTGCAACGGCACACGGATCCCGGATTGTCGGCTGAGGCCCCCGGAGCTCTGTCGGGAGCGGGCGCAGACGAACGGTAACAAACGAGGCGCGGCCGGTCTTGGGGCCGATTGTCGCAGATTGCGGGGGATATTCCGCTTCAACTGTTGATTTAAACCCCGCAACCGCGCCGGGCGCGATCGGCGCAACCCGCGTCAGCGCGCCCGGGCCAGAGGCTGCAGATCGACAAGCCGTAGCGGCCGCGGGAGGGAGCCCGCGACGTGCAGCGCCCAGGCCTGCTCGAATCCGTTTTCCAGATTGCGCACATAGCGTTCGGTATCGAACAGCGGCCAGCGCGGTCGATTGACGGCGATGCGCTGACGCAGCGCCGTGCGGGCGTCGACATCGGTCGCCAGCATGAGCGCGACCGCGCGATATTCCTCGAGCGATCCGACGACCAGTTCCGACAGACCAAGCGTACGCAGAATGCTGCTGGCGACACGTCCCGGAAAATGCCGGCCCTCGAGCGTGACCACGGGCACACCGGCGAAGAGCGCATCGCTGGTCGTGGTGTGTCCGTTATAGAGCAGCGTATCGAGACAGAGATCGGCGAGCCCGAGACGCGCCAGATGGTCGGGCTTGGCGCGCTTGCCGTCGAACACGAGGCGGGCCGGATCGATACCGCACGCATCCGCTTCGCGGCGCAGGTTTTCTTCCGCCGCATCGTTGCTGCGCAACAGCCAGAGCACCCCCCCGGGCAGATCGTCGAGCAGCCGCATCCACACGCGGAATAACGCCGCATCGATCTTGTAGTTGTTGACGAAGGAGGCGAGCACGAGCCCATCGTCGGGCAGGCCGAACTCGCCGCGCGTCGGGGCACCGGCGATTTTCTGGTCGCCGTCGTTCGGCTGATAACAATGCGGCATGCGGATCAGCGTCTCGGTGAAATATTCCTCATGCCCGTCCGGCGCGACGACAGGATCCGCGACCAGATAGTCGAAAATGCCGCCGCCGATCGTGCCGGGATAATCGAGAAACGAAACCTGCAGGGGCGCGGGACGGAGCGCACAGACATCGAGCCGGCTGCCGACCGTATGCCCGGTAATGCCGATCAGAATATCGACCTCGTCGTCGTAGATACGTTGCGCCGCATCGACCGGATCGGCGCCGCGCAGATCGACGAACGCATCGCAGCCGGCCTCGATACGGCGGCGGTATGGGCTGCCATCGTCGGGCCCGAAGGAATAGGCACGGACGGCGAACCGGTCGCGATCGTGCCGTTCGAAGATGCCACAGCAGAGATGCGCATCGGGATGATTGTGGAAGGTCGCGGCGAGATAGCCGAGCGTGATGCGCTCTCGTTTGCGCCGGCGGGCCTCCATCGGGAAAACCGCATTGCGCGAACGCATGCGCTGCACGAGCGCGCGCGAGGTCGCATCGGCGATCGCACGATGGCGCGCCGGGTCGGGCGAGCGGATCAGCGACAGCATCGGCGGTTCGCCGGTTTTCCGGCCGTTGGCGATCGCGTCGGCAGTCTGCGCATCGAGCTCGGCCTCGACCTTGCCCAGATCCGGCCAGTCGCAGGCCTGGCGGAGCTGATTGGAGAGATTGGCGAGCGCTTCGGTGTAGCCGGGCTGCAGGTCAAGCGCGCGATCCGTCGCCTCAATCGCCCCATTGAGATCCCTTTTCTCAAAGAGACGTTCGCCGAGCCGCTTCCAGTTCTGCGCATTGTCGGGATCGGCATCGATACCGCGCCGGTAGATACGTTCGGCCTCGTCGCCAAGTCCGAGATTTTCGAGTGCCATGCCGAGCTGCGCATAGGCAACTGCGTCGCGCTTGTTGAGATCGATCGCCTTGAAGAACGCGTCGACCGCCTCGCGCATGCGACCCTGCTGGCCGAGCATGGCCCCGTAATTGCGCCACATCTCGCCGTCGTTCGGCGCGATCGAGGTCGCGCGCTTCATCGTCCCGCTTGCGCCCGCGAGATCGCCGCGCCGCATCAGGATCACGGCGAAAAGCTGGATCGCCTTCGCATCGGCCATGTTGGCCGCCAGGCGTCGCTCGCAGATATCGAGCGCCCCGGTGAGGTCGCCGGCTTCGAGCGCACGCATCGCCGCCTCGATCGAGACATTGTCCGTACCGTCCGGACCGGGTGCCGGATTGGCAGGCTGCGTGCTGGGATTGGACGGCTTCCTCATGACCGGCGCAGGCTAGGGTTGGCGCGTGGCGGGCACAATGCCGCTCGCGCGCTGCTGCTTGTCGGGGGCGGCGAGGCTCACGATAATGCGGCCGCACAGCAAACCCCATCTCTCCGGAGCATCATGCGGATCGAACCGACGGCGATTGCCGATGCGAAACTCCTGATTCCGCGCCGCTTCGTGGATACGCGTGGCTTCTTTGCCGAAACCTGGAACCGCGCGACGCTCGCCGCGGCCGGCATCGCGATCGATTTCTGTCAGGACAATTTGTCCCAGTCGCGGCCCGTCGGCACGGTGCGCGGCCTGCATTTCCAGCTTCCGCCGGTCGCGCAGGCGAAGCTGGTGAACGTGCTCGCCGGCCGCATTCTCGACATCGCGGTCGACCTTCGCCGCGGCTCGCCGACTTACGGCCAGCATGTAACGGCGGAACTGACGGCCACGGGCGGCGAACAGTTTCTGATCCCGGTGGGTTTCGCCCACGGCTTCTGCACGCTCGAGCCGGACACCATGGTCGCCTACAAGGTGAGCGCGCCCTACTCGGCCGCGCATGACAGCGGCCTCCTGTGGAACGACGCGGATCTGGCGGTCGCCTGGCCGATCGGGCCGCAGCAGGCGGTGCTTTCCGACAAGGACCGGAATCTACCGGGATTCCGGGAGTTCCGGACGCCGTTCGAATATGGCAAAGAATGAGCGGCCGGGGCCGGCAGTCGGCACCGGCGGCAGCCTGTTAACGCGAAGTCTGGTAACCCTATGACCCGCAGCGTCATCGTCACGGGCGGCGCCGGCTTTATCGGATCGGCCGTGGTCCGCCTTCTGATCCGCGAGAGCGACTGGTCCGTCGTCAATCTCGACAGCCTGACCTATGCGGGCAATCTGGATTCGCTAGCACCCGTCGCCGACGATCCGCGCTACCGCTTCGAGCATGTCGATATCGGCGACGAAGCCGCGGTCGCGCGGGTGCTTCGCGAGCACCGGCCGGAGGCGATCATGCATCTCGCCGCCGAAAGCCATGTCGACCGGTCGCTCGACGGGCCGGCGCCGTTCATCGACACCAATATCCGTGGCACCTATGTGCTGCTTGAGACGGCGCGACGCTACTGGAACGAACTCGAGGGCGATGCACGCACGCGATTTCGCTTCCATCATGTCTCGACCGACGAGGTGTACGGATCGCTCGGCCCCGAAGGCGCCTTCACCGAGGAAACACCCTATCAGCCGAATTCGCCTTACTCGGCGAGCAAGGCCGCGGCCGACCATCTGGTTCGGGCCTGGCATCAGAGCTTCGGCTTCCCGGCAATCGTCAGTAACTGCTCGAACAATTACGGGCCCTGCCAGTTTCCGGAAAAACTGATCCCGCTGATCATCCTCAACGGTCTCGAAGGCAAGAAGCTGCCGGTCTATGGCCGCGGCGAAAACCGGCGCGACTGGCTCTATGTCGAGGACCACGCGCGCGCGCTGCGCACCATCATGGAAACGGGCCGCATCGGCGAGAGGTACAATGTCGGCGGCGATGCAGAATTAACCAATATCGATGTCGTGCGGCGCGTATGCGCGATCCTCGATCGCGTCCAGCCCGCGCGCCGGCACGAAGAGCTGATCGAGTTCGTCGCCGACCGGCCGGGACACGATCTGCGTTATGCGATCGATGCCGGCAAGACGCGCCGCGAGCTCGGCTGGCGGCCGCAGGAGAATTTCGACAGCGGTCTCGAAAAGACGGTGCGCTGGTATCTCGACAATCGCGCCTGGTGGGAACGCATCCGCAGCGGCGTCTATCGCGGCGAACGGCTCGGCCTTGGCCGTGCGGTCACGTCCTGAGCGTTATGTCTGATCGCAAGGTGCTCGTGTTCGGCAGCAAGGGCCAGCTTGCCCGCGAGCTTGCGCGCAACCCCTGGCCGTCCGGCCTTGCGCCGGTCTGTCACGGGCGCGCCGAATGCGATCTCGCCGGCAGCGGCGATCCGCTCGCCTCGATCGAGCATGTTGAGCCCGTCTTTGTCGTCAATGCGGCCGCCTACACGGCTGTCGACCGCGCCGAGGCCGAACCCGAAGCCGCCTTCGCGCTCAATCGGGATGCCGCGGGCCGCATCGCGGCTGCCTGCGCCCGCCATGATCTGCCGCTCGTTCATGTCTCGACCGACTATGTGTTCGACGGCGCCAAGAACGGCCCGTATGTCGAAGACGATCCGATAGCGCCAATTTCCGTCTATGGCGCGAGCAAGGCCGAGGGCGACGCCGCGGTACGCGCTGCCCATGACCGGCATATCGTCCTGCGGACCGCCTGGGTCTACAGCCCGTTCGGCAGCAATTTCGTGAAGACGATGCTGGAGCTCGGCCGCACGCGCGACCGTCTCGCGGTCGTCACCGACCAGCGCGGCTCGCCGACCGCCGCCGGCGATATCGCGCGGACCATCGGCGCGCTGACGAAAGCGATCCTCGACGGCAACACCCGCTTTGGCACCTATCACTATGCCGGCGGTGGCGATGTGACACGGCGGGATTGGGCGGAGGCGGTTTTTGACGCAGCCGCTGGCCACGGCCGACCGGCGCCGCTGCTCGAACCCGCAAGCAGCGACGCTTTTCCAACGGCGGCGCGCCGTCCCGCCAATTCGGCGCTGGATTGCAGCCGCATTGCCCGCGATTACGCTATTCTCCCCCGACCATGGCGCGAGAGCGTCGGGGAAACGGTGGACGAAATCCTGGCCGGCACATGGGCCAACGACGAGGACGGGGCATGAAGGGCATCATTCTGGCGGGCGGTGCCGGCACGCGGCTCTATCCGATCACCCGTGCCGTGACCAAGCAGCTTTTGCCGATCTACGACAAGCCGATGATCTACTATCCGCTGTCGACGCTGATGCTCGCCGGCATCCGGGACATATTGGTGATCTCAACCCCGACCGACCTGCCGCGCTATCGCGAGCTGCTGGGCGACGGATCGCAATGGGGCATCGACCTCCGCTATGCCGAACAGCCGCGCCCCGAAGGGCTCGCCCAGGCCTTCGTCATCGGGCGCGATTTCGTTGGCGCCGACCGTTGCGCGCTCGTGCTGGGCGACAACCTCTTCTTCGGCCATGGGCTCACCGACATGCTGGCGCGTGCGGCAGCCCGCACCGACGGCGCCACTGTATTCGCCTATTGGGTCGACGATCCGGAGCGCTATGGCGTCGTCGAATTCGACCATGCGGACAAGCCCCTGCGGATCGTCGAGAAGCCGAAACAGCCATGTTCCAACTGGGCGGTGACCGGGCTTTATTTCTACGACAATCGGGTGCTCGAAATCGCCGCCGCGACCAAACCCTCGGCGCGCGGCGAACTCGAGATCACCGACGTCAATCAGCGCTATCTCGACGACGGCGCGCTCGCCGTCGAGCGCATGGGGCGCGGTTTCGCCTGGCTCGACACCGGCACGCATGAATCGCTGCTCGAAGCGGCCGAGTTCGTGCGCGTCATGGAGCGCCGCCAGGGCCTCAAGATCGCCTGCGTCGAGGAGATCGCCTGGCGCATGGGGTTCATCGACCGCGATGCGTTGCTGAACCTGGCCAACGAATTGCGCGCGTCGGAATACGGCAAGTACCTCGCGCGCATCGCCGCGGATGGCAGCCCGAATGATCGTTAGGAAAATCCTGCGAAGCATGCTGCTGGCGATAGCACTCGCGGCATTCGGCGTTCAACCGGCGCAAGCCGGGCTCGACGAAGGTCTCGCCGCACTGCAGGCCAACGATTTTCTGAAGGCGCTCGATGAGTTGTTGCCGGTCGCCGATGCGGGCAATGCCCGCGCCCAGGCCGAAGTCGCCATGATCTATCACTACGGCCTCGTCGCCGCGAAGAACTTCACCAAGGCCGACAGTTATTATCGCCGCGCGGCAAATCAGGAAAATCCCGACGGCATGATCGGTCTTGCCGTGATGAATGCGCTCGGCCAGGGCGTCGCGATCAGCATGACCGAGGCCTATAAATGGCTTCTGCTGGCCCGCGATCGGCTGCCCAACGGCAAGGACCGCGATCGCGTGATCGGCGCGCTTTCGAGCTTCCGGGAATCGATGACCCAAGGCGACGTCGAGACGGCCGAATGGCGCGCCAAAAGCTGGGTCCCGGAGCCCGAGAATACAGGCGGATCGGACTGATCGCCGGCCAGCCGAAAGCGAACTAGGAGCGGCGACGTTTCTTTTCCGGCGGACGCAGGCGCACCAGCCCGTTCTTCGCCAGCCATCCGAGCGAACGCCGCACCGTGCCCGCCGGCACGCTGTGCGATTCGATCACCAGCTCTTCGACCGTGGCGCGGCCACGCGCGGCACGTTCGATAAGGCTGCCCAAAGCTGCATCCGGCAGAATGATGGACGGCATCAGATTGGCCAGCGGCGATCCCTTGAACGCGCGAATCTGCGACGGATCGGCGCCCGGAACCGCTTCGACGAGCGTGGTGCCGTCGATCGACGCCGTCGGATAGCTCGAGAACAATGTGAACGGATCGTCGCGCAGGGGTCGCGACGGCCTGCCCGATTTCGGCGGCGCATTTTCCTCGGCCGATTTTCGGCTCTCGGCCATTTCCGCCCATAGCGCCTGATAGGCTTTGATGACGACGCTCCAATCGAAGGTCGCCATCGCATGCTTGCGCCCCGCTTCGCCCAATGTCCGGCGCAGGGCGGCGTCTTCCGCGAGCTTCACATAGGCATCGGCGCAGGCTTCGACATCGACGGCGATGCTCTGCGCTGTCGACATGCAATATCGGCCGTAGCCGTCGATTCCGCTCGCGTAGCGCAACGCGATCTCGCCGCCGTCCCCGCCGGGCGGCATGAAGGTCGGAATCGCGATCCCGTCCTTGCCGTCGCGAACCGTATAGCGATAGCCGTCCCAGTCGCTGACGACGACGGGCAGGCCGGCCGCCATCGCCTCGATCGGTGTGAGCCCGAATGTCTCCTGGATATTGTCGGAGAGCGATGTGAAGACATCGCCGGCAAACCAGACATTGTTGCGGATCTCGGCACGCCGTCCGTCGAGAAAATGATGCTGCACCGACGGCGAGAATTCGCGCCCCGCTGTCTTGAAAATCTGCTCGATGTCGGTGCTGGCGAACCAGCCGGCATGGATGAGGTGCACCTTGCGTTTCATCCGCTTCGCCGCCCGTTCGAGAGCCAGATACATTGCCAGCGGATTGGCCTTCTCGACATGCGTCAGCCGGCCGACATAGAGATAAGCGATATCGTTGTCGCCTATCTTGAGCAACTTGCGCATCTCGGTGCGCGCACGTTTGGCGGCCGTCGTCGTCGGATCGAGCGATGCGCAATCGACGCCGAGCGGTATCAGCGGCAGATTGAACTTGGGTGCAACCTTTCCGCCGAAGCGCTCGAGCATGAAATCGGCAAGCTGGTCGACCATGTATTCGACCATCGCCCTGACCTGCGGCGAGGTACAGACGAGCGCATCCCAGGGCTGCACCGGCCCGATCACCGATTCGGCGATACCGTCCATCACCACATGTTCGGCCGTCGTATGCGTCACGCCGCAGATCGAATAGCTGCGCTGGCCGAACCCGCGACGCAGCCATGCGAAATGCCCGATATTGGGGCCCGGCCGATACAGCATGCCGACCTTGGACCAGGCGCTGAAATCCAGCGGCGGCACCGCCGAACAGGGCCGCTGTTTGCCGGCAAACTCGGCGATGCGTTTGCGGAACGTGTCGAGGTCTTCGCGCCGCAACGAATAGCACCAATATTCATCGACGCCGCCATGGCGCACAAAGCCGCGCAGGAAGCCTTCGGTCGCCGCCTGACGGCCCATGAGCCGCTCGCGCGTCGTGTTGTAGTTGTCGGACGAAAACACGAAAATCGCGTTGGCGTTACTCTCGCCCATGCGCGGCGGCTCCCCTGGATCGTGGCCGGTCTGGCCGGCGGGCGGCAGTCTATGAGCCGCGCTGCGGCGGCGGCAAGTTGCGCGTGAGCGCCTTTTCGAGATGCGCAAGCCGTCGCACCAGTTCGGCGTTCAGCATGTCGAACTTGCTGTGCAGTTCGACGATCTGCAGCCCCGCCCTGACATTCACCTCGTATTCGACGTCGGAGCGGATGCGGTCGCGCGCCGCCTGCCGGCTTTGCGTCAGCAGCACCATGACCGAGAGCAGGATCGCCTCAAGCGAGATGGCCATCGTCAGGAGCCCGAACGGATAGGGATCGAACGTATATGCCGGAACGACATTGAGGCCGATCCAGATCGTGAACAGCACGACATGAAAGAAGAAGAACCACAGGCTGCCGGCCCAGCCGGCCACCATGTCGGTCGCCCGCTCGATGGCGCTTTCATGCGTTTCGATCGCCTCGTTGGCATTGCGCGCCGCGAGCCGGCGCAACCGCCCGTGGGTCTCGCGAATGCGCTCGCCCAGAACCGCCATCAGATCGAGCGCCGCCTCGGGATTGCGGCGCATGAAATCGAGCAGATCGTCGCGCGCCAGCACCAGGACGGTACAGTCGCATTCGGTCGTGGCCGATGCCGTCCGCGGCCCTTCGTCGATCAGCGACAGCTCGCCGAACAGTGCGCCCGGGCCCATCGTGCCGAGCGAGATTTTCTGGCCGAGATCGTCCCGGGTATGGATTTCGACCGTGCCCTCGGCAACGACGAACAGTTCGTCACCCGGATCGCCGAACCGGAAGATCGTCGACCCGGCCGAAAATTGTCTTACCCCGAACCGGTCGGCCAGCGCGTGCCGGCCATCCTCGTCAAGCAGGTGGAAGAACCGGACATCCCCCAGGAGGGTCTCGATCGTATCGCGTTGCATATCCATAGCTTCAATCGTTCCATCGGGGGCCGCCATCGAATTTTGTGCACTTGCACAACGAACCTGCGCCGCAATCCTCTTGCCCTTTGCGGAATCCGCAGTCCGCTCGTGAATCGGGTTGCCGCTGCCCGTCCGAGCATCTTTAATGTCGCATCGCGGTCGGGGTTTCCATACTCCGAAAGTCGCCCCGGAGCCGCGCACGGGCCGGGCTTATGCCCGGGGCCGCGACCAGCCAGACCAGGGAGAGTTTCATGACAACAATCGACAGCAAAGTCGCCACCAAAACAGCGGCATCCCGCCGCCGGTTCCTCACCGGCGCCGTCGCCGCAACTGCCGGCGCATCAGCGCTGGTCGCCGCCCCCCATGTTACGCGCGCGCAGGACACCATCGTGCTCAAGTTCCAGAGCACGTGGCCGGCCCAGGACATTTTCAACGAGTACGCCCAGGATTATGTGAACCGTGTCAATGAGATGTCCGGCGGTCGCCTTCAGGTTGAGCTGCTGGCGGCCGGCACCGTGGTGAAGGCTTTCGAACTGCAACAGGCGGTCTCGGACGGCATTCTCGATGGCGGCCACGGCGTTACGGCCTACTGGTATGGCAAGCACAAGGGCTTCTCGCTGTTCGGTACCGGTCCGGCCTTCGGGTTCGATGCCAACCAGCTTCTCGGTTGGGTCCGCTATGGCGGCGGTCAGGCGTTCTACGACGAACTCGTCAACGACATTCTCGGCGTCAATGTCGTCGGTTTCCTCACCGGGCCGATGCCGACGCAACCGCTCGGCTGGTTCAAGGAACCGGTCGAGAGCGCCGAAGCGCTCACCGGCCTCAAATATCGCACGGTCGGCCTGTCGGCGGACCTGTTCACCCATATGGGCGCGGCGGTGACCGTGCTGCCCGGCGGCGAGATCGTGCCGGCGATGCAGACCGGAACGCTCGATGCGGCCGAGTTCAACAATCCCTCGTCGGATTTGCTGCTCGGCTTCACCGACGTCAGCAAGGTCTACATGCTGCAGAGCTTCCACCAGCCGGCCGAATGCTTCGAGGTGATCTTCAACAAGGATCGCTACAATGCATTGACGCCAGATCTGCAGGCGATCCTGAAATATGGCTCGGAGTCCGCCTCGGCCGACATGTCGTGGAAACAACAGGACCGTTACTCGACCGATCTGGCGAACATCCGCGCCGCGGGTGTCGACGTCCGGACCACGCCGGAATCGGTGCTGCAGGCGCAGCTCGATGCATGGGATGCATTGATCGAATCCCTGTCGTCGGATCCGTTCTTCGCCAAGGTCATCGATTCGCAGAAGGCCTGGACCCAGCGGGTCGGCGGGTTCTATCGCGAGTATCAGGTCTCGAGCGCCATGGCCTACGACCATTTCTTCGGCAGCTGACGATCATCGGCGGCAGCCGCGGGCGTCCCGGTGGGCACGGCCGCGGCCGCTCCGCCGCCGGTCTACCCGGGGGTTCCGTTAACAAGAAAGGTTGCCGATGCAGCGCGTCCTGCTGTGGATCGATCGGCTGAACGCATTCATCGGCCGCGCCTTCGGCTGGTCGATTCTCGCGCTCACTTTGGTCGTCTGTTACGAGGTGTTCGCGCGCTATTTGTTCGGCGCACCGACGAAGTGGGCGTTCGACGCGAGCTACATGCTCTACGGCGCACTCTTCATGATGGCGGGCGCCTACACGCTGTCGCGCAATGCCCATGTGCGCGGCGATTTCCTTTATCGCACCTGGCGGCCGCGGCGTCAGGCGTGGATGGACCTGATTCTCTATCTGCTGTTCTTCTTTCCCGGCATCATCGCCCTGATCGTCGCCGGCACCATCGAGGCGGAAAACACCTGGATGCTCGATGAGCGCACCAACAGTCCGGCGACTGTGCCCCTTTTCCCCTTCAAGGTTCTCATCCCGATCGTCGGGGTGCTGATGCTGCTGCAGGGCGTCGTCGAGTTTGTCCGCTGCCTCATCTGTATCCGGACCGGCGCCTGGCCACAGCGACTGCGCGACGCCGAAGAAACCGAGAAGAAACTGCTCGAAGGCGCCAGTGCCGGTATCGACGCGACGGGAATAGGGCCCAAGGGGGCCAGCCAATGAGCAATCCCGAAATCGGCGTCATGATGCTGGCGCTGTTCATCTTCGTGATTATGCTGGGCTTCCCGATCGCCTTTTCCCTGATGGCGATGGGCGTCGGCTTTGCCTTCTACTATTTCGGCTTCCGCGATGTGCCGGTGTTCGCGCTGGTGGTGCGCAAGACTTTCGAGGTGATGAGCAACGAGGTCCTGCTGCCGGTCCCGCTATTTTTGTTCATGGGATATGTCGTCGAGCGCGCCGAAATCCTCGATCGATTGTTCCGATCCATTCAGATCGCGGCGCGCGGCATGCCGGCGGCGCTCGCCATCGCCACGCTCATCACCTGCGCGCTGTTTGCGACGGCAACCGGCATCGTCGGCGCTGTCGTCACGCTGATGGGATTGCTCGCCTTCCCCGCCATGCTGCGAGCCGGTTACGACATCAAGCTTTCGGCTGGCGTCATTTGTGCGGGCGGCTGCCTGGGCATCCTCATTCCGCCCTCGATCATGCTGATCCTCTACGGCGCCACGGCCGGCGTCTCGCCGGTACAGCTTTATGCCGGCGCATTCTTTCCGGGCTTCATGCTCGCCGGGCTCTACATGATCTATGTGATGGGCCGCGCCATCATCAATCCGAAGCTCGCCCCAAAACTGCCCAAGGAAGAAACCCAGGTCCCGTTCCTCAAGGTGCTCTGGATGCTGACGACCTCGTTCCTGCCGCTGGCGGGGCTGATCGTCGCGGTTCTCGGCGCCATCGTCTTCGGCCTTGCGACACCGTCGGAAGCGGCGGCCATCGGGGCTGCAGGCGCGCTCATTCTCGCCGTCGCCTATGGCGGGTTCTCCTTCGCCAAACTCCGCGAATCCGTCTATCTGACGGCGCGCGCGACCGCGATGGTTTGCTGGCTTTTCGTCGGCTCCAGCATTTTCTCCTCGGTCTTCGGCCTGCTCGGCGGGCAGGATCTGATCAAGGAATGGATGCTGGCGCTCGATCTCGGTCCGGTCGGTTTCATGCTCCTGGTGCAGGCGATCATCTTCCTCTTGGGCTGGCCGCTCGAATGGACCGAGATCATCGTCATCTTCGTGCCGATCTTCCTGCCGCTGCTGCAGCATTTCGGCGTCGATCCGCTTTTCTTTGGTCTGCTGGTCGCGCTCAATATCCAGACTTCGTTCCTCTCGCCCCCCGTGGCGATGGCCGGATTCTATCTGAAAGGGGTGGCACCGCCGCATGTGACGCTCAACCAGATCTTTGCCGGCATGCTGCCCTTCATGTTCATCGTGCTGATCTCGATGGCGCTGCTCTACATCTTCCCCGGCATCGGCCTGTGGTTGCCGGGCGAAGTCTACGGGCGATGAGCGCGCAGCCGGTCGATCATGGCATCGAATGATTCCTGTTTCCTGACGGCGGTCGAGGCGCGACGCCGCATGGGTGAAGGCCTCTCCGCCGAAGAGCTGGTGCAGAGTTGCCTCGCCCGCATCGCCGCGCACGAGCCTGAGATCGGCGCCTGGGCCTTTCTCGATCCGGGCCTCGCGCTCGCGCAGGCGCGCGAGGCCGACAAGCGCCGCCGGGCCGGTCGTCCGATCGGGCCGCTCGATGGCATTCCCGTCGGGCTCAAGGATATCTTCGATACCAGGGACATGCCGACCGAAATGGGCTCGCCGATCCATGAAGGCCGCCGACCCGTACGGGATTCAGCCGTCGCCGAACGGCTGCGCGCCGCCGGCGCCATCATCCTCGGCAAGACGGTGACCACCGAGTTCGCCTATTTCGGACCCGGCAAGACGCGCAACCCGCACGATCCGGCACGCACGCCCGGCGGCTCTTCCTCCGGTTCAGCGGCGGCGGTCGCCTCCTTCATGGTGCCGCTCGCCATCGGCAGCCAGACCAACGGCTCGATGATCCGGCCCGCTTCGTTCTGCGGCATCTTCGGTTTCAAGCCGAGCCACGGTCTCATCTCCCGCCACGGCGCGCTGCAGCTTTCGCGCTCGCTCGACCATGTCGGCACCTATGGTCGCTGCATCGAGGATGTCGCGCTGCTGACCGATGCACTCGCCGGCTACGACGAGCGCGATCCCGACACTGCTCTCGAGGCGCCGCCCGATCTCGCCCGCATTGCCGGCATCGCGCCGCCACTGCCCCCGCGCCTCGCGTTCGTCCGAAGCCCGGTCTGGAACGAAGCGGGCGACGATACCAAAGGCGGATTCGAGGAACTGATCGCCTGGCTCGGCGATCGAGTAGTCCCGGTCGACCTGCCGGCGCCGTTCGCCGGCGCTCACGAAGCGCAGCGCCGGATCATGGCGGCCGAGATGGCGGCCAATCTCGCGCGCGAATACCGGACCGGCAGCGACCGCATGACCGACCGGTTGCGCAGTTTTCTCGAAGAGGGACACAACGTCACCGCGATCGATTATCTGGGCGCGCAGGCGCTGGCGGGCCGGATGCGCGAAAGCCTGACGGGGCTCTTCCACGAATTCCACGCGATCCTGACGCCAGCGGCACCGGGCGAAGCACCGCTCGGGCTCGATTCGACCGGCAGCCCGGTTTTCTGCACAATCTGGACATTGCTCGGCGTGCCGGCGATCAGCCTGCCGATCCTGCGGGGCAATGCGGGCCTGCCGATCGGCGTTCAGCTTGTCGGACCGCGCGGCGACGATGCGCGGCTGCTGCGCACGGCACGCTGGCTCGTCGATCAGATCGATGCCGACGGCGCCGGCGAAACGGAGACGCGACAGGATGGATAACTGGATTACGAGCACAGTCGCGCTGGTCGCGCTCGGTATTTTCCTGATTGCACTGGCCGTCGCGATCGATTCGATTCCGCTTTATGTGGTCGTCGTCATCGTGCTGGTCTGCGCCGCGCTCGACTTCGTACAGACGAGCCGTGAAAACGACCCCCGGCGACGCCTCTAGTCCCGATCGCATGCAAGCTGCGGACGGCCCGATCGACGTCGTCGCCCTGCGCCTGGCCGCGTTGCGTGCGACGCGCGAAGGCAAGTTTGCGGAGGCGGCCCGTCTGCTGACGCCGGTCGCAGCCGCGAAACCCAACGATCCGACGATCCAGCTCGACTATGCGAACGCCCTGGCGCAGGCGGATCAGAGCGCGAAGGCGCTGGCCGCGTTCGACCGGTTCCTCGAACTGAAGCCGGACATTGCCGTCGCCCACATCAACCGTTCCTATGTCCTCAACAAGCTCGGCCGTCATGCCGAAGCGGAAATCGCGGCGCGGCGCGGCCTCGAACTGGCGCCCGACGATGGCGGTGCTGCCAACAATCTCGCCCATGCGGTCAAGCTGCAGGGTCGCTACGAGGAGGCCGCCGCGATTCTCGGACCGCTGGTCGAGCGCGAACCGGAGCGCGTCGAGTCGATCAACAATCTCGGCGATTGCCTGCGCGCGGATTCGCGACTGGACGAAGCCGAAGCAATGTTTCTTCGCGCGATCCGCGTCCGGCCCGATTTTGCGCAGGCGCATCTCAATCACGCGCTGTGCCGCCTGCAGCGCGGCGACTACGAAACGGGCCTGCCCGCCTACGAATGGCGTTTGCGCCTCGGTCTGCCGCTGCAGCATCCGGGTGAGGCAAAGGCGTGGGACGGATCGCCGGCGCCCGATCGCACGTTGTTCGTCGAAACCGAACAGGGCCATGGCGATGCGATCCAGTTCGTGCGGTACGTGGCGGCTGCGCGACAGCGCGTCGGACGCACGATCCTGATCGGCCGCTCCGAACAACTCGCCTTGCTCGCGACGGCGCCTTCCGTCGAAGGCATTGCGACCAAGAGCGGCCGGCCGCCGGCCGATGCGCTGCATGTCTCTATGATGAGCCTGCCCTTGCGGCTTGGTCTCGATCGCAATGCGCTCACCGGAACGGTTCCCTATCTGCGCGCCGAACCGCGCCGGATCGAACGCTGGCGCGAATGGATCGCGACCTTGCCGGACCGCCGCATCGGCCTCTGCTGGCAGGGGCGGCCTGGAATTCAACCCGATCTCGGACGATCATTGGCGCTCGCCGAGTTCGCGCCGCTGGCCGCTGTGCCGGACGTCACGTTGGTCGGGCTGCAAAAGCATCACGGCATCGAACAGGTTCGCGATCTGCCGCGCGGCATGCGCATCGTGATGCCGCCGGACGAGTTCGACGACGGCCCCGATGCCTTCCTCGACACAGCCGCGCTGATGATGTCGCTCGATCGTGTGATCTCGGTCGACAGCGCGATCGGACATCTCGCCGGTGCGCTGGCGCAGCCGGTATGGCTCCTGCTGCGGCGCATGCCCGACTGGCGCTGGGGCACCGAGGGCAGCGACACGATCTGGTATCCGACGATGCGGCTCTATCGACAGACCGAGAACCGCGTCTGGCGCGATCCGATCGAGCGCATGGCGCACGATCTGCGCAACCGCTAAGCCCGCGCAGCAAACCTAAAATGGCAAACGCACGTACCCATATCGGCCAGTCGATCCGTCGCGTCGAGGATGAGCGCTTCCTGACCGGCCGCGGCCGTTATGTCGACGATCTCGATCTGCCCGGCGCGGCGCACGCGATTTTTCTGCGCTCGTCGTACGCCCATGCCGTGATCCGGTCGATCGACATCGGACCTGCTTTGCAGATGCCGGGCGTAATCGCGGTTTTCACCGGCGCCGACTGGCACGCCGATGGCGGCGGCGCGTTGCCGATCGTAAGCGAGGTCCCTTTTTCGGATGGCCGCCCGATGGGCGAAGCGCTCCGCCCCGTCTTCGCGACCGGCCGGGTGCGCCATGTCGGCGACACGCTCGCTCTGGTGATCGCCGAGACGCGCGGACAGGCGATGGATGCCGCCGACGTGATCGTCGCGGACCTCGCCCCCCTGCCGGTTGCCGCATCGACCGACGTCGCCCTCGCGCCCGATGCGCCGCAACTGCACGACACCATTCCGAACAATCTCTGTTACGACTGGCAGGCCGGCGATCGTGACGCCGTCGAAGGCGCACTGGCGCGAAGCGCGCATCGCGTCGCCCTCACGCTGCGGAACAATCGTGTGTTTCATCTGCCGATGGAGCCGCGCGCGGTCGCGGCGCGATACGATTCCGTCGATGATCGCTATACGCTGTGGACGTCGTCGCAGATCCCGCATCTGATCCGTAATTTCCTCGCCGAGCATTCGCTCAAGGTGCCGGCGACACAGATTCGCGTCATCGCGCCCGATGTGGGCGGCGGCTTCGGCCAGAAGTCGATCCACTATCCCGAAGAACCGGCTTTGCTCTGGGCCGCGCGGCGGCTCGGCCGGCCGCTGCGCTGGGCAGCAACCCGATCGGATTCATTCCTGGTCGACGCGCATGCTCGCGATCAGATTGCCGACATCCGCATGGGATTCGACAAAGACGGACGCATCACCGCACTGGCCGTCGATGTCGTCGGCAATCTCGGCGCCTATCTGTCGGCCTTCGCGGCCTCCGTTCCGTCGACCTTCTCCTGCTCGATGCTGTCGCAATGCTACGAGATCCCCGCGATCCATGCGCGGGTGCGCGGCGTCTACACCAACACCACGCCGACCGATGCCTATCGCGGCGCAGGTCAGCCGGAATCCTGTTACATGGTGGAACGCGCAATCGATCTCGCCGCCCGCCAGCTTGGAATCGATCCTCTGACGATGCGCACGCGCAACCTGATCGCGCCGTTCGCGGCGGGTCATCGCACGTCGATCGGCACGACATACGATTCCGGAAACTATGCCGCGCTGTTTGCAGCGTTGAAGGATGTTGCCGATTACGAGGCGCTGCGCGCCGAACAGGCTGAACTTCGTGCGGGCGGTCGTCTGGTCGGTATCGGGATCGGGGCGTTCGTCGAAGGCAGCGCCGGCGGCACGCGCTCGACCAGGGGCTGGGGCAACAGCCGTATCGGTCAGTGGGACGCGGCCGCAGTTCGTGTCCATCCCGACGGGCGGGTGACGCTCCTCGTCGGCAGTCACAGCCATGGCCAGGGCCACGCCACCGTGTTCCGTCAGCTGCTCGCGGACCGGCTCGGTATCGCTCTCGACGATATCGAACTGGTGTTCGGCGACACCGATCGCGTTCATGCGGGCACCGGCACTTTCTATTCGCGCTCGCTGACCATCGTCGGCACCGCAACCGGCCTCGCCGCCGACAAGATCATCGCCAAGGGCAAGCGCATCGCCGCGCATCTTCTCGAATGCGCCGACACCGACCTGCGGTTTCACGACGGGCAGTTCGAGATCGAGGGTACCGATCGTCGCGTCGCCTTCCGTGACGTTGCACGCGCCGCCTATTCCGGCAGCGACATGCCGCGCGCGCTGGAGCCGGGTCTCGAAGAGACCGGTTACTATGACCCCGAGCAGCCGACCTATGGCGCCGGCATCCATCTGGTCATGGTCGAGATCGACCGCGAGACCGGCCGCATCGACATCCTGCGTCATGCCACAGCCGACGATTGCGGGCGGATCGTCAACCCGATGATCGTCGAGGGCCAGATCCACGGCGCCACGGCACAGGGCATCGGGCAGGCCCTGCATGAATGGTCCCGCTATGATGACGAGGGGCAGCTTCTGACCGGATCGCTGATGGATTACTGCGCGCCGCGCGCCGACGATTTGCCGTTCTTCGAGACCACGACCCGGGAAACGCCCGCCCCCGGCAACCCGCTGGGGGTGAAAGGTATCGGCGAGAGCGGCTGCATCGGCGCGCCGCCGGCGCTGGTCAACGCGGCGCTGGACGCGCTTGCGCCGCTCGGTGTGACCCATCTCGATATGCCGCTCACACCCGCGCGCCTGTGGGAAGCGATCCAGCGGACAGGTTAGGCGATCGATCCGCTCAGCGGACAAACCGGGATCGGCTATGATGTCTGCAGGGGGTGGCACCGAATCATGGATGTTGCAGTCGAACATGGTGGCTCGGTCACCGAGGCCCTGATCCTGCTGGTAACGGCGGTCGTCGCGGTCTGTCTCTTCCACAGACTGCGCATCAGCCCGATCCTCGGCTACCTCACCGGCGGCGTCGTGATCGGGCCTCATGGGCTCGGCCTCATCGACAATGTCGAGACGATCCGCGGGCTGGCCGAGTTCGGCGTCGTCTTCCTGCTGTTCACCATCGGGATCGAGCTCTCCTTCCGACGTTTGTGGGTCATGCGCCGTCTCGTATTCGGGCTTGGCTTCGCCCAGGTCGCGGTAACGTCGTTGGCGATCGGGATTAGCGCCTATTTCATGGGCATGGACGTCGACGCATCGATCGTCATCGGCGGCGCGCTCGCTCTTTCGTCGACGGCGCTGGTGCTGCAGGTGCTGATCGATCGCGGCGAGCTGGCCGACCGGTTCGGCAGGGCAAGCTTTGCCGTCCTGCTGTTTCAGGATCTGGCTGTGGTCCCACTGCTTGTTCTGATACCGCTGCTCGGTCGCGCCGACGGGAACGCACCCGCATTATTCGCGGCCATCGGCTTTGCGGTGGCGCACGCGGCCATCGTCGTCGGCCTGCTCGTGCTCGCCGGTCGCTTTCTGTTGCGGCCGTTGCTTCGCGTGATCGCGGATACGAACAATCCCGAGCTGTTCGTCGCGGCGATCCTGCTGATCGTGCTCGGCATCGGTTTCACCACGAGCTTAGCCGGGCTTTCGATGTCGCTCGGCGCGTTTCTCGCCGGGCTCCTGCTGGCGGAGAGCCCCTACCGCCATCAGATCGAGGGAGACATGAGGCCATTCCGCGGCCTGCTGCTCGGCCTCTTCTTCATGACGGTCGGCACACTGATCGATGGGCGCGCGCTGATCGAGCAGGCGCCGCTGGTGCTTGGCCTGCTCGCCGCGCTCGTCGTCGGCAAGACGTTGATCGTCGCAATCCTCGCGCGGCTGTTCGGACTCGATAAGGTGACGTCGATTCGCGCTGCGATGACGCTGGCGAATTGCGGCGAGTTCGCTTTCGTCGTTCTCGGTATTGCCGCGGCAGCCCAGCTCATCGACGGCGAGATGCTCGCCTTGCTGTCGCTCGTGGTCGCGCTCAGCATGATCCTGCCGCCGATCCTCGCGGCACTCAGCGCCCGCCTCGCCCGGCTGCAGCGCGTAAGCAAGGACGGGCCCCGGCTCGAGGCGCTGGCGGAGGGCGCCGAGGAATTGCGGGACCATATTCTGATCGCCGGTTTCGGGCGCTGCGGCCAGATTGCCGCGCGGCTGTTCGAGGCGGCGCAACTGCCCTGGATCGCCCTCGATCTCGATGCGCAACAGGTCAACCTCGCCCATCGCAGCGGCCTGCCCGTCTATTATGGCGACGGCACGCAGCGCAATGTGCTCGAAGCAGCCGGCATCGGACATGCGCGGGCGCTCGTCGTGACGCTCGACAATGCCGGAGCCGCGGAGCTGACCGTCGAGGCGGCGCGCCAATTGCGCGCCGACCTGGACGTGCG